>MBFK01000100.1 GCA_001704765.1 Sinorhizobium shofinae
TCGCTCGCTACGGCGCTGTCGAGGGCGCGCTCGCGAGCGGCTTCGCTACCGCCCAGCTACACCACTTGTGGGGACGCGACCACCGGGTTGAACCCGCCCGATACCGATCCGGCTACGAAAAGCGCTGCTGCGCTCTTGATGAGTCCTCTACGAGTGAGCATGGCAGTTCTCCGATGTTTGAAGTTTCGTCCACCGTTTCCATGTTGATGGCGAATTGGTGTGCGTGGAAACCTAATCGAGAACGGATGAAGCTATTAGGCTATAAAAATGAGTCTGATTGTCTCAGGAACAGATACAATGCGCATAAGTCAGTTGCATCAGAGAGATGGGCTTGCAGGTCCCCCTTAACAAAGCTCTGACTTCAAATTCGCGCAGCCATCGGCAGCGACAGATTTTCCCAAGGACGAAGCTTGCCAAGAAAGGTCAACGTCCGCTTCGCACCGGCACGGACATACCTGGCCGTATCGGCGAGCGACCGCTCAGGGTCCGCAAACGGACCAGGACGTCTCCGATAGCCGGATGGCAGCGACGCACTGGAAATCGTCAAACGGAGCAAATCGCAAAGCGGATCAACCTCTTGTCGCTCAGGCGAGACGCCGCTCTGACGGGCAGCCGCAATTTGCTCGCTAAGGCCGCACGGGTAGGGACCCTTTGGCATCGCCGTGAGGCACCATTGTCGCCTTCGGTCATGTATGTCGGTCGTCTCTCCGCTACACCACGGCGGCAAGCTTCTGAGGTCTGCACGCCCCCTATATTGCGGTGTCTACTCACAGGCTTTCATCGAAAAACCGGGCTGTCTCTCCACAGGGTTCCAGCAGCGAACTCGGCGTAACCGAGGTTGTAGACGGCCCGCATATAGTCGGTGTTGAACGGATCGGACATCGAATAGGGGAGTTGGACGTCGATAGACGCCAGATGGAAACGTGCCCGGGTCAGCTTGGAATAGTTGTAGAGGGCCGTCAGCGCGCTCTGCGTCTGCGATTTGACGAAGATCGTGTATGCCCTGGCGATCACCGAAAGTGTTCTGTCCGGCGTGGTCCCAAATTCCGGCATCAGTGCGTTGTTGACGATCACATAGAAATTGACGCTATGCCGTTTGGCCGGCACGAGGCTTTTGCCACTTGTCAGGAGAATCTGCGGAAGCATGAGGATCTGCGACGCGGAGCCTCCATCCGAATGCATCTCCTTGAAGTGGCGCCCTCCCGACCCTGCCTCGATCATCACCGCCGGATAAACGCCTGGGATGCTGGCCGAAGCCACCAGAATGTTCTGGAACAGCTTCAGTGAGTCCGGGCGACCGCTGCTGGCGATGGCACCCATGTTCCAAATGACGGCACGCTGGGTGTCGAGGTTGGTCGTCAGGGCGAAGAGGCGACGGCCTTTCCGATGCTCGGCTGCAACCTGCTCAAGGACCGCGGGTGTGATGAAACGCTCGACCATCCGTGTCAATGGTTCGGCGCTCAGCAAGCTCGAGCCCAACAATCCGCCGAGGCTCTTGCTTCGGGCAAGGTCGTTGGCGACGCCGCTCGTGTAGAGATGCACCAGGGTGTCGTCGTAAGCCGATCCGAGGAAGGCCAAGGGTGCGATGAGGGCTCCGGTGCTGACGCCGGTGACGACATCGAACTCAGGGCGGGTCTGTGCAGCGCTCCACGCCGAGAGCACGCCGACACTGAAGGCGCCGCCCGATCCGCCGCCCGAGATCATCAGGACATCGAAGGCACCCGGCCCGGTCGCCGGCGCCCAATCCTGGGCATTGCGCGGGAATTCATCGAGCCGGGCGTCGAGATAGCTTCGGATCTCGCCATAGCCCGCGATCGAGGCCCTGTCTGCCTCCTGCGCGTCAAGCGCCCTGTCGAGCGTCAGCATGCAACCGGACAAGATGAATGCGACCGGAACCAGAGCCACGAGCACTCTGATCAGGGCTTGGGCAAGGCTCGTCACGAGACCGCGCCGGCCCTGATGGATTTCCTGCTGGGGCACGGTCATCTCTGGCCATGACCTCGCTTCGCGGGGCTGCGCTCAAAGGCGATCGGCTCGCGATCATTCGACACATGCGTTTCCTCTCCGGCGATCTCCTGGCGTGGCCCGGTCCGGTGCACGAGCCGCTTTAGCGCCTCGAGCAGGTCGTCAACGAAGGTGAAGATGACCGGGATGACGATGAGGCTGAGTAGTGTCGACATTATCACGCCGCCGATCACCACGATGGCCATGGGCTGCCGGAAACTTGAATCGCCCCCCGTCAGACTGAGAGCGGCCGGAAGCATGCCCGATCCCATGGCGATGGTGGTCATGACGATGGGCCGCGCGCGCTTGTGGCAGGCATCGACGAGCGCATAGAATCTCGACATTCCCTGGCGGCGCGACATGATCGCGTATTCGACGAGAAGGATCGAGTTCTTCGTCACCACGCCCATCAGCATCAGCAGCCCGATGACGGCCGGCATCGAGAAGCTGGTTCCGGTCACCACAAGCGGCAGCAACGCGCCGCCGAGCGAGAGGGGCAGGGCCATCAGAATGGTGAACGGCTGCAGGAAGTCGTGGAACAGCACGACGAGGACCGCGTAGATGCAGAACACGCCGATTGTCATTGCAAGGGCGAAGCTCTGGAACAGTTCCGAACTGCGTTGAAGTTCGCCTTGCTCCACTAGAGTGACGCCCGGCGGCAGATGCTGAAGAGCCGGCAGCGCCTTTGCCTCACGGTAGACGTCGTTCAGGATGCGGCCGTTGAGCTCGACGGAAAGAGTGACATTGCGCATTCGATCGATGCGGTCGATCTCGGAAGGACTGCCGCCGATACGAATGTCGGCGACCGATCCGAGATCCACGCTGCCATTCGTTCCGGCCACCCTCATGTTCCTGATGTCGTCGAGGTTTGTTCGCGTTTTCGGGACAAATCGGACGACGATGGGGACTTGCCGCTGCGGCAGATTGAGCTTTGGCAGGGCGGAGGAATATTCCCCGTCTGTCGCCACGCGCACGGCTTCGGCGATGTCGCTTGAGGTTACGCCAAGTGCGGCTGCGCGCGCAAAGTCCGGGGTTATCTGAACCTCGGGGGCCTGCCTGGCGGCGCTCGAGGTCACCGCTCCGATACCATTGAGCGTGCGGAGCTGCTCTTCAAGCGCCGTGCTTGCTCCATCGAGGGCATCGGGATCGTCACTGGCAAGGGTGATGTCGAGCTGCGTTCCATTGCCGCCGCCGCCCACTGCAACCCGCACACCGGGGAGGAGCGAGAGAGCCGAACGGATGTCGTTTTCGATCTCCGACTGCTTCCGGTCCCGCTCGTCGAGGGCCGTCAGCGTGACGACGAGCGTGGCCGTTCCGACACTGCTCGTCGTGGTGACCTCGGGACCGCCACCCGACGATGCCGAACCGACCGCGGAGAAGACATGCGTGACGTCGGGAAGCTTGCGGACGATGTCCGCGGCTTTCCTGGTCGTTCCATCCATCTGATCGATGGTGGCGCCGGGCTGCAGCGTGAGGGTCACCTGCGTCCGGGCGTCGTCGGCGGCCGGCAGAAAGCCTGATTTCAGGAAGGGGATGGTGGAAAGCGAAAGGGCAACGAAGACGGCCGTGACGAGGACGGTGGTCTTCCTATAGGTCAGGGATGCCTTCACAACCGCCATGTAGGCACGCATGATGCGGCCATCCTTTTCCTCGATCGGATGGGCCTTCATGAAATAGGCCGCCATCATGGGCGTCAGCAGTCGCGCGACGACAAGCGAGGCGAGCACGGCAACTGCGGCGGTGACGCCGAACTGGCGGAAGAGAAGACCCGGTATGCCGCTCATGAAGGCCGTCGGCAAAAAGACCGCGACGAGCGTAAGCGTGGTGGCGATGACCGCCAAGCCGATCTCGTCGGCTGCTTCGAGCGCGGCATCGATCGGCCGCTTGCCCATCTGCAGGTGGCGGGCGATGTTCTCGACCTCGACGATGGCATCGTCGACGAGGATGCCGACGACCAGCGACAGTGCCAGCAGCGTGATGATATTCAGGCTGAAGTCGGCGAGGTACATGGCGAGGAAGGTCGGTATGACCGACAACGGCAGTGCCACAGCCGACAAGATCGTCGCGCGCCAATCCCGAAGGAAGAGCCAGACGACGACGACGGCGAGGATCGCTCCCTCGAACAGCATGTGCATCGAACCGTCGTAGTTGTCGAGGATCGGCCCGACCGTGCTGTAGGCTTCATCGATCTCGACATCGGGATGTGCGGCGGCGAACTGCTGCATTGCCTTTCCGACGTCGGCAGCGACGCCGGTATCCGAGAAGCCGTTCGAGCGTTTGACCTCGACCGCCATCACGGGCTGGCCGTCGAGATATGCCAGCGAGGACCGGTCCCCGAAGCTGTCTGTGACGGAAGCGACATCGTCGAGACGAACCTGCTGTCCGTTGGCCAGGGGAATACGGAGCCCTTTCAGGGCGCCGACCGACGCGACGGCGCCGAGCGTCCGCAGTGTCTGTCGGGTGCCGCCGATTTCCCCAAGGCCACCCGAAGTGTCCGCTTGGACCGACTTCAACTGCGCCGAGACCGTGGCCGCCGTGACCCCGAGCGACGCCATCGTTGCGGGATCGAGGTCGACATGAACCTCGCGGTCGATCCCGCCGACGCGGCTGACTTGTCCCACTCCCGGTACCGACAGGAGTGCCTTCGTCATGTCGTTGTCGATGAACCAGGAAAGCTCGGTCTCGTTGAGGTGGGTCGAGCGGATCGCATAGGTGACCAGCGCGGCGCTCTGCAGCGTCACCTTGGTGACGCTCGGCGACTCCATCTGCGCCGGCAGATCCGCCTTTGCGCTGTCCACCGCATTGCGGACCTCGTTCAAGGCCTCTTCGCTGTCCTTCTCCAGCTTGAAGGAGACTCTGAGCGAGACGGTCCCGTCGGTGATCGTCGTGGTGATGTGGTCAAGATAGCTCAACGAGGCGAGCTGGTCCTCGATGATGCGGGCAACCTCCGTCTCGAGCTGCGTCGGCGCCGCGCCCTCGAGCGTGGCGGTGATGCTGATGGTAGGGAGGTCCATGTCGGGGAAGTTCTGGACCGGCAGGCGCTTGAACGCCAGCAGTCCCCCGACAGTGAGCATGGCGAACAGAAGTATCGCCGGTACGGGATTGCGGATTGACCAGGCGGAGAAATTCATCGGCCTTACCCCGCAACATTCACGAGGTCATTGTCGGACAGAAATGCTCCGCCAGACGTTACGACCTTTTCGGACTGGTCTATGCCTGAGATAATCTCGACTTCGCCGTTGTTGCGGCGGCCTGTCTCCACGCGGATCCTTCGCACCCGTCTGTTTTCGTCGGCTGTGAAGACATAGTTAATTCCGTCACGGTACACGATCGCCGTCTCAGGAACCGTGAGGGCGGGAGTGGTCTGGAGTTCGATGTTACCGGTGACATAGAGGCCGACGCGGGGATGAATATCGGCGGGAAGCGCGACGTAGATGATCGCCCGGCCCGTCTCCGAGCTGACCGAAGGTCCGACAAGCCGAACTCTGCCTTTGATAGGGCGGTCTTCCGGCCCGTCGATCTCGACGCTGAGCCCTTCCGAGAGGCGCGAAAGGTAGCGCGCCGAAACTTCAGCCTGCCACTCGATACGCTGCTGGCGGATCAGGCGGAACAGCTCGGTGCCGGAGGAGACGACCGCGCCAAGCTCGGCCGAGCGCGAGGTTATGAGGCCGTCGTCAACGGCCGTGATCGTCGTCTGGGCGAGCTTGATCTTCTGGCTTTCCAGCGCCGCTTCTTCGGATTCAAGGCTTGCCTTCGCCGTCTGCTCGTCGGTCAGACGTTCGGCGACATTCTGGGCGGAAAGAGCGCCCGAAGGGCGAAGCTGTCGGGCTCGGTCCGCGTCTGCCTTGGCCTTGGCCAGTTTTGCCTTGGCGGTCTCGACTGCCGCCGCCTGCTTTCGAAGGTCCGCCAGCACGCTGTCCTGGGAAAGCCGGACCAGCGTCTGCCCCTTGGTCACAACGGATCCGACATCGACCAGAATATCGGTTATGCGTAGGCCGCTCGTCTCGGACGCGATGACCGCTTCCTGCCATGGTTTCAGCCAGCCGCTTGCGGGAACCGTTTCCGGCCACTGCCGTTGCGCCGGCGTCGCCAGCGAGACGGTGAGGGCAGGCGCGGCGGGCTGATCCGCCATGGCGCTGCGGAAGGGAAGCAGGAGTGCTGCCCCGACAAGGGCGATGGCGAGTGGGATAAACGGCATTCTCAACGATGCATTCCTCGTAGTTCGCGGCATCGGCGCCTTCTCCCCATCAGCGTCAGCTCGACGGTGGGGTCATTCCGTCGAAAGCGCTAACGTCGGGGGCCGGCCATTTCAGGCCCACGGCCGATTTCGGTGTTTCCACGAGTAGCCGGACGAACGTTAAGTGCGGTCAAGTTAGTGTTAAGCTGGGTAAAATCAGGTCGGCCGCTTGCGTTTGTGTTGTATGGCTGGCCGAGATGAATGACGGACGGAGCAGATGAACAAGGTTCTCCTCATCGACGACGATGTCGAGCTGACAACGCTTCTGCAGGAATACCTGGCGGAAGAAGGATATGATGTCTCGACGGACACGGACGGTCGCGCAGCCATTGCTGCTGCCGCCGGCAACGCGGTGGACATAATCGTGCTCGATATCATGATGCCCCGGATGAACGGCATCGAGGTTCTGCAGAGGATCAGAAAGCTGAGCCAGGTCCCCGTACTGATGCTAACGGCAAGAGGCGATGACGTCGATCGGATATCGGGCCTGAACCTCGGCGCCGACGATTATGTGCCGAAGCCCTGTTCGCCCGGAGAGCTCGCGGCGAGACTGCGCGCGATCCTGCGCCGTGCCAGCCAGCCCGCGGTCGGCGCCTCTACCGATATGCTGAAAGCGGGGCGGCTCGTCATGCATCCTGGCAACAGAACGGCCGAATGGTGCGGAGAGCCTTTGGACCTTACCGGCACGGAATTCAGCCTGCTCGAGGTTCTCGCCCGCAATGCCGGTCAGCTGGTGGCGAAGCAGGACATCTCGAAGCGGGCCTTCGGAAAGCCTTTGACCCCGTTCGATCGTCGTATCGACGTCCATATCAGCAGCGTTCGTCAGAAGCTCGGGCTTAGAGAGGATGGACAGTCCTGGATCCAGTCCGTCCGCGGCCAAGGCTATCAACTTCTTCTGGACTGACGATGCCCCGGCTCTTCTGGAAGTTTTTCGCGACGATCTGGCTGACGCTCGCGACAACTGTCGTGGTCATCATCCTAATGGTCTACCTCTTTCAGATCCCGCCTCCCGCCCGGGAACAGGAGCACCAGGAGCGAACGGTCATTCTGAACCTGACGGCGAACGTGCTCACAAGGGATGGCGAGGATGCCGCCGCGCGGTTCGTCCGCATAAGTGAGGATACGGTGCCGCTCGGCCTCGCACTTTCGAAGACCACGGGCTCCGGGGCATGCGCAGACGAGAACACGGTAGAGACGAGATCCATCCTGAAGGACGGAATTTGCTACCGGATCTCCGTTTCCGGACAAGCCAGCGTCGTTCTCGACTACCTTGCTCTGTTGATGCCATGGATCGCGATATTCGTCTCGAGCACGATATCAGCGGCGGCGCTCGCAAGATATCTCATTCGTCCGGTCGTACACCTTCGCGATGGCTTGAGCGCGCTCGCCCACGGCCGCTTCGACGTCCGTATCGGGGACAAGATGGCGGGGCGCACAGACGAGGTCACCGCGCTTGCGCACGATTTCGATTCCAGCGCCGCCCGGCTGCAGGAGCTGCAGGATTCACAGCAGCGGCTCTTCCATGACGTCTCCCATGAACTGCGCTCGCCGTTGTCCCGGCTGCAGGCCGTCGTCGGCGTCCTGCGGCAGAGCCCGGCGAAGCTCGGTGCGATGCTGGACCGCATGGACCGCGAAGTCGAACGGCTCGATGCGCTGGTCGGCGAAGTCCTGACGCTGGCGAGGCTGACGGCCAGATACGGCCTTCCGCTGAACACCCAGACCGTGGACGTCATCGAACTCCTGAACGAAATCCTCGGCGACGCCGCTTTCGAAGCCCAGGCTCGGGATGTCTCGATCACAACGAATGTCGACGGCGTCTTCCTCGCCGACGTCGAAGGTGAACTAATCTACAGGGCGCTCGAAAACGTCGTGCGCAACGCCGTCAAGTATACTGCCGAGCGTTCGCGTATAATTGTGCTTTGCGAAACGTCGGCCGATCTCCTCAAGATCGGCGTCACAGACCAAGGACCGGGCGTCATGCGCGACGAACTCGAACGAATCTTCCAACCGTTCTCCCGCGGGAACGACGCGGGCCCACGAGGTGGATACGGACTCGGCCTTGCGATCGCCCGGCAGGCGGTCGAGCGCCATGGCGGTAGAGTTTATGCGTCGCTCCCGGACGCCGGCGGCCTGGCCATCACGCTCGAACTTCCTCGCAAGCCCGCCGCTCACGATCCGTCGGACCAACAAGGCTGATCCGGACCAATCGACAAAGATACACAAAGCGGGGGCCGCTGGGGTCGAGTAGTTCTCGTTACAGCGTCGGAGGCCGCTTCGGAGGTTTTACCCAACTTTACACTGCCTTTACCGCCATTAACGCTGGCGTCGCTAAAACCTGAACCACGATCCCGGTTCAGAGACCTCGCAAATGATCTTTAACTTCCAGCTATTTCCAATACGCCCTCAAGCAGTGCTCTGCATACTCCTGTTATCATCGGTCTCCTCCTGCGCAAACGTACCCCTGCAGCAAGGCGCGACGCTCGGCTCCTATGCGGGAATGACCGCGTCCGGCGGCACTTTGACGAAGGCGAAACTGCGGGTGGATTCGCCACCGGTCCTCGCCGCGAAGACAGTGCGGATCGTGCCGACGTCGGCTGAGATCGGCAGCGGTAATGCCTTCGACCCCAAAGACCTGGCGCTCGTCACCAATACGATCGACCGGGCGCTCTGTACCGGTCTCAGCGACCGCTTCCAGGTCGTGACTGCGAATCAGCCGGCGGACCTCGTCGTCCACGCGACGG
This sequence comes from Sinorhizobium shofinae, assembly GCA_001704765.1. GTDB lineage: Bacteria > Pseudomonadota > Alphaproteobacteria > Rhizobiales > Rhizobiaceae > Sinorhizobium > Sinorhizobium shofinae. The sequence goes on from MBFK01000100.1 coordinate 8,983, forward strand.
TCACCGACATCGTTGCGACGAACCGGGCCGCCGCGGCGACCTCCACTGTCGCCTCGCTCGGCGTCACGGCGGTACTTCCCGTTCCGCTCCCGAGGCTTCCGATCGGCCTCGGCGGACTGTCCGTCGAAGCTGAGGCGGTTGGCCGGGACGGGTCGCAGAAGGCGGCCATGCTGTGGTCGCGCGGTGCGAACATGATCACGACAAGGGCCCGAGTGTCCCCCATCGGGGATGCCTATTCCCTCTCTTCCGCCTTCGGCACCGACTTCAGCAGAATGCTGGTCGCGGGCCGAGACCCGTTCAAGGGAACGATGGCGATGCCGTCGATGCAAAGGATGAAGGCTTCGCTTGGCGGCGATCCGAAATACGACGCCTGCAAGGCATTTGGGACGGCCCCCGGCATCAAAGGCGCGGTTGCTGGCCAACTCGGCCTGCCACCGGGCTGGAGCGACAATGGTGCGAAAGCCTCCCAATAGCATCCGTCAGCGACAGACGAGGCGGACCTCGCGCTTCCGGGCGACCGCTATTCAGTAGCGACGAGATGCCTGCGCGACCTCAAGCAAAATCAAGCAGATCAAGTCAAGAAAGGACACCGAAATGAAGACGAAATTCCGCGTTGCAGCCGTGTGCGGCGCAATTCTTGTCGCAAGCCCTACATTTGCCGCGGAGGGGCAAGCTTACCTGCCGCCTCAGCAGGCCGTCGCCGTTCTCGCTGACGGACAGCCGTGGTCAGCGCTTGCGCCGGATGGCAAGACTCTCAAGGTTACCCTCAAGAAAGATGGCACCGGAAGCCTCCGCGGTCCTCTACCGTTTACGCTGTCCGTCACCTGGGCGATCAAGGGTGATGGGGTGTGCATCAACGGCAGGATGGGCACCAGGTGCCTTCGGTTTAGCGAGGTTGCCGGAGGGCTTCAGGGTTGGGACGGCGACAAGCCCGATCTGAAGTTTAGCCGCTAGAGGCATCAGGCCAGCCGAAATTCTCAGAAGCATGGCCCTGCTTAACGCGGGCGAGTAAGAATGGTTACCTCGATGAAATACTTCACGACGTTCATCTCGGTGGGGTTTATGTTGGTAAGCCAGTCGGCCGCTGTGGCGCAAGTCCCACCTCCGATTCTGCTGCCCCCGCCATTGCCTCTTGGCCCGCCACCCATTGCAGCGCCGCCGCCGCCCCCGCCACAGCCCGATTACTCCCAGCGATATGGTTCGAGGCACTCTGACTGGTGCGCGAACCGCTACCGCAGTTACAGGGCTTACGACAATACCTTCCAGCCCTACGGAGGCCCACGCAGGCAATGTTATTCCCCGTTCAGCTAAGCCATTGGAGGCGATGAAAGCAAAGCCATCGGAGTGGTAGTTAAGGCTGGCACCTCCTCCATCCATGTGGCGTCTTCACGTGACCGATTGGAAGTGACGCGGCCGAATGCTCAAAGGCGCGGGGAGGGGAAGCGTCCGCCGGGACGAGCGCCCCAAGCCGGCACCAGAATTTGTCCAACACCCCAAACCAAGAAACGAACGCTGTGACAATCCTCTCTGCCAGACGAAACGTGCCGCCCTCTAGAAGCGGCGCCATGAAGGTTGCGCTCAGTCTGTTGAGCGTCTCGCTGCTTGCGGGTTGCGTCGTCGGACCGGACTACGAGGAACCGCGGCCGGCGTTTCCGACGCATTGGGGAAGCAAGAAGCAGCAGAAGCCGGCCAAGCCGCCCGAGCTGTCGCAATGGTGGCTGCAGCTTCGCGATCCGTTGCTCAATGCGCTGATAGCCGAGGCCGTCGAGGGCAACCTCGACGTGGCCCTAGCCAAGGCGAAGATCCGCGAGGCGCGTGCGACCTATCGCCAACAGAAGGGGACGCTGTTCCCCGAGCTCGACGGTTCTGCCTCGGCAACGAGGACGCGTTCGACAGCATCGGCCGCTGGTTCCGACGCAAGCGTCTACAACCAGTATCAGGGCGGCTTCGATGCAAGCTGGGAGCTTGACCTCTTCGGCGGCAACAGGCGTGGTTTGGAGGCTGCCGGTTACGGGGCGGAGGCGGCCGAGGAGGACTTGCGCGACACGCTCGTCACGCTCGTCGGAGATGTTGCCTCCTACTATGTCCAGGCGCGCGAATATCAGCAGCTGCTTGCGCTCGCCCGACGCTCGGCCGCATCCCAGCGCGAGACTGCGAAGCTCACACGTGAGCAATTCCAGGCCGGCGAGGCAACCGGGGTCGACGACGCCAAGGCGGATGCACAGGCGACGTCGACGGAGGCCGATATCCCGACCTATGAGATCTCCTACGCCCAGACCGTTCATCGCCTGAGCATCCTACTTGGCCAACCACCTGCGGCGCTGGAAGGGCGGCTGAAGAAGGGCGGCGCGGTGCCGCTGCCGAAGGCGCCCGTTGCGACGGGCATCCCGGCCGATATCCTTGTGAACCGCCCGGATGTGCGCCTCGCCGAGCGGCAGCTTGCGCAATCCACCGCAAAAATCGGGCAAGCCGAGGCCAGCCGCTATCCGTCGATCAGCCTGACGGGTGACATCGCTACCTCGGCGTTGAGCACAAGCGACCTCGGCAAGAAGTCGACGATCGGCTGGAGCTTCGGACCGACTCTTATCGTGCCGATCTTCCAGGGAGGGCAGCTAAAGGCTGCTGTCGACGTCGCCAAGGCCCAGCGCGACCAATATTACGCCGCCTATCAAGCGGCGGTGCTGAGTGCGATGGAGGATATCGAGAACGCCATCGTGTCTCTGTCACGAACGCACGGGCGTTATGCGAAGCTCACGTCCTCGGCCGCCTCGTATCGCCGCGCCGCGGAACTCTCGCGTACGCTCAACGAGGCTGGCGCAGTCGATTTCCTCGACGTGCTTGATGCAGAACGGTCTCTTTATGCCGCCGAGGAGGCACTGATCCGGAGCCGCGCAGATATCGCCCTCTATTTCGTTGCGCTCAACAAGGCGCTCGGCGGCGGCTGGGACGGAGGCGTCGACGTGTCGAAGCCCGCCGTGGTCGATGTCAATACCGGACCGCACTTGGCGCGCGCCAAACCGCACGGCTCGGCCCCAACTCCCTGAGCTGCGTGAATATCGAAAGTTGCGTGGCCACATGCCGAATAACACGACATCTGAATCCCCACATCGATTTCGCGGCTCGACCTTTGAAAGCATGGTTGAGACCTTCACCAGCAGTTTCGGCCCGCTTGAGATCACGCCCGTTGGTCGCCCGCGAGACTTTCGCTGGAGTGCCGATTTCTGGACCGGCGCCGGAGTGACGCTGGTCACCGGACACCATCACGCTGAATGTTCCATGCGAGCAACAGCCGACACGCTGAAGTACGTCTCGATAATCGTGCCGCGCATCGGAGGTGTGGATGTGGCGTTCAGCCGCCGTACAGTTGAGGGTCGGCTGGGCGAACTAGTGCTCACCAACAATATCGATCCCGAGCGCGTAATCTTGCGAGGCAGTCCTGTTGCACTCGATGGGCTTCTTTTCGACCATGCAATCTTCGCGCATGCAGTCGCCGCAATATTCGAAATACCAGTGAATGGCACACTGGACCTGTCTCCCGTGCTGCCCGTTTCGACGTCAGCCGGCCGCGTGATCGGAACCCTGGCGCAAACCATGATCGAGGGCATGCGCAATGATGGGCCGCTGCTTTGTTGTCCCGTCGCGATGACGAACCTGGCCAGCACGTTCGCCGATCTGGTCATACGATTGGTTCCCCATCGGCTTTCGCCGCTTCTCGACAAGAAGACCTTTATGATCGCACCCCGGCATGTCCGCGGCGCCATCAACTTCATGCACGCCAACATCCACCGACCGATTACCATACCGATGGTGTCCGAGTCGGTTGGCGTTTCCGTACGCGCACTCGAAGTTGGCTTTCGAGCCTTCAGGGAAACGACGCCCGGCGCTTATCTGCGTATGATCCGCCTCAAAGCGGCTCGCGCGGATCTTCTTGACCGTTCGAACCGCCAGTCGGTGCGCGATATCTGTCTGAAATGGGGCTTCTTTCATTTCGGCCGATTTTCGATCTTGTATCGCGCCACCTACGGGGAGACCCCCTCGGACACCAAGCGGCGTTCGGCCAGAATGTGAAGCAGGGCCTGGCGAGTGATGCACCCACCGCCGTGGTAAAGGACGTCAATTGCATCGCGGAGCCGCTCTCCAGGCGGGGCAGGCAAGGGCGTCATTGATCGGCATAATCGGCCAATCGCCGCAGTAGATTTAGCGCGACCCGTCCGGTGCCGCCCAAGCGGCGACAAAAGCATCGAAAGGAGCGAAATCTGTGCTTAGCCTCTCAACGCCTTGAGCGCACGTTCGTGCAGCACTTCATTCGCGGAAGCCAGAACATGGCCGCCTGCTTCCGAGCGCTCGCCTGCTAATCCGGTCACGACACCGCCCGCCCGCTCGATGATCGGTATCAAAGCCACAATGTCGTACGGCTGCAACGCCAGTTCCAGGCAAAGATCGATCTGGCCGGATGCGAGCATGGCGAACGCATAGCATTCGCCGCCATAACGCGTCATCTGAACGCTGTTCCGCAAGCGTTCGAAGTTGACGTCCGGGAATTCCCCGTAACGGTCGGGAGAGTTTGTATGCAGAATTGCCCGCGACAGATCTGTCGTGGATCTCGTCCTCATGCGACGGGTGCCTGACGAGTCTTGCGCCCAAGCCCCTTCCTGATCTCCCCAGAAGCGTTCCTTTGTAAACGGCTGGCTCATCATCCCCATGACGCTGCGACCTTCCAGCGTCAGACCGATCAATGTTCCCCATACAGGGATGCCGCAGATGAAGGGCCTCGTGCCGTCGACCGGATCAATGACCCATTTCCACGGTCCAGTCCCGGTCTCACCGAACTCCTCACCGAGTATAGCGTGATCCGGGTATTCAGACGAAATCAGCTCACGCAATACTCTTTCGGCTTCCTTGTCGGCTAAGGTCACGGGATCAAAACGATAGCCAGGCTTGAACTTCTCTTCGACAGCAAGGGTGGTGCGAAAGCGCGGTAGCGTTTCCTTGGAAGCCTCGTCGGCAAGACGGTGGAGAAATGATACAGGGGGATTTTCGATCATATTCCTATCCGAGCTTCATTCAGATAATAGACCGCGCCTCGTTTAACTGCAGAGGGCAGTCAGCCAAACAAAAGTTGGCGACGGTGGGGAGAACCACCGTCGCCTACCACCCTTTGCGTTTTTGGTAACGTACAGCGGGTGGTAAGTTCGTAGCTAGTTTCGCTGAAATATGGTCAGCACGGCATCTCTCTTTAGGGTGGCTTGAGACTCGTAAAGCAAAGCAACCTGGGCGGAAAACTGGCCCACAAGCGGTCCCAGCCACCACAGGCAGAGTGCGGTGAGGATTGCCAAAGTAACTGGCGCGGTCAGCACATTGATTCTGTGTAGCTTCAAGTTCGCCTCCCTCCGCCAAAAGCCCATGTGTAGGATAAGACAACACGCGCCGGAGGTCGCTTTCTCACGTCCGAAATACCTGAAGCAATGTGACGCACGTTGTTCCGTCAGTTGCGAATGATGGCTCGAAGTACCGTCCGGATTCCCCGCGCGTAATCAGCCAAGGACGAGCTTCGACATCAATGCGTGCAGTTCGCGCGCCACCTCGTAGCTGTTCTGCTGCTGTTGTTTCCGGCAGAAGAGCTCGCAACTCCACCACCCGTCGTAACCGGTCGATTTGACTGCGTCAGCCCAGAGCTTCAGGTCGATGGCACCTGCACCGGTCGGGACGTCTCTCAAGACCACTTCGTTGGGAACTCCGCCGGAAAACGCCAACGAGTCGCACACGTGGACGCCGTAAATGATGTCCTTGTCGAGCCGGGCGATGTCGTCGGGGATATCTCCGGAGGTAAAGCAGTGCCAGAAATCGATGACCATTCGGATATTATCGCGGGCGGCGCTCTCGATGATCATCAGTTGCTTTTCAATCGTGTTCAGGGGCGTCCAGGAAAGCGCCTCGAGGTAAACGAGAAGCCCATAGCTGCGTGCGAGGTCGGCGATCTCGGACAGGTTCCTCGCGGTAAGCGCGATTTGCTCCTTCAGAGTTCGACCGAGCAACCCGCTGTAAAGGTTCGCTGGGCGGCCGGCTTCGTGACGCAGCACCGCTTCCACATTGACGGGGCCAGTCAGCACTTGGACCCCTTTGGCCCCCGCTACGGAAGCGAGACGAAAGAGCTCCTCCGCTTCTTGCATGAGCTGTTTCTTCGCCTCGCCCTGGCGCTCTATGTCTATCAGGAAGCCCATTCCCGGTACGTTCACGCCCCGGAGCAGCGTCGCCAGCTCGGCCTCGGAAAAGCCTGCCTGCAGAAATGCCGCCAGCTTGGCCGCAGACGCTTCTATCCCGTCGAATCCGATTTTTTCAGCGATGTCGAGATCGATCGCGAGCGTCGAATGTTTTGCGACGAGCGAGTGCAGCAGGAGCTGGTTCGTTTTGGTCATGGTCATCAATTTTTCCCGATATGTGTTTTCGCTGCCATTCCGGAAGGAAGCCTTTCGCCGTTGCACTAAGGGGTAGGCCCGACACCCCCGTCCTCACGATCTGGGCTGTCTCTGAGTTCGCGTCCTCGATCGGCCCGAAGGACGTATTCGTCAATCAGACTGAGCGTTGTGTGTTCATGCGCTCTCATCAACCGGTCGGATCGCCGTCGCTCGGCCTGTTCTTGCTGCCGAGGCCACTGCTTCGGTAGCGACCAGCGCCGCGAAACTGTCCATGCCAGTAGCCAAGGGGGAAGCTTCATGTCTCGCCGCGCCGACAAAGTCTTCCAATGTGGCGGTGTGCAGGTCTCGCTCACGCACGGGAACGAGCTCGTTACGGCCTGCGAGCCGACGTACCAAAACGCCGGAACCGCGCGAGCTCAATGTACCGCTTGCAATCAGCACGCCGTCGGTCCCGGCTGCCAGCACCATGCTTTCAATGTCGGCTGTGCCAAAACTCTCGTGCGCCTGGAGAAGGCTGCCATCCTCCATGCGAATTGTGTAAGCCAGATGGTTGGGCGAGCCGTTCGATTCCTTTGCGAAGGCAATCGCCTCGACCGGCTCAGCACCGGTAAGAAAGCGCGCGAGATCGATGTCCTCGGCGCAGACGTCGAGATAGACGTTTCCGCCATTGTGGGGCATCTCCCCCCTCCGATTTGGTGGGGGCTGAAAGGGGCCGCCGCGCAAGATCGATAGAGACTGTATCGACCCGATCTCTCCTTCGAGAACCAATCGGCGCATCGTCTGGTGAATAGCCGAAGCACGAAGGGGCTGGTTGACTGCGAGCACCACTCCACTGTCCGCGCAGTGCTTGTCGAGCCTCTTTGCGGTTTTGCTGTCTTCCGATAGCGGGCCATCGCAGAGGATGTGCTTTCCGGCATCGGCCGCCGCCACAACGTAATGTTGGCGACGTTTGAGAGAGGCGCTGATGTAGACGAACTTGACTGCCGGATCGGACCACACGCGCTCCAAATCTGTAGTGGCCTGGGGAATATCCAAGTCATTGGAGAAGTGGAGGGCATCGCCTTGGTCTTTGCTCACCACCCAAAGCGGCGAATGCCCAATCGCACGGATGGCCGCAACCATGTGCTCGGTTGCGATCGTCCCGGTCCCCATAACGGACCACCCTTCGTCGGCGTTCTGTCGCACTGCCATGGTGCCTCGCGTGTCGGCTTTCGGGCACTGTGCGACAGGGACGCTCGCCGGGCAATTTCGCATCCCATTGATGTCCTTCGCGAAAGGAAGTAGTATGTGCTTCTAATTGCTTCAGGCTGGGGACATAAAACGATGGATCAGTTCGGGGGAAATGCCGCGGCTCTGGCGGCCAATCTCAGAACCCTGTGCGAAGGGCAGGGGTCGATTGCGGCGGTCTGCCGAAAGATCAACGTCAATCGGCAGCAGTTCAATAAATATCTTTCGGGCGCTCACGTCCCCTCGGCATCCAATCTGAGGATGATCGCGAACTATTTCGGCCTCAGCGTCCCTATATTGTTTTCGGATCCGGACGAATTTCGCACGCTGGTCGACGGCAATTTCTTCCATGCCATGTCCACCGCGCGCCAGCTGCCGGAGTTTTCGCGCTTCGTGTCGAACATGATCGTCGAGAACAACTCGCTCGATAGCGACATTCTGGGTGTCTATGACAGGTATCAGTTTTCCTCCATCTACAAGGGCTTCGTCCTGAGATCCGCCTTTTGCATCTATCGCAACAAGGAATTTCTTCAGCACTACTATGTCGAGCGGTTCCCGAGCTTCGACGATCCAAAGAAAACGGAGTATGTATTCAAATATTACGGCTTTTGTTTTCCCGTCGCCGATCGCATCTTCACGGCCGATTTTGAGGGAATCCAGCGCAACGAACTGACTTTTGGGGTGTATGCTCAGGTCAAGCGAAATTCCAAGAACTTCATGTTCGGCATAGCGAGCGGGATTGCCGCGAACATGTTCAGGTCGCCATATTCCACGAAAGTGGCGCTCCACTACCGTGGACCGGGCCTTTTGAAGCGCGAGCACCTCAACAACCTGACGGTGATGGATCGGAACGACCCGTCCATACCCCGCGAAGCCTTGCAATATCTGGGTGACGGGTCCGACATGATCCAGATGGGCTGAAGCCCGACCGCATGGCCGGGCTCTTGCATGTTTCCTTGAATTGCTCTGCCGAGACGCATGACGCTGTAGAGTCGTCAGGGATGCAACTCCACCGCCAACCAGACGGAGTCGGTGTCGGCGTAGTAGCGGTGCCAGGGATAGGTCCACTCGTTTTTCCCCGTCACCCTGCAGAACGGATCATGCGAATAGCCGACGGGCATTACCACGTCCTCATACAAGGTGGAGGGGTCACGTTGCTTGAACTTCTGCATTCGGCCGGAGCCATGGATCTGCGTATGCGTCTCCAGGAATGGGTGCTCATGGTGAATGAAACAGTCCGTGTCGCCGGGTGCCCACCAGAGATTTAGCTTCAACGTGAACGACTGCGGCGCCTCGTGGTCCGTGCGCTCGTTAGTGAAAACGCGCGGGTCCGTCGTGACCGAGCCGACCTCGTCCTGCTTCGAGATAAAGAGGGGAGTGTCTCTCGGGAAGCTGCGGATCCGGTTGCCGAGCCAGTCCCAGCCCCGAAACATGGCTCCTCCAAGATTGGTCGCACGCTGCACCTTCACCAGTGCAACCCGCTCGGCGCTCTTGATGCGCCCGCCGCGCAGCCAAGTAGATTTCCAGGCGGGAACGATCGCCGGATGCTCATCACCCGTTACAAGCGGTCGCGGGCTGAGGTTGACGACGATCGCGTCGTCGACCTCATAGTCAACAACGTTCTCGACGAGCTTCGCGTAAATGAACTCGTCGGCAAACGCGAGATCTCTGATTTTGTTCTCCACGGCGAACTCCTCCTGCAAAGGCTACTTTCCTCAAAGGAAGCCACGACAGGAACGAAATGCCTATTGCGCGGGACTCTGATTTGCCACGCAAGTATACGCGCACAGTGCGTCTAGTTGCGAATCCTCTTGAACCAGCCGCCGAGCGGCGCACAGGTCCCAGACCCACCAGGGGCTCGTATTGACCTAAGATTATCATGCGGAAGGTGCCAAGCGAGTGATGCAGACCTCAGCAGGTCTTGCGTCAATCTGCGTCAGCTAATCGTGTGCTGCGAACTTGTAAGGTCTACTCGAAAGACGGACTGTTTCTCCCATAGTCGGAAGAGCCACGCTGATGAAGGCTCGCAGGCAAGAACACACCGAGGAGGGTAGATCAGATGAAGCTCACGGGCGGTCAAGTCGTCGCGAAAGCGCTTAAGGAATACGGAGTGGAGTATGTGGCCGGTGTTCCGGGCCACGGCATCTGGTCGCTTTTTGACGCCTTTCTTGAAGAAGGCTCTGAGATTCCATTTATCCAGGTCATGCATGAGCAGAGCGCCGTGCATATGGCGGATGGCTATTTCCGTGCCTCGGGACGCCCGATGGCCTGCTCGACCTCAGTGGGTCCGGGTGCCGCGAACACGATTATCGGTCTGGCAACGGCCTATTGCGACTCCACTTCGCTCTTCTATGTCTCCGGTTCGCCGCAGACCTACATGCATGGTCACGGCACTATGCAGGAGCTGGAGCGTCAGCAGGACAACGCCTTCCCACGTATTACCGAGCAGGTGACGAAGCGCGCCTGGCAAGCGAACACGGTTCAGGTCCTGCCGAGCATTATGCATCGTGCCTTCAACGCGATGATGACGGGCCGTCCGGGCCCCGTGCATGTCGAAGTGCCGATGGATGTGCAGGTTGAGGCGGCAGACGTCACCATTCACCCGTTGGAAAAGCGCCTGCCGATCGGTGTTGCCTATCCGGACCCGAAGGCGATCGAGGCGGCCATCAAGGTGCTGCTGAACGCCGAGCGTCCGGTCATCGTCGCAGGTGGCGGTGCGATCACCGCAAACGCCTCGGCCGAACTGACCCGCCTTGCCGAAAAGCTCGGCGCGGCCGTGTCTATCACCTGGAACGGCAAGGGTGCGATTTCGGAAGATCACGCGCTGTTCATCGGCGCCGTCGGTCAGACCGGCACGACCTGCGGCAACAAGATCACCGCCTCGGCTGACGTCGTCGTCTCGGTCGGTTGCCGCTTCACCGATTGGTCGGCATCGTCCTACGCCAAGGGCGTCTCGTTCTCGATTCCCTCGGCCAAGCTGATCCACATCGACCTTGACCCGCGCGAGATCGGCAAGAACTACGAGACCGAAGTCGGCATCGTTTCGGATGCGAAGGTCGCGCTGGAAGCGCTGCTGGCGATGATCTCCGACGCCGATTCTAAGAAGATGCTGTCACGTCGCGAGACGTTCCTTGCCGACGTCCAAAAGGCAAAGGACGACTGGCGCGCTCAAGTTGAGCCGCGTGAAAATAGTCGCGAAACGCCCTTCACCTCCCAACGTCCGCTCATGGCCCTTCGCAAGGTTCTGGACCGCAATGGCATCGTTGTTGTCGGGTCCGGCAACACGCAGGGGTCCGTCAAACAGAGCTTCCCGGTCTATGAACCGCGCACACATCTGACCTCGGGTTCCTATTCCCCCATGGGTTGGGCGGTCCCGGCTGCACTTGGCGCGAAGCTGGCTTGCCCCGACCGTCAGGTCGTTGCAATCGTCGGCGACGGCGACTTCATGATGTCCCTGCCGGAAATGGGTACGGCAGCGATGAACGGCATAAACGTGGTGTTCCTGGTGCTGAACAACTCCGGGTACATGTCGATCCGTGGCGGTCAGCGCAAGTTCATGGGGCGTCATATTGCATCGGAGTTCAACCGCCACGCCGGCAATGGTGAGCCCTACTCGGCCGATATTGCGGCCTCGGCGCGCGCCTTCGGTCTGGAGGCCTGGAAAGTGGAGAAGGACGAGGATCTCGAAAGCAGCCTGAAGGCGGCGCTGGAATGCGGCGGCCCGGCCCTGGTTGAGGTCATCGTATCGCGCGATGCCGCTGGTCCGTTCGCCACCGGCTGGTGGGACTTCCCGTCGCCGGCCTACTACGAGAAGGAACAGGCTGCTTACGCCGAGATGCGTGCACGCGAGCAGCATCTTTAAGCAGAGCCACGCGAGGGGGCGATAGAGCCGCCCTCGCACCTCATCATCCATCACGTTGAGAGTGCGGCGCTTGCGGCGACCGTAAACGAAGAGTCTTTGTCATGATACGGCACATCAAAACAGCGCGGGCCTCAGTAGAAGAAGGCGGTACCGACAGCGCGGTGACCAAAGCAGTCGAAGCGCTTCTCGCAAAAGTCCGAAATGGCGGGGACAAGGCAGTTCGTGAACTGTCGATCCAGTTCGATAAATTCGATCGCGCATCCTATCGTCTTTCGAAGGAGGAAATCGATCGGTCGATCAATTCCCTCACGAAACAGGAGCGGGAAGACCTCGACTTCGCCCAGGACCAGGTTCGGAAGTTTGCGGAAGCGCAGAAGGCAACACTGACCGATCTCGAGGTCGAGACCCTGCCTGGAGTGATCCTGGGTCATCGCAATGTCCCGATCCAGAATGTCGGCTGCTATGTGCCGGGCGGCAAGTATCCGTTGTTGGCTTCGGCGCACATGACCGTCCTGACGGCGCGCGTCGCCGGCTGTGAGCGTGTCATCACCTGCGCGCCGCCTTTCCAGGGCAGGATATCCGAGAAGATCGTAGCGGCCCAAGCGCTGGCAGGCGCCGACGAGATCTATTGCCTGGGTGGTGTTCAGGCGATCGCGGCAATGGCTTTTGGGACGGAAACGATCGCACCGGTCGACATGCTGGCGGGTCCCGGCAATGCCTATGTCGCCGAGGCGAAGCGCTTGCTCTTCGGGAAGGTCGGTATTGATCTCTTCGCCGGTCCGACGGAAACACTTGTCATCGCTGACGATAGCGCCGATGGCGAACTGGTGGCGACGGATCTTCTGGGACAGGCCGAACACGGCGTAAACTCGCCTGCGGTCCTTATCACGAACTCGGAAAAGCTCGCTCGTGATACCCTGAGCGAGGTCGATCGCCTCCTGAAGATCCTGCCCACTGCGGCGATTGCCGCAAAGGCATGGGAAGACTTCGGGGAAATCATCCTGTGTGACACGATCGACGAAATGGTTGCTGAAGGCGACCGGGTTGCCTCCGAGCACGTTCAGGTCCTGACCCGCGAGCCCGACTACTTTCTTAACAATATGAGGAATTACGGCGCGCTCTTCCTGGGTGCCCGCACCAACGTCTCGTTCGGGGACAAGGTTATCGGTACCAATCACACGCTGCCGACGAACAGGGCTGCCCGCTACACCGGCGGTCTCTGGGTCGGCAAGTTCCTCAAGACCTGCACCTATCAGCGTATCGAGACGGACGAGGCATCCGCTTTGATCGGGCAATACGGCTCGCGCCTTTGCCTCATGGAAGGATTTGCCGGCCACGCAGAGCAATCGAACATCCGCGTTCGCCGGTACGGGCGCAAGAACGTCGGCTACGCGATGCCGGCGGATCCCAACTAACAATTTCGCGCAAAGAGCCTGCCAAGGGCCCGCGATCAACCGCAACCAGAGAGGAATACATAGATGTCAAAGTTTCTTGCAAGTCTTGTCGCTGCCACGATGTTGGTGCCAGCGGCCGCGCGTGCGGAAGGCACGATCGAGGTTCTCCACCACTGGGTTTCCCAAAGCGAGGTTGACGCCTTGAACGTCATCCGCAAGGACCTGGAAACAAAGGGCTTCCAGTGGAAGGATTCCGCCGTCGGAGGCATGAGCGGCGCAAACGCGCAGCAGGCCCTGAGGTCACGCCTGACGTCGGGCGACCCGCCGGGGGCAATGCAGTTCCTGGGCTGGGAAGGTCCGCAGTGGGCGGAGCAGGGCGTCGTTCGAGATCTGAATGACCTTGCCAAGGCCGGCGGCTGGCGTGAGGCGCTTCCCCCGCAGTTGCTTACTTTCGTGACCTCCGCAGACGCGTTCATTGCGGCGCCGATCAATATGCACCGCCAGAACTGGGTATGGGCCAACAAGAAGATCTTCGACGAGGCCGGCATCGCAGTTCCCAAGACATGGGCGGACCTGATCGCAGCCGGCAAGAAGCTCAAGGAGAAAGGCGTCACACCGGTCGCCATGGGCGACGAGCCATGGCAGATCGGGATCATCTTCGACGCGCTGCTGTCGGACCTGAACGGCCCCGAATTCTATAAGAAGGCAGCAATCGACCTCGATCCGGCGGCGCTGAACAGTCCGGAAATGGTCAAGGTATTCGACACGCTGCGTGAGGTTCGTGGGCTCGTCGACGACAATTTCGTCGGCCGCGATTGGGCCGTCGCCACCGGCATGGTCATCAACGGCGAAGCTGCGATGCAGTTCATGGGAGACTGGGCGAAGGGCGAGTTCCTCGCCAAGGGTCTGAAGCCGAATACAGACTTCTACTGCTTCGCGACGCCAGCCAAAGTGACCTCGTTCCAGTACGTCATCGACAGCTTCGGCATGTTCACCGTGAAGGACGAGACTGTTCAGAAAGCCCAGGTGGCCCTGGCCGAAACGATTATGGATCCCAAGGTGCAGAAGGGCTTCAATCTGATCAAGGGTTCCATCCCGGCTCGAACCGACGTTTCCGTGGACGACTTCGATGACTGCGCGAAACTCGGTTTCAATGAACGTGCCGAAGCCATCAAGGCGGGCAGCATGTTGGGAGCGATGACCCACGGCTTTGCCGCCAAGCCGGAATTCGCATCGGTGTTTGGCGATGTGGCCGCTCAGTTCTTTGTCGGCAACATGTCTTCGGACGACGCCGTCAAGATGCTTGTCGAAGGCATCGACAACGCCCGCTGACACAACGGCCGGGTGCCCAGCACCCAGCCCCCTCAATGGATTCGGTCATCGGAGCTAGCTCATGAACGCCGCCAAAAGTTTTTCATCACGATTGGCAGGCTGGCTTCCACGCATTGTCGTAGCTCCCAGCTTGCTCGTCGTCATCGTCACGGTCTACCTGTTTATCCTTTGGACAGGTGTTATCTCTTTCACTTCCTCGAAGTTCGTGCCGATCTACGACTTCGTGGGTCTCGAGCAATTTGTTCGGCTGTGGGCGACGCCGCGCTGGCACACTGCCGTCGCGAACCTGTTTATCTTCTCCGCTCTCTTCCTCTTGCTCTCGACTGGCATTGGCCTGCTGATGGCGATCCTGCTCGACCAGAACATTCGATCGGAAGGGTTTTTGAGGGCGGTCTACCTCTATCCGATGGCCCTGTCGTTCATCGTTACAGGAACGGCATGGAAGTGGATCTTGAACCCCGGCCTCGGCATCCAGAAGGTCGTCAACGAATTCGGCTGGACGGACTTCAGGTTTGACTGGATCACCGATCCGAAGATGGCGATCTACACCGTCGTCATTGCTGGCGTCTGGCAATCCTCGGGTTTCGCCATGGCGATTTTCCTGGCCGGTTTGCGAGGGATTGACAACTCGGTGATCAAAGCTGCGCAGATCGAAGGCGCGAGCCTCCCGCTTATCTATCGGCAGATCATCATCCCGATGCTGCGGCCGGCGATGCTCAGCGTGATTGTCCTCTTGAGCTACATCGCGATCAAGAGCTTCGACCTCGTGCTGGCGCTGACCAACGGGGGCCCCGGATCCGCAACGGAACTTCCGTCGACGTTCATGTTCTCGGCGACGTTCCGCAGAAACCAGATGGGGGTCGGGGCGGCGAGCGCCATCATGATGCTCATGACCGTCGCGGCAATCATCATTCCCTACCTCTATTCCGAACTTCGGGAGCGCAACAATGGCTAACGCCCTCTCGCAGCAGACACAAATTGGTGACGCCCTCTCGCAGAAAAATCGGATGCGTCTAGGTCGTCTGTTCATCTATGGCCCGCTCGGTGTCATGGCAATTCTCTACCTGATGCCCCTATGGGTTATGGTCGTGACATCGCTCAAGCCGCTCGATGAAATCTACGGCGGCTCCTTCATCGGCCTGCCGCAAACCGTCACCCTTGACGCTTGGCGTGCAGCCTGGTCACAGGCCTGCATCGGCACGGAATGCACCGGTCTGAAGCCCTATTTCGTGAACTCGCTGCTCATGGTGATTCCGGCCGTCGTCCTTTCGACCGCCATCGGGGCCATCAACGGCTACATCCTGACGAAGTGGCGGTTTCCGGGTGCGAACTTCGTTTTCGGCTTGCTGCTCTTCGGATGCTTCCTGCCGTATCAGGCGATCCTGATTCCGATGGCACGCACCCTCGGCCTGCTCGGTCTCGCAGGCAGCATTCCCGGCCTCATATTCGTCCATGTCGCCTACGGCATATGCTTTACGACGTTGTTTTTCCGCAACTACTTCGTCTCATTGCCGGACGAGCTCACCAAGGCCGCCATGGTGGATGGAGCAGGTTTCTTCAGGATCTTCTGGAGTGTCATTCTGCCCACATCGATTCCGATCATCGTTGTCTCCTGTATCTGGCAGTTCACGCAGATCTGGAACGACTTCCTGTTCGGCGTTTCGTTCACATCCGGTGGCAACAGCCCGATAACGGTCGCGCTGAACAACATCGTCAACGTGACCACCGGGCGCAAACAGTACAACGTCGACATGGCCGCAGCCATGATCGCCGCCATCCCCACTCTCTTGGTCTACATCGTCGCAGGACGCTACTTCGTCCGCGGACTGACGGCCGGCGCTGTGAAAGGCTGATCCAATGTCCACTCTTGAAATCGATCGCGTTCGCAAGACCTACGGTAACCTCGAAGTCCTCAAGGAAGTGAGCATCTCAATCGGAACGGGAGACTTCCTTGTCCTTCTTGGTCCGTCCGGATGTGGCAAGTCCACCCTTCTGAACATGATTGCCGGTCTGGAAAACATCTCAGGCGGAGAGGTCCGGATTGCCGGCAAGGTGGTGAACGAGCTGTCGCCGAAAGATCGCGACATCGCGATGGTCTTCCAGTCCTACGCGCTTTATCCGACGATGACCGTTCGACAGAACATCGAGTTCGGCATGAAGATCCGCGGCATACCGCCAGCTCATCGCGAGAAGGCCGTTCGCGCTGCCGCGGACCTATTGCAGATCGCGCATCTGCTCGATCGCAAACCGTCGCAACTGTCGGGTGGTCAGCGCCAACGTGTTGCAATGGGACGCGCCATCGTGCGCCAACCCAAGCTATTCCTGTTCGATGAGCCGTTGTCGAACCTCGACGCGAAGCTGCGTGTCGACATGCGCACGGAGATAAAGCGCTTGCACGCGCGGCTCGGCACGACAATCGTCTACGTAACGCACGACCAGATCGAAGCGATGACGCTGGCGACCCGCGTCGCTGTCATGAAGGGCGGCGTGGTCCAGCAGCTCGACGAACCCCAGACGGTGTACGACCGACCGGCGAACGTTTACGTCGCCAGGTTCGTCGGTTCGCCTTCCATGAACATCATTCCAGGCAAGATCGAAATCGAGGGCGGGTCCGCAACCGCCGTCATCGAAGTCGCGAACCGGCAGGCTGCGCGCATTCCAGGAATCAATCTGTCCAGCCAGGCCGCGTCCAAATACGCCAACGGCAAAGTCCTCATCGGCATCCGGCCCGAAATGTTCAGTGTCGGAAATGGGCAGACCCAGGGTGCAATCTCCGTAGACGTTGATGTGGTGGAGCCCACCGGCCCCGATACGCTTGCCGTGTTCCAGCTTGGCGGCGTGGAGGTCACGGCCCGATTGCCGCCTAAGCAGGTTAGTGCACGCACCTCGGCGACGCTCGCCGTCGAAACCTCGAAAGTCGTTCTCTTCGATCCGGACAGCGAAAAACTGATCAATTGACAGGATATTCCATGCAGCAGGTAGCGGACATCGTCATAATCGGGTCGGGCATCGGCGGCAGCTCTCTCGCCTACAGTCTTGCGGGCTGCGGAAAGCGCATCGTCATTCTCGAGCGCGGGGAGTATCTCAAGGACACGCCCGAGGCTCGGGACGACGTGGCGATTTTCCAGAAGGGCTTCTACAGGTCGACTGAAGAATGGGTGGGTACCGATGGCGAGTCGTTCTTGCCGGGCAACTACTACTACGTCGGGGGCAATTCGAAGTTCTTCGGGGCGGTGATGTACCGCTACCGGGCCGAGGACTTTGAGCCGCGGCCGCACATGGACGGCAGGTCGCCTGGCTGGCCGCTGAGCTACGCCGACATCGAGCCTTGGTACGAGAGGGCGGAGGAAGTCTACAGCGTCCGCGGTACGGCCGAGCAGGATCCGACGGAGCCGCCCCGATCGCATCCCTACCGCTTCCCGGCTGTTCCCGATGAGCCGGCCATTGCCGCAGTACGTGACAGGTTGCGCAAGGCCGGCGTCCACCCGGCAAGCCTGCCGTTGGCGATCGATATCGAGGAATGGCTCCGACGGGCGAAGACGGGTTGGGATGCGTTCCCGAATACCGGACGTGGCAAGATCGACGCGGAGGTCGGCCCGCTTGCTAGCGCCTTGGCGCACCCGAACGTAAGTGTCATCACGGGCGCCAATGTGGTGCGGCTGGAAACGGATCCGTCCGGCACGAAGGTGACGGCCGCAGTGTTCATCAAAGACGGTGGAGAGCAGCGGATCGGCGCCGACATTTTCGCAGTCGCTGCCGGCGCGGTTCAGTCCGCCGCGCTACTGCTGAGGTCGGCCAATGACGCGCATCCTCGGGGTCTTGCCAACAGCTCCGATCAGCTTGGCCGCAACTTCATGAATCACAACACGACCGCGATGCTGACGATCGACCCAAGGTCTCGCAACACCGCCGTCTATCAGAAGACCTTGGCCTTCAACGACTTCTACAACAAGGATCCGGACACAGGCTTCCCGTTGGGCAATGTTCAACTGCTCGGCCATATCACCGGCAATATCCTGAAGGCCCAAACGCCGACGGTGCCCGCATGGATGGCAGGGCTCATGGCGCGTTATGCCTATGGATGGTTCCTCACGAGCGAGGACCTTCCGAATCCCGAGAGCCGCGTCATGGTGCGGGACGGCAAGATCGTGATGCATTGGGTGCGCTCCAACATGCGTGCCCATGAAACGCTGATCAAAAGAACCCGCGACGTCATGCGCAGGGCCGGCTTTCCCATCGTGCTGACACGCACTTTCGGCCGCAAAACGACCTCACACCAGTGCGGCACGGCAAGGCTGGGCGATGACCCTCAGAGCTCTGTCGTGTCCCTCGACTGCCGGACACATGATCTCGACAATCTCTATGTGACCGATGCTTCGGTGCTGCCGACATCTGCTGCGGTCAATCCGGCTCTGACGATCGCGGCACTCGCCATCAAGGCGGGGCACGCGATCAAGGCACGGTCGTAAGTTCGACGGTCGGGGAGGACCTAATGGTTGACTACATCGTCATTGGCGGCGGTTCCACCGGGTGCGTGGTTGCCTCTCGCCTGTCCGAAGATCCCGATAAGTCGGTCGTCCTTTTGGAAGAGGGGCCGCGAGACATAAATCCTTACATTCACATACCTGGCGCCTACTACAAGACCGCACAGGGTTCTTTGCTGAGGCGCATGCCATGGATCCCAAGACCGGAACAGGATCGATCCGAAGCCCCGACAATGGTGCAGGCAAGCGTTCTCGGAGGAGGGAGCTCCGTCAACGCTATGATTTACATCAGGGGCGTTCCCTCCGACTACGATCGATGGGTAGAGCTTGGCGCGACAGGCTGGAGCTATGGTGATGTTCTTCCCTATTTCCTGAAGGCTGAGGATAACAACCGCTTTTGCAATGAGAGCCACGCAGTCGGCGGTCCCCTCGGCGTTTCAGATATCGAATATATTCATCCCTTGACGCGAGCATGGCTGCTGGCCTGCCAGCAGGCAGGTCTACCCTACAACCCGGACTTCAATTCCGGCAACCAAGCGGGTTGTGGCCTGTATCAGATTACCGCGAGGAATGGCAGGCGCAGCAGCGCTGCTGTCGCCTACATCAGACCGGCGCGCAAGAGACGTAACTTGCGGGTCGAGACCGGCGCCCGCGTCACACGAGTCATTATCGAAAAGGGAAGGGCAGTCGGCGTCGAATACGTGAAAGGTAGGCGAACCCAGATCTTGCGCGCCGACCGGGAGGTCATCCTATCGGCCGGAGCCATAAACTCCCCGAAGCTGCTGATGTTGTCCGGCATTGGACCTGCTCAACATCTCGAGAAGCACGGCATCAAAGTGCACGCCGATCTCCCCGGTGTAGGCCAGAATCTCCAGGATCACATCGAGATTTCGCTCATCTACCAACTTGCTGGTCCCCACAGTTACGACAAATACAAGAAGCTGCATTGGAAGGCGCTTGCAGGCCTGAATTATCTTCTGTTCAGGGGAGGGCCAGCATCGTCAAACCTGATTGAAGGTGGCGCATTCTGGTGGGGCAATAAAGACGAACCGGTTCCGGACATCCAATACTTCATGGTGGTGGGGGCCGGAATAGAGGAAGGAGTGGACACTGTACCGGGAGGCAACGGTTGCACGATCAATCTCGGACAGATACGACCCCGATCGAGGGGCAACATAAGTCTCAACAGCATCAATCCGATCGAGCCTCCGCGTGTCACGCCAAACTACTTCGCCGACCCGCATGACTTGGAGGCTTTGACGGACGGCACCATGTTTGCCATGGACATCATGGATCAGCCCGCGATCCGTCGGTACCTCGCTCGACGGCATATTCCCGCTGCTACGTCTTCGCGTCAGGAGCTACGAGACTTCTGCCAACGCGAGGCTCACGCCGCATTGCATCCCGCTGGCACCTGCCGCATTGGGCAGGATGAAATGGCGGTCGTCGATCCGCAGCTTCGAGTTCGCGGCGTCACAGGGCTTCGGGTGGCCGATGCTTCGATCATGCCTACGCTCATCTCCGGAAATCCCAATGCGGTCTGCATCATGATCGGCGAGAAGGCTGCGGATCACCTGAAGGAGTCGGTTTAGAGAGGCAGTGCGCCGGGCACCTGCGGCATCGATGATGACCGCGGCCGCGGAGCAGGCCTGAGCTGGTGCCGTGACGTAGCATTACATTCCGAGGGAGCAGGAAATGACGATTGAGCGTGATGCACGGGCTGTTTTCCTTCCGGCGTTCGACTCGCTGGATTTCTACGACGTCATGGAACCCTTTTTACTCAACGGCGGCTGCTCAATCCTGATTGGAGAATCGCGAAGTGAGTATGTCGCCAGGAGGATGTCCAAAGAACGCCTGCTGAAGGAAAACGCGTCGCTGCTTATCGAGAAGATTTCGAGGTTGAGAGTTGCCAGACCACGCCTCATCGTTGCGGTCGATGAGGAGATGGCAGGAATTCGGCGGCTCGAGCGACTAGTGCCGCCGCTACCAAGTCTCGTTGAAGCGAGATCGCTCTCGCTTGTCGAAGTGGAGCGCAGATGCTTTGAAAACGCAAAGGCGGCCAGAGCGCTAGGCGTGACGATGTACCTTGCTCCGATCGCCGATGTTGTTGACGGGCAAAATCCATGGCTCGCGGGCCGCACACTCGGTACCGACAAGGAAGAGGTCAGCCGCCTCGTTGCCGCGTATATACGCGGGGTGCAGCGCGCCGGGATCATCGCAACCACGAAGCACTTTCCCGGCTTCAATCATTTGGAGGCCGATCCAGCGCTGGTCGATGTGTCACTTAACACCTCCCGCGACAAAATTCTTTCGAACGCCGAGCCTTTTCATGCGGCTATCAAAGCCGGCACAAAAGCGATCATGGTGGGACCCGCACCGGTCATCACGATCGATCCGGAAAATGCGGCATGCACATCCGAGCCAATAATCAGCATGCTACGTCGTGATTTTGGATTTGATGGCCTGATCGTTACTGACGACCTTGATGCACCAGCTACGATGCGTCAGCGGACGTTGCTAGACACTGCGGTTGCTTCGTTGAATGCTGGCGCGGACCTGTTGCTAGTTGCCGGAGGCCTCGATCTCGAAGAGTTGTGCGACGGTGTTGGCGAAGCAGTGAAGAACGGAGAGCTTGCAGCAGCCCGGCTTGCCATCGCTGCCAATCGCGTCCGTGTGCATGCCAGTGCTTAGAAAGTAGTACCTGATGGTCTGAGCAAATGGCTAGAGGAGGCATAGCTCAGGCTGCTACTCCTACAAATCGTACTCGCTCTGCATGGTACGCGGCTTGCCGGTCGCCTCAGCGGCGGCAAGAGGGTTTGCGGAGCTCTGCGGCGCACAGTTTGGAGCAACGGAAGGATTTTGTTCCTCTTGCGCCATCGCCCGGCAACTCTTCGCGCGACATCGCGCCATTCTCTCCTCCATCGAGCAGCTTGATAACTCGCCTCCGTGACGGCCCGAGCGCCAACTTGCGCCGATCACCATCATAACGGTCAAGACGGATCCGGAAGATCGCGGTCGGCTCGGCTCCAAGGCTCCGGGATCATTTTCGATTGCGAGAAACGAGCGATCAATGCCGGCACGTGCTCGCCGCCGAAGGGGCAACACGGATGGAAGCGGAATACAGGGACCTGATCGCCCGTGAGCGGCGGTAGGCCGCGGTATCCAAGGTAAGCAGAGACCGGAGAGACCCGCGGATCTCGATTCGCGCCAGAGGCGGCGGACAAAAGCGATGCGCGACGCTTCGCCACGGTCGCGCTTTGGTCTCGAAGAGTGCGACGATGACCATAGGGATGATCTCGCAAAGCCAGCGGTCACACGCCTGCGAGCGTCCAGATCATACCAGCAACAGCGCAGGCAAGCAGTGTCGCGATGATCGAAGCGTGATAGCGGAAGATTGCGATCGCGGCCGCCGCTGTCAGCACCAGCGATGGCAACACCAGTGAGGTCGGATCGGGGACGTCGAGCGCAAACCATCCGAGCCCCCATGTCATAACCTCCGAAAACAGCGTGTGCAGGCCGAACCAGACAGCGAGGTTGAGGATCACCCCGACGACGGCGGCGGTGATCGCCGACATCGCGCCGGTCAGCGCCACGTTGTTCCGCAGCCTCTCGATGAAGGGTGCTCCGAGGAAAATCCAAAGGAAGCAGGGGACGAAGGTTACCCAGGTCGTCAGGATCGCCGCAAGCGTCGCCGCCGTCATCGGGTTCAGCGATCCCGGATCACGGTAGGCCCCCATGAAACCAACGAACTGCACGACCATGATCAGCGGCCCCGGTGTGGTTTCGGCCATGCCGAGACCATCGAGCATCTCGCCGGGCTTTAGCCAGCCATAGTGCTGAACCGCCTCCTGGGCGACATAGGCGAGGACTGCGTAGGCACCGCCAAAGGTGACGACCGCCATTTGGCTGAAGAACAGCCCGATCTGGGTGAAGACGTTGTCAACGCCCAAGAACAGAGTGAGCAGCGCCAGCGGGACGAACCAGAGCGCCAAGAACACCGCGGAGACCCGGAGCGACCAGGCGAGGTTTGGACGGGCATGGGCCGGGGTTTCCTCTCCAAGCAACGAATCTTCGTCCTTGAGAACCGGACCGGTCCCCGCCTTGTGACCGCCGCCGATCCGGAAAAGCGGCGAACCGAAGCGGCCGCCGATGTAGCCGAGGATGCCCGCCGCCAGGATGATCAGCGGGAAGGGGACGCGGAAGAAGAAGATGGCGATGAAGGCGGCTGCCGCGATGCCGATCATCAGCCGGTTCTTGAGCGCCTTGCCGCCGATCCGGAAGACGGCGTGCACGACGACGGCGAGCACCGCGGCCTTCAGACCGAAGAACAGTCCTTCGATGACCGTGACATTGCCGAAGGCGGCGTAGATATAGCTCAGGCCGAGGATGGCGAGGAAGCCCGGCAGCACGAACAGAGTGCCGGCGACGAGGCCGCCGGCGGTGCGGTGCAGGAGCCAGCCGATATAGACGGCAAGTTGCTGCGCCTCGGGTCCTGGCAGCAGCATGCAATAGTTCAACGCGTGCAGAAAGCGATGTTCTCCGATCCAGCGTTTCTCGTCGACGAGGATGCGGTGCATCACAGCGATCTGCCCGGCCGGGCCGCCGAAGCTCAGGGCCGCGATCCTCGCCCAGACGCGGACGGCCTCACCGAAGGGAATGCCGTGACCGTACTCTTGCCGCGCCGTATCCGGCGCGGCCTTGTTTGCAATCTCGGTCATTCACGAATCCTTCTTCGGCGACGGCCAGTTGTGCGTTTCGTCGGTAGCATCCCGGCACCAGCGGTAAAAGGCGTCGTAGAGCAGCATCCCCGCCTCCAGTTGCTCGAGGTCGTCGGCATACATGCGCGACAGGCCGAGCGATGCCGCCAAAAGACCGGGCGCTTGCGGAGAGAGATCGAGGCGGGAAGTGTCGGCGCCGCGCACGATCGTCGCCAGCCGCAGCAGCGGATCGGTCGAGAGGCCGAATTCCTCGACCATGACGTCGAAGGTGCAAAGCTCGCCACGATGGCTCCAGCGGATCGGGGCGTCGATGTCGAACGGGGTCGCGGCGAAACGATCGCCGACCAGCTCGACCTCGGACGGCGACACGAAGAGGAAGACAGCCTGCGGGTCGACGAAGCGGCGGATCAGCCACGGGCAGGCGATCCGGTCGATCTTCGGCCGTGCCCGCGTCACCCAGACGGTACGTCCGCCCACATCTCGCTCCGGTATCGCGGAGGCGGGTACGGCCGGAAAGCCGCTGTCTGCCCAGGCTTCGAAGCCGCCTTCGAGCACGTCGGCGGCAATGCCATAGTGGCGAAGCCAGGCGGCAACACCGTAGCTGAGCTTCTTGCCGCGATGACAGATCACGACTGCGGAATCCGAATCGAGTCCGGCAATCCACTCCTGCACGTTGCGATAATCGCGCCGCATCGAGCCGGGTATCAGGCGCGGATCGGCGTCGAAGTCCTCGTTTATCCGCACGTCGATGAGCGCCGGGCATTTGGGCGTGCCGATAAGGCGGGCAAGTTTCTCGGGGGAAATTTCAAGAAGTGAAGACATGACGCGTCCTCCGTGCTGAGCGGTTGAGTGGACGCGATGCTTCGGCTGTCGCCTCGTGGGGTGATCGCAACCCCATGCGCGCTGTTTTCCGCTCTTTGCCCGATGCTGTCAAGCGGCTCGACTCGAAGGAAATACAGGAGCCTAATCACCTCTGGATATACGTCGATAAATTGCGCCTAGTCGCCACTGCGCCGAACCACGACTCGGTGGGCGCAAGGGTGAAATGTCTTGCGGCTAGTGGCAACCGACGCTCCGTTCCGGCATCATATCTCGACTTCAGCTGTGCGTAGGGTCGGCAAAAGCCATGAGGCTGATGCTAGCGGCCAACGATCGAGAGACCAGACCGGTGCTGCGGATTCACCCGGCAATTTTCCTTTTCGCTGCGCGCGCCCTGCGCGACATTGGCGACGGCTTCGTGGCCGTGCTGTTGCCGGTCTATCTGCTCGCCCTCGGATTTACTCCCCTTGAGGTCGGTGTCATCGCGACCGCATCGCTCCTCGGCTCCGCGCTGCTGACAATATGTGTCGGCTTCCTTGGGGCCCGGCACGATCATCGCCAGCTTCTGCTCGCTGGCGCGAGTTTGATGATCGCGACGGGTGTGGCCTTTGCCGTTGTCCACGATTACGCGCTGCTTCTGGTCATCGCGTTTGCCGGGACGATCAACCCCTCGGCCGGCAGTGTTAGCGTGTTCGTGCCACTGGAGCACGCCGTGCTCACACGCGAAGTCACGGAGCGTGAGCGAACCAGGATGTTCGCGCGCTACAGCCTCGTGGGCGCCTTCGCGGGCGCCATTGGTGGACTCGCTGCAGCAGTGCCTGATCTTTTGGCCCCGGTAGGCCTCGACCGCCTTGGCGGCATCAGGGCCATGTTCGTCCTTTACGCGCTTCTGGGGCTGCTCGGCGGCTTGCTCTACGCGCGCATCGCTCGCCGCCCGGCGCCAGATGCGGGCGCAACGGCTGCGCTCGGCCCGTCGCGCCATATCGTTTTCAAGCTGGCCGCCCTGTTCAGTCTCGATGCCTTCGCCGGCGGCTTCGTTGTCCAATCACTGCTCGCCCTTTGGCTTTTCGAGCGATTTGGCCTTTCACTTTCAGAGGCCGGTGTTTTCTTCTTCTGGTCGGGCGTGCTGTCGGCGCTCTCGTTTCCTGTGGCCGCATGGCTATCGCGACGCATCGGTCTGATCAACACGATGGTGTTCACACACATACCGTCCAGCATCGCTCTGATCCTGGCAGCACTTGCGCCCACACTGCCGCTCGCGCTTTTCTTTCTGCTTGTCCGGGCCGCACTGTCGCAGATGGACGTGCCGACTCGCTCGTCCTACGTGATGGCCGTCGTCACCGAGGCGGAGCGGGCAGCCGCTGCAAGCTTCACATCGGTTCCGCGTAGTCTTGCCGCCTCGGCCAGTCCTGCCTTGGCGGGCGCTCTCTTCGCCGCCTCATCCCGAGCATGGCCGCTGCTCATCTGCGGTGCATTGAAGATTGTCTACGATCTTCTCTTGCTGATGCAGTTCCGGCAGCTGAAGCCGCCGGAGGAATGCTGACGCAACCGGCGAACAACGGCCGCTGCGATGGCTCGATACGGCTGTTGAGGTCGTGCCTATGCCCTTTGTCACTCGCAGGGGCATGCTGAGTGACACACCAAACCGCCGTCCTCAACAAGAGGGGAGTGCCCATGCGCATTGCTCGGGTCTATCTGCGCGTCAGCTCGCTAAGGACAGGATCGCGAGAGGCAGGAGTTGATCATCGACCAGGCCGAGGGTGCCGGTTGTCCTGGAGAAAGGCCGCCTTCCATGGCCATCGGTCGCCAATGGAACGGCACGGCTGACGGCGGCGCAACTGGCGATGCCATGGGAAGGGATTGACTGGCAGCTGTCGTGCTGGACCTGTGTCGATTGGCTAAAACGCCCAGCCGGGCAAGGATCGAGGGCGCGTTACCTCGGCCGGGAGTGCGGACACCTTCTTTGCGCCTCTACAGCCAGCGGCGGACGCGGGTCTTGTAGGCGCGGTAGACGTCGCCGAACTTGCGCTCGAGATAGGCTTCCTCGGGGGCGACCACACCGTAGCGGATGACGAGATAGAACGGCAGCAGCAGGATGAGGAGCCACAGGCTGTCGAAGCCGACGGCGAGGCCGATCAGGCCGAGAAACATGCCGATGTAGATCGGGTTGCGGCTGTAGCGGTAAGGTCCCTCTTCGACGATCGTCGTCGTCGGCTGGACGGTGTGGATATGCGTACCCGCCCGGCGGAAGGTCGTCGCCGCCCAGATCAGCAGCGCCAGGCCAACGACGAACACGATGGCGCCGAGCCAACCGGCCGGCATGGCCGCCGGCAGGAACGGCAGCGGGTAGAGCCAGTCGATCACCAGCCCCGACACGGCAGCCAGCGCCCAAACAATCGGCGGCCGCACCGCCGCGCCGGAACTGTCGCTCGCCTCGTTCATCCAACTGCCCTTCCGCGCTCCGACGCCCCGCCGGAATCATAGCAAGAAATCCAATCGCGTAGGAGCCCGCGATGGAGGAGAGGAAACGCGCAGGCTGAGCGAGCCGTGAGGGAGGCCTGTCGGGCTGAGCGAGGAGGCGATGCCACGTGAACGGATCCTGCTGGGTGCCTCCCGTTGCCACAGCGATTCGTACTGGCCCTCCCCGTAAAGTTAAGGCTTCGGGTTTTGACAGGCGACGAAGTATCTTCAACGAATGAAGATCTCTCGTATTGCGATGATCACCAGAATCAGACCTGTGAAGGCCTCGACAACCTTCGAGATCTTGGCCAGCAGAGCATGCCGGGTCGCTAGTAGGTTCTCGATCCGCGTCCGGAAGAAGACGGCCGCGAGCGCCACGCTGGAGAGGGTGAGGGCCACCCCCGTCATCATGACGAGGGCGAACATGATCCCCGCCTCGGGCACGCCGCGTGACATAGCGAAGGTCATGACGAACAGCGTTAAGGGGCAGGGGATCAGGCCGGCCATGAAACCGACGGCGACACCTTCTCCTTCGCCGTGCACATGTGGCGGACGGAAGAAGGCACTCCACAGCATCCACGTTCCGATGATGCCGAGCAGCCCCCGACTGAGGTCCTCGAGCAGCGGCGCCGAGCCGGCGCTCCCGAGCATGACCGATACGAGCGGCAGCGAGAACAAGGCTATGATCACGGCCATCGTCACGTGCGTGGCAGAAAGTGCCAAGGAGACCATCAGCCCGCGCCTCATGCCCGCCGACGCTCCGGTCAGGTAAGTGGCAAGCACAGCCTTGCTGTGGCCGGGCGTCATCGCATGCACCGCGCCGAAGAGGATTCCCATAGGTAGGAAGGCGAGGAAAGCCGTCCAGCCGCCGCCGCTCGCGAAGGTTTTGATATGTTCGGCGAAGGCGAGATAGATGTCCCGCTGGATGTCTACGATCGCTTGCAGCAATGCCTTTATGCCCAGTTCAAAGTAATGGCAGCCACCGCCAGATAACGTCCGAACTTGGCGATTGAAACCAGAATCAGGAAGCGCGCCAGGGGCTCCCTCATGATGCCCGCCGCAATGGTGAGCGGATCGCCGATTACTGGCATCCAGCTCAGGAGCAACGACCATTGGCCATACCGTCTATACCACTTCCCAGCGCGATCGAGCGTCGCCCGGCTTACCGGAAACCAGCAGCTATCGCGGAAGTGTTCGACGCCGCGGCCAAGCAGCCAATTGACAGTCGACCCGAGCACATTTCCAATGCTCGCCACGCCGATCAGTGTCGCGAGCGGATAGTCGTCGGTCAGGAGAAGTCCTGCGAGGACCGCTTCCGACTGCATAGGCAGGATCGTCGCGGCGGCGAATGCCACCAGGAACAGCCCGGCATAGACGGCGAGATCGGTCATATAATGGCCGCGCGCGTCGTTGCATCTTTCACGTGCTTCATGCCTTCGATGGCCATTCGGGATGATGGCTGTCGATGACATAGACATGGCTGTGCCGATGGCCATTGACGACAGGCTCAGCACCGACGAGGTGCGAGTGGTCCTCGGCAAGTGACTCGTGAACGTGCTCAATCTCGTCTGGATCATGCGCCGCCCAGAGCCGCATCGCGATGAAAGCCGCGGCCGCGGCTGTCGCTCCGAGTGCTGCAAAAGTAGCCGGCAAGCCGATAGTAGCGCCAAGCCATCCGGCCAGCGGATAGGTGATCAGCCAGCAGGCATGTGACAAGGCGAATTGTGCGGCAAAGAGCGCGGGTCTGTCCTCAGGGTGCGACGAACGGCGCAGGAGTCTCCCGGATGGCGTCTGTGCCAGAGAGTAGCCGAGGCCGATCGCCAACCACAGCGGCAGCAGCAGAGCAAAGCTCGGCACGAAGACTCCGATGAATAGCCCGGCGACGAGAGTGGCGGAGCCCACCAGCATGGCGGTTCGATCGGGTGTTTTTTCGAGAAGACGCGGCAGCAGGAGCGCGGCGATCATCGAGCCGCCACCAAAGGCCGCGAGCGCGAGGGCGGTATCACGCTGGGCGAGGCCGAATTCCGCCTGGACCAGCACCACGGTGTTGACGATAACCATCGATCCGGCCGCTGCGACCGCGAGGTTGAGGGCGAAGAGGCCGCGCAGCCGCGGTGTGGCGAGATAGATCCGTAGGCCACGCGTTGTCCGTTCATAAATGCCGCGGTGTTCTGCCGCCTTTGGACCCGGCAAAATGACCGAGACAACCAAGGCCGCCGAGGCGAGGAAGCCAATTACCGTTCCCGCGAATAGGCTATGGAAGCTGACCACCGTCAGAAGCGCCGCCGCCAGCATCGGGCTAGCGACGCTTTCGAGATCATAGGCAACGCGCGAGAGCGACAGGGCGCGGGTATATTCCTTCTCGTCGGACAAGACGTCCGGAATCGTGGCCTGGAAGGTCGGCGTGAAGGCGGCAGACGCGGATTGCAGAACGAATATTAGGATATAGACCTGCCAGACCTCGCTCACGAACGGCAGCATCAGCGCGATCGCTGCACGGACAAGGTCGAGGCAGACGAGCATCGCACGTCGAGGAAGCCGTTCAGCGAAAGCGGCCGCGACGGGTGCCACGCCGACATAGGCGATCATCTTGATGGCGAGCGCCGTGCCGAGCACCGCTCCGGCATCGGGTCCAGCAAGATCATAGGCGAGAAGCCCAAGCGCGACGGTGGCAAGGCCGGTTCCGATGAGGGCGATCACCTGAGCCAGGAATAGATGGCGGTAGGTGCGATTCCGCAAGACGCCAAGCACGAGGGGCCTCCTAAAGGTACTTAGTGATCGACTTGAACTCGTCGATCGACTGGCGCTGGTCGCGCGGAAGAGCGCCGATTGTTTCTTCGAGACAGTGGTCCAGATGGTCCTGGATCAGTGTCCGTTTCGCCTGCGTGATCGCCTTCTCCACCGCGTGGAGCTGCTGGGCAATGTCCAGACAGGGTCTGAGGGACTCGATCATGGCGATCACGCTTTTCAAATGTCCTTCGGCCCGCTTCAGCCGCTTGACGATCTCGGGGTGGGTTTCGTGTCTATGTACTGTCATACCTCCTCCTATCCCCCTGGAGAGGATACCTCAACCAAACAGCTCGCTTTTAGTCCCGTGAACCGCAAGATCCATGCGGCCATGATGCTTCGACCGGAGTCGGTGCGGGTGTGGCTGACCACCAAAGTGGATGGGGACTCCCGGCCGGCACCATCATCTTCTCCACAGCATCGGTCGGCGGGGCGTTACCCGACATTGATCCAGACGAGTTTCAGCAGGATTTCTTCGCCCGGACAGATGCCGAGAAGATCTCCGAGGAACGCAGCCCAGCGCAAATCAACCGGCTCTACATTCTCTTTATTTCCGGACGCAACAATTCGTCAGGCTGGTGCTTCCGGCTTCAAAGTCGCTCGGAAAGCCAGTCGTCGCGAGCTCCATCATGGCAAATGAGCTGTCGATCAGAACGGCGCCAATAGGTGAGTAGTGGAAAGCGAACCCACCCTGGCGTTTTCGGCTTCCCTGTAAGTCGGCCGGCGCACCGGCGAAAGGCCTGACGTCTTTAAACGCCCTCGGATTAGGGGCCGCGGCTTGATGTGTCCGCCTTTTCCTCTGGTTCGCCATAACCCGCGGCGATGTCGTGGTAGACCAGCTCCGCCGGCTTCTGCAGCACAAACTGCTTGTCGGCGACGATATAGTTATCGGCATGCAGACGAGCGATCGGCTGGTAGACCTCTGGAAGGACATAGCGGCCCCGCTCATCCAGACACTCGTCCCGAACAGACATCTGCACAACTTCGCCGATGACGATGGTACGGCGGCCATAATCAAGGATTTGCGATACCCGGCATTCCATGGCGCAGGGTGACTCCTTAATTCGGGGAGCCGCCACCTTGATTGATGGCATGCTAGTCAGTCCGGAGAACGCGATCTCGTCAATGTCGCTGGGAAAATTTATACCAGTGACGATCATCTCGTTGGCGATCGCCAAGTCGACCATATGGACAACGAACTCACCCGACCTGCGGATATTGGTCACCGTATCCTTGGAGGTGCCGTCGGGGCGGGTCTGCATGCCCAGAATGAGCAACGCCGGATCGTGCGAGAATACGTTGAAGAAGCTCATCGGGGCGGCGTTGTTGCGGCCGTGCTCATCGATGGTCGTGACAAGCGCAATTGGTCGTGGCCCAACGAAACTGCACAAAAGGCGGTAACGATCCTTTTCTGGTAGCTCGGCAAAATCGAAATCCATGGCTATCTCCGATCGGCTGCAGGGCGCCCGGCGAATTGCCGATCGTCGCTCAGTTTCAGGGCCGACGGCGCATAGTCCGCCAGTTTTCCGACATAGGGTTTTGGCAGAGGATAGGCCAAGTCGCCGACTTTTGAGGTGCGTAGTCCCATCCCCACAACCGCCTCTGCAAACTTTACCGCTGCGGCTACGCCATCAATGACCGGCACACCCAGCCTATCCTGCAGGAACGTCGTCAGATTTGACATGCCAGCGCAACCTAGGACGATCGCTTCCGAATGGTCTTCAACAATGGCCTTCTCGCACTCGGCCAAAATGATGGCGCGTGCTTTTGAATCCGACCTTTCGAGTTCGAGCACTGGCACATCGGTGGCTCGCACCCGTCGGCAATGGTTCTGCATCCCGTAACTGCGAACCAGGTGCTCGGATATGATCCTGGTACGCTCGAGCGTGGTCACGATCGAGAAGCTGGTCGCCACAAATGTTGCGGCGCGCATTGCAGCTTCAGCGATCCCCAGCACAGGGGCCGCAGTGATTTCACGGGCGGCTAGCAATCCGGGATCGCCAAAACAACCGATCACATACGCATCGGCCGGCTTTCCTTGCCGCATCTCATCGATGACGCCCACCA
The DNA here is from genome assembly GCA_001704765.1 of Sinorhizobium shofinae. GTDB lineage: Bacteria > Pseudomonadota > Alphaproteobacteria > Rhizobiales > Rhizobiaceae > Sinorhizobium > Sinorhizobium shofinae. The sequence continues at coordinate 40,549 of MBFK01000100.1, forward strand.
CACTCAAAGCTTCGTCGTAATGCCCCTCGATTGAAGCAGCTCCCGAACGGGATGTCGCAAGGACAATTTCGCTGCCGGGCGCCGCGACCGCACAGGCGGCCTCACCCATTAATTCCGTCATGGCAGAGGTCGTGTTTGGATTGATCAGTTTGATTAGCATTTATTCCTACAGTTGTATACGAAAAAGCAACATGATTGAATCCCGTTTGGCAAGAGATTTCACGCTCGTATGACGCTCGGTATTGGCGTGTATGCGCTGCATAGCCTCAGAATGCGGCGCAGACCTATGATCTCGGATAAGTTTTTTATCATGGTTTCCAGGCATTTCAGACGCCTTGGTGCTTCTGGTCGGCATAAAATTAAATACAATCTTGACGAAAAATTGTATACATGCAACAGTCCAATTGTCTATACAAAAACGGCGCTTAAAGCCGATCACACGATCACGGCGCCGGGGAACACCAAAAAAGGAGGAGCAACACATGTCACTGAAAAGGCGTACCTTCCTGCAGGGAGCATCCGGTGCCCTGGGGTTGGTGATGGCGCAAATCGCGCTGTCCAAACTCGCATATGCACAAGGGGCAAGCGGCATCTTGCGCGTTGCCATTGCCAAACCCGCTGGCAATCTCGATCCGCAAAGCCACTATGCGATCTGGGCCATCCAGGATCTCATGTTCGAACCGCTGGTGAAGTACGGCAGGGGCGGCCAGATCGAACCTTGCCTGGCGACCGACTGGAAGATCGAGGACGGCGGCAAGACGCTGCACCTCACGCTGCGCCAAGGCGTTACGTTCCAGGACGGCACCGTGTTCGACGCTGCGGCGTGCAAATGGAATCTCGAACGCTGGATGGGGCTCGACCAGTTCAGCTGGATGAACTGCTCGAAGCACTTCCAGTCGCTGGAGGTAGTCGACGACTACCACATCACGCTTCACTTCAAGGAACCTGTTCTAGCTCTCATGCAGGAGCTTTCCTACACTCGACCGCCGCGCTTCCTCAGCCCTAAGTCGGTGGGCGCCGGCGGCAAGTTCAAGGAGCCTGTCGGGACGGGACCGTGGCGCCAAATCAGTGCGGACGACACGCAGAGCGTCTTTGAGCATTACGATGGCTACTGGGGCGACAAGCCCTCCTACGAACGCCTGGAGGCGAAAGTTATTCCCGATCCGCGATCTCGGGTTGCGGCGCTGCGCAGCGGCGAGATCGATCTCGTCGGTGGCTTCTGGATCGCGCCGTTGACCCCGGAGGAAGCCAAGCAGCTGAGGCCGCCGGCTTCAACGTCGCCATCGATCCGGGCAACGTCACGTTGGTAATGGGCTTCAACCCTGACCGTGCCGAGGCGCTCAAGGACCCGCAGGTGCGCAAGGCCATCAGTATCGGCATCGATCGCGCGGCCATCGCACAGGCGCTTTACCATGGCTATGCGCGACCGGCCGGCAACCTGTTCTCGGGCGCACTGCCATATGCGGGCACGCAATATGAACCGCCTGCCCGCGATGCTGCCGCTGCCGCGGCGCTTCTGGAGAAGGCGGGTTGGACGGGCGAAGGGGTGCGATCGAAAAACGGCAAGCCGTTGACGCTCGAAATGGTCGTCAGCCCGGACGCCGTGCCCGGGTCACGCGTGGTGGCCGAAGTTATTCAGTCCGAGATGAAGGAGATTGGCATCGATCTGGTAGTGCGCTCGGTCGATCACGCCTCCAAGCACACCGACATGCTTGAGCGTAAATACGATCTTGGGTTCTTCCTGACCTATGGCGCTCCCTACGATCCGTTCGGCACTATTGTCGGCCTTTTCCTATCGACTTTCCACAACGATGTCGAAGGCAAGCTGGTCACCGACCCCACCAATCTGGACCCGCTCATCAACGCGGCCACGGCGGCGACGGGGGATCAGATCCAGCCAACCGTTCAGAAAGTCTACGACTGGCTCCGCGAAAACGACGCGATTGCGCCGCTGATCTACGTTCCCAGCATCTGGGCGCATTCCAAGCGGGTCCAGGGCTTCACGAGCCCGGTCACCGAATACGACATGCCGTACGAAAACATCGTGCTGGCCGTGTAGGAGGAGGGTGCCTTGATCCACTTCATCAGCAAGCGGCTGAAGCATTCCCTGGTCCTGCTGTTGCTGGCATCCCTCGTTTGCTTCACGCTCGTGGTCTCGGCTCCCGGGAACGTTGCCGTCCTCATCGCCGAGCTACGCGGAGCGGTCGCAACACCGGGTTATGTCGAACAGGTTGCCGAAGAGATAGGACTGAACAAGCCACTGCTGATGCGCTACGTGGATTGGCTCGGCGACGCCGTTCGTGGGGATTTCGGAATCTCCTACAGAACGGGTCAGGACGTCAGTGCGGACCTGGCGAACCGGATGTCCGTGACTGGTACCCTTATTGCGGGAGGGGCTGCGATTGCGACCCTGATCAGCTTGGCGTTAGGGTTCCTTGGTGCCTTCTGGCCCTACAAACTGCCGGACCGCGTGTCGCGCGGTCTGGCGCTCCTCGGCGCCTCGACACCGACGTTCTTTGTCGGTGCGTTGGTGATCTACGGCTTTTCCGTCACCTTCCAACTCTTGCCATCGTTCGGGTTCGACGGTCCGCAAAGCTGGATCCTGCCTTGGCTCACTGTCAGCGTTCTGCCCGCAGCGGTACTCAGTCGCGTCGTGAGGGTCGGGTTGGAAGAGGCGATGGCAAGCCCCTTCGTACTGACCGCGAAGAGCAAGGGCCTCAGCCGAACTGCCATTTTGTTCCGCGATGCGTTGCCGAACATCACGCCGATCTTCATCAACGCGCTCGGCACCCAGGTCGGATTGATGACTGCCACAGCGATCATCGTCGAGCCGCTCTTCGCTTGGCAAGGCCTCGGCGATTACTTCCTGGCGGGTGTGCGCTTTCGCGACTTCATGGTGGTGCAGGCATGCCTGCTTATCTTCCTTACCTTCTTCATCCTCGTGAACCTGATTGTCGATCTTGCGGTGCTTTTGACCGACCCTCGCATCAGGCGCCAATGGAGCTGATCATGAAGAAATTGAACCCTATCTTGGCCCGGATGAGCAAAATGCCCAAGGCGGCATTGATCACGATCGGCCTGTTCGTCGCCCTCGGTACATTCGCTCCCTGGCTGGCTCCTCAAGACCCCAGCACGCAGAACCTGCTGGAGGCTGGCCTTGGACCGAATGCGGCGCATTGGCTCGGGACTGACCATCTCGGACGTGACACGTTCAGCCGGCTGATTATCGCGGCAAACACGTCGCTGGTGAGCGTCGGTTCGGTTCTCGGCATAGCCATGACGATCGGCATCGCGATGGGCACCATTGCCGGCTATCATCGAGGTTGGGTCGACGACCTTTTGATGCGCGTCGTCGATGTTGGCCTGTCCATACCGAGCCTGATCATCGCCTTAGCAGTGATCGGCATTGTTGGACCGGGATACTGGACTATGGTGCTGGCGCTGGCGCTCGCCTGGTGGCCGATGAGCGGCCGCATCAGCCGCGCCGTTGCCGTCAGCATCATGAGCAAGCCTCACATCGAGGCGTTGCGCGTGCTCGGCGCCAGCCCCTGGCGTATCTATTTCAATCATCTCCTTCCCGGCACGATCGGCGCGGTGATGGTCTATGCGACCGCCGACGCGGGCGTGGCAGCACTCGCTGTCGCAACACTAAGCTTCCTCGGCTTAGGCATCCAGCCGCCCACCCCCGAGTGGGGTCAGATGCTGGTCGACGCATTGCCCTATCTCGAGTCCGACCCGCGGCAGGTTCTCTTGCCGGGGCTCGCGCTGACCGCCGCGGTTATCGGCTTCAACACGCTCGGAGAATCCATCGCACTCAACCGCATTCCCAAACCACTTACCCGGCGCATGCTCGCGGCACGCCGGATCGAGGTCGCCGGCTGGGCAAAGGAGGGCATCGATGCACAATGAACCGTTACTGTCCGTCAACAACCTGACGGTCGATCTACTGACTTCCAAATCAGCGGTGCGTCCGGTGGATGGTGTCAGCTACTCGGTCCGGCAAGGCGAGTGTCTTGCGATCGTCGGCGAAAGTGGCAGCGGCAAGACAGTGATGAACTTCGCTCCGCTTGGGCTGATGCCAACCGGTGTGACAACGAACCTGTCCGGGTCGGTGCGGTTTGAGGGGCAGGAGTTAATTGGCCTTTCCGAACCCGAAATTCGAAGATTCCGCGGAAAGTCCATCGGGTTCATCTTCCAGGATCCGATGAGCGCCCTCAATCCTGTGCGACGCATCGGACGGCAGATCGCCGAAATGGCGGAATTGCATCTCAACATGAGCCCTCGCGCAGCAGAGGCGAGAGCACTCGATCTCGTCAAGCTTGTGGGAATATCGGATCCGTCCGCTCGGCTACGGCAGTTTCCGCACGAACTGTCGGGCGGGCTGAGGCAGCGTACTGTAATCGCCATTGCGCTTGCGGGGGAGCCGAAACTCCTGATCGCCGACGAGCCGACAACCGCCCTCGACGTGACAGTTCAGGCGCAGATACTGCGCTTGCTCAAGGATCTGCAGCAGCGCCTCAACATGGCCATGGTGCTGATCACCCATGATATGGGTGTGGTCGCGGGGGCGGCGGACAATATCGTAGTTATGTACGCGGCCCGTGCCGCCGAACGAGGTCCGGTAGACAAGGTCCTGGTCAACCCTCGTCACCCCTACACCCAGGGCCTCATCAATGCGATCCCAAGACGGGAGGACCCAATCGGTTCCGAGTTCCGAGGCCTGCCCGGTGTGCCGCCGACGCTCGGTGCGCCGATCAATGGCTGCGCTTTCGCACCGCGCTGCGAACTCGCGGTGGCTGCATGCACTCGCAGCCGCCCTCCAATGGCGCCAGCTGTAGACAGCAAAGTCTCCGTTGCGTGCCCCGTCGTCAATCAAGGAAAGGCTGCCGCATGACACACGCGCCTGTTCTAAAAGTCGAAAACTTGCAGACGCGCTTCAAAAGCGTCCAGCGAGGCAAATATGTCCACGCGGTCGACGATGTTTCGATCGAGCTTTACCCAGGCGAAATCGTCGGCCTGGTCGGAGAGTCCGGCTGCGGAAAGTCGACGCTCGGGCGAACCATCGTGGGACTAGAGAAAGCAAGCAGCGGACGGGTGTTGCTCGACGGTGTGGATCTAAGTGCACTTTCCGGAGCCGCATTGCGCGACAGCCGCCGGGCGCTTCAATACGTGTTCCAGGATCCATATTCATGTCTGAACGATCGTCAAACGGTCGGCGAGGCTATTGATGAGGCTCTGATCATCGACGGTACCAAGTCGCCGGACGAGCGAAATCGTCGCACCAGGGAGCTCTTGGATCAGGTCGGCCTGGCGTACGCAGTCAAGGACCGTCACACGCGGGAACTCTCTGGTGGCCAGCGCCAGCGCGTTGCCATTGCCAGATCGCTGGCGGTGAACCCGAGGGTGCTGATCTGCGACGAGCCGGTTAGCGCATTGGATCTTTCCATCCGCGCGCAGGTGATGAACCTCTTCCTTCGCTTACAGAAGGATCTGAGCGTGGCTTGCCTGTTTATCGCCCACGATCTTGCGCTGGTGCGGCAGGCGGCTTCCCGGGTCTACGTGATGTATCTCGGCAGGATCGTCGAGCAGGGGCCTTCCCAGGAACTATATGACCATCCTAGCCATCCTTACTCGCAGATGCTGCTAGCGTCCGTTCCCGAGGTTGATCCACGCGTTGAAAAGCTCCGCAGCGGGCCTTTGTTAATGGGAGAAGTCCCCAGTCCGACAAATCCGCCTTCCGGCTGCAGGTTCAGGACCCGCTGCCCGCTCGCTGTTGACGATTGCGCCAGAAGGACGCCGCCGTCACATGGTCTCGCGCCAGACCACAATGCCGCATGCGTCTTTGCGCCTGATCTTCATGGAGGCAAGCGCTCGGCCCTTGTTCACCAGCCGGCATAGGAGTCGTCAGTGGAGAGCATTTTGGCCTGCGGGTGAGGTGACTTGCTGCTCTCGAGCGCGGCACTGAGCACGGATTTTGTGTGGTCGGCGACAGATCGACCCAATGCGCTTCACGGGCCATGTGTTTGTAATTCCCCGCGGGAGCGAGCCATCTTCCCGCCGACTAGCCCGGTATCTAGGTACCGGGCATTTTCTTGATGCGTAGATCGCGTTGAGCGACTGCTTGGGCGTGAAACCTGCAGTACGCCGCGACAGCGGGCGCATCGGCGACACGCAGTCGTGCGCCGACGCCTGCCGCCGATGCGCTACCGGCGGCTTAGAGAAGGCCAACCAGGGCCCGCCGTCTTATGCAGAACGGACGGGCCTCTGACCGCCCGAACTTGGGAGTAAAGGCGGCTGGCAGTTGGCTTAACACGCGCCAAAACTCGTTGCTATTCTCCTTTTCGATGCAGCTCCGGCAGTAATACCCGTCCGCGGGGCGAGGGCCTCGCTGCTGACTCCCCCACTGGGCGAGCCAATCCCGATCTTCACGCGGTTTCAACCGCATCGGCAGGTATGAATGGGACGCTATCGCTCCCTATGTTCATCGCCTCCAAGCTGAATCGGCAATTGTATCGCTTCGCCGTAACGCTTCGGATCGAACCGGAGATACAGGCACGACACCGCGGCCACGCAGACGAGATGCATGATCCAGCCCGCGGCGAAACTTCCGGTTAGCTGATGCAGTAAGGCAGTCGCAAACGGGCCGAGCGATGCGATCAGGAAGCCGCCCCCCTGCATCAGTGCAACCAGCACACCCGCCTGCTCGGGCCGTGGTAGATGGTCGAGCGCTGTGATGATTGCGAGCGAGAAGCTTCCGCCGAGGCCTGCGCCGCAAATCCCGACCCAGAAAGCGGGTGTCGCCGTCGGCAGGAATGCTAATCCGGCAAAACCCGCCGCCTGCATCAGCAATGTCAGGTAGAGCCAGGAGCGGCGATCGACGCTCCGTCGTGCCAGGATCGGCAACACAAGTGCCGACGCCGCCTGAGAGACCGCCATTAGCGCCACCAGATCTCCGCTCTCGGCGCTGCTCCAGCCGAGCGCCTGAAAATATGAGGCAAGCCAAGCGACCATCGACGAGTAGCCGCCATTCACCAGGCCGAAGGTCAAGGTCAGCGTATAGGTTCGCGGACGGCGAAGCAGCAGTCCGGTCAAGGGCCTGTCGGGCCTTGAGGCTCTCGAATCCGACAGGACGAAGAGAGCCACGCAGAAGGCGACGGCCGTCGGTGCAGCAAGCCATGCAAGTGCTTCCCGCCACGGATATCCGCGATTGACGATCAAAGGCGTGAGCCGCGCGCCCAATGCGCCGCCGCCCATGAGCATGGAGGAATAGAGGCCGGTAACCGCCGGTATGCTGCGCGGGAACTCCGCTTTGATGATCCCTGGAAAGACGGCCTGGATAAAGGCGACACCCACCCCGCACAAGCCGGCGGTCAGCACGAAGGACAACCCACCAGGAGCAATCAGCCTGAGAAGTGATCCTGCGGCCAGGAGGGCAAGGGCGGCCAGTATGCCGCGGCGGGTACCGACAGCCGTCTGAATGCCGGGTGCGGCGAATGCACCGATACCCATCAGCATTATCGGCAGCAGGGTCAGCAGCGCCAGAATGCCGTAGCTCATGCCTGTGTCGGCGACGATGTTGGTCAGCACTGGTCCCGGTGCGGTCAGAAACGGCCGCAGATTGATCGCGATCAGGACGACAAGAGCAAGCAGCATCCAGCGCCGGCCCGCTGCAGGCTGGGTAACCTTCCTCATATTCTGGTGTTCCTCGTTTCGGGCGGGCGGTCTCGCAGGCTAGCGAGTGGCTCCGGCTGCCCGAGGGCTCGGCCCCCGGCAGTCGGCTTCCTATTCGATCAAGTCCGTGTCGCGGCTCTGCCGCCAGAACATTGTCGGCGTCTTCAGCGAATCCCGGAGGCCCAGCCGGTCGATCATCAGATCCGTCTCCCGTTGCGCGGCATCGAGGATGGCATCCTGATCGACATTCACCGGATTGCGGTCGCGCAGCAACACCCGTCCTCCGACAAGCACGGTGTGGACGTCGTTGCCGTTGGCGAAACAAGTGACGCGGAATTCCGGCATGTTGGCCGGATAGAGATGGGGACGCCGCAGGTCAACGAGAATGATGTCCGCCTTCTTGCCCGGTTCCAGGGAGCCGATCTCATGGTCGAGACCCAGAACGCGCGCACCGTCGATCGTGCACATCTCCAGAACCTTGCCCGGCGGGAGCCAGCTCGGATCATGGAAATAGGTCCGGTGATAATGCATGGATTGCTGCATGTGGCGGAACATGTCTGCCGACCGGTCGGGCGCGGTCGCGTCCGAGCCGATGGCAACGACGACGCCGGCATCGAGCAGTTCGGGAACCGGGCAGCGCGCGAGAATGGCGGCCACTGCGCTCGGATTGTGCACGATGCATGTGCCGGTTTCGGCGCAGATCGCGATTTCCGTCTCGTCGAGGCCGGTGGCGTGAGACAGAAGCGTACGCGGCCCGAGAATGCCAATCTCCTGCGCGATCCGGACGCTGCCATTGGTATGGCCGTCCTGCGTGAAGACGAGGCCGCGCTCTTCGGCAAGCCATTTGACCTTGCGCGACTGGGCGATCGCCTCCTCGGCGCCGGGGCGTTCGAGATGTTCCTGATGCAGCGTGGGCGTCAGCAGGGCGACATGCAGACGATCCTCATGGCTGCGATGCCAGCGATCGACCAGCGTCTGGCAGGTGGCGAATTGCTGGTCAAAGGACACCGGATAATCGGTGCGGACCGAGCCATCCCAGCTTGCATAGATCAACGGATGCGGGGGGCGTGTGGTGCCGACGGCGACTACGGAGCGCGTGCCTATGCCGAGCACGCCTTCCATATGGGCATCGCCATACTCCGCCGTATCCGTGCGCATCACCGAATCGCCGCCGCCCAGCAGCGAAACGCCGGTGGTGACGCCGAAGCGCAGGCGCTCCAGCGCGGCAAGCTGCGCCTCCGCATACCAGAAGTCCGGCGTCGAGCCGACCGTATAGGCGCCCTGACAGGCGCGGTACCAGGGCTCGCTTCGCCCGCCGCCCATGGTTTTGATGAGCCCGTGACCGGCATGGGCGTGGCTGTCGACGAAACCCGGCATGATCGCCATGCCGCGGGCATCGATCGTCTCGGGAGCGGCATGATCCCGCGCCACCTGTTTGGACGGCCCCACGGCGACGATGCGATCGCCTTCGATTGCGACTGCGCCATCGGGAATGATCCGCCGCTCGGGATCGATGGCGATCACGACGCCGTTTCTAATGAGGATATCCGCCATGGCTTTAACGTCTCAGGCTTGTTGCGTTGCTCTCGTTGCAAAGAATACGGTCGAGCGACGGCGCGAGGCGCAAGAGCTCACGCGTGTAGTCGTGCTTGGGCGCAGTGAACAAGGTTTCGGTGTCGGCGAGTTCGACGATCTCTCCCGCTTTCATCACGGCGACGCGGTCGCACATCTGCCGGATCACCGCCAGGTCATGGCTGATGAACAGCATGGAGAGACCGGCGAGATCGCGCAGATCCTTCAAGAGATTGAGAAGCTGGGCCTGCACCGACACGTCGAGCGCCGAGGTCGGTTCGTCGCAGATCAGCATGGACGGCCGAGGTCCGAGAGCTCTCGCGATGGCGATACGCTGCCGCTGGCCACCAGAAAAGGCGTGGGAGAAGCGTGTGCCGGTCTCCGCCGGCAGGCCGACTGCCTCCAGCAAGGTCCGGGCGTCTTGCCGGGCCTGTTCGGCGGTGGAGGCGAGGTTGTAGAACAGGATAGGCTCGGCGATCGTCGCATTGATGCGCAGTCTGGGATTGAGCGCCGAATACGGATCCTGGAACACCATCTGCAGCGACTGGCGGACGGATTTGCCGCGGCGGGCGCCGAGCGCGGTGCCCTGAAAGTCTATGTCGCCTGAGCTTTGGGTGACGAGACCGGCAATCGTGTTGGCGACGGTCGTCTTGCCGCAGCCGGACTCGCCGACAAGGCCGAAAATCTCGCCGCGGCGCACATCGAAGGACACGTCCTTGACGGCCTTGAAGACTGACGCCTTGCGACCGGGGATCAGCGAATGCCGGCCGTATTCCACGCACAGGTTGCGCACGTCGAGGATGACATCGCCCGTCCGGGCGGTGTCGCCCTTGGTGCTGTTGCGGCGCACGGCATCGCGCGCCTTGCGAGTCGTTTTCGTTTCATCGCTTGGAACCGGCAGGCGTTCAAGCCGAGTGTCGATCGGGGGCACGGCCGAAATCAGCGTGCGGGCATAGGGCGCTTTCGGCGCGGTCAGCACCTCGAGTGCGGACCCGCTTTCCACCACGTCGCCATTCTGCATGATCGTGACGCGGTCGGCGATTTCAGCGACCACGCCCATATTGTGGGTGACCAGCAACACGCCGACACCGCGCGCATCGGCAAGCTCGCGGATCAGTTTGAGGATCTGCGCCTGCACCGAGACGTCGAGCGCCGTTGTCGGCTCGTCGGCGACGATCAGCTTGGGATCGCAGGCGAGCGCTGTCGCAATGACGACGCGCTGGCGCTGGCCGCCCGACAACTGGTGCGGATAGCTGCCCAGCCGGCGCTCCGGCTCGGGGATGCCGACGGCCTTCATCAGATCGAGCGCCCGGGCCCGTGCCTCGCGGCCGCTGATATTGAGATGGGTGAGCATTCCTTCGCACAGCTGGCTTTCCACCGTGAACAGCGGATTGAGACTGGTCATCGGGTCCTGGAAGATCGCGCCGACGTCGCGGCCGGGTATGATTCCTTCGGTGCGGCCGGTCCGCACGTCAATCGGCTTTCCGGCGATGCTGATCGAACCGGCGACGATCTTGCCAGGGGCCTGCAAAAGACCCATAAGCGCGTTGCCGACCGTGGTCTTGCCAGCGCCGGACTCGCCGACGAGGGCGTGGATCTCGCCGGGCTGGATGGTCAGATCGATGTTCTTGACCGCCGTCAGCGTGCTGCCGTTGGCGAGCGGATATTCAACCCGCAGATTCCTGATGTCGAGGACGGGTGGCGAGGTGTTTGTCATCAGCGTGCCATCAGTTTGGGGTTGAAGCGATCGCGGAGGTAGTCACCGATCACGTTGACCGCCAGCACTAGAATGACCAGGACGGCGGCCGGCATGACGGCGATCCACCACAGGCCGGAAAACAGGAACTGGTTGCCGATGCGGATTAGTGTGCCGAGCGACGGATAGGTGGGGGGCATGCCGGCACCGAGGAAGGACAGCGTCGCCTCGGTCAGGATCGCGCCCGCCAGATTTATGGTGGAGATCACCATAACGGAACTCATGACGTTCGGCAGAATGTGGCGCATCATGATGCGGCCGGACGGCAGGCCGATGACCTTGGCCGCACGCACGTAGTCGCGGGCGACCTCCACCATGGTGGAGGCGCGTACCGTGCGGGCATATTGCACCCATTCGTTGACGGCGATCGCGAAGATCAGGATGACCGGCGCCCAGAGCAGAACGGTGTCGGCGCTGAGTTGGGCGCGGGCGATGCCGCTGATCAGCAGCGCCACGAGGATCGTGGGGAAGCTGACAAGTACATCGGCGAAGCGCATCACGATACTGTCGACAACGCCTCCGAAAAAGCCGGAGATCAGACCGAGGACGACGCCCACGGCGGCCGCGAACAGAACCGCGCCAAGCCCGATGAGAATGGAAATCCTGAGGCCGAAAAGGATGACGGAAACCAGATCGCGCCCCTGATTGTCGGTACCGAGCAGGAAGCGTGAATCGCCCCCTTCCATGAAGGCAGGCGGAATTTCCATGTCCATGAGCGAATAGGAGGAGACGTCGCGCGGATCCATCGGCGCGATCATCGGCGCGAAGATGACCAGGACCACCACGATGGCCAGGATCAGGCCGGCGATCATGACGGAAACCGGGGGAAGCCGGTGCAGCAGGGATTGCCAAGCCATTATTTTGTCCTCAGCCGGGGATCGATAAAGGTGTAGAGGACGTCGACGATCATGTTGATCAGCACGAAGAGAAAGCCGACGAACAGCAGATAGGCCGCAAGAACCGGGACGTCCGGATAGCCGACGGCGTTGGTAAACAGCAGGCCCATGCCCGGCCATTGAAACACCGTTTCGGTTACGATGGCGAAGGCGATGAGCTGGCCGATTTGCAGGCCGGTGACGGTGACGACCGGCATCAAGGCATTCCGCAGCGCCAGACGCCCGTAGATATAGGACCGGGGCAGGCCGCGCGCGAAGGCGAAACGGATGTAGTCGGAGGAGAGCACGTCGATCATTTCGGACCGAACCAGCCGCATGATCAGCGTCAGCTGGAAGAGTGCCAGGGTAATCGACGGCAGGATCAGGGATTTCAGGCCCGAGGCCGTCAGAAAGCCGGATTGCCAGAAGCCGAGATCGACTAGATCGCCCCGCCCGGACGAGGGTAGCCAGCGCAAATTCACCGCAAAGATCAGGATCAGCAACAGGCCGGTGACGAATGTCGGCATCGAAATGCCGACCAGCGTCATCGATTGCGTCAGCCGTGAGAGGACCGCCTGGGGCTTCAGTGCGCAGAGCACGCCGAGCGGAATGCCGATGGCGAGCGCCATCACGGTCGCGATTATGACCAGCTCCAACGTTGCGGGCAGCCTGCTCATCAGCAGGCTGGCGACCGGCTGCTGGTAGCGGAAGCTCGTGCCGAGATCGCCGCGCAGCACCCGGCCCACGAATTCGATGAATTGCAGCACCAGCGGCTTGTCGAGGCCGAGCGTGGCGCGAAGCGCATCCTTCTCGGCCTGAGTCGCGCCTTCGCGGACCATCGCGGCAACCGGATCGCCGACGAACCGGAACATGATGAATGCGATGGCCGTCACCGCAAGCATGACGAGGAGGGCCTGAAGAAGCCTTACCGATAGAATTCTGATCATCAGGATATACCTTGCACGGAGCGTGGCCGGGCCGGTAAGGGGCGGAAACCGCGCTCATTTGCTCCACTGTCTTCCACCCCGCTTTCGGAATGTGGAAAGGAGCGAACCCGAATGGGTGCGACATCAAGAGCGCCCAACCCATCGGATGGTTCAGATCAGGTGATTTTTTACCGCCTGATCGGGGTGCGCGACCCCAAAAGCCTATCGTCTTTCGGGATCGCGCCTCGGGAGGACCCTTGCGACTTATTTCATCTGTGCGAACCAGGGGCGCACATATTCGTCGGGGAACTGCGGAATATCGACCTTGTTGCTCATGGCCCAGGCGACCGGCTGCTGATGCAGCGGAAGGTAGAGCACCTGATCGTGTGTGATCCGGAAGGCTTCCTTCAGCATCTCGACGCGCTTGGTCTCATCGAGCTCGACCGAGGCCGAACGGGCGAGTTCATCGATTTTCGCGTTGGACAGGCCGTTGGTGTTGCTGCCGCCGAATTCGCCGTCATTGGTGGCCAACAGCGCTTGCAGTACGCTGTAGCCGTCCATAGGCGGCAGCGAGGCCCATCCCAGCATGAAAACGTCGAATTCGCCCTTGTCGGTGCGCGGGAAATAGGTCGTCTTGCTTTCGGTGCTCAGTTCGGCCTGAACGCCGACCTTGGCCCACATGGAGGCGATCGCCAGGCAGATCTGCTCGTCTGCGATGTAGCGATCGTTCGGACATGCTAGCTGGACCTTGAACCCGTCGGGATAGCCGGCTTCCGCCAGCAGGGACTTCGCCTTGTCGACATCATAGGGCAGCGGCACGTCGATGGATTTGTCGTAACCGGTGACCGCCGGCGCCACGAGCATCCCGGAGACGCGCGATTTTCCGCGCATCAGGCGCTTCTGGATCGTGTTCACGTCGATGGCGTGCCAGAGCGCCTGGCGCACTTTCAGTTCCAGCAGCGGATTGGGCTTGCCCGGCATGGTGTGGAGTTCCGGGCGGAAGCTGAAGACGAGGAAAATCTCGCGCAGCGCCGGATTTTCCATCACTTTCAGCCCTTCGGTATTGCTGATGCGATCGATGTCCTGCAGCGGAACCGGGGCGATCATGTCGAGTTCACCGGAGAGCAGGGCGGCGACGCGGGTGGCGTCGGATGCGATCGGCCGGAATTCTACGGCCGTTAGATTGTGCTGCGGCTTGTCCCACCAGTTTTCATTAACGGCGAAGACGGAGCGCGAATCCGGTTCGTAGCTCATCAGTTTGAAGGCGCCGGTGCCGTTGGCGTGGTTGCTGGCATAGGTGGTCACGCCCGTCGTGTTATTGCCGGGCTTCAGGGCATCATGCGCTTCCATCCAGGACTTGCTCATCATGTAGATGGCGGCCAGATCGTTTAGGAGAAGCGGATAGGGGCCGCGCAGGATGAGGTCGACGGTATAATCGTCGACCTTCTCAACGCCGACGACGGCGGAGAGGTTCTCGCGGTTGCGCGCGCCGGGGTCGATCTGGCGCTGGATGGTGGCCACCACGTCGTCAGCATTGAACGGCTGACCCTCATGGAACTTGACGCCCTGGCGTAGCTTGAAACGCCAGCGGTTCGGCTCGATCACTTCCCAGGACGTGGCAAGCGCCGGCTCGAGCACGAGGTCGTTGTTACGGCGCACCAGCGGGTCGAACACCATGTGCTGGACGCTCTGCGTAAAGCTGTCGACCTGCGCATTGGGGTCGTATGAGATGACGTCGCCGGCCGAAGACCAGCGCAGCGTGTTCGCAAGCGAAGGCGTCGCCAGCGGCACCATGACGGCAAGTCCCGCCAAAAGAGTCTTTATGTAGGTCTTCACAGGAGCCTCCCGGTTTCTGTATACATATTATTAGCTTTTTTGCATACCGTTTATTCCAAAAATGACTGTACATATGTCGTGCACAAGATCAAGATAAAAGAGTCGTTTTTGCCTCCTTATGTCCAAATAGGGGCGCTTAGACATACCGGTGAGGGAAAAATTCAGATGCCGCACAGCCTGTTGATTGAAAACGGTGTGATCGTCACGATGGACGCGAACCGGCGCATTCTCGATAAAGGGCATGTGCTGGTCGAGGGCGGCCGGATCGTTGCTGTCGGCAACGGCGTGCCTGCTGCCCGCTCGGGCGTGGAGCGTATCAACGCCTCAGGCATGGTCGTCATGCCCGGCCTTATCGATACACATGCTCACGCCGGACACACGCTGACGAAGGGGCTCGGCGACGTTTCCGAAGCGTGGATGAACGTGACCGGCCGCATCTATGCGGAGGCGACCGATCCCGAATTCTGGGCTGCGGAAGCGGCCCTGTCCGCCTGCGAGCGCATAAAATGCGGTACGACCACCGCCGCTCTCCTGTTTGGCGGCGGGCCCGATATCATGCGAACCGAGACGCCGGAAGCCGTCGAAGCGCATATGGCCGCCATTGCCGACATGGGTGTGCGAGAGGTACTTGCCATCGGTCCCAACCGGCCGACTGCCGATCATGTATACCGAATCTACGGACATAAATCGTATACTGAAGTTGCTGTGATGCCGGAAACTCAACTCGCGGTCTGTGCTGAACTGATCGATATCTGGGCGGGACGGAACGATCGTCTGCGGCTTGCTGTTTCCCTTCCCGTGTTCGACGCGCGCGAACTGGAGAATGATGCCGTATACGATCTGGCACGCAAGGCGCGCGATCTGGCGCGGCAGAAAGGCATGCTCTTGGTGCAGGACGGGCATCGCGACGGTTCCATCGCTGCCAATGATGCGCGGCTCGGCCTCTTCGACCAAGGTTCGCTTCTCGCCCATTGCATCGATCTGACCGATGACGATGTGGCGGTTCTAAAGCGCACCGGCGCGAAGGTCGCCCACAATCCGAGCGCTTTGATGTCGGTTTCCGGCCGTTGCCCCGCCACCGAGCTGATGGAAGGCGGCGTCACCGTATCGCTCGGAACAGACGCCGCCGCGCCCGACCGATCCTTCGACATGTTCCGCAACATGTTTCAGGCGCATCGCTACCACGCGCGGCATTTCCGGGACGACGGCGTCCTGCCGCCGATGCAGCTTCTGGAGATGGCGACCATCGAAGGGGCGCGCGCCCTGTCCATGGAAAACGAAGTCGGCTCGCTCGAAGCGGGCAAGTGCGCTGACATTATTCTCGTCGACATGCGCCAGCCGCATCTCTGGCCGCCGGCCCATCCGGTGCAGCGGCTGGCACGTTTCGCCAATGGCGCGGACGTGGACACGACCATCATCGGAGGCCGCGTCCTCATGCGTTCGCGGAAGCTCGTCGGTCATGACGAGGACGCGATTCTGGTCCGCGCCCAGCGGGCCTTCCGCCTGATGATGAAGCGGGCGCACCTCGCCTGAACCCGTACCGACGCCGTGACAATGAATAGAGGAACAGAAAATGGGCGCAGATATTCTCATTCGCAACGTCAGGCCGTTCGGCGGGGAGCCGACGGATCTCTGCATCCGCGATGGCCGTTTTGCGCGAGGGCAGAGCGAGGCGGCGCTGGAGATCGACGGCAAAGGTCAGATTGCATTGCCCGGTCTCGTCGAGGCGCACACGCATCTGGATAAGACGCTGGTCGGCATGGACTGGTTCGAGAACCGCGTCGGGCCGACGCGCAACGACCGGATCCTGGCTGACCGGCAAGCCAAGCGGGTACTCGGCATCGATGCCCGCCGGCAGTCCACCCGCCAGATCATGCAGACGCTGGCCTTCGGCGTCCTGCATATTCGCAGCCATGTGGACGTGGATACTGAAATCGGCATTGCCAATATCGAGGGTGTCGTCGAAACACGCAACGCCCTGCGGGATCTGGTCGACGTGCAGATCGTCGCCTTTCCGCAAAGCGGTATGCTGGTGCGCGACGGCACGCTGGCGCTGATGCAGGAAGCGCTGAAGGCGGGTGCGGATATCGTCGGCGGCATCGATCCCGCCACCATCGAACGCGATCCGGTCCGCCATCTCGACGCGATTTTCGCGCTGGCGGATCGCTATGGCAAACCGATCGATATTCACCTGCATGAAGTGGGAGAGCTGGGCGCTTTCTGCATCGAGCTGATCCTGGAGCGGACCCGCGCCTTGTCTCTGCAAGGCCGCGTCATGGTCAGCCATGCCTATTGCCTGGGAATGCTGGAGCCGCCACGGCAGCGATTGCTGCTTGAAGCGCTCGCGGCTGAAAAGGTTGCTGTGATGACCGTCGGCAGTCCCTCGGCTCCGGCCTTGCCGTTGCGGCTGATGCGCCAGTCCGGCCTCGTCGTCGCCTCCGGTTCCGATGGCATTCAGGGAACATGGGAGCCCTGGGGCAATGGCGATATGCTGGAACGGGCGAAATATCTGGCGCAGCGTAATGGCTTGACCAACGATGCCGATCTGGAGGAAACCGCGCGCGTATGCACCCTTGGTGGCGCGGAAGGCATCGGGCTTGCGGATTACGGCCTTTCCGAAGGGTGTTACGGCGATCTTGTTCTGGTTCCTGCCCGGACGCTTGCGGAAGCCGTCGCGCTGACCCCGCAGAAGCGGACCGTCGTTCGCCGCGGCCGCGTCCTCGTCCGCGACGGTGTACCGGCTGGAGATCTGCCGCGTGTCGAATAGCGCCAGCAGAGAGCGGGGCGCGGGGCCAACATTACTGACCGCGCGTTGGGTCGTCGGCCATTGCGACAGCCGCCATGTCTTCTACGAAAACGGTGAGGTCGTCTTCGAGAACGACCGCATTCTGTTTGTCGGCCATCGCTATGACGGTCCGGTCACGCGCCGGATCGATTACGGCATGGCCCTCATCGGCCCGGGTTTCATCGATCTCGACGCGCTATCGGATCTCGACACGGGCGTTCTCGGCCTCGACCACCAGCCGGGCTGGAAGAAGGGGCGGGTGTGGCCGCGCGACTACGTCGAAGCCGGGCCGGTCGAGATGCTGAACCGCGAGGAACTGGCATTTCAGAAGCGATACGCGTTCGCGCAACTGATCCGCAACGGCATCACCACGGCGCTTCCCATCGCCTCTCTCTTTTATCGTGCCTGGAACGAAATGCCGGACGAATTCGCCTCGGCGGCCAAAAGCGCCGGCGACCTTGGGCTTCGGGTCTATCTCGGGCCGGCCTTCCGCGCCGGTCATTCGATCGTGGAGGCAGATGGCACGCTCGTCGTCGAGATCGATGAACATCGCGGCGCGCGAGGGTTGGAAGAGGCGATCGCCTTCTGCGCGGCCCATGAACTTTCCTATGGCGGCCTGGTGCGAACGATGCTCTGCCCCGATCGCGTCGAATTCTGGACCGCCGACCTGCTGAAAAGGACCGCCGACGCGGCGCGGGATCTGGACGTTCCGCTGCGGATGCACTGCTGCCAGTCGGCATTCGAGGTGGAGACGATCCGACGCCGCTTCGGCGCCTCATCCGCGCGTTGGCTTGACGATATCGGCTTTCTCTCCGAAAGAGCCTTGCTGCCGCATGGAACTCACGCCGATCGTCACGATCTCGAGATTATCGCCGGTTCCGGCGCGACGGTGGTGCACTGTCCGTTGGTGATGGCCAGGCACGGGGCGGCGCTCGATCATTTCTCCGGGCTTCGCCGGCAGGGTCTGCGCATCGGCATGGGCACGGATACATGGCCGCCGGATATGATCCTCAACATGCAGATCGGGCTGATGCTCGGCCGCGTCATGGCGGCCGACATGGAAACGCTGAAATCGGCTGACCTCTACGATGCGGCGACGCTCGGCGGCGCCGATGCGCTCGGCCGTGCCGATCTCGGGCGTTTGCAGGCCGGCGCGACTGCGGATATCGTCGTGTTCGACCTTTCGAACAATCGCCTCGGACAGGTCATCGATCCCATCGCCTGTCTGATGACCTCGGCGAGCGGACGGGATGTCCACTCGGTGATCATCGGCGGGCGAACCGTCATGGCCGACCGGACCATTCCCGGTTTCGACTTCGAGGCCGCCCATCGGCGTGCGCAGGCCCAGTTCGAGCGGCTCGTCGGACGCTACCCGGAGAGAACCTGGCGGCACCCTCCGGTCGAGGACATCTTCCCGCCGAGTTATGAGGCGTGCAAGCCGTGAAGACGTCGGTAGGAGTTATCCGCGGAGATCGAGATAAAGGGGCCCGACTTTACGGGCTTGGCGATGCGGTGATAGTGATTTGCGGTTCGTGGACTGGCAGCCGCTTTTCTACGGAATGCTTGGATTTGGTTCAGGACGATCATGGCACCCAAAGATAAAAATCAGAAATCCGCAGTATCCAAATCTGACGCTGTCTATCGCACCTTAAAGCGCGCCATCCTCGACCAGGCGCTGGCCGCGGGAACGAAGCTTCCGGAAGATTCGATCGGAGAACGGCTCGGTGTCAGCCGCACCATCGTCCGGCAGGCTCTAGCCCGGCTGAATGGCGAAGGCCTGATCGAGCTGCGCCCGCACAAGGGCGCCTGTGTCGCGCAGCCCAGCTTGGAAGATGGGCGCAATATCTTCGCCGTGCGACGGGCATTGGAATCACTGGTGGTCGACAGCCTGATCGGCAAACTGACGCCGCAGCAGATCCGGCAGTTGGAGGCGCATGTCGAAGCGGAAGACAACGCGAGAGTCAACAATCAGGCGACCTCGATCCAGCTTGCGGGAGAATTTCATGTCCTTCTCGCAAGACTGACCGAGAACGACGTGCTGTCGCGTTATGTGATAGAGCTTGTTTCGCGTTCATCTCTCATCCTGTCGCTTTACGGCCGCCCGCATTCGCCGGATTGTGCCGTGTCGGAACATCGTGAACTGATCGCCGCTCTCGCTGAAAACGACCGGGAAAAAGCCTGCGCCCTGATGGAGCATCACATCGACGCCATCACAACGCGCGCATTGCTGACGGGGAGTTCGGAGAAGGACTTTCCGGATCTTCTTGCCGCTTACGCCAGGGAGGAGGGTCTGTGACGGTTTCGCCTATCGTCCTTGGCCGATAGAGCTTCCAGACGATGCGGGTCATCGCGCGTTCCAGGCTGGGTGCCGGCGACATCCGCCGATCGTCCCGGTAATCGATTTGTGCAGATATTCTTCGGCGAGGATCATCGCCGTGACGACACCCTCTACCTCAGGATGGCGATTCCTCGGCTTCGCTTCGTACGGCGCATTGTCGCGACGGCCCACATACACATGATGATCTTGATCGTCGAAGACGCACCAACGTGATTCTTCACCTGGTCGAACGCCCTCGATGTCGCCGCGAGTGAGCAGGGCGGCGGGTTTGCTCGGCGCTTTCGCCAGGCAAATGCCTTCGGAGCTCGAGAGGGTTCTCCAACTCTCGTGACGCATCACCCGAAACTCCAGGTGAATTGTAACGGCCCCACCTCGGTTGAGGTGAGGCCGTAGGTCTCGAGCACTTCAAATCAGGGTTGGGTTACAGACAATTGTCCTGGCTGACCCACCACGCTCTATGCCGGGGCGACAGGTCCCCGCGCACCGGAAGCCGTTATATAGCCTGGTATGCCGCGATAATCGCCTCCACCTGTGAGGAGTCCAGTGCTTCCACCTGCGTTGACGTGACGGCCAGCAATTGGTCGCTGGACAGGCTCAAGATATCGTCCGTGGACAGACCGGGAAGTGCAGTCAAGCTGATCGCGGCGATGTCGGCGGTCGAGAAGGTCGCAAGATCCTCCGTAGACAGGGCCGAAATGTCTGCCGAGTCCAGGGCTCCGACCTGCGCCGAAGTCAGCGCCTCGACCTGAGCGGTGCTCAATGCTTCGATCTGGTCGGAGCTCAAGGCTCCAATGACCTTCGAGCTCAGGGCTGCGACCTGGTCGGTGGACAGTGCGGCGACATTGTCCGTGCTCAGCGCGGCCAGTTGCGTCGAGGTCAGGGCTCCGATCTGGTCCGAGGTGAGCGCCGCGACCTGGACCGAGGTCAGGGCCCCGATCTGGGCGGTGCTCAGCGCTGCGACCTGGGTGGTCTTCAATGCCGCGGCCTGTTCGGTGGAGAGTGCCGCGAGATTGTCCGTGGTCAGACCCGTCAGGGCAGTGACCGTGATTGCCGCAATGTCGGCGGTCGAGAAGGTCGCGAGATCTTCAGAGGCCAAAGCTGCGAGTTGCGCCGAGCTGAGCGCGGCCACGTGTGCCGTGGTCAGGGCCTCGGCCTGAGCGGAGCTCAGGGCACCGATCTGCGCCGAAGTCAGAGCTGCGACCGTCTTCGAGTTGAGCGCCGCGACCTGGTCGGTGGAGAGCGCCGCGATATTGTCGGTGCTCAGCGTCGAAATCTGCGCGGAGCTCAACACTCCGACCTGAGACGTGCTCAGTGCGGCGACCTGATCCGAGGTGAGGGCGGCGATCTGGGCGGTATTCAGCGCTGCAACCTGGGTGGTCTTCAACGCTGCGGCCTGATCGGTCGACAGTGCCGCGACATTGTCAGTGGTCAGACCCGACAGAGCGGTCGCGGTAATT
The DNA here is from genome assembly GCA_001704765.1 of Sinorhizobium shofinae. Taxonomy (GTDB): domain Bacteria; phylum Pseudomonadota; class Alphaproteobacteria; order Rhizobiales; family Rhizobiaceae; genus Sinorhizobium; species Sinorhizobium shofinae. The sequence goes on from MBFK01000100.1 coordinate 61,765, forward strand.
GCCGCAATCTCTGAAGTCGAGAAAGTTGCAATGTCCTCGGAAGCCAGAGCCGCAATGTCGGCCGAGTCCAGCGCGCCGATCTGGACAGAGGTCAGTGCCTCAGCCTGATCGGAGCTCAGGGCGCCGATCTGTGCCGAGGTCAGTGCTGCGACCGTCTTCGAGTTCAGCGCTGCGACCTGGTCGGTGGAGAGTGCCGCGATATTGTCGGTGCTCAGCGCCGTAATCTGCGCGGAGGTCAGGGCTCCGACCTGAGACGAGCTCAGGGCGGCGACCTGATCCGAGGTCAGGGCGGCGATCTGGGCGGTCTTCAGCGCCACGACCTGGGTGGTCTTGAGCGCTGCGGCCTGATCGGTGGACAGCGCCGCGACATTGTCGGTGCTCAGCGCCGTAATCTGCGAGGAGGTCAGGGCGCCGAGCTGAGACGAGCTCAGGGCGGCGACCTGATCCGAGGTCAGGGCGGCGATCTGGGCGGTCTTCAGCGCCACGACCTGGGTGGTCTTGAGCGCTGCGGCCTGATCGGTGGACAGCGCCGCGAGATTGTCGGTACTAAGGCCCGCCAGCGCGGTGACGGTGATCGCTTGAATGTCGGCGGTCGAGAAGGTGGCGATATCCTCCGAGGCCAAAGCCGCAATCTGCGTCGAAGTGAGCGCAGCCACTTGTGCCGTGGTCAGAGCCTCAACCTGGTCGGAGCTCAGGGCGCCGATCTGTGCCGAAGTCAGAGCTGCGACCGTCTTCGAGTTGAGTGCTGCGACCTGGTCGGTGGAGAGCGCCGCGATATTGTCGGTGCTCAGAGCCTTCAACTGCGTCGAGGTCAGGGCTCCGACCTGAGACGAGCTCAGGGCCGCGACCTGGTCCGAGGTGAGGGCGCCGATCTGGGCGGTGGTCAGCGCCGCGAGCTGCGTGGTCTTCAAAGCTGCAGCCTGATCGGTGGATAGTGCCGCCAGATTGTCGGTGGTCAGACCCGCGAGCGCAGTGACCGTGATTGCCGCAATGTCGGCAGTCGAGAAGGTGGCGAGATCTTCAGAGGCCAAAGCTGCGAGTTGCGCCGAGCCAAGCGCGGCCACTTGTGCCGTGGTCAGAGCCTCAGCCTGAGCGGAACTCAAGGCGCCGATCTGTGCCGAAGTCAGCGCTGCGACCGTCTTCGAGTTGAGCGCTGCGACCTGATCGGTGGAGAGTGCGGCGACATTGTCGGTGCTCAGCACCGAAATTTGCGTCGAGCTCAGGGCTCCGACCTGGGACGAGGTGAGGGCGGCAATCTGGTCCGAGGTGAGGGCGGCGATCTGGGCGGTCTTCAGCGCTGCAACCTGGGTTGTCTTCAGCGCTGCGGCCTGATCGGTCGACAGTGCCGCGACATTGTCGGTGGAGAGACCCATTAGGGCGCTCACGCTGATCGCTGCGATGTCGGCGGTCGAGAAGGTCGCGATATCTTCCGAAGCCAGGGCCCCCAGCTGCGCCATGGTCAAAGCGGCGACCTGTGCCGAGGTTAGCGCTTCGAGCTGAGCAGAGCTCATGGCGCCGATTTGGACCGTCGTCAGAGACCCCAGGGTCTTGGTGTTCAGGGCCGCGACCTGGTCGGTGGAGAGTGCGGCGATGCTGTCCGTGCTGATCGCAGACGCTTGCACCGAGGTCACGGCACCGACCTGAGACGAGCTCAGAGCGGCGATCTGGTCCGAGGTGAGGGCGGCGATCTGGGCCGTGGTCAGAGCTGCGACCGTCTTAGTGTTCAGCGCCGCGACCTGGTCGGTGGAGAGTGCGGCGATGCTGTCCGTGCTGATCGCAGACGCTTGCACCGAGGTCACGGCACCGACCTGAGACGAGCTCAGAGCGGCGATCTGGTCCGAGGTGAGGGCGGCGATCTGGGCCGTCTTCAGCGCTGCGACCTGCGTGGTCTTCAGCGCTGCGGCCTGGTCAGTCGACAGTGCCGCGACATTGTCGGTGGAGAGGCCCGCGAGCGCTGCGACTGTGATTGCCGCAATGTCGGCAGTCGAGAAGGTGGCGATATCTTCCGAGGCCAAAGCCGTCAGCTGTGTCGAGCTGAGCGCGCCGACAAGAACGGAGCTCAGAGCCTCAACCTGAGTGGAGCTCAGGGCGCCGATCTGTGCCGAGGTCAGAGCTGCGACCGTCTTCGAGTTGAGCGCTGCGACCTGGTCGGTGGAGAGTGCCGCAATATTGTCGGTGGTGATTGCAGACGCTTGCGACGAGGTCAGGGCTCCGACCTGGGACGAGCTCAGGGCGGTGATCTGGTCCGAGGTGAGGGCGGCGATCTGGGCGGTCTTCAGCGCTGCAACCTGGGTTGTCTTCAGCGCTGCGGCCTGATCGGTCGACAGTGCCGCGACATTGTCGGTGGAGAGACCCATTAGGGCGCTCACGCTGATCGCTGCGATGTCGGCGGTCGAGAAGGTCGCGATATCTTCCGAAGCCAGGGCCCCCAGCTGCGCCATGGTCAAAGCGGCGACCTGTGCCGAGGTTAGCGCTTCGAGCTGAGCAGAGCTCATGGCGCCGATTTGGACCGTCGTCAGAGACCCCAGGGTCTTGGTGTTCAGGGCCGCGACCTGGTCGGTGGAGAGTGCGGCGATGCTGTCCGTGCTGATCGCAGACGCTTGCACCGAGGTCACGGCACCGACCTGAGACGAGCTCAGAGCGGCGATCTGGTCCGAGGTGAGGGCGGCGATCTGGGCCGTCTTCAGCGCTGCGACCTGCGTGGTCTTCAGCGCTGCGGCCTGGTCAGTCGACAGTGCCGCGACATTGTCGGTGGAGAGGCCCGCGAGCGCTGCGACTGTGATTGCCGCAATGTCGGCAGTCGAGAAGGTGGCGATATCTTCCGAGGCCAAAGCCGTCAGCTGTGTCGAGCTGAGCGCGCCGACAAGAACGGAGCTCAGAGCCTCAACCTGAGTGGAGCTCAGGGCGCCGATCTGTGCCGAGGTCAGAGCTGCGACCGTCTTCGAGTTGAGCGCTGCGACCTGGTCGGTGGAGAGTGCCGCAATATTGTCGGTGGTGATTGCAGACGCTTGCGACGAGGTCAGGGCTCCGACCTGGGACGAGCTCAGGGCGGTGATCTGGTCCGAGGTGAGGGCGGCGATCTGGGCGGTCTTCAGCGCTGCAACCTGGGTTGTCTTCAGCGCTGCGGCCTGATCGGTCGACAGTGCCGCGACATTGTCGGTGGTCAGACCGGAGAGGGCAGTGACAGTGATCGCTTGAATGTCGGCGGTCGAGAAGGCGGCGATATCCTCCGAGGCAAAAGCCGCAATCTGCGTCGAGGTGAGCGCAGCCACTTGTGCCGTGGTCAGAGCCTCAGCCTGGTCGGAGCTCAGGGCGCCGATCTGTGCCGAGCTCAGAGCTGCGACCGTCTTCGAGTTCAGCGCCGCGACCTGGTCGGTGGAGAGTGCGGCGACATTGTCGGTGCTCAGTGCCTTCAGCTGCGTTGAGGTCAGAGCTCCGACTTGAGATGAACTCAGGGCTGCGACCTGGTCCGAGGTGAGGGCGACAATCTGGGTAGACTTCAGTGCCGCAACCTGGGTGGTCTTCAGCGCTGCGGCCTGGTCGGTCGACAGCGCCGCGAGATTGTCGGTGGAGAGACCCGCCAGCGCGGTGACAGTGATCGCTTGAATGTCGGCGGTCGAGAAGGTGGCGATATCCTCCGAGGCCAACGCCGCAATCTGCGTCGACGTGAGCGCAGCGACTTGTGCCGTGGTCAGAGCCTCAGCCTGAGCGGAGCTCAGGGCGCCGATCTGTGCCGAGGTCAGCGCTGCGACCGTCCTCGAGTTGAGCGCCGCGACCTGATCGGTGGAGAGCGCCGCGATATTGTCGGTGCTCAGCGCCGAAATCTGCGTCGAGCTCAGGGCGCCGATCTGTGCCGAGCTCAGAGCTGCGACCGTCTTCGAGTTCAGTGCTGCGACCTGATCGGTGGAGAGCGCCGCGATATTGTCGGTGCTCAGCGCCGAAATCTGCGTCGAGCTCAGGGCGCCGACCTGAGACGAGCTCAGAGCTGCGACCGTCTTCGAGTTCAGTGCTGCGACCTGATCGGTGGAGAGCGCCGCGATATTGTCGGTGCTCAGCGCCGAAATCTGCGTCGAGCTCAGGGCGCCGACCTGAGACGAGCTCAGAGCTGCGACCTGATCCGAGGTGAGGGCTGCGATCTGGGCCGTCTTCAGCGCTGCGAGCTGGGTGGTCTTCAACGCTGCGGTCTGGTCGGTGGACAGTGCCGCGACATTGTCGGTGGAGAGGCCCGACAGGGCGGTCGCGGTAATTGCCGCAATCTCTGAGGTCGAGAAAGTTGCAATATCCTCGGAAGCTAGAGCCGCAATGTCGGCAGAATCGAGCGCGGCGATCTGGACGGCGGACAGCGCCTCAACCTGATCGGAGCTCAGGGCGCCGATCTGTGCCGAGGTCAGCGCTGCGACCGTCCTCGAGTTGAGCGCCGCGACCTGATCGGTGGAGAGCGCGGCGACATTGTCGGTGCTCAGCGCCGAAATCTGTGCGGAGGTCAACACACCGACCTGGGACGAGCTCAGGGCGGCGATCTGGTCCGAGGTGAGGGCGGCGATCTGGGCGGTCTTCAGCGCTGCAACCTGGGTTGTCTTCAGCGCTGCGGCCTGATCGGTCGACAGTGCCGCGACATTGTCGGTGCTAAGACCCGACAGGGCGGCGACAGTGATCGCTTGAATGTCGGCGGTCGAGAAGGTGGCGATGTCCTCCGAGGCCAAAGCCGCAATCTGCGTCGAGGTGAGCGCGGCCACTTGTGCCGTGGTCAGAGCCTCAGCCTGGTCGGAGCTCAGGGCGCCGATCTGTGCCGAAGTCAGAGCTGCGACCGTCTTCGAGTTGAGCGCTGCGATCTGATCCGTGGAGAGCGCCGCAATATTGTCGGGGCTCAGCGCCTTGAGCTGTGTCGAGCTCAGGACGGCGACCTGGGACGAGCTCAGGGCGGCGATCTGTGCCGAACAAAGCCGTGCCGGCCATCAGGAGTTGAGCGCTGCGATCTGATCCGTGGAGAGCGCCGCAATATTGTCGGTGCTCAGCGCCTTGAGCTGTGTCGAGCTCAGGACGGCGACCTGGGACGAGCTAAGGGCGGCGACCTGGTCCGTCGTGAGGGCGGCGATCTGCGCGGTCTTCAGGGCTGCAACCTGGGTGGTCTTCAGCGCTGCGGCCTGGTCGGTCGACAGCGCCGCGAGATTGTCGGTGGAGAGACCCGCGAGCGCGGTCACACCGATCGCCGCAATTTCGGCGGTCGAGAAGGTCGCGATGTCTTCCGAGGCCAGCGCCGCAACTTGCGCCGAGGTCATGACGCCAACCTGCGAAGTGGTCAGAGCCTCGATCTGGGATGAGGTCAATCCGCCGATCTGCGTCGAATTCAGTGCCGCCACCTGAGACGTCGCCAGGCTTGCAATCTTGGCCGCATCGATGGCTGCCAACTGGTCGAGACTGATGCCAGCGACCGAGGTTGCCGAAATGGCGCTCAGTTGTGCGGTGGAGAATGTCGCGACATCCTCTGTATCGAGCGCCGCAATTTGGGCCGAGGAGAGCGCCTTGACCTGAGCGGTCGTCATAGCCGCAACATCGGTCGTAGTCAAAGAGGCAACGACAGCGGTCGAGAGGGACTTGATCTGGTTGACGCTCAGAGAAGAGATGATGGAAGTCATGGACGCGAGCCTTCAATGTTAATCGCTTGTGGAATTCACCCGTTGGCGCCGACCGTGCGACAAGCGCCGGGAGCCCCTGAGGGTCCAAGCGCGTGATGCGTGCGACCACATGCGACGCCCGTCCACCCGGACGCGAAGAACCGCTTTGAACGTCAAAGCGTCCTGATGGGCGAAAATATCGAGTTGAGGGACATGGCTCGCGGGAGCCCTAGCGTTCGGAAAGCTTCATGCAGACAGGACCAGCGCGTCCTATTTCCTACGCCTATGAATAAAACCTTTCCCGTGGGCGAGATCGGTTCCGTCATCTTCGCCGCAGTCTCATCCGGCGGTTGCTGACTGCGGCACTCTGTTACTACGACTAGCTACCAATGTTAAATTTTCGGTTAATGGGTCGGCTGAACGGGCGAATGCCATAACCCTTTGACCGGACACGCAGCCTGGGCGGGAAGGTTTGAGCACAGGGTTACGTCTGACGCGACGCTACACATCGAATCAATGGTTGGCAACGTGGGAAACGAGATTGCCGAGAGGGTCGACTACGACCTTATGCATACTTCGTGTTGCCGCGCGCGCCGATGAACCGGGTAAAGCGGCTTGGCGGGATCTGAACCTTCATACGTGAACAATGCCCGCTCCATACTCACTCGAGGAGGCGCAAGCCCAAGGCAAGCTAATCCGGTTAATGGCCTAAAATAGCATTCGAACATGTGCTCAGCATCGGCCGCAGCTCGCCTGTTAGTGGGATTTTCCATGACCATCTACACCCATCTCGCCTCAGATCCTGTCTCGCCACTCGCTGGTTTTCTGGAAAAGGCGCGACAACAGCGGCTCCCCCTGACGGAACTGTTCCAGTTTGCCGAAAGCTTCAATTCCGCGGGGCAAAGAGAGCAGGCCGCCGAACTTTACAAATCCTGGATCGCCTACAACGACTCCAATCCGCTGCTTCACCTCGTCTATTTCAACTACTCCGTCACGCTGCGGCAGATGGGCGATCTTGCCGGCTCCATCCATGCCCTGCGCGCTTGCCTAAAGCTCGAACCGCGCTTCGGCCAGGGCCATATCAATCTCGGTCGCGCTCTGGAGGATGCCGGCCTGACGGGGCAGGCGATCCAACAATGGCAAGCCTATGCCGAGATGACGTCTGAGATCACGCCAGAGCGCGTCGCTCATCGACTGATGGTCCTCCAGCATATGGGTCGAGTGCTTGAGAATGCGGGTCTCATGGAGGAGGCCGAAAACACCCTGTGGAAGGCGATCGAGATGAGGCCCGACAAGACCGAGGCCGGTCAGCATTGGACCGCTCTGCGGCAACGCCAATGCAAATGGCCGACATTGGTCCCTTCGGAGCATGTTTCGTCTCGGCAACTGCTCGATGCGCTGTCCCCGTTGACCCTTGCCTGTTATGCCGACGATCCCGTTTTCCAGCTTGCCAAGGCCTATCGCTACTGCAAGTCGCTTGTGGGTCGACCCGATTTGAGCGGCTTCTCGAAGCTTCCGCCTCGCCATCAATCCAAAACCGGGCAACGATTGCGCGTCGGTTATGTCTCGTCTGACCTGCGCGACCATGCGGTTGGCTTTGCGCTCAGCGAAGTCTTCGAGTCGCACGACAAGAGCAGTGTCGAGATCTACGCATATTATTGCGGCGAAGCACGGACCGACGACGCGACGCAAAGGCGGATCATGAGCGCCGTCGACTGCTGGCGCGACATTTCCGCCGTCAGTGACAGCGAGGCTGCAAAGCAGATCATTGCCGACGAAATCGACATCCTCGTCGATGTCAACGGCTACACGAAACATGCGCGTACCAAGATTTTCGCCTATCGGCCGGCACCGGTGATTGTCAATTTCTGTGGCTATCCCGGCTCCATGGGTAGCCCGTTTCACCAATATATCATCGCCGACGAACACATCATCCCGCCGGAGAACGAGATCTACTATTCCGAAAAGGTGCTGAGGATCCCTTGCAACCAGCCCGTCGACCGCAAGAGGCAGATCGCGCCGCGGCCGAGCCGGGCCGAAGTGGGCCTGCCTGAGGATGCCTTCATATTCGCCTGCTTCAATGGCATGCAGAAGATCACTGCTCAGTGCTTTGCCCGCTGGATGGCCATCCTCTGCGCAACGCCCGGCAGCGTCCTCTGGCTGCTTGGCGGAGGCGAGGATGTCGATCGGCGCCTCAGGCAGGCAGCTGAGCAAATGGGTGTCGCACCCGAGCGGCTGATCTTCGCGCCGAAGGCTCCCAATCCGAAGCATCTCGCGCGCATCGGATTGGCCGATCTTTTCCTCGACACCTTTCCTTATGGCGCGCATTCGACCGCAGCCGACGCGCTTACCATGGGATTGCCCGTCCTGACAGTCCCCGGCAACGGCTTTGCTTCGCGGTTCTGCTCGAGCATCGTCGCCGCGGCAGGCGTGCCGGAACTCATTTGCGACGGACCGGACGACTTCGTCCGGAAAGCCATTGGATTTGCGCGGGACCGTCAAAGCCTCGCCACTGTCAGGCAGGCTCTGGAGCGCCAGCGTGACGCCAGCGTGTTGCGCGACATCCCGGCGCTCGTCCGGCGCCTCGAGCAATTGTTCTGGCAAATGCAGGGTGAGTGCGAGCGCGGCGAAACGCCTGTACCCGATCTCAGCAATCTCGACGTCTATTACGAGGTCGGGGCGGAGATCATGAAGGAAAACGTAGAGTTCGATGACAGCTCCACCTATCGGCAGCGGTATATCGAGAAACTGGCGCAGTGGCACGCCTTTTCACCGATACCGCTCGACCACCGCTTGTGGACAGCGGCCGCGCGATGAGCGGCACTAACCCCGAACAGCGAGGATGATATGGCTCCAGTTATACTTGTCACATTCGCAGGCCGACAGAAGAGAATGGAAATCCTCACCCGATACATCCATTCCGCCATGGATGCCGGGATCATAGACGAGTGGCATGTCTGGGATTTCACCCGCTCGCAGCAGGATCATGAATGGGTGACGCGCGAGTTCGGCCCCGTCCGCTATATGGGCTCTGCCGCGCCCTACCAGTCCAAGGGATCGGTAGCACCTAACCAGCCGCTGCGCCTCAGCGCAACGATCACGAACGATCTTCATATCGCCATCGTTCCGAATGACGGTAGCGATGACTACTTCGAACTGGTTGTCGGCGGCTGGAGCAATTCGCACTCAGTCTTGCGGAAACTGCCGCGCAACCAGCTCAAGAGTTTCGATCGCAACGATGTACCGGCCCTATGGAGTAGACCCACTCCGGGCATCCTGTCGCCGGGCACTTCCAATCAGATTGTTCTCAACATCGATGCGGCAGGTGTTCCCTCGCTCCATGTCAATAACGTGGCTATCGGCCGCTGGACCGAACTGGACTTGTCAGCCGGCGCGTCCATCCTGGTTAGAGGCGGGTGGGGCGCCGACCTGGAACTGGGCAATGTACGATCGCGGATACAACGTTTCGTCGGCAACCCGAATGAGCAGATGCCCTATTGGCAGGCCTATGATTACTATGCCAAGCGGCTGAAGACCTTTTCGGACTCCATATTTTTGAAATGCGACGATGACATTGTCTACATGGATCTCGAAAAGCTCAGCGATTTCATCGAATTCAGGCGAACCAATCCGAAATATATCGTTGTCTCTGCCAATGTCGTGAACAACGGAGTATGCGCCCACTGGCAGCAGGTGGCGGGCTCAATTCCCGAAGGGGTTGGTCACTTTGAACGGCCGCCGGGCGGGTTTGGCGGAAGTCTCTGGCAGAGCGCGGAGCGCGCCAACGAGCTGCACGACTACTTCCTGCAAACCAACAGCAAGCATCTGCCTTTGCCGAGCAAGGTGATCGAGTGGAACGAACGCCAATCGATCAACTTCATCGCCTGGCTCGGCAAGGACCTCGTGCATATGGCCCTGCCGAAGGGAGATGACGAGCGAGCGCTCACGGTTGATCTGCCGATGCTGCTCGAGCGGCCCACGGCGATCTACTCGGATTTCACCGTCAGCCATCTCAGCTTCGGACCCCAGGAGCAGGGCTTGGCCTTGGATCGGTTGATCGATGCTTACGATGAACTGATGCGCAGCGCGCTCGCCGCGTAACAACCTTCGTCTTTCACGTCGAATATCTCAAATACAAGACTGGAGCGTCTTCGAATGCGCGCAAGCGGAAGAATCGGCATCGTTGGTGCGGGATTGTCGGGTGCAGTCATTGGCCGGGAACTGGCCGAGGCGGGTCACCAGGTCGAGATCTTTGATGCGCGTGACCATATTGCCGGGAACTGCCATACGGAGCGCGACCAAGACACCGGGGTCATGATCCATGTCTACGGACCGCATATCTTCCACACGGATGACCGCGAAGTCTGGGACTATGTCAACAACTTCCAGACCTTCATACCGTACAAGAATCGTGTGAAGACAACATCGAAAGGCCAAGTCTATTCCTTGCCTGTCAATCTCCACACGATCAATCAGTTCTTCGGGAAAACCTTCAGGCCGGATGATGCCCGCGCATTCATCGAAGCACAGGCGGACAGGTCGATCGAGGATCCGAAAACCTTCGAAGAGCAAGCGCTTCGTTTCGTGGGCAGGGACCTCTACGAGGCCTTCTTCGAGGGGTACACGCAAAAGCAGTGGGGCTGCTCGCCGACGGAACTGCCATCGTCCATCCTGAAACGGCTTCCAGTGCGTTTCAACTATGACGACAATTACTTCGCGCACAAATATCAGGGAATGCCGGAGAGCGGCTACACCGACATGGTCGGCCGCATTCTGGACCATCCCAACATCAATGTGAGCCTGAAGACCAGATTTGTCCGGGCGCAAAAGGACGATTTTGCGCATGTGTTCTACTCAGGCTCACTCGATGGTTATCTGGATCACGAATTCGGCCCGTTGGGTTACCGAACGCTAGACTTCGAGCGCTTCAACCATGACGGCGACTACCAAGGTTGCGCGGTCATGAACTACGGCGACGTGTCGGTGCCCTATACGCGCATCACCGAGCACAAGCATTTCTCGCCCTGGGAAGAGCATCGAGGCTCTGTCTGCTACCGGGAGTTCTCCCGTACCTGCGGTCCAGACGACATCCCCTACTATCCAATCCGCCTCGTCAAGGACAAGGAACAACTGGCCCAATACGTGCAGCGTGCAAGCCTCGAGACGTCGATCACCTTTGTCGGGCGGCTCGGAACCTATCGCTATCTCGACATGGATGTGACCATTCGCGAGGCACTCGATACGGCACGGCTCTACCTTGTCCGGAAGACGGAAGATGCGGCCATGCCGGTATTCTTGCATTCGCCGATTTGATTGATGTCAATGATGGTGGGCTGATTGTTATCTTGTCAGCGCCATCGGCTGTCTCGATTTTCGAGCGGGATGGACAGACGGACTGATCGATGTAAATTGCGCGACCCACTGCAGAGCGAATGCCTGAGCACTCCATTGCAGGAACGGGTCCCCTCTCTCATTTCGTTGCTGGATCGCCGTTGGAGCCAACGCCGGCGCAACGAATAGGTAATCGTTGCTGAAGGTCAGACAGACACAAGGTTGCTGACTATTATCGACGGCAACTTATTCCCAAAACAGTCATGAGATCGCCCATGCTGGTATCCGGACGTTTCCCTTCCACAGCCCGCAATGCGGGCGTGCGCCAAGCATCCTTCTCCGGGAACGCACGCATCGCGCTCAAGTCCAGTCCGCTCGACTCCGCGCCAAGCGACTTTTTGCCAGTATGACGACGGCGATCTCAGCGGTCGACCGGAGGTTCTTGCAGGCGCGACTGCATCTCTGCGGGGCGATCGTTGGCAGATAAAGTCTATTTAGGCCCCAAGGGTTTTCACGCATGACCTCCACCGTCTCTTCCCTGACCACCAATCTGATCAGATCGTATTCGACGGCGGCCGTTGCTGCCTGGTCGACGGAAGACGTGGCTTCGCTTACCTCGAAGCAGATCAATGCGCTTTCTTCAGCGCAAATCGCGGCGCTGGACACAGAGGATGTCGATATCCTCAGTTCCAGGCAGTTTGGCGCTATTTCTCAAAGTGCCATCGTTGGTCTGACTCTGGCGCAGCTCGCTGTTCTCGACAAATCGGACATCGAAAGCCTCGGCACCAGCCAGGTTGCGGCCCTCACCACCACGCAGATTGAGGGTCTGTCGACAGAGCAGGCGGAAGCCTTGAGCTCGTCCCAGGCCGGAGCCTTTAGCGCGCTGCAGCTCTCGGTCTTGAGCGAGGAAGACCTGGCGACCTTCTCAACCGCTGACATCGCGGCCATCGGCGCGAAAGCCGTGTCAGGGCTCGCCACGGATGTCATCGCATGCCTTTCCACCGATCAGATTGCCGCCTTGAGCACGCGCGCTGTCGCCGGCCTGACGACCGCGCAGATCGCCGCCTTGTCCATCGATCAGATTGCCGCCTTGACGATCGCCCAGGTCAGCGCACTGAAGGCTTCGCAAATCGGCGCCTTGGGCACAGACGACATTGCCGTGCTTTCCACAGATCAGATTGCGGCGTTGAGCGCCTCGGCAATCTCGGGGCTCTCCACCAACAAGATCGCCGTCCTGTCGAGCGACCAGATCGAGGCACTAACCGTCTCACAGGTGAAGGCGCTGACGGCGGCGCAGCTCGGGTCCCTGGAGACGGACCGCATAGCGACATTCTCGACTGCCGAAATCGCGGCGATCAACAATAAGGCCGTATGGGGCTTGACCACGGGCGCCATCGCTGCGCTTTCCACCGCTCAGGTTGCCGCCCTGAGCACGAGTGCGGTGGCGAGCCTGACGACCGCACAGATGGCCGCTTTGTCGACCGACCAGGCCGAGGCAATGTCTGTCCTACAGGTGAAGGCGCTAAGCGCGAGACAGCTCGCGGCCTTGGGGGCGGACGGTATAGCGACATTCTCGACTGCCGAAATCGCGGCGATCACCAACCAGGCCATAAAAGGCGTGAGCACGGACGCCATCGCTGCCCTTTCGACTGCTCAGGTTGCCGCCCTGAGCACGAGTGCGATCTCAGGCCTGACGACCGATCAGAGCGACGCCTTGTCCTCCGACCAGACCGCGGCCCTGTCCGCGGCCCAGCTCAGGACATTGACTTCGGCGCAAGTCGCCGCCTGGAGTACAGACAATCTCGCGGCGTTGTCCACGGCTCAGGTCGCGGCGCTCAGCACGAAGGGCGTCATGGGCCTGAGCACCGATCATCTCGCCGCCTTGTCGACCGACCAGGTCGAGGCTCTGTCCGTGTCACAGGTGAAGGCCCTGAACGCGCGACAGGTTGCGGCGCTCGGGGCGGACGGGATCGCGACATTCTCGACCGCCGATATCGCGGCGCTCAGCAACAAAGCCGTATTGGGATTGGACGATGAGGTCATCGCGTCCCTGTCCACCGATCAGGTCGCGGCGCTCAGCAACAAAGCCGTATTGGGATTGGACGATGAGGTCATCGCGTCCCTGTCCACCGATCAGGTCGCGGCGCTCAGCACGAGTGCGGTCGCCAGCCTGACGAGCATCCAGATCGCCGCCTTGTCGACCGGCCAGGCGGAGGCTTTGTCCGTCTCACAGGTGAAAGCGCTGAGCTCGGCGCAGCTCGCCGCCCTGACGGCGGACGCCATAGCAACGTTCTCGACCGCCGATATCGCGGCGATCACCAACAAAGCCGCCACCGGCGTCGCCGCGGACGCCATTGCAGCGCTTTCCACCGCTCAGATAGCGGCCCTAAGCACGAGTGCGGTCGCGAGCCTGACCACCGCACAGATCGCCGCCTTGTCGACCGACCAGACTGCGGCCCTGTCCATCGCGCAGCTCAAGGCCTTGACTTCGGTGCAAGTCGCCGCCCTGGGCACGGACAACATCGCGGCTTTGTCCACGGATCAGGTCGCGGCGCTCAGCACGAAGGCTGTCGCAGGCCTCACCGCCGATCAGATCGAAGCCTTGTCCTCCAATCAGGTCGAGGCTCTTTCCTATACACAGATTGCCGCTCTCGGCTCCGAGCAGCTTGCGGCCCTCAGTGCGGACGACATAGCAGGATTCTCGACCGCCGATATCGCGGCGATCAGTTCTAGCGCCGTTTCGGGATTGTCGGCAGATCTCATCGAGGCCCTGTCCACGGACCAGATCGTGGCGCTGAGCACGAAGGGCGTCACGCGCCTCAGCACCGATCAGATCGACGCCCTGTCCACCGATCAGATTGCCGCCCTGTCCTCCGCGCAGGTTGCCGTTCTCAGCTCTACGCAACTCTCGGCCATGGATCCGCAGGATATAGCGACGTTCTCGACCGCCGATATCGCCGCGATCGGCTCGACCGCTATTTCGGGATTGTCGGAGGATGTCGTCTCGGCCCTGTCCTCCGCGCAGGTTGCCGCCCTTAGCACGGCCGGCATTGCGGGGTTGAGCACGGATCAGATCGCCACACTGGGCTCCGACCAGATCGCCGCTTTGAGCACCAAACAGATTGCAGTGCTGAAATCGACGCAAGTCGCCGCCTTGCGCACGGAGACTGTCGCGGCCTTGCCTTCGGACAAGATCGTCGCGCTGAGCACTGCCGGCATCAACGAGCTGAGCGGCGACCAGATCGAGGCCCTTTCCACGGACCAGATCGTGGCGCTGAGCACCAAACAGGTTGCTGCGCTGACTTCGGAACAAGTCGCCGCCTTGGACACGAGCGATATCGCGGCGTTCTCGACCGACCAGATTGCCGCGTTGAGCACGGCCGCCATCACGGGGCTGAGCACAAAGCAGATCGTTACCTTGAGCACTGAGCAAATAGAGGCCCTGACCGCGGCCCAGGTCGGCGCTCTCAGCTCGACGCAGCTTGGAGCCCTGGGGACGGAAGACATAGCGGTCTTCTCGACCAAGGACATCGCCGCCATCAGCGCGAGTGCCATGGCGGGACTGTCCACCACTGTCGTGGCCACCCTTTCGACCGATGAGATTGCCACCCTGAGCACGGCCGGCATTGCGGGCCTGAGCAGCGCACAGCTCAACGCGTTCAGCACCAACCAGCTCGCCGCCTTGAGCACCAAGCAGGTTGCCGCGCTGGGTTCGGCGCAAGTCGCCGCCTTAGGCACGAACGAGCTTGCAGCCCTCTCGACCGATCAGATCGCCGCCCTGAGCGCGACTGCCGTGGCGGGACTGAGCACGAAGCAGCTCGTTGCCTTTAGCACCGATCAAGTGGAAGCCCTGACCGCGACCCAGGTCGGCGCTCTCAGCTCGACGCAGCTTGGAACCCTGGGGACGGAAGACATTGCCGTGTTCTCGACCAAGGACATCGCGGCCATCAGTTCGAGTGCCATAGCGAGCCTCTCCACGGCCGCCGTCTCGGCCCTCTCGACCGATCAGATCGCGGCCCTGAGCACGGCCGGCATTGCGGGCCTGAGCAGCGCACAGGTCAACGCGCTCAGCACCAGCCAGCTCGCCGCCTTGAGCACCAAGCAGGCTGCCGCGCTGAGTTCGGCGCACGTCGCCGCCTTGGGCACGAGCGACTTTGCGGTCTTCTCGACCGATCAGATCGCGGCCCTGAGCACGGCTGCCATCGCGGGACTGACCACCAAGCAGATCGTTGCCTTGGGCACCGATCAAGTGGAGGCGATGACCGCGACCCAGGTCGGCGCGCTGAGCTCGACGCAGCTTGGAGTCCTGGGGACGGAAGACATGGCGGTCTTCTCGACAAAGGACATCGCGGCTATCAGCGGGAGTGCCATAGCGGGACTGTCGACGGCTGCCATTGCTTCGCTCTCGACCGAGCAGATCGACTCGCTGCGCGCGGCCAGCATTGCGGGCCTCAGCACCAAGCAGATTGCTGCTTTGAGTTCCGAGCAGATTGCAGCCTTGTCGACCGACCAGGTCGGCGTTCTGAGTTCGCAACAAATCTCCGCGCTTGATGCGGACGACATAACCGCATTTTCGATCGAGGACATCGCGGCGATTGGCGCGGATCTCGTTTCCGTCCTTTCAACGGATGTCATCACTGCCTTCTCCACCGACCAGATCGCTGCCTTGAGCACGGCTGCCGTTGCGGCGCTTAGCACGAAGCAGGTCGATGTCTTGAGCACCGATCAGCTTGCGGCCTTGACCATCGCGCAGATGGGCGCGCTCACCTCCAAACAGGTCGATGCCTTGAGCACGGATGACGTCGCGACGCTCTCGACCGATCAGATCGCCGCCTTGAGCGCGGCCGGCATTGCGGGCCTGAGCACAGCAGATATCGCCATCTTGAGTTCGGTCCAGATCGACGCCCTGACGACGACCCAAATCGGCGCTCTCGGCTCCAAGCAAATCGCCGCATTGAGCACGGACGACATAGCAGGCTTCTCGACTGCGGCTATCGCGGCCCTCAGTTCGAGTGCCGTAGCGGGACTGTCCACGGACTCGATAGCGACGCTTTCGGCGGAACAGATCGCGGCCTTGAGCACAGCCGGCGTCGCCGGTCTTTCCACAGCCCAGATCAACGCGTTGAGCACCAACCAGATCGAGGCCTTGTCGACCAGGCAGGTCGCTGCTCTCAGCTCCAAGCAGGTTNGCAGGTCGCTGCTCTCAGCTCCAAGCAGGTTGCGGCGCTGGGCACTGACGACATAGCGGCTCTCTCCGGGGACCAGATTGCCGCGCTGAGCACGGCTGGAGTTGCGGTCCTTTCAACCGCCCAGATCGATGCGTTGAGCGCCGATCAGCTCGAAGCCTTGACCTCCAGCCAGGTCGGGGCGCTGAGCTCGACGCAGATCGCGGCGCTGAGCACGGACGATCTGGCGACCTTCTCGACCACGGATATCGCGGCGATCAGTTCGAGTGCCGTGCGTGGCCTGTCCACGGACACGATAGCGGCGCTTTCGGCGGATCAGATCGCCGCCTTGAGCGCGGCCGGCGTCGCCGACCTGTCCACGGCCCAGATCGATGCGTTGAGCGCCGACCAGCTCGAGGCCTTGTCGACCAGCCAGATAGCTGCTCTTAGCTCCAAACAGGTGATGGCGCTGGGCACCGACGACATAGCGGCTCTGTCGACGGACCAGATTGCCGTGCTGAGCACGGCCGGCATTGCTGTCCTTTCCACCGCGCAAATCCAGGCGCTGAGCGCCGATCAGCTTGAGGCCCTGACCTCCAGCCAGATCGCGGTCATGAGTTCGACGCAGATTGCGGCGTTGAGCACGGAGGATCTGGAGACCTTTTCGACCGCTGATATCGCCGCGATCAGTTCGAGTGCCGTGGCAGGACTGTCCACGGATACGATAGCGGCGCTTCCGGCGGATCAGATCGCGGCCCTGAGCACGGTCGGCGTCGCCGGCCTTTCCACCGCCCAGATCAATGCGTTGAGCACCGACCAGATCGAGGCCTTGTCGACCGGGCAGGTCGGCGCTCTCAGCTCCAAGCAAGTGGCGGTGCTGGGAACCGACGACATTGCGGCGCTCTCGACGAACCAGATTGCCGCGCTCGGCACGGCCGGCATTGCTGGCCTTTCCAGCGCGCACGTCCAGGCGCTGAATGCCGATCAGCTCGAGGCCCTGACCTCCAGCCAGGTCGCGGTCATGAGTTCGACGCAGATTGCGGCGCTGAGCACGGACGATCTGGAGAGCTTCTCGACCGCGGATATCGCCGCGATCAGTTCAAGTGCCGTAGCGGGACTGTCGACCGACACGATAGCCGCGCTTTCGGCAGACCAGGTCGCCGCCTTGGGCACGGGTGGTGTCGCCGGCCTTTCCACGGCCCAGATCAATGCATTGAACACCGACCAGGTCGAGGCTCTCACGTCTCTCCAGATTGCCGCGCTGAGTTCGAGGCAGATCGCCGTCCTGGGCACGGACGATCTGGAAACCTTCTCGACTGCCGAAATAGCGGCGATCAGTTCGAGTGCCGTAGCGGGACTGTCCACGGACACGATAGCGGCGCTTTCGGCCGATCAGATCGCAGCCTTGAGCAAGGCCGGCATTGCGGGCCTTTCCACAGCCCAGATCAATGCGTTGAGCACGGACCAGATAGAGGCCCTGTCGACCGGGCAGATCAGTGGTCTCGGCTCAAAACAGGTTGCGGCGCTAGGCACCGACGACCTCGCGGCGTTCTCGACAGATCAGTTTGCAGCGCTAAGCGCGGCGGGCATTGCGGGGCTGAGCAGCGACCAGGTCGGCGCCTTGAGCGACGAGCAGATCGAAGCCTTTTCCACCGGCCAGATTGCCGGTTTGAGCGCGGATGCGCTGTCGGGCCTGACCACGGAGGATCTGGAGGGATTCTCGACCGAGGAACTCGCGGCGATCAGCTCGTCCGCCATCAAGGGGCTGCCCACGGAATTCGTCGCAATGCTCTCCACCGCCGAGATTGCCGCTTTGGGCACGGCCAGCATTGCGGGCCTGAGCAGCGCTCAGGTCGGAGCCCTGAGCGCTGAGCAGATCGATACGCTTTCCACCGATCAGATTGCCGCTTTGAGCGCGGATGGGCTCGCGGGTCTGACCACGGAGGATATTGAAACGTTTTCGACCGAGGAACTGGTGGCGATCAGCTCGGCAGCCATTAAGGGTCTGTCCACGGACTTTGTCGCAGCGCTCTCCACTGCTGAAATCGCCGCTTTGACGACAAGCCAGATTGGGTCGCTGAGCTACAACCAGGTGGCGGCGATGAGCGCCAGCCAGATCGCCAGCTTGTCTACCTCTCAGATCAGTGGCTTGAACGCCATACAGGCGGCGGCCTTGGGGACGGACGACATCGCACAGCTCTCCACCGATCATATCGTCGCCTTGAGCACGAGTGCGATCTCGGGATTGACCACCAGGGTCATCGCCGCCGCCTTGACGACGGAGCAGGCCGAGGCTTTGACGCCAGTTCAGGTCAGTGCGATGACCTCAGCACAGGTCGCCGCACTGACGACGGACGATCTGGCAAGTTTCTCAGTGGAAGATGTCGCCTCGTTCAGCTCATCCGGTGTCGCGGGGCTGTCCACGGAAGACATTGCGAATCTGTCCAGCACACAACTGAACGATTTGATGGATTCCCAGATGGATGCTCTGAACTCCGATCAGATAGCGGCAGTGATTGCGGCATATCTGGCGATCTAATATCGGCCCTGGGGTGGTCGCGAAGGCCCTTCGCTCTCTCCGCAAGGGGCCAAAGTGTACCCATCTGTCCGGGATGAACCGTCACCCATCTCTCAGGGAGGGCGAGTGACCTCTCTCCGCTCCGGGCTTTCATACCTCCGCCTACGCCCTTTGGGCGGGCTGGCGATAGGGCGAATTTTCGATCACAAATAGGAGAATATGTCCGGGGCCGCCATTCGCAGTGGCGGAGGGCAGGGGGATCGAATGAAATTCCGCCTCACCGACGGGGCACGCTTTTTCCTGCTTGGCGAGCGGAAGACGATCTTTGTCGAGTCGTCGCAGCAGATTTTCGAAGTCGACGACATCACCGCTTATCTCACCTGCCTTCTCGCCGAGCCTATGTCGGTTCGCGAATTGGAAGGTGCGCTGGTGGCGCGCGGCTCAAGTCGGGTTGTCGCGCGCTCGACTGTGCGGGGCTATCTTCTCGATTGGTCTCGCCGCGGTGCGCTGGACGCCGTCCTCGACGAAGACGAGGGTGCGCCCGTGCGCACGCAGGTGCTCGATCTCGCCGGCATGGCCGTAGCGATCGCTTATCACGATCAGGCATTGCTCGACAGCATCCTTCCCGTTTTCGATCATCAAGCCGCGTCGGGCATGCAGCCCCTGACTTCCTACTCCGTCGGCCGGTTCGGCGACCGTGCGTGCATCAGCCGCAATCGCACGCGAGCAATGATCGTCACGGCCGCGGAGGTGGTGCCGGCGCTGAAGGCACTGCTGACGAACGATGTTCTCGAGAATCTCGGCGCGGCCGTCGCGCTTCACGCCGCACTTTTGGTGAAGAACGGGAAGGGCCTCTTGATCTGCGGCGCCCCCGGGGCGGGCAAGACGACGCTGGCGCTGGCGCTCCTCGAGGCCGGTTTTTCCTATGGCGGAGACGATATCGCCCTGCTGAACGAAGATGGCCGGCTGCGCGGCGTCGCTTTTGCGCCCGCGCTGAAAAAGGGTTCCTGGCGCCTCTTGAAGGGAATGCGGGATGCGATCCATAGTGCTCCGATATACCGCCGTCTCGACGACAAGCGCGTCCGCTATCTCGCGCCGGTCCGCCTTGCCCCGCGCGAGGCGGTTCCGCTGGCGTGCATCGTGCTTATCCGCCGTCGGAGAAGAGGGCCGGCAACGGCTACCAAGGTCGAGCCGCTGCACGCCCTGTCGGAGTTGCTTGCCGGCGCCTTCACACCAGCGGGCGGGCTGCACCTGCCGCAGTTCCAGACCCTCCTGAACGCCGTCTCGCGCGCCCGAACCATCGCGCTTACCTACGCGCGGCTCGACGAGGCCGCAGAAACCTTGAGCAGGTACCATGACGGGCAATAGCTATCGCGACCTTCTTGCCCTCGTCGCCTGCCTCAAGGGCACCCCTCCCAAGGGGGTGAATTGGGATGAAGTCATAGCCCTGGCCAACAGGAGCCTGACGATCTCGTCTCTTGCTGCCGCAGCAACGACGTTCGCAGAGGCCGACGTCATACCGGAGGACGTCCACACCTATCTTTCTCTGATTTCCGAGCGAAACGCCGGACGCAACTCCAGGCTGGCGGCGCAACTCGCAGAGGCGATCGGCGGCCTGAACGGTGTCGGCATCGAGCCGGTCGTGATGAAAGGCGCGGCTCTCCTCCTGGGGCGGGAGCAAAGCGAGATCGGCGCGAGGCTTCTGACGGATCTCGACATACTCGTGCGGCCCGAGGAGATGTCCGATGCGATAGCAGCGCTCGAACGGATTGGATATGAGATAAGGCTTGCGGCCGGCAGCGGCTCTTGGCCGGGAAATCCCAAATATCATTTGCCGGCAGTGCTGGCGCGTCCGACGGACGCAGGCGCAATCGACCTTCAGTGCCGGCCGAGAGGTCCCGCCTCCTTCAGCGACATCGAATGGATTTACGCTCGCAGCAGCCGCATGGAGCTCGACGGAAACCATGTCCATGTTCCGTCGCCCTTCGTGCAGGTCGTGTTCCTGGTCCTGCATGATCAGTTTCAGGACGGAGATTATTGGCGCGGTCTGCTCGACCTGCGCCACCTTCTCGACGTGGCGCAACTCGCCCGTTCGGCGGAAATTGAATGGGGCGAGTTGAGATCGCTCTTCGCGGCCGGCTACGAGAGAAATGCCGTGGATACGCAGATCCTCACGGCCGATGCTCTGTTCGGCCTTGAGGGTACTGCCGGTCTCTCCTTTGGAAAGCTGGCGCATTGCCAGCTCGCGCGGCGCCGGCTCCAGTTCGGCCGAGATTATCTCGCCGTCCCGTTGACACTATTGGCGCTGCTGACGGAGATCTTTCACTACCGGTCGTGGGATCGCTTCGGCGGTGAGCCATATCCTTCCCGAGGGCAGGAAATCAGGCGAAAGCTCCGCGAGTTGCGACGTATTTTTCGCCCGAAGCCGCCTGGCAAATTGTAGACGCAGACAGTGAAATGCAACTGCGCGCCCTCTCCTGGTCACTTGCTAACCTTGTGAAACTTTTTCAGAATATCTCCCACTAATACTTTCGGATTAATCCAGTTCAGCCATCCCTATTTGTAGTCAAATATAAGTAAATTCTTAATTTCTCTACAAATTCACAGCGCCTTGCTGTATGGTGACCCGGGAAGAAAGGCGAAGGGAGGCGCACATGAGTTCCGAGAAAACGAATGGCCTACCGTCACGCAGCGACGAAGACCGCCGCGAATTCCTGAAGAACTGCGGTCGCTTTGCGGTCATCACTCCGCCCGCAGTCACCATGCTGCTTTCCACCAGCCTGACGTCGAATGCAATTGCCGCTTCCGGCGGCGGTGGCGGCAAAATCCATGGTAACAACGGCTGGGGCAACGGACCGGATCCGACGAACAAGGGCAGCTTCCACGGCCTTGGCGTATCCCAGGGCGGCCCGGGCGCCGGCTCTTCGCAGCGCAGCTCCAAGATCGGCGGCGCGCGATAATTGGTAGAACCGCCGGCAACGTCTGTGCCGGGCTCATAGTGTGCGAAGGCGTCGTGCGATTTGCACGTGCGACGTCCCGTCTGGGCTGTGCAGCTTGGGACACTTCTCTGACAATTTGGCAACCGGGGAACGGCCTCCCTCAGCGGCGTGGCGTTGCGCCACGGGCCGCAGCGAGTTGTTTGCGCGCCGCCGCCGGCGTGATCGAGAAGGCCTTCCGGAATTTCCGGATGAAG
This sequence comes from Sinorhizobium shofinae, assembly GCA_001704765.1. Classification (GTDB taxonomy): domain Bacteria; phylum Pseudomonadota; class Alphaproteobacteria; order Rhizobiales; family Rhizobiaceae; genus Sinorhizobium; species Sinorhizobium shofinae. Next base: position 83,587 of record MBFK01000100.1, read on the forward strand.
TGCGAGACGTTTTCGAAGCCGGTTTCCAGCGCGATTTCGATCAGCGGCTTGTCGGTGGAGGCGACGAGGCGCATCGCCGCGTCGAGGCGAAGCTTCAGATAGACGGATATCGGCGTCGCTCCGAGCTCGTTCTGGAACAGGCGTTCCAGCTGCCTCCGTGAAATGCCCAGCACACTCGCCACGTCGTCGATGCCGATAAGATCCTCGAGATGCTGCTCCATGACCATCAGGGCAAGGCTGATCCGTTTGTCCTGCACCGGGATGGGGCCGAGCGGATTTCGCGGCTGCATCTCGCTCGCCTCGCGGCGACGCGTGATCTGCATGATTTCGAGCGCATTGCGTTCGGCGTCTTCGCCGACGTGCTTCCTGATCAGGTAGGTCGCGAGATCCGCGACACTGCTGCCGCCGGCGCAGGTAATGATATTGCCATCCTCAACGAAAATCCGCTTCGACGTGACCTCGATCGCGGGGAAGCGGGAGCGGAATTCGTTATGATGCAGCCAGCTCACGCATGCGGCATGGCCGTCGAGCACGCCGGCCTCGGCGAGAACGAAGCTCCCGGTGCAAACGCCGATGATCGGCACGCCCGCCCGCGCGGCGCGGTGCAGGTAGTCGATCGTCTCCCGATCGAGCGGCTCGGCGACGTTGAGCCGTCCGCCGACGACCGCGATGTAGCTGAATTCCGTCGGCGGACGAAGCGGCGCGGTCGGTGCCACCTGGATCCCGCAACTCGACATGACGAAGTTTCTCGTGCTGCCGAGCACCTCCCAGTCGCAGTTCACCCGCCCCGACTTGTCCTCCACGTCGCTTCCCAAACGGAGTGCGTCGGCAAACAGCGAGAAGGCGCTGAGCGTAAAGCTGCGCGCCAGAATGAAGCCGACACGCAGCACGCCCTTATCTCTGAGAGGCTTTCCGGCGGCAGCCGTTGTTTCCGTGAGAGCCGTTCGCAATGTCGCGCTGTTCCGTCACCGATCCGGGCGGGGGCCAAGGAATGGCCCTCCGCTCGCCATGCGCGTCTCGGGACGCGCTTCCAAAGTTTGAGATCTGCTTCTATTCACCAATTATCTCGCAAGCAACGGCCCGGGTAAATGCTTGTCTTACCTCCCGAGACAGGTGGGCTAATCCGCATTGACAGGGTGACTTATCAACCGACTTGTCGGAAGATTCTTAGCGTCGGTGGGAGGGGTCGGCGCCGGTTCTCGGCGAGGGGCCGTCAAGTTGCGCCTTCGCTTATTCCCATTGGAAGCGCGGGCCGGGATCTACGTAGATGACAAAGCACATGATGAAGGTGCTGATGAGCATCATGGCCGCGCTTTCGTTCGGCTCGCTCATGGTTCTCATGGCCGTTCTGTAAGGTCGCACACGGGCCGGCCTGATGCGCGCCGCGGCCGAGCGGTCAGGTTTCCGACACGTCGATCCATTCCGCGCCGGTCAGTTCCGCCATGCGGTGCGGGTTGATGTGGACGGCGGCGTTGATTGCGCCGGCAGCGGGCACGACCACTTCGAAGGCCTTCAAGGATTCATCGCAATAGACCGTATGCGGCTTCGCAAGGCCGAACGGGCAGACGCCGCCGACCGGATGGCCCGTCTCGGACTCGACCTCGCCGAAGCCGAGCATGCGCGCCTTGGTGCCGAAGCGGGCCTTGTATTTCTTGTTGTCGAGACGGGCGTCGCCGCGGGTGACGATCAGGATCACGTCGTCTCCGACGCGAAGCGCCAGCGTCTTGGCGATTTGTGCCGGCTCGACGCCGTGTCCCGCGGCCGCGAGCGCCACCGTTGCGGTGCTCTGCTGAAGCTCGATGACATCGATGTCGGGAGCGTACTCGGAAAAGAACTCTTTGACGGAGGTCAGGCTCATCTACTGCATGTTTCCTTAAATCGGAGTCGATTTAAGGATAAAATCATGCAGTGATTTAAAGTGCTACAGCGACGTTTGTGCGTCTGAATAGACACACGGCGCTGTGGGGAGGTCTATGGCGTGATTTGCAAAAAGGATACCCGCGGCGAAAAGCGGCCAACGGTCTCGTGAAAAACAGGAATGTTTCAGTCATCGTTCGACGCGTCAAGGTCCTCCGGACGCCGGCCCTCCTGTTGAGGCGGCAGGTAGCCGTGGCTTGCGAACCAGTTTTCTAGAATTGTAGAGATTGCCTGTTGGCGCGTCAGGGTGCCCGGATGATCGCTGATATAGGTCTGGAGCGCGGTTTCGATTTTTTCGGCATAGAACTCGGTCATCTTTCCCTCCGCTCTCTTTTTGCGGTGGCAATCCGCGGCATCGGACGCGGATCGCTCCGGCGCCTCGTCAGTCGGACGAAGGTCGCCGTGGCACTTGTAATCGCTGAATGATTTTGTCCTCAAACCGGTTCCGATGGTAGGCGAATCCTTTATCGGATATCGCCATTTCAGGCCTGTTTGACGATGCGGATCAGCACCAGGAGGATGACCGCACCGATGGTGGAATGAATGATTGCGGCGAGAATGCCGGTGCCGAGCGTGATGCCGACGGCCGGAAAGAGGTAGCCGGCAATCAGGGCGCCGATAACGCCGACCACGATGTTGCCGATCAGGCCGAAGCCGAAGCCGCTGACGATCAGGCCGGCGAGCCAGCCGGCAACGGCGCCGACGATGAGGAACACCAGAATGCTTTCGATACCCATCAATGCCTCCTTTATCCAATGGAAACATAGCTGATCTCGCGAGATCAGATAGGGGCAATTCAATCGTGGATGATTTTTTTGCGCAAAGAGGATTTTCGGCCGCGGGGCGACCGATGCTTGGCGCGCAGCGAGAGCGCGTGCGCTGGCGATCTTTCCTGTACTGTAGGCCGATGATCCCGGGTGCGGGACTGCCCCGGGATCATGAACTTGAACGGGTCAGAATGACCGGAAAGGGGTGCCCGAGCGTCAGCTACCGCTTACTTTTTTCCGCTTTCCCCTCAGATTCAGACGATGCCGCCGCCCCCGCCAGTAACCGCGGGGCGTTCGGCCGCTACCGAGGCCCGATAGCCGCTCGCCCGGTAGGTCGAGACCGGGGCGATGGCGCCGCCGGTTTCGAGGCGGGCCATGGCGAGGATCGGCTCGACATCGGTGCGGAAGGCGGCCTTCAGCGTTTCCGACGCCATCAGGGCGTCGTTTTGCTGCTGGTAAGCTTCGAGTGCCTGGCGATCGACGATGAGCGCCTGGGCGTAGGCGCGGCCGACTTCCATCGCGCTGGTCATCAGGCTCTCGATCGGATCCGTCACGTTATGGCTCTGATCGAGCATATGTGCAGGCTCGAAACCCGCTGCGGCGCGCGTCTCGGCGTCGACGAGTTCGTTGAAGACCAGGAAGAGCCGATAGGGATCGATCGAGCCGGTGTCGAGATCGTCGTCGCCATATTTCGAGTCGTTGAAATGGAAGCCACCGAGCTTCTTGAACTGGATCAGCCGGGCGACGATCATCTCGATATTGACGTTCGGGGCGTGATGGCCGAGATCGACGAGGCAGAAGGCCTTCGGGCCGAGCTCCTGGGCGATCAGGTAGTTCGTGCCCCAATCCTGCACGACCGTTGAGTAGAAGGCGGGCTCGTACATCTTGTGCTCGGTGAAGATGCGCCAGTCGTCCGGAAGCGCAGCATAGACGGCCTTCATGGAGTCGAGATAGCGCTCGAAGGCCCGGGTGAAGCTGCTCTGTCCCGGAAAATTGGAGCCGTCGCCGATCCACACCGTCAGCGCCTTGGACCCGAGTGCCTTGCCGATCTCGATGCATTCGAGATTGTGCTCGACCGCCTGGCGGCGTGTCGCGGCATCGGTATGGGTGAGCGAACCGAACTTGTAGGAATGGGCTTGGCCCGGCGCGTCGGAGAAGGTGTTCGAGTTCATCGCATCGAAGCTTAAGCCGAGGGCCGCCCCCTTTTCCTTCAGCGCCTTGAGATCGGTCACCTTGTCCCAGGGGATGTGCAGAGACACGGTCGGCGTCGCCCGCGTCAACTCATGGATGACACCGCAGTCTTCGAGCTTGTCGAAGATGTTGCGCGGCTCGCCCAGTCCGGGGAAGCGGGCAAAGCGCGTGCCGCCGGTGCCCACCCCCCAGGAGGGGACGGCGACGCCATAGGCGGCAACCTTCTGCTTGATGGCGTCGATCTCGATGCCGCGGCGCGAGAGCCGCTCGCCGAGGTCTTCGTAGTCGCGCCTCAGCGCTTCCTGCCGCTTGGCGTTCTCGGCCTCGATCACGGACGTGCTGATCATAATCGTCATGGCAATCTCCCGATCAGCGCGTGAAGGACTGGGCGTTGCCCGCGTCGACATTGACGATGTTGCCGGTCGATTTCGCCGACATGTCGGAGGCGAGGAAGTAGATGGCCTCGGCGATATCTTCCGGGAAGACGCTGAGCTTCAGCATCGACCGCTCGCGGTAATGCGCCTCCAGGTCGTCGACATCCATCTTGTAGGCGGCGGCGCGCTGCTCCTTCCATTCGCCGCTCCAGATCTTGGAACCGCGCAGGACCGCATCCGGATTGACGACGTTGACGCGGATCTGTGCCGACGCACCCTCGAGCGCCAGGCAACGGGCAAGATGGATCTCGGCCGCCTTGGCCGTGCAATAGGCCGACGCGCCGGGCGAGGCGGCGAGGCCGTTCTTCGAGGCGACGAAGACGACGTTGCCGCCGGCCTTCTGGCTGCGGAAGATCCGGAAGGCTTCGCGCGAAACCAGAAAATAGCCGGTCGCGAGAATGTCGATGTTCTTGTTCCAGAGCGCCAGCGTCGTGTCTTCGATCGCGGCCGACGAAGCGAGGCCGGCATTGGAAACGAGAATATCGAGGCCGCCGAATGCAAGGAGCGCATCGCCGAAGCCCGTCTCGACCGCCGCCTCGCTGGTGACGTTCATGGTGACGGCACGGACGAAATCCTTGCCGTAACGCGCGGCGAGTTCGTTCTGAGCGATTTCAAGGGCCGCCGCGTCGATATCGGCGAGAACGACGCAGGCACCCTCCTGCATCAGCCGGTTTGCCGTCGCCTTGCCGATGCCGCCGGCGCCACCGGTGACGAGCGCGATGCGCCCGGCCAGGCTCTTCGGCTTTGGCATGCGCTGGAGCTTGGCTTCCTCGAGCAGCCAGTATTCGATGTCGAAGGCCTCCTGCTCGGGCAGGCCGACATAGGTCGACACGCCGGAGGCGCCGCGCATCACGTTGATCGCATTGACATAGAATTCGCCGGAGATGCGCGCCGTCGCCTTGTCTTTGGCAAAGGTGATCATGCCGACCCCGGGCACCAGGTAGACGACGGCGTTCGGGTCGCGCATCGCCGGGCTGTCGGCACGCTTGCAGCGCTCGTAATAGCGTGCATAGTCGGCGCGGTAGGCGGCAATCGCCTCGGGCAGGCCGGCAAGTGTCTTTTCGACATCCGGCTGTGCGGGATCGAAGTCGATCACCAGCGGCCGGATCTTCGTACGCAGGAAATGGTCCGGGCAACTCGTGCCGAGCGCCGCGAGCGGCTCCAGACTCGTCGATGTCACGAAATCCAGGACCGCTTTGCTGTCGTCGAAATGGCCGACCTTCTTCTCCTCGGCGCTGATCAGGCCGCGGATCACCGGCATCAGTCGCTTGGCGACGGCGACGCGTTCGGCAGCGGCGAGCGCCGGCCGCGCCTCTCCGCCGAAGGCGGGCGCCGTATTTTCCGTCTCGAACCAGGCGATCGCCCGGTTGATGATCTCGATCGTCGTCTCGTAAGCCTCCTTGGCCGTATCGCCCCAGGTGAAAAGGCCATGGCTTTCGAGCACGACGCCGCGCGCCTTCGGATTTTCGAGGCAGAATTTCTCTAACCAGAGGCCGAGTTCGTAGCCCGGCCGTTTCCAAGGCAGCCAGCCGATCTCGTCGCCAAAGATCTTCTTCGTGAGTTCCCGGCTGTTCTTCGAGGCGGCGATGGCGATGATCGCGTCCGGGTGCATATGATCGACATGCGCCTTCGGCACATAGGCGTGCAGCGGCGTGTCGATCGAGGCGGCGCGCGGATTGAGGTTGAAGGTGCAATGCGGCAGGTAGCCGACCATTTCGTCTTCGAATTCGACGCCGCGATAGATGCCCTTCAGCGCCCGGAGCTTGTCCATAAAGAGCGTGGCGAAGCCGTCCATCTTGATCGTACCGACGTCGCCGCCCGAGCCCTTGACCCACAGGACCTCGACCGTCTCGCCGGTCAGGGGGTCTTTCTGCATCGCCTTTGCCGAGGTGTTGCCACCGCCGTAATTGGTGATCCGCTTGTCCGAGCCGAGCAGATTGGACCGATAGAGAAGCCGTTCCGGCTCGCTCATTCCCGCCGCCTTGGCGTCGTCCCAGAGATTGGCCAGGCGTGCGCCCTGTTGCTTGTCGAGCATCTTGAATTCCTCCCGATCAGTTGCCCCGGGCGCTCGCGCCGCGGCGATATGGTTGTCATCAGATCACACGGGGGATGCGCAGATGTCAATCAAAAACGATCAAAAACATTCATATTGCGGCGCACAATGAAAAAATATGATCGATACTGATTGACAATGCTCGGGACTGATGGAAGCATGCAGGACATCGGAGGAGCGCATGCACGAGAAAGAAAGACATAGGATCATCCTGTCGGCGGTGCAGGAAAAGCCGGTTGTGACCGTGCCCGAGCTCGTCGAATTAACAGGCAGCTCCGAGGCGACGATCCGTCGCGATGTTGCAGCGTTGCATGTGCAGAAGCGCCTGCGCCGGGTGCGAGGCGGTGCCGAAGCGATCAATCCGCCGCAATTCGTCGGCCTTGCCGGCCGCCCCTTCAGCGTCAACGAGGGTCTGCATGCGCGGGAGAAGCAGGCGATCGCCCGGGAGGCGGTGGCGCTCTGTCAGGACGGCGAGCCGATCATCATCAATGGCGGCACGACGACCTTCCAGATGGTGCATTTCCTCGCCAACCGCCGAATGCAGGTTTTCACCAATTCCTTCCCGATCGCCGAGCATCTGCTCAAGCACTCGAAGAATACCGTGATGCTTTCGGGTGGGACGATCTACCGCGAGCAGAACATCATACTGAGCCCTTTCGATAATGACGTGACGCGCAACTTCTATGCGCGGCGCATGTTCATGGGGGCGCAGGGGCTCGGGCCACTCGGCCTGATGGAGGCCGATCCGTTGCTGATCCAGGCCGAGCAGAAGCTGATCGATCAGGCCGACGAATTGGTCGTGCTCGTCGATTCCTCGAAATTTCACAAGCGCTCGAGCCTCATTCTCTGCGGGCTGAAGCGCATTGCCACTGTGATCACGGATTCGGGCATCGAGGACAGGCATGCCTCGATGCTCGAAAGCGCCGGCGTCAATCTCGTCATCGCCAATACGAAGCTGAAGGTCGACGCGCAAACTGCTTCGACATCCGCCTGAGGCGGATGGGGAGGGGGATAGGCGGCGGCCTTACCGGGCGCAAGCCGGTAGCAAGACCGCCAGTTGGAGTTGTCGGGTCGGATGATGCGTCCACTCCGGATGCATGGACCCAAGGGAGGAGAAAATGATGAAAATACTCAAATCATTGATGGTGACCGCAGCCGTCGCGGTCGCGCTCATGGCGAGCGCCGCCCATGCGGAGAACAAGAAGATAGCGCTCGTCGTCAAGGCGCTCGGCATCGGCTTCTTCGAGGCTGCCAACAAGGGTGCCCAGGAAGCGGCCAAGGAACTCGGCGACGTCGAGATCATCTATACCGGCCCGACCTCGACGACCGCCGAGGGCCAGATCGAGGTGATCAACTCGCTGATCGCCCAGAAGGTTGATGCGATCGCGGTTTCGGCCAACGACACCGACGCTCTCGTGCCGGCGCTGAAGAAGGCGATGGACCGCGGCATCAAGGTCATTTCCTGGGATTCGGGTGTCGCCAAGGAAGGCCGCCTTATGCACCTCAACCCGTCGTCGAGCCCGCTGATTGGCAACATGATCATCAAGCTCGCCGCCGATAACCTGCCGGAAGGCGGCGATGTCGCCGTGCTCTCAGCCTCGGCCACCGCAACCAACCAGAACACCTGGATTGCCGAGATGAAGAAGGTCCAGGGCAACTACAAGGGCATCAACGTCGTGGCCACCGTCTATGGCGACGACCTGGCCGACAAGTCCTATCGCGAAACCCAGGGCCTCATCCAGTCCTATCCGAACCTGAAGGCGATCATCGCGCCGACCTCAGTCGGCATCGTCGCCGCCGCTCAGGCCGTCACCGACGCCGGCAAGATCGGCCAGATCAATGTCACCGGCCTTGGGCTCCCGTCCGAAATGGCCGGCCACGTGAAGTCCGGCGCTTCGAAGTCCTTCGCCATCTGGAATCCGATCGACCTCGGCTATTCGGCAACGATGATCGCCTATGACATCATCAACGGTGCCGAAGCCAAGCCCGGTGCCGAATTGAAGATGGGCCGCATGGGAACGGTCAAGCTCGACGACAACAACGAAGGCGCCATGGCCGATCCGTTCGTCTATGATGCCTCGAACGTCGAGGAATTCGCCAAGATCTTCTGATCTTCGATCGTCGCCGGCGCCGGGCGTCAAGCCCGCGCCGGTAATCTCTCCGGCTGCTGCCGGACGAAGTCCACGTTGAACCGGCGGAACTGGCTTTGCTTCACGATACCAAAACAGTCACGACGACGCCTGCGGTCGTACTCGAAGGCATATCGAAGTCCTTTCCGGGCGTGCGCGCTCTCTCGGATGTCTCTCTCGCGCTCTATCCGGGTTCGGTGACGGCGCTGATCGGCGAGAACGGCGCCGGCAAATCGACGCTCGTCAAGATCCTGACCGGCATCTACCAGCCTGATTCCGGCGTGATCCGGGTCGCCGACACGGAAACGACATTCCCCACCGCCCTTGCTGCGGCGCGCGCCGGCGTCACGGCGATCCATCAGGAGACGGTCCTCTTCGATGAGCTCTCCGTCGCGGAAAACATCTTCCTCGGCCATGCGCCGCGCAACCGGTTCGGTTTGATCGACTGGAAGAAGCTGAACGCCGACGCCGAGGCTCTGCTGCACCGGGCAGGTGCCGACTTCGACCCGACGATCCGGCTGCGCGATCTCGGCATTGCCAAGAAGCATCTGGTGGCGATCGCCCGCGCGCTCTCCGTCGATGCCCGCGTCGTCATTATGGACGAGCCGACGGCAGCCCTGTCGCACAAGGAGATCCACGAGCTCTACGCCTTGATCGAAAGGCTCAAGGCCGACGGCAAGGCGATCCTCTTCATCAGCCACAAGTTCGACGAGATCTTCCGGATCGCCGACCGCTATACGGTCTTCCGCGACGGGACGATGGTCGGCGAGGGGCTGATCGCCGAGGTCAGCCAGGACGATCTCGTCCGCATGATGGTCGGCCGTGCCGTCGACTCCGTCTACCCGAAGAAGGACGTCAAGATCGGCGAGCCGGTGCTGATGGTATCCGGCTACCGCCATCCGACCGAATTCGAGGACATAAATTTCGAGCTGAGGCGCGGCGAGATACTCGGTTTCTACGGTCTCGTCGGGGCCGGGCGCTCGGAGTTCATGCAGTCGCTGATCGGCATCACCCGTCCCTCGGCCGGCGCGATCAAGCTTGATGGAAATGTGCTGGTCATCCGCAACCCCGCCGAGGCGATTCGTGCCGGCATCGTCTACGTGCCGGAGGAGCGCGGCCGGCAGGGCGCGATCATCGGCATGCCGATCTTCCAGAACGTCACCCTGCCGTCGCTCTCCCACACGTCGCGCTCGGGCTTCCTGAAGCTTGCCAACGAATTCGCGCTGGCACGCGAATACACGTCGCGCCTCGACCTGCGCGCCGCGTCGCTCGATCAGGACGTCGGCACGCTCTCCGGTGGCAACCAGCAGAAGGTCGTCATCGCCAAGTGGCTGGCCACCAAGCCCAAGGTCATCATCCTCGACGAGCCGACCAAGGGCATCGACATCGGCTCCAAGGCCGCCGTCCACGCCTTCATGAGCGAACTCGCTGCCCAAGGGCTGAGCGTCATCATGGTCTCCTCGGAAATCCCCGAGATCATGGGCATGTCCGACCGGGTCATCGTCATGCGCGAAGGCCGGATTGCCGGCCGCTTCGAGCGGTCCGAACTGACGGCCGAAAAGCTGGTGCGCGCGGCGGCGGGCATCGAAACGCAGCTCAACGGGAGGGCCGCATGATCGCCAAGCTCCTCAAGAATCGCGAAATCCTGCTCGTCGTGGCGATCGTCGTGCTGCTCGCCCTGATCGCCTTGCGCTTTCCTGCTTTCGTAGCGCCCTCCAATCTCGCCCGCGTCTATAACGACACGTCGATCCTGATCATCCTGGCACTCGGCCAGATGGCCGTGATCCTCACCCGATGCATCGATCTGTCGATGGCGGCGAACCTCGCCCTGTGCGGCATGGTCGCGGCCATGCTCAACGCGGCCTTTCCCGGCCTGCCGATCCCGCTCATCATTCTTGCCGCCATGGCGCTCGGCGGTCTGCTCGGCATGATCAATGGTACGCTCGTCTGGAAACTCGACATTCCGCCGATCGTCGTCACCCTCGGAACGCTGACGATCTATCGCGGCTTGATCTTCCTCCTGACGGACGGCAAGTGGATCAATGCGCACGAGATGAGTGACGCCTTCAAGGCCCTGCCGCGGCTGGATCTTGCCGGTGTGCCGGTGCTTTCCTGGTTGTCGCTCCTCATGATCGCAGTGATGTTCCTGGTCTTGAGCCGCACGCCGCTCGGTCGAGCCTTCTATGCGGTCGGCGGCAATCCGCATGCCGCCATCTATACGGGGATCGATGTCGGCCGCACCCGCTTCTTCGCCTATTGCCTCTCGGGCACGCTCGCCGGCCTCTCCGGTTATCTCTGGGTGTCGCGCTATGCGGTCGCCTATGTCGATATCGCCGCCGGCTTCGAGCTCGACATCATCGCGGCCTGCGTCATCGGCGGCATTTCGATTGCCGGCGGCATCGGCTCGGTGGCAGGCGCCGTGCTCGGCGCGCTCTTCCTTGGCGTGATCAAGAACGCGTTGCCGGTGATCAACATCTCGCCCTTTGCGCAGCTGGCGATCTCCGGAACGGTCATCATCATCGCCGTCGCCGTCAACGCCCGCGCCGAGCGGCGCAAGGGCAGGGTCATTCTCAGGAAAGCGGAGGCGGTCTGATGACGCACGCTCAACTCTCTCCCCGCAACATCCCGGATCGCCTTGAGGGGCGCGGCGCCCGTCTCATGAAGAGCTGGGAAGCGCTGCTCATCGTGGTCGCGACCGTCATCTTCCTCGGCAATTCCTTTGCGTCGCCCTATTTCCTCGATCCGTGGAACCTGTCCGACGCCACCTTCAACTTCACCGAAAAGGCGATGATCGCCTTCGCCATGGCGCTGGTGATCATCTCCGGCGAGATTGACCTCTCGGTCGCCTCGATCATCGCGCTGGCCTCGACGGCCATGGGCTATGCCGTGCAATTCGGCTTCGACACGCCGGCGCTCGTCGCGATCGGGCTTGGCGTCGGGCTTGTCTGCGGCGCCGTCAATGGCCTGCTCATCACCGGGCTCGGCCTGCCGTCGATCGTCGTGACGATCGGCACGATGAGCCTGTTTCGCGGCCTGTCGTTCATCGTTCTCGGCGACCAGGCCTTTACCGGCTATCCCGAAAGCTTCGCCTGGTTCGGGCAGGGCTATGTCTGGTGGGTCTTCTCCTTCGAGTTCGCCCTCTTCGTGCTGCTCGCCGTCGCCTATGGCGTGCTCCTGCACAAGACGAATTTCGGCCGCGCCGTCTATGCCATCGGCAACAATCAGACGGCCGCGCTCTTTTCCGGCGTCCGGGTGGGGCGAGTGAAGTTCATGCTCTTCCTGCTGACCGGCCTGATGGCCGGGCTCGCCTCGATCTGCCTCACCTCCCGCTTGGGCTCGACGCGCCCCTCGATCGCGCTTGGCTGGGAGCTCGAGGTCGTCACCATGGTGGTGCTCGGCGGCGTCAACATTCTCGGCGGCTCTGGCACCATACCGGGCGTCGTGCTCGCTGCCCTGATCATGGGCATGGTCACCTTCGGCTTCGGCCTCTTGAACGTGCCGGGTATTGTCATGTCGATCTTCATCGGCCTGCTGCTGATTTCGGTCATCGCCTTGCCGATCCTATGGCAGCGCGCCCGCCGTCGTCTCGCGCACTGAGGTCTCCCCATGGAAAAATACGCCTTCCGCATGCGGCTCAACCCAGGCATGGCCGAGGAATATAGAGTGCGTCATGATGCGATCTGGCCCGAGCTGGTCGCGCTGCTGAAGGACTCCGGCATCTCGGACTATTCGATCCATCTCGACGAGGAGACCAACCTGCTGTTCGGCGTGCTCTGGCGCGCAGAGGACCACAAGATGGCCGATCTGCCGTCGGACCCGGTCATGCGGAAATGGTGGGCCCACATGGCCGATATCATGGAAACGCGCGCCGATAACGAGCCGGTCGCCGTGCCGCTCAAGACCGTCTTCCACCTGCGCTGACGATGAAGACCGTCGCCGTCATCGATATCGGTAAGACCAACGCCAAGGTCGCGTTGGTCGACCTCGAGCGCTTCGAGGAGATCGCCGTCCGCAAGACGCCCAACATCGTCGTGGACGAGGGGCTCTATCCTCACTTCGACGTCGAGCATCTCTGGCACTTCGTCCTCGACGGCCTCACAGCGCTGCACCGTGAACACCCGATTAAAGCGATCTCCGTGGCGACCCACGGAGCGACCGCAGTCCTGCTCGATGCGGCGGGCGAGCTTGCCCTGCCGGTCCTCGACTACGAATTTGCCGGACCGGACGCGCTCGCCGAAGAATATGGCCAGGCGCGTCCGCCTTTCTCCGAAACCGGGTCGGCACGCTTGCCGATGGGGCTCAATGTCGGGGCGCAGCTTTTCTGGCAGCAGCGCCTGTTTCCGGATGACTTCGAGAAGGTCGCGACCATCCTGACCTATGCGCAATACTGGTCCTATCGCCTTACCGGCGTGGCGACGAACGAGCTAACCTCGCTCGGCTGCCATACCGATCTGTGGAACCCGCGGGCGGCGACGTTCTCGACATTGACCGAGGCGCAGGGTTGGACTCCGCTGTTCGCACCTGTACGCAAGGCGGGCGACGTGATCGGCGGATTGCTGCCCCCTTTTGCCGCGGCAACGGGCCTGCCATCCGGGCTGCCCGTTTATTGCGGCATTCACGATTCAAACGCCTCGCTGCTGCCGCACCTGCTGACGCGGCGCGCGCCCTTTTCCGTCGTCTCGACCGGAACCTGGGTGGTGATGCTGGCGGTCGGCGGCGCTCAGGCGGCGCTTGATGAAACCCGCGACACGCTGATCAATGTCAACGCGCGCGGCGAACCGGTGCCTTCCGCCCGCTTCATGGGCGGCCGCGCCTTCTCGATGCTCGTCGGCGACAATCCGCCGCCGGCCTCGGCCGAGGCCGAAGCGCGCGTGCTTGCAGAAGGCTATATGCTGCTGCCGTCGGTGCCGGGCGGCTCCGGTCCCTTTCCCTCGGCAAGGCCGCGCTGGACGATAGATGAAGCAGAGCTCACCCCCACCGAGCGGCTCGCCGCCGTCTCCTTTAATCTCGCCCTGATGACGGCGACCTGCCTCGATCTCATCGGCGCCAGGGGGGAAATCGTCGTGGAGGGACCTTTCGCGGCAAATTCAGCCTACTTGCGGATGCTGGCCGCTACGACCGGTCGGCCCGTGCTCGCCAACAGGCTGAGCAGCACCGGAACGAGCCTCGGTGCGGCTTGCCTTGTCACAGGTGCCCGCATCCGGACGGGGGCAGAAGCCTTCACGGAAGCAATTCCGCAAGCCTATGTCGATTATGCACGGAAATGGCAGATCTTGACCGCCGAGCATGTGTAAGGCGGCTGCAGCCGCAGTGTCATCGATAGGTAGAGGGAAGTAGAAACGAACGGATTTTCTTGGGACCTGGTCAGGAGACCGGGCGTCAGAAAATGTTTCTGTTCGCCGCCCGCCCATGTTCGAGATTGATGACGATGGAGATCGCCGTCATTGCGAGGATTGCAGTGGTAGCGGCGCTAATTCCAAGAACAATCATTGCTCATACCCGTGGGCGCATCTTCATGATGTCGCCTTGTGCCTGTGATGGTGCAGCTCGCGCGGTTCGCGCCCATTTGACCTTCGATTCGATACTGGAGGGCAAGTAGAACTGCAATTCTAAACTCTTGTGATTAAAAACCTGTTGTCTCCTGCAGAGTAAAACAGTGCAAAACAGCGTGGAATAACGCGCTGGTTGAATTGTAGCGATTCCGATTGCGGGCCAGAAACCGTTAACCTTCAAGCAAGGAATTAACCATAAACATGGTCCAACACGTCGGAATAGGAAGTCTCAGCTTCTTCTCAAGGCATGATGCCGCACCGCCGTACCGGTTCCGGTCCGGTATGCAATCTCACCGAAGCTACTTGCGGGATGGACGATAGAGAACGCTCAGGCGCGCCGATCTCACCGACTGGGCGTGACCGGCCACAGCCCCTTCAGCGGGCCACATCTTCCCTCAGGCAAAATTCGACTACGCATCAGGCCGGGGAACAGCGTGCAGCAGGAAGCGTCAGAACAGGCAAGGAAGGGCCAGGCGGGCAGCCTGCTCGAGCGCCTGCGCTTTGCCGGCCTCGACGAAGCAGCCTGCGCGCTTCTGCGCGACCATCGCCAGGCCCTATCGCCGCGCATCGAGCTTGCGCTGCGTGACCTTTTCCACCGGCTGCAGGCCAATCCGGACGCCGTTCGCCATTTCGACAGCGACCGCCAGCTCGACCGCCTGCACGATCTTCAATCGTCCCATTGGAATGTGTTGACCGACGCCCGTTTCGACGGGCTCTATGCCGAGCGCGTCAAGGTGCTCGCCGACACGGAAGCCCGCATGGGACTCGACCCGCGCTGGCAACTCGCAAGCCATGCCGTCGTGCTGGAGCATGTCGTTGTCGGCGCCATCGAGGATGCCTGGCCCAAATCCCTGCTTCCGTTCGGCAAGCCACGCAGGAACGAGCTCTGCCGTCTCGTCGCGGCTCTCGTGCGTGCCGCCTTCGTCGACAGCGAGATTGCGGTGTCGCTGCGCTTCAACGCGCTCCGCCAGCAGCATCAGCGCCAGCTCTCGGAGCAGCGCAAGGGCGACGAGACCGAGGTGACGGCGCTGTTTTCCGATTTTATGCAGGCTCTCGGCGACGGCGACCTTGGCGCTCGTCTCCCGACGGACGTGCCGGATGTCTATCGGCCGATCGTCGCCGGGCTGAATGCCGCCCTGGGACAGATCCAGGAAGCCCTGCTGTCCAACGACAAACGCGCCGCGGTCGCCGAAAGCATGGTGGCGAGTCTTCGCAGCCGCACGGGCGAGTTTTCCGGTACGGCCAGCGACGAGGCCGAGGCACTGACCGGCCAAGTCGCAGCGCTTGGTGCGATGATCGAATGCATGCGCTCGGGCACGATCAGGATCAGCGAGGCCGAGGCCAAGGCGAGCGAGACGCGCCTGGCGGCTGAGCGCAGCGGCGAGATCGCCGGTCAGGCGATTTCCGCCATGGCGGATATTGAGGCTTCTGCGGAAAAGATCGGCCAGATCATCGGCGTGATCGACGAAATCGCCTTCCAGACCAATCTTCTCGCCCTCAATGCCGGCATCGAGGCCGCACGCGCCGGCGAGAGCGGCCGGGGCTTCGCGGTCGTGGCCCAGGAAGTGAGAGCGCTCGCGCAGCGCTCGGGCGAGGCGGCGCGCGAGATCAAGCAGCTCGTCAACGGCACGAAGACGCAGGTCGAAGCCGGCGTCGAGATCGTCGGTCAGACGCAGAACGCGATCAGCAGCATCGTCGACCAGGTGATCTCCATCAATGCCGCCGTCTCCGGCATCGCGCGGGAGGCGGAATCCCAGGTGAGCGATCTGGCCGCCGCGGCCTCCGAGATCGGCGGCATCTCGAAAGCGATGGGCCGAAGCGCGACGCTCGCCATTGAGACAGCGGCTTCGACCGAGGATCTCCACGGCGCCATCCTGGAGTTGGGACAGACGATCCGCCGCTTTCGTTTCGAGCGCCAGGCCGGATTGAGGGCTTCGACATTCGCCCAGCCGCCCGCGCTCCCGCCGCAAGTCGATGAGGACGAAGCAGCGATGCCGTTCAGCGATGATGCCGCCTCCGGACGGCACGTCGCCGGCTGGCGGCGCTAGTTTCAGGGAACAGGTCAGTCGAGGAACAGAATGGCCAGCAGGAACACCGCCAAGAAATCGCTGAAGCTCGCTCCGGTTTTGGACCTGAACGAGGCGACGGCGCTGCATGAAAGGCTGCTCACGCTCAAGGGGTCGCCGGTCGAGATCGATGCGTCCGCCGTCGAGCGGGTCGGAACGCTCTGCGCACAGGTGCTGATGGCCGGCGCAAGAAGTTGGGAAGAGGATCGGTTGTCCTTCACCTTCGCCAAGGTGTCGGACGCTTTCGTTAAAACGACACAGCTCATCGGCGTGGACATCGCGCCCCTGATGGCAAAGGAGATTTGAGAAATGAAGAAGAGAGTTCTGACTGTGGACGATTCCCGGACAATCCGGAACATGCTCCTTGTCACCCTCAACAATGCCGGCTTCGAAACGATCCAGGCAGAGGATGGCGTCGAAGGCCTCGAAGTGCTGGAGACGGCCAATCCGGACGTGATCGTCACGGACATCAACATGCCCCGCCTCGACGGCTTCGGCTTCATTGAAGGCGTGCGCAAGAACGATCGCTATCGCGCCGTGCCCATCCTGGTGCTCACCACCGAAAGCGACGCCGAGAAGAAGAACCGCGCGCGGCAGGCGGGCGCCACCGGCTGGATCGTCAAGCCGTTCGACCCGACCAAGCTGATCGACGCCATCGAGCGCGTAACGGCCTGAAATCCGAGGGTTGCCTCCAATGGATATGAACGAAATCAAAGAGATTTTCTTCCAGGAATGCGAGGAGCAGCTCGCGGAACTGGAGTCGGGTCTCCTGAAGCTCAATGATGGCGATCGCGATCCCGAAACGGTCAATGCCGTCTTCCGCGCGGTCCACTCGATCAAGGGTGGCGCCGGTGCGTTCGGGCTGGATGACCTCGTCTCGTTCGCGCATGTGTTCGAGACGACACTCGATTGCGTTCGATCCAACCGGCTTGAACCCAATCAGGACGTCCTGAAGGTTATGCTGAAATCGGCGGATGTGCTCGCCGATCTCACCAATGCCGCCCGGGACGGCGGCAGTGTCGACGAGGCACGCAGCCGGCAGCTGATCAAGGAACTCGAGGCCCTGGCCAATGGAGAATTGCCGCAGGCAGCCGCTGCCGAGCCGGTCGCAAAGTCAACGCCGACCGCCGCGCCGGTACCGGCGGTCAACGAGGAAGGCTTCCAGCCCGTTGCCTTCTCGTTCGACGACTTCGAGGCGAGCGAGCCCCCGGCGATCGTGCCGTCTACCTTTGAGATCCTCTTCCGGCCGAAGTCTGAACTCTATGCCAAGGGCAATGACGCGACGCTGCTCTTGCGCGATCTCTCGCGCCTCGGCGAGATGAGCATCCATTGCGACATGGACGAACTGCCGGCGCTCGGCAGCATGAATCCGGAGGCGGCCTATTTCGCCTGGAAGATTTCGCTGAAGACCGACAAGGGCGAAGAGGCGATCCGCTCCGTGTTCGAGTTCGCCGAATGGGATTGCGAGCTCGATGTGACGCTGGCAGGCGGCGATCACGCCGGCGCGGGCGAGGAACTGCCGATGCAGCCCGTTCCTTTCGACCTCTCGCTGCTCGACGAAGAAGTGCCGGCCTCGACGGGTGCGGCCGAGGATGATGAGCAGCTTGCTGCCCAGCAGCGCGAGGCCCGCGACAACGCCGTCTCGGCTGCGGCGACCGCGAGCAACGTCCTGCAGATGGCCCAGACCGCACGCGCGTCCGCCGAGAGCACCAAGTGTGTGGCGCCTGCATCTGCGGCACAGGCCGCTGCACAGCAGGCTGCCTCCGCCGCCACCCCGACAATCCGCGTCGACCTCGATCGCGTCGATCGTCTGATCAACCTGGTCGGTGAGCTCGTCATCAACCAGGCAATGCTGTCGCAGAGCGTCATCGAGAACGACACGAACGGCACCTCGTCGATCAATATGGGACTTGAGGAGCTGCAGCAGCTCACGCGCGAGATCCAGGACAGCGTCATGGCGATCCGCGCGCAGCCGGTGAAGCCGGTCTTCCAACGCATGTCGCGTATCGTGCGCGAAATCGCCGACATGACCGGCAAGTCGGTGCGCCTCGTCACCGAGGGCGAGAACACGGAAGTCGACAAGACCGTCATCGACAAGCTTGCCGGGCCGCTCACCCACATGATCCGCAATGCGGTCGACCATGGCCTCGAAACGCCGGAAAAGCGCGTCGCCGCCGGCAAGAACCCGGAAGGCACGGTACGGCTGACCGCGAAACACCGTTCCGGCCGCATCGTCATCGAACTTGCCGACGACGGCGCCGGCATCAACCGCGAGAAGGTCCGGCAAAAGGCGATCGACAACGATCTGATCGCCGCGGATGCAAATCTCTCGGACGAGGAAATCGACAACCTGATCTTCCATGCGGGTTTTTCGACCGCCGACAAGATCTCCGACATTTCCGGTCGCGGCGTCGGCATGGACGTCGTCAAGCGCTCGATCCAGGCGCTCGGTGGCCGTATCAACATCTCGTCGAAGCCAGGGCAGGGCTCCGTCTTCACGATGAGCCTGCCGCTGACGCTCGCCGTCCTTGACGGCATGGTGGTGACGGTTGCCAACCAGACGCTTGTCGTGCCGCTGACGGCGATCGTCGAAACGCTTCAGCCGGAGGCCTCCGCGATCCACAGCTTCGGCGCCTCCCAGCGCCTGATCTCGATCCGCAACTCCTTCTGCCCGCTGGTCGATGTCGGCCGCATCCTGAACTTCCGCGCCGTCCAGGCCAATCCGGTCGAAGGCGTGGCGCTCCTCGTCGAGTCCGAAGGCGGTGGCCAGCGCGCATTGATGGTCGATGCCATCCAGGGCCAGCGCCAGGTGGTGATCAAGAGCCTCGAGGCGAACTACACCCATGTTCCGGGCATTGCGGCGGCGACCATTCTCGGCGACGGGCGCGTGGCGCTCATCCTCGATGTCGATGCGATCGTCGCCGCCTCGCGCGGCCAATCCCTGAAACCTGAAATGTCTCTTGCTGCAGCCGGATAATACCTATGACCTATGCCGCAAAAAATCTGACGACTGGCGGACGGGAGCTGATCGCTTTCCGCGTCGGCGGCCAGGAATTCTGCGTCAACATCATGTCGGTCCGCGAAATTCGCGGCTGGACGCCTGCGACCGCGATGCCGCACGCGCCGAACTATATGCTCGGCGTCATCAACCTGCGCGGCGCGGTGCTACCGATCATCGACTTTTCGGCGCGCCTCGGCATGAAGCCGGCCGAGCCGACGGTTCGCCACGTGATCATCGTTGCCCAGGTGAAGAGCCAGGTGGTCGGGCTTCTGGTCGATGCCGTCTCCGACATCCTGACCGTCTCGGATGCCGACATCCAGCCGACCCCGGATATTGCGTCGGACTTCGAAAGGAGCTTTGCGCGTGGCGTCCTGGCGATCGAGGGGCGGATGATCTGCCTCGTCGAACTCGATTCGGTCTTCCCGCACGAGGAAAGGGAAGCAGCATGAGGGCCCAGGCCACTTTCGCGCAGAAACTGTCGCCGGACGAATGCCTTGCGGCCGGCGAATATCCGCTGACGCGTCGCGACCTTACCGACATCGCGGCGATGATCTATGCGGATGCCGGCATCTATCTGAATGAATCGAAGGCGTCGCTGGTCTACTCGCGGCTGTCGAAACACATCCGCAATCTCGGGCTCAAAGGCTTCCGCGACTATTGCCAGCTCGTCGCCTCGCCGGCCGGCGCTGCAGCGCGCCGCGACATGCTCTCGCACCTGACGACCAACTTCACCCGCTTCTTTCGCGAGAACCATCATTTCGAGCATCTGAAGACGGACGTCCTGCCGGGCCTGATCGCCCGGGCGAAGAACGGCGGTCGGGTCCGGATCTGGTCGGCCGCCTGTTCGGATGGGCAGGAGCCCTATTCGATCGCCCTGACGGTGCTGTCGCTGCTTCCGAATGCTGCCGACTATGACTTCCGGATTCTCGCAACCGACATCGATCCGAAGATTCTCGCGCTCGCCCGGGCCGGCGCCTATGACGCGACGGCGCTCGAAACGGTAAGCCCCGCGATGCGCAAGCAATGGTTCCGTGAGGTCGAGATCGGCGGTCGTGGCAAGTGGCAGATCGATGACCGCGTCAAGCGGCTGATCACTTTCAACGAGCTCAACCTCATGGCGCAATGGCCGCTCAAGGGGCCTTTCGACGTGATCTTCTGCCGCAACGTGGTGATCTACTTCGACGAGCCGACACAGATGAAGATCTGGTCGCGATTCGCGGGCGTGCTCGATACGGGCGGACATCTTTATATCGGCCATTCGGAGCGCGTCTCGGGGGACGCCAAGGCGATCTTCGACAATATCGGCGTCACCACCTATCGCCATACCGGGAGATTTCATGGAGGTCGGGCATGAACGCGCCCGCCCGTGTTCTCGTCGTCGACGACTCGCCCACGATGCGCGGCCTGATCTCGGCCGTGCTCAATGCCGATCCGGAGGTAAAGGTCGTCGGTCAGGCGGCCGATGCGCTCGAGGCGCGCCAAGCGATCAAGCAGCTCGATCCCGATGTCGTCACCCTCGACATCGAGATGCCGAACATGAACGGCCTCGAGTTCCTCGACAAGATCATGCGCCTCAGGCCTATGCCGGTCATCATGGTATCGACGCTTACCCACAAGGGCGCCGAAGCGACGATCGCCGCCCTCGAAATCGGTGCCTTCGATTGTGTCGGCAAGCCGCATCCCGGCGATCCGAATCCGTTCGGAGGCCTGGTCGAGAAGGTCAAGGCGGCCGCGCGCTCGCAGCGCAAATCGATGATCACCAGCAACCGGGTGGCATCCACGCCGGCCGTGAGCACCGTTTCCGAGTACAGGGCGGGCCGCAAGATCATCGCGATCGGCGCCTCGACCGGCGGTGTGGAGGCCCTTATTTCGGTCCTGCAAAAGTTCCCGGCGAATTGCCCGCCGACGGTGATCACCCAGCACATGCCACACACCTTCACCAAGAGCTTTTCCGAACGGCTGAACCGGCTCTGCGCGCCGACCGTCCAGGAGGCGACCGACGGCGCCCGGCTCGAAGTCGGCAAGGTCTATCTGGCGCCCGGCGGTGACCGGCACCTTCAGGTCGCCAATGCCTCTGCGCCGTACTGCAGGCTGATTGACCGGGAGCCCGTCAACGGGCATCGCCCTTCGGTCGACGTCCTGTTCGATTCGGTCGCCGAACTGGCGGGGCGCAATGCAATCGGTGTGATATTGACCGGCATGGGGCGCGACGGCGCGGCCGGTCTCCTCAAGATGCGGCACGCCGGGGCGCGCACCTTCGGACAAAACGAAAAGACGTGTGTCGTCTACGGAATGCCCAGAGTGGCCCATGAATTGGGTGCTGTCGAAACGCAGCTCCCCCTCGGATCGATCGGGGAGGAGATATTGAAGGCGGCAGCCGCCCGGAAGGAAGGAAGCGAATAATGTCCATCGCCGAAAAGATAAAAGTTCTGATCGTCGACGATCAGGTCACGAGCCGCCTGCTGCTGGGTGACGCCCTGCAGCAACTCGGCTTCAAGCAGATCACTGCCGCCGGCGACGGGGAACAGGGCATGAAGATCATGGCTCAAAACCCCCACCACCTGGTCATCTCGGATTTCAACATGCCGAAGATGGACGGTCTCGGGTTGCTGCAGGCGGTTCGCTCGAACCCGAACACCAAGAAGGCGGCCTTCATCATCCTGACCGCGCAGGGCGACCGGGCGTTGGTCCAGAAGGCCGCCGCGCTCGGTGCCAACAACGTTCTCGCCAAGCCGTTCACGATCGAGAAGATGAAGGCAGCGATCGAGGCCGTATTCGGGGCACTGAAATGATGCTGGAGGCTGCCGGCAGGCGTGTGCATGTCATCCAGGGCGAGTTCAAGGTCGTCAACGATCCGGATATCGTTCTTTCGACCATTCTCGGTTCCTGCGTGGCCGCCTGCATGCGCGACCCGGTGGCGGGTGTCGGCGGCATGAACCACTTCCTGCTGCCTGGCTCGGCGACGTCGCCGGCATCGGCCGGTGATGCGACGCGCTACGGCGTGCATCTCATGGAACTGCTCATTAACGGCCTCCTGAAGCAGGGCGCGCGCCGCGATCGCCTCGAGGCGAAGATTTTCGGCGGAGCCAAGACGATTGCGCGTTTCTCCAATGTAGGCGAGCAGAACGCTGCCTTCGCGCGTCAGTTCCTGCTTGACGAAGGCATCCGCATCGTCGGCGAAAGCACTGGCGGAGAACATGGCCGCAAACTGGAATACTGGCCCGTGACAGGCCGCGCCCGCCAATATGCGCTGACGGGTGTGGAAGCTCAGCGTGCGCTCCATCAGGACCAGCGGCCCGCGCCCGCGCCGAAGCCGGCCGAAAGCTCCATCGAATTCTTCTGATCGCACCACCCGACGAGCCGGCCAGCAAGAGCGCCGGAGGTCCCTTTCAAGACCACGTGAGTTAAACGATGCAGACCGACCACCAGAGCTACATGCCTGACGCGGAAGAATCGCTGCCGGAAGTGCTGATGCGCATAGTCACGGAGCTCCATGACGTCGCCTATCTCATCGAGCGCATCGAGCCGCAGCTCTGGAGCGGCCACGGATCCGCGACCGATCCGGCCGATAAGATGATGGTCCTCCAGGGCGTCGATCTTGCGGTCCAGAAGACCCGGGGGCTTGCCGAATTCATTGACACGATCACTGCATCGATCCCCGACACGTGCCTCGTGGATATCTCGACGGCCGTGAATCTGATCAAGCTTGCCGACATGAAGAAGGCGCTCGGCAGCGGCCTGTTGCGCCACGGGCACTCGCAGCCGCTCACGAAGGCCTCGGGCGATTTCGAGGCTTTCTGACCCTAGCGGGATCAGGAAAAGTGCGAAGCGGTTTTCCGCCCGGATCCGGCGCCCCCGAAACAAGCGGGATCAGGAAGAGTGCGAAGCGGTGTTCCGCCCGGATCCGGCGCCTCGAAACAATCGGGATCTGGAAAAGTGCGAAGGCATTCCCGCGATGCGTCCGTCAGCTGTGGCGCGGGCCGACAAAACATCCCGCTTCGACATTCGTCAAGTTCGCGCAAGTTTCGCCACCTAGCTTCGCTTCCGGGGCTGGTAGATTCGCGCATATCGATACCTGGCTTACCAGAATGTTGGATCTTCGCATGACGCCGTCGAGTACCGGCAAGGGCGCCATGCGATACTGGGTGCGGAAACAGAATGAATCTGTTCGATCAATTCTCGACGTTCACGAAAAACCTGAGCAATCTCGGGCAGAGCAAGCTGATAGCACTCGCGGTGGCCGGTATCGTCGCAATCGGCTTTGTTCTCGGCGCTGCCATCTACGTCAACAAGCCGGCCTTTGAAACGCTCTATGTCGGCCTCGAACGCAGCGATGTGACCCAGATCAGCATTGCCCTTGCCGAGGCGAATGTCGACTTCGAGGTCGGCTCGGATGGCGGCAGCATCCAGGTGCCGGTGGGCATGACCGGCAAAGCTCGCCTGCTCCTGGCCGAGCGCGGCCTGCCGAGCAGCGCCAATGCCGGTTACGAACTCTTCGACAATGTCGGCTCGCTTGGGCTCACCTCCTTCATGCAGGAGGTCACTCGCGTTCGTGCATTGGAGGGTGAGATTGCCCGCACCATCCAGCAGATTTCCGGCATTGCGGCGGCGCGCGTTCACATCGTCATGCCGGAGCGGGGCAGCTTCCGCAAGGCCGAGCAGACCCCGACGGCATCGGTGATGATTCGCGCGAGCGCGACGGTCGGCCGGGGCGCCGCCTCCTCCATCCGCCATCTCGTTGCCTCGTCCGTACCGGGTCTCGATGTCGACGACGTCACTATTCTCGATTCGACCGGCCAGCTTCTTGCTTCGGGCGACGACCCGGCAAATAGCGCCCTCAACCAGTCGCTCGGCGTGGTGCAGAACGTTCAGACCGATCTCGAAAAGAAGATCGACAATGCGCTCGCGCCCTTCCTCGGCATGGACAATTTCCGCACCAGTGTCACGGCCTCGCTCAACACCGATGCCCAGCAGATCCAGGAGACCGTCTTCGACCCCGAATCGCGGGTCGAGCGCTCCACGCGCGTGATCAAGGAAGAGCAGAAATCCAGCCAGCAGCAGCCGGATAACGCCGCGACCGTGCAGCAGAACGTGCCCCAGGCGGCGCCGCGTGGCGGTGCAGGCCAGCAGTCGAGCGACGAGGCGGCGAAGAAAGAAGAGCAGACGAATTACGAGATCAACAGCAAGACGATCGCGACCGTCAAGAACAGCTATTCGATCGAACGGCTGTCGATTGCCGTCGTGGTCAACAAAGGCCGCCTGGCCGCCATGGTGGGCGAGGCAGCCGATCAGGCAAAGATCGATGCCTATCTCCAGGACATGCAGAAGATCGTCGCGTCCGCTGCCGGCGTCGATCCGAGCCGCGGTGACGTCGTCACGCTGAACGCAATGGATTTTGTCGAGACGCAATTGCTCGACCAGCCGGTGGCCGGGCCGGGTGTCATGGAAATGTTGACGCGCAATCTCGGCGGCATCATCAACTCGCTCGCTTTCGTCGCAGTCGCCTTCCTGGTCGTCTGGCTGGGGATAAGGCCTCTGGCTCGCCAGATGGGTTTTGGCGGCCAGTCGGGTCGCCTCGAAGGCGAGGGTGCCGGTCTCGAACTGCCGGATTTCTCTCCGGCCGGCGCTGGCGCTGGGGGCGCCCTCATGGAGGGCTTCGGTTCGGACTTCGGCTTCGAAAGCACCGACGACCTGCTCAACCTCGGCGACGAAAGCAATGGCTTCAATCGCCGCGTCAAGGAGGGCCCCGAGCGCCGGCTCGCCCGCATGGTGGAGATCAGCGAGGAGCGCGCCGCAAAAATCCTCCGCAAATGGTCCCTCGACCGCGCCGCCTGAAATCGTTCGAGAGAAGCCTCTGCAAAGAAATCCCGCCTCGCCGGCGGGATTTCGCCTTTCTGCGGGAACGTGCGAGGTTTGGGGCGCATCATTGCAATAGTCTTATGATTTGTGACGTCGATCGAAATAATGCCTCAGTCAATCCCGCTGCGGCGGCGCAGGCACCCAATCCGTCGCAAGAATCCAAAATGACCGGACGAGTCTAGGTGAGGGGAAAGATCGAAACATTTAAAGAAAATTTAACCATATTAAATTCGGAAACGGCGATACTGCCCACTGTCGCTGTTTGTCCACTGATGGTTGTTTGGCGAATGTGCAGTTTTTTGGAAATATAACTTCCGAAAGGCGAAATAAAATTGCGATCATCTTTACATCTATACAACTGGGTGCCGCCCTCCCCAGGCCTATATCTTGATGCATTTTAGCAACAGGCGTCATTCGAAAGTAAAGTTCGCTCATCTATATTCGAGGAGCTTGGGGCGTTGAAGGGGCAGAAAGTCGCCGGAAAGTGGCTGAAAACCACTCCTTAGACGTGTCCCTCTCGCCTCCTCCGGCAGCTGAACGGGATAGTCGCGCTTCGCGGAAAACCAATAAAAATCATCTGTATACCATAACTGACCAGCTCGTGAGCCTGCGGTTGCGATTGTGGCGCAAATCGGCAGGTGAGCGATTGCTCTACTCAAAGATGCGTAAGCAAAGGGCATCGCAATCACAGTGTCTTTTTAGGGGCGGCGCTGTACAGTTTAGATATTGATTCGCGTTCTAGTTTGCGCGTGGGAATGCCGGCCGGTTGGCTGTCCGTCGGCAGGGCAAGCGTAGTTTCCAGGGGCGTCGAATCCGGCACGGGGGCTGAAAGTCATGGAGATTTCGCAGGCTAGCGCGGCCTGGTCTTTGCAGACCGCCGCGCCGCGCATGAGTAGTCGCGGCATATCGCGAGAACAGTTGATCCGAAGGCTCGGGGAAGCTGCCGAGCGCAGCAGCCTTGCCAACGGGCTGGCTCTTCTGACCGAATATGTCGGAGCAACGCATTACCTCCTGGCTCGCCACGATCTCTCGCAGGACGGCGGACTTGATTTCGTTCTGTGTTCCGATTGGCCCTTCGACGTCGTACGGCGCCTTTCAAGCATCGTCATCGGTCTGAACGCAAAGACGACCGAATTGGAAAAGTGCCTGACGGTGCTGCAGCCTTGCTTCCAAGTCCTGCCGGACGATATCGATCTGCCGCGCGGGGTCAACCGCTCGTATTGCTCCGTGACATTCAATGTCGGTCGGTCCCGTTTCTCATTGATGCTGCTGTTCCCCGAGGACGTCATCCTGTCCCAGGAGGGGCTGCGCGATATTGCAGTGCTCGCTAGCTATCTCGCGAGTTTCAAGGGCGATGTGAGCGTGCGGCACGACCGGGACTTCGAACTGACCGAGCGCGAGCTCGAATGCCTGTTCTGGATCGCCGAAGGCAAGACGAGCGAGGAGATCGCCGTCATCCTCGGCATTTCCCGCAACACGATCAACAACTACATCACCAGCGTCATGCGAAAGACCGCGACGCGCACCAGGTCGGAGGCCATCGCCCACGCCGTCCGGCACAATCTGGTATAGGAGCAAGACAAATGGTGCACCTGGATCCGGAGAGCCGCTCGGACGATGCCCGGCTCGGCCGAAGCGCGCGTGCGGCGCGCGCGGCGACACTGGTCACGCGGCTGCAGGCGATGCAACGGCAGATCAACGCGAAGAACTTCGCGGTCCTGCGCGTCAATGGACGGGGTATGCCGGCAACGCGCAAACTTACCTGCGTCCTGCACAATTGGGGTGCCGCTTCGGAAGCGACTGCGCACGAACTCTTGAAGGTTTATGGCGAGGAATTGCTCCAGCATCTCGATCGTTCTCCGCTGGCGGTGCTGTGGGATGGCCAGGGAGAGCATCAGGCAGCCGATGTTCCTGACCTGGCGCTGTTCTCGCACCGGCTGAAGGGGCGGAAGCTCTCCTATTCGGGGATCGCCTTTCCGATACGGCTCGGCGCGCAGGGCAGCGGCTATGTGGTCTTTGCCGGCAGCTATATCGACGCGCTGGCCGAGCAGATCCTCGACCTGCACGGGCGCTGCGCGCAGGTCATGACCGATATGCTGGCGGCGGACGAAAGACGATTGTTCAAGGGCGAGACCCTCAGCGACCGCGAGATCGCCTGTCTGCAGATGGCGGGCGACGGCTATATCAGCGAGGAGATCGCCGAGAAGATGGGACTTTCCGTCCACACCGTGAATGCCTATCTCGGCGCCGCCACGACGAAACTCGATTCCGTCAATCGCATCCAGGCGATCGCCAAGGCCATACGTCTCGGTTACATCAGCTAGGTCGGCTTCGCGAGTCCTGGGCTAAGCCGAGTCCGCAGGCAGTCTCGCGATACCCAAGTTCCGCCCCGCCGGAGGCTACCCAATCATTGGGCTGCCACGCTGGGCGGGGCGGGAATTGTTGGTGAACGTTCCGTCCGCGTTCTGGATCAGCTTGCGAGCGACAGAGGGTAGGATTTGACGAATTTCGCCTCTTCCAGGCTCCTGGCGAGGAAGGCGGTATTCTCGTCCGGGTCGGTCGAGGGATGCTGGAAGTTGATGTGGCTGATCTCAATGCCGGCCGCTTCCCCGGCGAGCACGAGGCGTGCATAGACCGTTACACCGCGGGGCTTCAACTCGAGGTCCAGGATGATTTCGGGGCGACTGTTCCAGTCGAGATTGTAGTTGCCGCCGAGGCCGAAATTCACGGTGCCCGGCAGAAAATAAAGTTCCGCCGCCGATTCCACGAGATCGGCGAGGCTTGCATAGGACTCGAATCGCAGGAGCGCGATGAAGTCCGCAGCGTCGATCAGGCGCAGTTCTGTCGCTACCGGACGAATCGCCTCTGCCACCAGTTTTTCGCGTTTTTCGGAGAATTCGCACTTCTTCAAGATCATGTCACCCGTTTTTGTTGCGGCTGAGCTGCGTAAACCCGGTGAATGAGTTCGGCGACTGCCTTGTAAAACACCGGTGGAATCACACTATCCACCGAGACTTGTGCAAACATGGAGCGCGCGAGCGGCGGATCCTCGAAGACCGGAATGCCGTTTTTTTCGGCAATCTCGCGGATCTTCAGGGCGACCAGATCCTGTCCCATGGCGACGACGACGGGGGCGTCGTTCTCTTCGCGCACGTAGCGGAGCGCGACCGCATAATGCGTCGGGTTGGCGATCACCAGAGTGGCGCGGGGCACGGAGCCGATCATGCGCTTGCGGGCGCGGTCCCGCTGCATGGACCGCAGCCGCGACTTGACGATCGGATCGCCCTGCGACTGCTTCAGTTCCTCCTTCACCTCCTGCTTCGTCATCTTCAGTTCGGTGTACCAATGATGACGTGTCCAGAAGAGATCGACGATCGCCAACATCGCCGTGGCAAGCAGCACGACGGTGACGATCTGCTTGAGGTCGGAGGTCATCGTCGCGAAGATCATCACCGGATCTGAAAACATCAGGTCGAGCGTGGCAAAATAGTCGTTCCACAAAACCAGGACGACGATGAGCGACACGACGATGATCTTGAACAGCGATTTGGCGAACTCCACCAGCCCCGGAACGCCGTAAATGCGCTTGAAGCCTGCTATTGGCGAGACGCGGTTCATCTTGGGCATGATCCGGTCGAGCACCGGACGCGGCAGGTTCTGGAAGATCGACGACCCGACGCCGAAGATGATCAGCAGCAGGAAAATCGGAACGACCAGCGCCGCAGAGTTCAGGACGACGTGCGAGATCAACCCGACGGCATCCGTTGCCGTTTCGAGGCGCCAGGCTTCCGGTTGCTCGAATATGTCCTTGAGAGCCTCCGCTATGCTGGCCGCTCCGTCAAAAAGAAAGAAGACGATGAAGATGTAGATCGCGAGCGTCGAGGCGAAGGCCGTTACTTCGCGAGAAAAGGGGACATTGCCCTTTTCCGTCGCATCGGACAGTTTTTTCTCCGATGGCGCTTCGGTTTTGCTGTCCTTGTCCTGATCGTCCGACATGAAACAGGAAGCTCCCATCCTGGCAAGGAGCAGGCGGCGGCCGGCTCGCGGCCCTTGTCCCTGACCGATCTCCGGGCCCACCAGCCGACGCCGATGCGCTCCACTGCCTCTGTCGTGGACCGCGAGCGTTTCATGCGCAAGAGCCGGACGCTGAGAAGGCGGCCGGCTCAACAGAAATCGAAGCAGTCGTGGATTTCACCTGGGCTTTTTTGCGGACGCGACGCGGCCTCGGGGAGGAGCCGGGGTCAAGCGGCTTCCGCTTCCTTTTCCTTGAGCTCCAACTGTCCGCTGGCCGCAAGGCGAATCGCTTCCTGCGTGATCGAACGCCTGGCAATGGCGATGTCGCGGGGGTTGATGCCGGCATCGCCGACCGCAAGGTCCGATTCGATCATGCGCCGCTGGCGTGCGCCCACGGACGCGAGGATCGATTCGCGCAATTCCGGTGCCGAGCCCCTGAGGGCCATGGTGATGACGTCGGTCGAGACGTCGTTGAAGAGCTGCACCCGGCTTCTCTGCGGCATGTAGAGGATGTCGTCGAAGAGGAAGATCTTCGGCCGGACCTTCTTGGCGGAATCGGTGCTGATCGTTTCCAGCGAGGCGAGCAGCGTGTCCACCTGCTTCTTCTCCAGCTCGTTCATCACCTCGGCGATCTTCGCCGGGCCGGGCGAATTGCGCTCGGCCTCCATCTCGTCGATCATCTCGATCACGCGCGTCTCGATGATCGAGGCCGCCTTTGGGCTGACATTCTTCATATTGACGGCACGGTTGAGAATGTCCGGCCGCTGTTTGTCCGATAGCTGCAACAGCACCTTGGCGCCGAAGCTCGAGGGCATCATCGAGAGGACATAGGCAATCGTCTGCGGATGCTCCTTGGCGAGCGACTGGGCAACAAGGACCGGATCGCATTCCTGCAACCGATCCCAGATGCTTGCCTCGTAAGACTGGAAGGTTGCACGCCGCCCGAGCAAGCCATCGACCTCGTCCGGCGTCAGGCCTTCTTCGAGAATGCTCTCCATGGCCTTGGCGTTGTCCATCAGGCCGGCGCCTTCGGTGAACAGATCCTCGAACTCGTTGACCAGCGCCTCAAGCTCGTGGGGAGGGATGGCGCGCAGTGACTGTGCCGCGGCGATGATTGCCTGCAGTTCGCTCTGCGTGAAGAATTTCAACAGTTTACCGGCCACAGACTTGCCCATAGCGAGCAGCACGGCCGCGGCCTTTTCCGTCTGACTGAGCGGTCTTGCCAGTGCCTGCGCCTCGAAACTTTCGAAATCCATCATGGATTCATCCCTCGCCCGATCATCGGGCCTACTTCCTGCTGCCCTTTATCTCGATGAGCTTGACGCCAAATCGGGTCACATCGCCCTCGAGTACGGTAATCTCGCCGCGGCCGATCACCCGGCCGTTGACCATGATCTCGACCGGCTCGCCGATCTTGCGGTCGAGCGCGATCGTTGCGCCCTCGGTCAGTCCCATGAGACCGGAGACCTGCATCCGGCTCGTGCCGAGCACGATCTGGACATCGATCGGGATGTCCATGATCAAGTCCATATTTGCCGCCATTCCGCTGCCCGGCGCACTGTCGGCGCCAGGCGCCACCGCACCGAAATCGTCGCCGCCGAAATCGCTGCCGGCGAAGCCCGCTCCAACATCGAGGCCGCCGCCCATGGAAGTGGCACCGAAATCGCCGCCGAAGCCCCCAGCACCGAGATCGCCGCCGAAGTCCGCACCTTGGCCAAACGGTTCGGCAGCACCGAAATCGGCACCGAAATCTGTTGCTGCGCCGTCCTGCTTGAGAACGCCGCGCAGATCGTCGATCGCCTGGTCGAGCTCGGCGTCTCCCGCAAATGCGGTCTGTTCTTCGATGGATGCTGCTTTCTTGCGTACCATGTGCGGATTATTCCAGTTGAAGCTTGCCTCAGGCATTCTGCGATGCGAGGTGTCGGTTTAACTCATGATGTGACGAAGGATGTCCTGCTCGGAACCTTGCGTGTCCTTGATGCGAACCGTGTATCTCGACCCAGAGCGGCCGAATTCGCAGACATAGAGATCGCGCCCGTTGGCGTTGACCTCGACCCGCACGTCCTGGCCGTCGTGAAAGGGGATCACGTCTCCCGGCTGTAGCCGGCTGATCGTCTCGAGCGTCAGGCTCTCCAATCGGATGCGCGCCTCGAGCGTTACGGCTGAGCGGCGAATCTGCTCCTCGAGCTGTTCGCTCCAATCCGTCTTCATGTTTTCGTTCTGTCCGGTGCTCCTCGGCATAACGATCTGGGTCTTGAGCAGCACGCTTTGCGGGATGATCACCGAGAAGGTGGAAAGCACCGGTCCGAGTCCGAAGGTCATGTCGATCGAGGCGGCATAGACATCCTCGAGCGTGGGGTCGGGCTGGAGGCGTTCCGCACCGTTATGCGGCCGTTCGACCACCGGCTCGAAACCGCCCGGTGCGTTTACCGCCATACGCACGACCTCGGCGATCCTGTCGAACACGGGCAGTGCCACGTCGATCTCGATCTTGGAGAGCGTCCGTGGCAGCGGCTCCTCGATGTCGCTGGGCTCGGCGCCGAGCAGGGCTTCAACGAGGGCGATGAGAACGGGGCTGTCGCAGCCGATCTGGAAATCGGCGCACCAGTTGCGGAGAGAAACGTCACTGAGCAGAACCGCTTCTCCGAGGTCGGCGATGAGCTCGTTCCTCAGCCCCATCTTGAAGCCGGCATAGCCGATCGCGATGTCGCGCCCCGTCTCCGCCTTGAACATATCGGGGAGGAGTTCGCTGAAGACAAGGCCGAGCTCCAGTGCGATGCGGCCGATGGTCTTGTCGTCGCCGAGCGCACCGGTCATGCGCGCCAGCAATCTCTTGTCGAAAGCGTAGACGTTCGATGCGGTACTCGGGTTCATGGTGTTAAGCCGCCTTGCTTTCGCTGCCGCCGCCCGGATTCATCATCTCCTGCTCGACCGCATCGATGGACGGCCGCTCATAGGCGGAGATCGTCTTGCGACCATATTCGAGGGCGACCTGGGGAACGGAGCCGTTCATGTAGGCAAGCAATGTCTGCTTGACGATGACGTAGAGCCGGTTCTGCTTTTCGCGGACGGCCTTGATGTTGGCGACGAGCGGACCGACGATCGAGTAGGAGAGGAACACGCCGAGCAGCGTTCCGACGAGTGCGGCGGCGATCTTCGCGCCCAGCACTTCCGGCGCCTCGTTGATCGCGCCCATCGCCTTGATGACCCCGAGAACCGCCGCGACGATGCCGATTGCCGGGAGGGCATCGCCCATGGTCGTCATTGCGTGATAGCACTTCATCTTGTCGTGGGTGATCGTCTGGATCTCTTCGTCCATCAGCGCTTCGATCTCATGCGAGCGGGCGTTGCCGATGATGATGAGCCGCACATAGTCGCAGATGAACGCAGTCAGTTCCTTGTTCTGCAAGACGGTCGGCGCGGATTGGAAGATCGGCGATTCCTCGGGATTGTCGATGTGGCTCTCGATCTCGTTGCGCGACTTGGTTCTAAGGTCGCGCATCAGGCTGTAGAGCACGCCGAGCGTGTCGAGGTAATGACGCTCCTTCGGCACCTTGTGCTTGAACGCTTCGCCGAGCGCTTTGCCGGTATCTTTCACCACCTTCATCGAATTGGCCATGATGAAGCCGCCGATGCCGGCCCCGCCGATGATCATCAACTCGAAAGGTTGGTTGAGGACCTCCAGGTGGCCGCCCATGGCGAGGTATCCGCCGAGGATACAGCCGAAAGTCACAAGAAGCCCGATGATGATGTTCATTGTCGATACCTGTCGCGATCGTGATTTTCCTCCGATGGAATAGAATTTCATCCTTGCGTGAGGCTGGCCGTGAACCCGGATCGAAGCCGGCGCGCCGAACAGGTTCGCGCAAGCCAATACGGTCAGGATTTATCAAGGTCGGGCCATGGCGCCGGGCCGCTATTCCGGACAGGGCGAGCGATCGTGACCACGACCTATACGAGCTACAAGCTGATAACCGCCGACCTC
Organism: Sinorhizobium shofinae; assembly: GCA_001704765.1. Taxonomy (GTDB): domain Bacteria; phylum Pseudomonadota; class Alphaproteobacteria; order Rhizobiales; family Rhizobiaceae; genus Sinorhizobium; species Sinorhizobium shofinae. Next base: position 116,555 of record MBFK01000100.1, read on the forward strand.
ACGAGGTCGCTGGAGCGCGTCTCCGAGCAGCCGGACGTGGCGCGCGAGACGGAATACTACCTTTCCAAGATAGGCAGCATCAAAACGCTCGACGAGTTCTTCGCCGACAGCCGACTCTATGACTACGTTATGAAGGCGCACGGTCTCGAGGACATGGCCTATGCCAAGGCCTTCATGCGCAAGGTGCTTTCGGAGGGCATCGACAGCGACGACGCCTTTGCCAACAAGCTGGCGGACAGCCGCTACAAGGCCCTGGTCGAATCGCTGAACTTCGCGCGGCATGGCGACGCGGCGACCTCGTTCGAGCGTGCGCAGAAGGGTGTCGTCGACAAATACACGCGCCAGACGCTCGAGCAGAATGCCGGCGAGGAGAATACCGGTGTCAGGCTGGCGCTCTACTTCGAGCGCATGGCACCCGCGATCACCAGCGGTTACGAGATCATTGCCGACGAGGCGCTGGCACAGGTGGTGCGGACCGCCCTGCAACTGCCCGAGGAATTTGCCGCAGCCGATGTCGACCGGCAGGCCGAGGCCTATGAGGAAGCGATCGACCTCAAGGATTTTCAGAATCCCGAGAAGCTCGCGGCCTTCCTCGATCGCTTCACCGCCCTTTGGGAAATCAACAATTCTTCCGACAGCTACGATCCGCTTGCAGTTTTCGGTTCTGCGAGCGGCTACGGAATTTCCCCCGACCTGCTCCTTTCCATCAACAATCTGAAACTCGGGGGGCGCTGAAGTGCAGACCGGCCTTTATGTCGCGCTATCGTCGCAGATGGCGCTTGAGAAGCGCTTGAACACGCTTGCCGACAACATCGCGAATTCCAATACGGTCGGCTTCCGCTCCACGGAAGTCAAATTCGACCAGGTGCTTGGCGACACGAAGCCGACCAGGGTCTCTTACGTATCCGAAGGCGAGGAATATTTGAGCACCAGCAACGGAGCCTTGGCGCGGACCGGTTCTGCTCTCGACTTCGCCATCAAAGGGAACGCCTGGTTCTCCATCGACACGCCTGGGGGGCCGGCGCTGACCAGGGACGGTCGCTTCACCCTGACGGAGACCGGCGAGCTCGTGACCATCAAGGGATATCCGGTGCTCGACGCCGGCGGTGCGCCGATCCAGCTGAACGGTGGGGCCGGCGAGATCACAGTCGGCGCCGACGGTGCCATCCACCAGAACGGCGTCCAGGTCGCGCTGCTCGGCCTCTATGAGGCGGATTTCAGCAGCGGCTTCGTGCGCTATGACAACAGTGCCGTCATGCCCGCCGTTCAACCAGAGCCGGTCGTCGACCGCTTCGATGTCGGCGTGATGCAGGGTTTTCTCGAAGAGTCGAACGTCAATGCCGTCCAGGAAATGACGCAGCTCATCATGGTGACGCGCGCCTTCGACAATGTCACCGCTTTGATGCGCGACAGCGAAGGATCGCTCGAAGAAGCGATTAAGACGCTCGGCGACAACCGCTAGAGCGAGGCGAGGAAAGTGTGACTCACGGCAACGCAATTGGCCGGGGTCGATCGCGACGGAAAGCTGCATGGAACGCCAAGGCTCTGACATCATTCCAGCTTCGACCTCGCTCGCGGCGCTCGCCGGCCTGGTCGAGCGCTATGCCAAACCTGACTTTTCGATCGCCCCCGGCGGCCATGTCCAGACGATCTCGCCGGGGCATTATACCGTCACCGGTCTTTCTCGCCATGTGCGGCTAGGGGACTTCGTGGCGCACAAGAGCGCGACCGGCACCCATCTCGGCGAAGTCGTCCGCGTCGAACCCGAGCGGGTCGTCGTCTGCCCGATCGAGCCCGGCGATCCCATCGGCATCCACGATACCGTCATCCGCAAGGGCGCCTTCCGCATCGCGCCGACGGACAATTGGTGCGGTCGCACCATCAACGCGCTGGCCGAGCCGATTGACGGCCGCGGCCCCCTCTTTCAGGGGGACATTCGCCGTTCGATCTCCAATACCGCGCCGCCGTCGATGACCCGCAAACGGGTCGAGCAGGGTTTCAAGACGGGCGTGCGCGCCATCGACATCTTCTCGCCGCTCTGCCTCGGACAGCGCCTCGGCATCTTTGCCGGCTCCGGCGTCGGCAAGTCGACGCTGCTTTCGATGCTGGCGCGCGCCGACGCCTTCGACAAGGTGGTGATTGCGCTCGTCGGTGAACGCGGCCGCGAAGTGCGTGAATTCATCGAGGATACACTCGGCGACAATCTCGCCAAATCGGTTGCCGTCGTCGCCACAAGCGACGAGAGCCCCATGCTCAGGAAAATGGCACCGCTGACGGCAGTGACGATCGCCGAGCACTATCGCGACAAGGGCGACAACGTTCTGCTGATCGTCGACAGCGTGACGCGTTTTGCCCATGCGATCCGCGAGGTGGCGACGGCGGCCGGCGAGCCGCCGATCGCCCGCGGCTATCCGGCTTCGGTCTTTACGGAATTGCCGCGCCTGCTCGAGCGTGCCGGCCCTGGTGCCGAAGGGACCGGCACGATCACAGCGATCATCTCGATTCTGGTCGACGGCGACAATCACAATGATCCGGTTGCCGATTCGGCGCGCGGAATCCTCGACGGGCACATCGTCCTCGACCGCAGCCTGGCCGAAGAAGGCCGCTATCCGCCGATCGATCCGCTGGCTTCCATCTCGCGCCTGGCAAGAAAGGCCTGGACGCCGGATCAGGAAAAGCTCGTCGCGCGGCTGAAATCGCTGATTCATCGTTTCGAGGAGACCCGCGACCTGAGACTGATCGGCGGCTACCGTGCCGGCGGCGACCCCGATCTCGACATGGCGATCAAACAGGTTCCCGTCATCTATGACGTCCTCAAGCAGACGCCCGGCGAGCGGTCTGCCATCGATGCCTTCACCGACCTTGCCAATGCGCTGAAGGCAGCCGCCATGGGCAACCAGCCCGCCGCGGGCATTCGGGGGAAGGGATAGCAATGACGGATAACGACGCGGACGAAATCGTCCATCAGCGCCGACGCGACGCCAAGATGCCGTTGACCGACAAGGTCCTCGGCGCGATCGGGCTGGCAATGGCTGCCTTTGCTACCTTCTTTCCGTGGTACGCCTTCTTGCACCAGGACCAGTTCTCGATTCCGCCGCTCTGGCAGGGAACGACGCGGGATCTGCCGGAGAGCCCCGGTCGCGACGTCGTAACGGTCTCGCCGCTGGCGATGACCGATACGGACGAGGAGACCGCCGCAGCGATCGATCGACTGACAACGGCGACCGTACCCGGACTGGAACATCAACCGGCCGCGGGCGCGGGCGAGCCGGAAGCCGGCCTGGAACAGCCTTTTCCCGAACCATCCGGCTTCAAGCTGATGCACGTCGCCAACGGAAGGGCCCTCATCGAGGACGCGACCGGCATGTATATCGTTCGCATCGGTTCGGTCTTGCCGGACAACAGTCGGCTTGCCACCTTCGAAGAGCGGAACGGCCGCTGGGTGATGATCACCTCCAAGGGCGACGTCTACCAGACCAAGTAGGCCGCCGGATCACTGCACTTCGCCTCGGGCGCTGCCGGGGCGCTGCCGAGTTCCTCGCGAGAAGCCGTTAGAATTCGGCGATGCGGCCTGTCGCTTCGCCGCCAAAGCGACGCGAGGAGAATCTTTCGCAGTTGGCTTCTTCATCCCGCTTTCTCGACAAGTCCCACGCAAGATTACCGGCCTAGGGTCCTCCTCATCATGAGGAGCGTTTGATGGATCCGATTCAGCTATTCGAACTCGCGTCGCGCCAGGCCCAATGGTTGACGGTCCGCCAGAATGTCGTGGCCGGCAACATCGCCAATGCCAATACGCCGCATTACAAGGCGAAGGACGTCCAGCCCTTCGAAAGCGTGCTCCAGAACACCGGCATCCAGATGGCGGCGACGCATCGTTCCCATTTCACGGAGAGCCCGGACGCCGCGCAGGTGACCGACGTTGGCATGATCGACGACGTCGCGGTCCAACAGTCCGGCAATACCGTGGCGCTCGAGCAGGAAATGATGAAGACGGGCGAGATCAAGCGCGACTACGAACTGAATTCCGGGCTGGTGAAATCCTTTCACCGGATGATGCTCATGACGGTACGGAAATAAGACCAATGGATCCTTTGTCCTCGGCACTCAAGGTTTCGGCTTCGGGCCTGCAGGCGGAATCGACGCGCCTGCGCATCGTTTCCGAAAACATCGCCAATGCCCGTTCCACCGGCGACGTGCCCGGCGCCGACCCCTATCGCCGCAAGACGATTTCCTTCGCCGCGGAAGTCGATCGGGCCAGCGGCGCATCGCTCGTCGAGATCCAGCGCCTCGGCACCGACGATTCGGATTTCAGCATCGAGTTCGATCCCGGCAATCCGGCGGCCGATGAGAAGGGCATGGTGAAGATGCCGAATGTCAACGTCCTGATCGAGATGGCCGACATGCGCGAGGCCAACCGCGCCTACGAGGCCAACCTGCAGACCATCAAGCAGTCCCGCGATCTCATCTCCCAGACAATCGACCTGTTGAGGGCTTCGCAATAATGATCGATGCAATTCAGTCCGTCGGCGCGTTTTCGACGATGAAGGAGGCCGAGGGCACCAGCCTGGCCTCCACCACGCCCTCCCTGGCGAGCGCCGGAGCTTCCGCTCCGCAATCGCATAGCTTCGCCGAACTCCTCGGCAACATGACCACGGACGCCATCCGTTCGATGAAATCGGCGGAAGGGGTGTCACTGCAGGCGATCCGCGGCGAGGCGAACACCCGTGAGGTCGTCGATGCGGTGATGAATGCGGAGCAGTCGCTGCAGACCGCGATCGCCATCCGCGACAAGGTGGTTACCGCCTATCTCGAAATCGCGCGCATGCAGATCTGAAGGAACGTGACATGAAGGCCCTTTCCATCGCCGCCACGGGCATGAATGCCCAGCAGCTGAACCTCGAAGTCATCGCCAACAACATCGCCAACATCAACACGACCGGTTACAAGCGGGCGCGCGCGGAGTTTTCGGACCTGCTCTATCAGACGGAGCGCGCCCAAGGCGTGCCGAACCGCTCCAATCAGGCGATCGTGCCGGAAGGTGCGATCGTCGGTCTCGGTGTCCAAACGGCCGCCGTCCGCAACCTCCATGTCCAGGGCAGCCTCGTCAACACCAGCAACGATCTGGACCTTGCGCTTGTCGGCCGCGGCTGGTTCCAGGTCGAAACGCCCAACGGAGAAACGGTCTATACCCGCTCGGGTGCCTTCAACACCAACGCCACCGGCCAGCTCGTCACCATCGATGGCTACACGGTGGTTCCCGGCATCACCGTGCCGCAGGACGCGACCGAGATTACCGTTTCCGCTTCCGGCCAGGTTCTCGTGCGAATCGGCGACGCAACGGAGACTCAGGAAATCGGCCAGTTGACGATCGCCAATTTCGTCAACGAAGCCGGATTGGAGCCGCAGGGCGAAAACCTCTTCAAGCAGACCGCGGCATCCGGCGAGCCGATCGTCGGCACGCCGGCGGATCCCGGCTTCGCGCAGATCAAACAGGGCTATCTGGAATCTTCCAACGTCGATCCGGTCAAGGAAATCACCGACCTCATCTCTGCCCAGCGCGCCTACGAAATGAACTCGAAAGTCATCCAGGCTGCAGACGAGATGGCCGCCACGGTGAGCAAGAACCTCAGGTAACGGGAATAGGGGGCAAACATGATGTTTCGCCGATCCGCCGAAAGCGCAGCAATCAAAAGCGGCTCCGCGCGCTTGACGCGGTCGCTCGCGTTTGCCGCGATCGCCGCCACGATACTGTCGCCGGCGCTCGTTTCCGCACAGCAGCCGACCGCCGTCATCCCGAAGCAGACCATCTATCCTGGCGAAACCCTCGAGGCGAGCATGCTGGAAGTGGTCGACGTGACCAATCCGGATCTCGAAGACGGCTATGTCGGTTCCCTCGAAGAGGTCGAGGGCAAGGTGACGAAGCGGACGCTTCTGCCGGGACGGGTAATTCTCGCCTCGGCGCTGCGCGACCGATACGCGGTCGAGCGCGGCTCGACGGTTCGGCTGATCTTCAACAATGGCGGGCTGACGATCACCGCCGCCGGCTCGCCGCTTAAGGACGCGGCAGTCGGCGAACTGATCCGCGCGCGCAACATCGATAGCGGCGTCATCGTGTCCGGGACGGTGATGGCCGACGGCACGATCCATGTGGTGGCGAAATGACGATGCGCGTGTGCAAATGGTTGCTGACCTTCGCCCTTCTGTTTGCGGCGACATTGACGCCCGCCCATGCCGCGTCGCGGATCAAGGACGTGGCCTCGCTTCAGGCCGGGCGGGACAACCAGCTCATCGGCTACGGACTGGTGGTCGGGCTGCAGGGAACCGGCGACAGCCTGCGTTCCTCCCCGTTCACCGACCAGTCGATCCGCGCCATGCTGCAGAACCTCGGTATCTCGACTCAGGGCGGCGAGTCTCGGACGCGCAATGTGGCGGCGGTCCTGGTCACCGCCACGCTACCGCCTTTCGCAAGCCCCGGCAGCCGCGTCGACGTCACCGTCGGCTCGCTCGGCGACGCGACGTCGCTGCGCGGCGGCACGCTCGTCATGACGTCGCTCTCGGGTGCCGACGGGCAGATCTATGCGGTGGCCCAGGGCTCGATCGTCGTCACCGGCTTCAATGCCCAGGGCGATGCGGCCACGCTGTCGCAAGGCGTGACGACGGCCGGCCGCGTCCCGAATGGCGCCATTATCGAGCGCGAGCTGCCGTCGAAGTTCAAGGACGGCTTCAATCTCGTGCTGCAATTGCGCAACCCTGACTTTTCCACTGCCGTCGGCATGGCGGCGGCGATCAACAAATTTGCCGCCGCTCAGTTCGGTGGCCGCATTGCCGAAGCCTTGGACTCGCAGTCCGTTCTTGTCCAGAAGCCAAAAATGGCCGATCTCGCCAGGCTGATGGCCGACATTGAAAACCTCGTCGTCGAGACGGACGTTCCGGCGCGCGTCGTCATCAATGAGCGGACGGGCACGATCGTCATCGGCCAGGACGTGCGCGTGGCCGAAGTCGCGGTCAGCTACGGCACCCTGACGGTGCAGGTGACCGAGACCCCGACCGTCGTGCAGCCGGCGCCCTTCTCGCGCGGCGAGACGGCCGTTGAGCCCAATACCACCATCGAGGCGCAGTCGGATGGCGGCACAGTCGCAATCCTCAACGGGTCGAGCCTTCGCTCGCTTGTTGCGGGCCTCAACAGTATCGGCGTCAAGCCGGACGGAATCATCGCGATCCTGCAGAGCATCAAGACGGCGGGAGCCCTACAGGCGGAGCTTGTGCTGCAATGACCGGAATTTTCAACTATCTTCTCGGTAAGTCTCGTCGCACGCTCGTGGCCGCGGTCGCCGGCGCGCTGATGCTGGCGATGCCGGGCGCATTCGCCCAGGAAGTGACCGCGCCTCCCGCCGAAAGCGCTGCGACGAACGAAATCCAGCAGTTCTGCACCAATATTGCCGATGCGGCGCGCGACCAGCGCTACCTCTTGCAGCGCAAGGACCTCGAAACCTTGCAGGCGAGCGTCGACGAACGCATCGCGACGCTGGAAAAACGCCGGGCCGAGTACGAGGATTGGCTCAAGCGTCGCAACGATTTCCTGAAACAGGCGGAACTCCGGCTCGTCGATATCTACAAGACGATGAAGCCCGATGCCGCCGCCGGCAAGCTTGAGATGGTGCGCCCGGAGATCGCCGCGGCGATCGTCATGAAGCTGCCGGCGCGCCAATCCTCGCTGATCCTCAGCGAGATGAGCGACGACAAGGCTGCGGTGCTCACCAACATCATTTCCAGCGCCAGCGATCCGAACACCTCGAAGGAGCCATCATGAGAATGCAACTTACGGCCGTCCTGGCCGCGAGCCTCCTTGCGGGATGTCAGAACCAGGCCTTCAAGGAGATCGGCCAGGCGCCGTCGATGAGCCCGATCGGTAGCGGCCTGCAATACACCCAGACGCCGCAGCTCGCCATGTATCCCAAGCAGCCGCATCAGATGACCGCCGGATATTCGCTGTGGAACGATCAGCAGGCCGCCCTCTTCAAGGACGCGCGCGCGATCAATGTCGGCGATATCCTGACCGTCGATATCCAGATCGACGACAAGGCGTCCTTCAACAACGAGACCGACCGCAGCCGCACCAATTCCAGCGGCTTCAACCTCGGCGCCAGCGGCGAATCGCAGACCAGCGACTTCGAATGGTCCGGCAATCTCAAATATGGGTCGAACACCAAGACCGAAGGGGACGGCAAGACCGAGCGCTCCGAGAAGCTCCGGTTGCTCGTCGCCGCCGTCGTCACCGGCGTGCTGGAGAACGGCAATCTGTTGATCAGCGGTTCGCAGGAAGTGCGCGTCAACCACGAACTGCGCATCCTCAATGTCGCCGGCATCGTCCGGCCGCGGGATGTCGATGCCGACAACATCATCTCCTACGACCGGATTGCCGAGGCCCGGATCTCCTATGGCGGCCGCGGCCGGCTGACCGAAGTGCAGCAACCGCCCTACGGTCAGCAGATAGTGGATCTCATCTCGCCGATTTGAGGGGCGGTGACACTGTCCTAAGGATCGGACCAGAGAGATCCGCCAAGGAGCGGCACCATGGAAGAAATCGACAGCAAGCAATCCAAGTCCCCATCGCTGGTAATGACCATTGCCGCTGTCGCCGTGCTGACGCTCGTCGCCGGCGGCGGCGGCTGGCTTGTCGGCGCCATTCTGGCGCCGCCGCCGGCGCAAAAGACCGAGGCGGCGGCAGAGGTGCCTCCGAACGCCACCGGCGAGGAGGGTCTTCCGAAGGTCGCCTCGGAAGCCAACGGTATCGTCCAGCTCGAGCCGATCACCACGAACCTTGCCTACCCGGCGGAAAACTGGGTCCGCCTCGAAGTCGCGCTGCAGTTCAAGGGCGCGCCCGACGTCGCGCTGGCGGAAGAAATCCACCAGGACATCGTGGCGTATCTCAAGACCGTGTCGCTGCAGCAAATCCAGGGGCCACGCGGCTTTCAATATCTCCGGGATGACATCCAGGAGCGGGTTGACCTGCGCTCCGACGGGCGCGTAACCAATGTGATGTTCAGAACCTTCGTCATCCAATGATTCGCTAGATGCTCCGGTTTGCTGCCTTCATAGTCGCCATGATGGCGATGTCGGGAATTGCCGGGGCTCAGAGCTTTCCCGCCGATATTCTGAATACGCCGGTCGATGGTTCGGTCGCCTCCTGGATCATCCGCACCTTCGGGCTCCTCACTGTCCTTTCGGTGGCTCCCGGTATCCTGATCATGGTGACGAGCTTTCCGCGCTTCGTCATCGCCTTTGCGATCCTGCGCTCAGGCATGGGGCTCGCGACCACGCCATCGAACATGATCATGGTGTCGCTGGCGCTGTTCATGACCTTCTATGTCATGGCGCCCACCTTCGACCGTGCCTGGCGCGACGGCATCGATCCGCTGCTGAAGAACGAGATCTCCGAGACCGAAGCGCTGCCGCGCATCTCGGAGCCGTTCCGCGAGTTCATGCTTGCCAACACCCGCGACAAGGACCTGCAGCTTTTCATCGACATCGCCAAGGAAAAGGGCCAAACCGTCGTCGTCGACGACAAGGTCGATCTGCGCGCCGTCGTGCCCGCCTTCATGATCTCGGAGATCCGCCGCGGCTTCGAGATCGGCTTCCTGATCATGCTGCCGTTCCTGGTGATCGACCTCATCGTCTCGACCATCACCATGGCGATGGGCATGATGATGCTGCCGCCGACCTCGATCTCGCTGCCCTTCAAGATCCTCTTCTTCGTGCTGATCGACGGCTGGAACCTGCTCGTCGGGAGTCTGGTGCGCTCGTTCACCTGAGGCGCGGCCGGCCGTCCTCATCGAGGCATCCGGTGGCCCTACAACAATCCGTTAAGCATAGGATTTCACGCGGGATTCACCACATTCTCGCGTCGCCTCCAGGGCGCCCCGCCGGTTAAGTAGTTGGCAAGGAATGGCTGCGAATTTCGTCCTCACACGACGGGTTTGGTGTCCTTCACGAGTTGAGCGGAGCCGAGTGGCATGATGCCGGATCGTCGTGACCGGTAACGATTTCAGCCCGGTATGTCCCCCCATAAGTATTTCGTAAAAGGGACAACGAATATGGCAAGCATTCTCACCAACACCTCCGCTATGGCAGCGCTCTCGACGCTGCGCTCAATCTCCTCCAGCATGGAAGAAACGCAGGACCGGATTTCGACCGGCATGCGCGTCGGCTCGGCTTCGGACAACGCCGCCTATTGGTCGATTGCGACCACCATGCGTTCCGACAATGCTGCTCTTTCGTCTGTAACCGATGCACTCGGCATGGGTGCCGCAAAGGTCGATACCGCCTACGCCGGTATGGAAGCGGCAATCGATGTCGTCAAGGAAATCAAGGCCAAGATCGTCGCCGCGACGGAAGAGGGCGTTGACGCCGCGAAGGTTCAGGAAGAAATCGATCAGCTTCAGGACCAGCTCCTGAGCATTGCGGAATCCGCGTCCTTCAACGGCGAAAACTGGATCGCAGGCGAAGCTGCCACGAAGACCGTCGTTACCGGCTTCGTCCGCGCTGCGGACGGCACCGTATCGATCAAGACGTCCAGTTACGCGTTGACCGATGCGGCCGACGGTACGCTCCTGTTTGCTGACGACGGTGCGGGTGGTCTTGACACCGCAACCGGTATCCTCGGCACCGACGGCACCAACGGTAACAATGTCTACGGCCTCGATATCTCTGCGATGGACGCTACCGCGCTCGGAGAAGCACTCTCCGACGTCGAAGACGCCCTGACCGCAATGACGAGCGCCGCCTCGTCGCTCGGTTCGATGTCGACCCGTATCGACCTGCAATCGGATTTCGTTGACAAGCTCAGCGATTCGATCGAAAGCGGCATCGGCCGCCTCGTCGATGCCGACATGAACGAGGAATCGACCCGCCTGAAGGCCCTGCAGACGCAGCAGCAGCTCGCCATCCAGGCCCTGTCGATCGCCAATTCCGACTCGCAGAACATCCTGTCTCTTTTCCGCTAATCGGCGAACCGGCACGGAGGCTGACCGTGCCGTAACGCTGGAAAAGAGCCGCGACCGAATTCGGTCGCGGCTTTTCGCATTTTCGACGTCGCTTCAGCATTCCTTAACCAAATTACTGTTTTCTAGCACCATCGAAACGGCGGGTTAACCAACAATATTAAGTGGTTAGCAGGCATGATGCTGACCGTCGCTTGCCGGTGCACTCCGGAATGTCCCTTTTAATCAGCCACTAAGGGGCACTCAAAAATGACGAGCATTCTCACCAACATTGCAGCCATGTCCGCACTCGAGACCCTGCGGAGCATCGGCACCAACATGGAAACGACCCAGGGCCGCGTCTCCTCCGGCCTGCGCGTCGGCGAGGCTTCGGACAACGCCGCCTATTGGTCGATCGCGACCACGATGCGTTCCGACAACATGGCGCTCTCCGCCGTCCAGGACGCCCTCGGCCTCGGCGCCGCCAAGGTCGACACCGCTTACGCAGGTATGGAATCGGCCATCGAAGTTGTGAAGGAAATCAAGGCCAAGGTCGTTACGGCAACTGAAGAAGGCGTCGATAAGGCCAAGGTGCAGGAAGAAATCGATCAGCTTCAGGAACAGCTGCTCTCGATCGCCGAATCTGCTTCGTTCAGCGGCGAGAACTGGATCGGCGGCGTGGCCAGCAGCACTGTGACCGTGGTGTCCGGCTTCGTTCGCGCCTCCGACGGTAGCGTCTCCGTGAAGACGACGAGCTATTCGCTGGTCGACGGTGTGTCGGGCGGCAACCTCCTGTTCAGCGACGACGGCACCGGCGTACTCGATACGGCGACCGGCATCCTTGGCACCGCCGGTGCCTCCGCTGGCGCCTACGATGTCTACTCGCTGGATATCAGCGCGCTCGCGACTTCGGACATGAATGACGTGCTGTCGGACGTGGACGATGCGCTCTCGGCAATGACCAGTGCTGCTGCAGAGCTCGGCTCGATCTCCATGCGCATCGGCCTGCAGGAAGACTTCGTTGCGAAGCTCTCCGACTCTATCGACTCCGGCGTTGGCCGCCTCGTCGATGCCGACATGAACGAGGAATCGACCCGCCTCAAGGCTCTGCAGACGCAGCAGCAGCTCGCTGTCCAGTCGCTGTCGATCGCCAACAGCAACTCGGAAAATATCCTCCAGCTCTTCCGTTAATCGACAGAGCCGGACTAGGGGTCAGTCGATCCCTTATATGCCCGAAACGGCTGAACGCCGCTTCAGAAAGCCGCGCCTTGCGAAAGGTGCGGCTCTCGCACATTTGGGCTCCCGCGCAAGGAAATTGTTAGGTTTTCTTAATTTTGTTAACCCGGCTTTAGACTTTGTTAACCATGTTTCCGTTAGCTGGCCGCATCGAAACAATGAGTTAACCAAGGTGACCAGCGGGTTAACAGGCATGACGCCGATCATTCGTTCCCGGCGGCGGTCCGGAATGTTCAATTCATTCTAATGCCATTCGAGGGGCGAACAGACCATGACCAGCATCCTGACGAACACGGCGGCTATGGCCGCGCTTCAGACCCTCCGCGCGATCGACGACAGCATGGAGACGACGCAGGGCCGTGTTTCATCAGGGTTGCGTGTTGGCGAGGCGGCGGACAATGCCGCCTATTGGTCGATTGCCACCACCATGCGTTCCGACAACATGGCGCTTTCCGCCGTTCAGGACGCGCTCGGTCTCGGTGCCGCCAAGGTCGATACTTCCTATGCCGCGATGGAAAGCGCCATCGAAGTCGTCAAGGAAATCAAGTCGAAGATCGTCGCCGCGACCGAAGAAGGCGTCGATAAGTCAAAGATCCAGGAAGAAATCGACCAGCTGCAGGAGCAACTGATGTCGATCGCCGAATCTGCGTCCTTCAGCGGCGAAAACTGGGTCGCTGGCGACGCGGGCGACAAGACCGTGGTGTCGGGCTTTGTGCGCGCGTCCGATGGTACCGTTTCGGTGAAGACGACGACCTATACACTCGACGACACGGCGACCGGCAATCTGCTCTTCGGCGGCGATGGTGCGGGCGGAATCGTAGACACCAGCGGTATTCTCGGCACCGCCGGCGGCGCGACGATCAGCGTTTCCATTTATGAACTCGATATCGTCAACTTCGACACCGCCGAAATGGCCGAAGCGCTGACCCTCGTCGAAGATGGCCTCCAGGCGATGACCAGCGCCGCCTCGGCGCTTGGCTCGATCTCCATGCGCATCGGCCTTCAGGAGGATTTTGTGGCGGCGCTGACCGACTCGATCGACTCCGGCATCGGCCGTCTCGTCGATGCCGATATGAACGAGGAATCGACCCGCCTGAAGGCCCTGCAGACGCAGCAGCAGCTTGCCGTCCAGTCGCTGTCGATCGCCAACACGAATTCGGAAAACATCCTCCAACTCTTCCGCCAGTAGGAATGGTCATGCAGCCGGTTAAGGCTGTTGTCCTTGCTCCCAGGCACCTCATTTTTCCGGGCCGCGCGATTGCTGCGCGGCCTTTCGTTGTTCTGGAAGCACCCAGTCCCGGCAAGATAATATAACCTTTTCTTTACACCTCTTAATGATCCGTTAACCACGTTAACCATTTGTTAACCATTGCGCGTTAACGCTTCGTTAAGCACGATGGTCTGTCCACTCAGGGCAAAAAAGTGGCAGCGCGCATGACGCCGTACCATCCCCGCCGGTTTCCCACCCGGAATGTCTTCGACCTCCCATCGACAGGGCGATAGCCAATGACCAGTATCATGACCAACGCTGCCGCGATGGCGGCCTTGCAGACCTTGCGTTCGATCAACAGAAATTTGGATGAGACCCAGAGCCGTGTGTCCTCCGGATATCGCGTTGAGACCGCCGCGGACAACGCCGCCTATTGGTCCATCGCGACGACGATGAGGTCGGACAATGCGGCGCTTTCGACGGTCCAGGACGCCCTAGGCTTGGGCGCGGCCAAGGTCGACACCGCCTATGCTGCATTGGACACCGTCATTGACCTGATGAGTGAGGTCAAGGCGAAGTTGGTGGCGGCACGCGAGCCCGGCGTCGACAAAAGCAAGATCGACAAGGAGCTCTCGCAGCTCAAGGATCAGTTGGTGTCGGCAGCCCAATCGGCATCCTTTTCTGGCGAGAACTGGCTTTACAACGACGCAACCGCAGCGGTCGGCACGAAATCCATCGTTGCATCCTTCAATCGGAGCGCGGACGGTAGTGTCTCTGTGACGACGCTCGACTACGATACGTCGGGCTCCATTCTCGTGGATGTCGCCGATGCGAGGCGCGGCTTGCTGACAATGGCGGTGGATGCGGATGCGCTTGCCCCGACTCCGACGGGAACGGCCCGCGAATACTACCTGATCGACGCCGGCAGTCCCCCCACGGGCACGGAAATTGCGCTCGATGATTCGACGACCGACAGCGAGTTGGACGACATGATCAGTGTCGTCGATGAACTCATCAGCCAGTTGACCGATTCCGCTGCGACCTTGGGCGCGATCACCAGCCGCATCGAAATGCAGGAAAACTTCGTCGCCAACCTTATGGATGTGATCGACAAGGGCGTCGGCCGTCTCGTCGACGCCGACATGAACGAGGAATCGACGCGGTTGAAGGCGCTGCAGACCCAGCAACAGCTCGGTATCCAGTCCCTGTCGATCGCCAATACCAACTCCGAAAACATCCTCAGACTGTTCCAGGAATAATGTCTCCTTCGCCGCCGCGGAAAGGGTATGCCGCCCGCCTACGGTGGCTCCCAATTTAAGCAGCGAGGCAAACGAAATGTTCACTTCCGCCGTGCCGCCGGTCATCGGCATCTGGCGGGACTGGTTGGACCGCGCTGTTGCCCTGGCGCGGTCCAACACCTTCATTTTCGCACAAGTTTGACCCGCTAGCTTCCCTTCGCAGTCTGCTCGGCTGACTGCCGGCCAAAATGATCTTGGTCGCCGCTTGCACCGGTCCCGCCTCGGGCCTGCCCTCCGCGAACCGTTGCGCATCGAGAATGCTGGTCCTGTCGCTGTCTCGGGTGAATAGGGCCGAAGGAGACATTATAGACGTGTCAGGCGCTTTGGATTTCTGGACCATGAGGCAGTCTCTGCCGGACGGGCGGAGCGCGTCGGTATTGGCTGCGAACCTCTGGGGGGACGGTCGATGAGTGCGTCGCTCTCCCGCTATCTCAAGGATTTCAGCGCGCCGAAGATCGAACTCACGCGGGTGCCGCCGAAATATTTTCCGGACCTCGCGGGGGACTTCCCCGCCGAAGATCGGTCCGCTGCGAGGCCGACCATGCCCGAGATCGACGTCGATGCCGAGCGGCGCGAAGCCTTTGCGCAGGGTCGCGCGGAAGCCACTGCCGAGCTGGCCTTCGAGCATCAGCGGGAGGTCGCCGAACTCAAGGCGCGTCATGCTGAGGAAGTCGAAGCCTTGAAGCAGCGCCTGGCAGAAGAAACCGCTTCGAAACTCGCCGCCAACTTCGCCCAGATCATCGAGCGGCTGGCACTGGCCGTTGGCGATCAGGCGGCGCGCGTGCTTGCGCCGGTTATGGAGGAGGCTCTGCTCAAGCGCGCCATCGAGGACCTGGCGACAATGATCAGGCAGGGCATCGGCGCGGGAGAGGGGCTTACGATCACCGTCAAGGGACCGCCCGCGCTTTTCGAAGCGCTGAAAGAGCACCTTGCGGACGATACGATGGTCTTCCGGCATTTGCCGGCCGACGACATCGATCTCACCGTTGAGATCGGCGAAGCGGTTCTGGTGACCCGCATGTCGGCCTGGTCCGACACAGTCCGGAAGGTTCTGGCATGAGCGACGAAAGCCATCACAGCGGCAAGAACGAAATCATCATCGTCAAGCGCTCCGGAGACGGTCACGACGGCCATCATGGCGGCGGGTGGAAGATCGCCTATGCGGACTTCATGACGGCGATGATGGCCTTCTTCCTTGTCATGTGGCTGATCAACGCCGCCAACGAGGAAACGAAGGCGGCGATCGCCTCCTATTTCAATCCGGTGCAACTCACCGACCAGAAGCCCGCGGAGAAGGGCCTAAAGAATCCAGCCAAGGATGCCCAGGGCGAAGAGACGCAGCAGCGCTCCAAGAGCGACGGCGAGCAGGTGAAATCCGGCGGCTCGGCGAAGACCGGCGACCAGTTGACGGCAACCTCGGGCGAGGAGACCAAATATTCCGATGCCGATTTCTTCGAGAACCCCTATTCGGTTCTCTCCGAGATCGCCCGCGAGGTTGGCCAGCAGGCCAATATCAGCGTGAAGGGCGATGGAGGCGCCGCCCAGGCGGGACCGTCGACCGGTGCCGACGGCGGCGAGGCCTATCGCGATCCTTTCGACCCGGATTTCTGGACTAAGCAGGTCGAAGTCAAGGATGCCGGCAATGCCGCCGAAAGCGACGTGGCGGCGGGGGAGAAGCATGCCGACGCCGGGCAGAACCCGGCCGAGGCCACGACGCCGCCGAAGCCTGTGGACGAGGCCGCCAAAGGCGAGGAGCCGCTGAAGGAGAATGCCGAAAAGCAAGTGGAGGAAAAGGAAGCGGATGCCCTGAAGGCCGAGATCGAGAAGGCGATCGGCGGTGAGGCCGGGCGGCTTCTCGAGGGGCTGGTGGTGACGCCCTCCGAGGGCGGGCTGCTGGTTGCAATCAGCGAGCAGACGGACGCGCCGATGTTTGCGGTGGGTTCTGCCGTTCCTCAGAAGGAGCTCGTCCTCGCCATGGAGAAGATCGGCAGGCTGCTCGCGGCGCGCCAGGGGGCTGTAGCGATCCGCGGCCACACGGATGGCCGCCCGTTCAAGGACGGCACCTATGACAACTGGCGGCTGTCGGCGGCGCGTGCCCAGAGCGCCTATTACATGCTGGTCCGCGGCGGCCTCAAGGAAGAGCGCGTCAATCAGATCAGCGGCTTTGCGGACCGGCGACTGCAGGTGCCGAACGATCCCTATGCCCCCGCCAACCGGCGGATCGAGATCCTGTTGCAGTCGGGGCAGGGTTGATAGAGATGCTGAAGCGGCTGCGCGCCATCCTGGCGACATCGGTTCTTGCGGCTCCGCTCGCGATCGGCCTTGCAGGTGCAAGCGAGACGGAAGAGCTCGCGCCGTTCAAGATGATCAGGTCGCTGCAATACGTCCAAGATTCCGTCGTGCTCGGCGATCATTCGGCGATCGAAATGCAGCGCTTCATGCTGGGCGAGATCGACAAGCGTCTGAGGGCGGCCGACGAAGCGATCTTTCGCGATCCCCGCAACGTCGATGCGGCGCTCGTCTATGTGATGAGCGGCGGCAATCCCGAAACGCTGGATTATCTCACGGACAGGGATGTCGACGGCAACTTCGACGCCCGGGTGACGGATGCGCTCAGGCAATACCTGCGCGGCAAGGGGCCGTTGATCGTTGAAAATCTCTCCAACGCGGCGCCCGAATACAAGAACTCCCGCGTCGGTCCCTACCTGTTTCTGATCCTCGGTAACGCCACATCCCAGCAGGATCCTGCTGCCGCGATGAAATTTTACGACTGGGCGCGTCTGACGGCGCCCGGCACCATCATCGAGGAGGCGGCGCTTCGCCGATCGGTGTCGCTTGCGGCGCGGGCAGACGATCCGGACAGGGGCTTCCGCTATGCGCTGAACTATGCGCGGCGCTACTTGACGTCGCCCTATGCGAGCCAGTTCGCGGATGTGTTCGTCGAGCTGGCGGTCGCGCATTTCGACGAGGCGGTCGAAAAGAGAGTCGCCGAGATTCTCGCCTTTATGGATCAGGCGCGCCAACGCGAGGTCTATCTGCGCGTCGCAAGGCGGGCAGCGATCGCCGGCAACCAGACGCTGGCGCGGCTGGCTTCCAGCCGGGCCGAAGAGCTCGCCCGGGACGGCGGCGGGCAATCGCAACTACTGGCGAGTTTTTACGAGGGGCTTGCGGCCGTGCCCTCGCAGGACGTCACTACAGCGACACAGACGCTGGCAGCCATTCCGGATGAGAAGCTCTCACCGCGCGACCGTGCCCTCAAGGAGGCCGCCAGGGAGATTGCGGAGGAGGTTGTGCGACTACCGCAAGATGAAAGCTCCGCGCAAGCGTCCATGCCTATACCGGAAGCC
The DNA here is from genome assembly GCA_001704765.1 of Sinorhizobium shofinae. GTDB lineage: Bacteria > Pseudomonadota > Alphaproteobacteria > Rhizobiales > Rhizobiaceae > Sinorhizobium > Sinorhizobium shofinae. The sequence goes on from MBFK01000100.1 coordinate 134,625, forward strand.
AGCATTGGCCCCGCGAACGATGGCGGCGAAACAGAAGAAACCGGAAGCGGCATGAGTCCCTTTGCAAAGGCGGTCGATACGGCGTCCGCGCCCGACGACGGACCGCCAGCCAGCGCGGAGACAGCCGCCGCATCCGATCCGGCTCTCGACGGTTTCATGGCCAATGGGCGCTCGAAGATCAAGGAGATCGATGCGCTCCTTGCGGAGGAAGGACTATGAGGCCACTTGAAGAGACATTCCGTGCTCCCGCTGCGGCCCTCGGCACCAGATCCGGTTCCCGGCAGGGCGGAAATGAGCAATTTGCGGGAGAGCCCGGCGCCTTCGAGAATGCGGTCGCCGATGCCGGCCGCCAGAAGGCACCCGCCCAGGACACGGCCCAGGGGCCCGGACAGGGTACCGTTGATTCCCTCTCGGACGGCACGCAAGCCGCGGCTGCCGAGTTCATGATCGGCAATCGCAGGGCAGGTGTCTTGATCGCAAGCGCCGACGTCCCGGGAACCGGTCGCCTTTCGATGTCGTCGGTGCAGGGCCGCGGACAGGGCGAGGCCGAAGGCGCGCGCTCGGAAGACCAGGTGTCCCTCGAGCTCAATGCTGTTCGGGAGAATAGAAGCCGCCAGCATCCGGCGGGCAAGGTATCTGTCAAGGGCGATGAGGCCAGCGATCCGGACGGGAATGCGGTCACGGTGAGGCCGAAGGGTCACGCGCCGGCGGAGACTGGCGCAACAGAGACGGCTGAGGCCGGGGCGCTACAGGAGGCTGATAAGTGCCCCGCCGCGCCGGCGAACGGCCCCGTCAGCGACCTCCTGACGCTGCTCGGCGGCAACGCGCCGACGGTCACGGACACCAAGATCGCGGACAAGGCTGCACATAACACGGGTGACCGCGCCGCCGGCCTATCCGCCGAGATCGGCAATGTCTCGGCGGATGCTGCTGCGGGGGACGGTTCACGGACCGAACAGCCAGGCGACGCCGGGTCCAACCGCCTCTTCCGCTTCGCCCGCGCCGACGGCAAGGGACAAGCGGTCTCGATGACCATTTCGCAGGACGGCGAAAGAGCTGCCGTCGAGAGCAGGTCTTCGGCGAACGCCAAGGCCGAAACCGTGACTGTCCTCGAGGCGCGCCGCTATCTCGGAGTCGCGATGAATGCCAACTCCGCCTCGGTGACGGGTGCGATCGCCGGTGACGGCGAATGGGCGCAGGCGCTCCAGTCGAGCGCGGTGTCGGCGCAGCCGGAGGCGTCGAGCCAGGCTGGCAAGACGCTGAACACGCTCAAGATCCAGATGCATCCGATCGAACTCGGCACGGTCACGGCCACGCTGCGCCTGAAAGACGACGAACTGCAGGTCGACCTGAAGGTAGAAACGGGCGAGGCGTTCCGTCAATTGCGCGATGACCAGAGCGAGATGGTGAAGGCCTTGCGCGCCCAAGGCTTCGCGGTCGACCAGGTCAACATCGTGTTCAACGCCGGCGGCGATGCTTCAAATGGCGGTGGTTCGCAGCCGCAGACGCAGGCCCAGCTTGGCCAGTCGGGTCGCGAACGGGCCGGTGAAGACGGCGGCCAGGGCCGTCAGCGCCAGAATGGCGGCGAGGCTGCGATGGCCGAGACATGGAGGGGCAATGATGGAACGGACGATGCGTCTGGTGGCGTTGATCGCTCTCGCGCTGGTCACGTCTACATGTAGCGCCTTTGCGAGTGCCGGCATCTGTGAGCGCGAGATCGCTTCCGCTGCCGCCAAGTACGGTATCCCAACCGGCATCCTGTATTCGGTCGGCCTGACGGAGACCGGCCGCAAGGGATCGCTCCAGCCCTATGCGATGAACATCGAGGGCAAGGCGTATTTCGGTACGAGCGTTCAGGATGTCCTCAACCGATTCGGCGCGGCACGGGCGCAAGGGGCGAAGCTCATCGATCTCGGCTGCATGCAGATCAATTATCACTTCCACGGCGAGCATTTCAGTTCTCCCGAGGAAATGCTTGATCCGCGAAGAAATGTCGACTATGCCGCGCGCTTCCTCTCCAATCTGCGCGCCAGGCACGAGAGCTGGACGATGGCGGTTGCACGCTATCACGCTGGGCCCAACAACGATCCGGCGCAGAAGAAATATGTCTGTCGGGTGATCGCGAACCTCGTCGCGACGGGCTACGGCAAGTGGACGCCGAACGCGGCGCAGTTTTGCCAATAATCAATCACAAGTGGTGATATTCGCGCCGGTGCCGCATTGTGGCGACAATGCGGAGAGATTGTGATCGCAAGCGCTATTTGTTGTCATCCGTTAACTTTTCCACACCAATTTAGTGTCATCCTTAACGCGAGCATACTAGATATAGATCAAATCGGCACGCATTCCTTAATCAACTATTAAAATCTCCCATTAACTTCCTCTAGTTGTTCGTGAATCCTCGGATTCGTACCTCTCAATCAGTGAGACACCCATACTGATTCGGAGGCGGACGAATGATCGTGGTGGTTGATGAACGAGAGCTCGTGAAGGATGGCTACGCGTCCCTGTTCGGGCGCGAGGGCATTCCTTCGACGGGGTTTGATCCCAAGGAATTCGGCGAGTGGGTGAACACCGCTGCCGATTCAGACATCGACGCGGTCGAGGCTTTCCTGATCGGCCAGGGTGAAAGCGCTTTCAGCCTGCCGCGTGCGATCCGCGACCGCTCCCAGGCGCCGGTGATCGCCATGAGCGACGCACCTTCGCTGGAAAACACGCTGGCGCTGTTCGACTGCGGCGTCGATGATGTCGTTCGCAAGCCCGTGCACCCACGGGAAATCCTGGCGCGTGTTGCGGCGATCCGCCGGCGCCTGAAGGCCATTGCCAACTACACCGACATCGGGCCGATCCGCGTCTTCGCCGACGGCCGCGACCCGGAGATCAACGGCGAGGTCTTTGCGCTGCCGCGCCGCGAGCGGCGCATCCTCGAATACCTGGTCGCCAACCGCGGCCGACGGGTGTCCAAGTCGCAGATCTTCAATGCGATCTACGGCATTTTCGACGAGGACGTCGAAGAGAACGTCGTCGAAAGCCACATCAGCAAGCTGCGCAAGAAGCTGCGCAAGAAGCTCGGCTTCGACCCGATCGATTCCAAGCGTTTCCTTGGCTACTGCATCGACTGGAACTGAGTCGGAGCGACGGAGGCTCTGGGCGGCAAGACAGGTTCACGCAAGGCCCGACTTCTAGTCTCCCACTGAAGCAGGAAACGAGGATCCTCTATGAGTCTCTACGGTACCATGAGAACGGGCGTCTCTGGCATGAACGCCCAGGCCAATCGCCTAAGCACGGTCGCTGAAAACATCGCGAACTCCAGCACGACCGGCTACAAGAGGGCATCGACCGAATTCTCCTCGATGATTCTGCCTTCGAGCAACGGCTCCTACAATTCCGGCGGTGTCCAGACCTCGGTGCGCTACTCCATTTCCGATCAGGGCTCGACGACGTACACGACGTCGGCAAGCGACCTTGCAATCGACGGCGATGGTTTCTTCATCGTTCAAGGTACCAACGGCCAGGAATACCTGACGCGCGCCGGGGCCTTCGTTCAGGACGACCAGGGCAATCTCGTCAATGCGGCCGGCTTTACCCTGATGGGCTATGAGTACGAAGCGGGCGTGGATCCGACGGTTGTCGTCAACGGCTTCGACGGTCTGACCGAGGTCAACCTCGCCTCGGAAGGACTCTCGGCGGCGGGTTCGACCGCAGGCTCGATGGGCGCCAATCTGCCGTCCGGTGCCGCGAACGGCGATGTGTCTACCACCTCGCTCATCGTCTATGACACGCAGGGCAACACTCGAATCCTGGATTTCAACTACACGAAGGTCGCCGACAACCAGTGGGAGTTGGAGATCGTCGATCGGACGTCGGCCTCTTCTCTCGGCACCGCGACGCTGGATTTTGATGAAAACGGCGTCTTGACCACTTCGCCGGCAACCCTGACGCTGGATCCGTCCGCCCTCAATCCGATTACCGGCACGGGCGCCGAGCTTAACGCCATCACCATCGACTTCTCGGATACGACGCAGCTTGGCACGTCCTTCACGCCGGACGGCGGCTCCATCGACGGCAACGCGCCGAGCCAGATATCCGGCTATCAGATCGACACCGATGGCATCGTCTACATCAAGTATTCCAACGGCGAGCTCGAGCCGCGCTACCGCATCGCTCTGGCCAATGTTCAAAGCCCCGACAAGCTGGTTCCCGAGTCCGGCAACGTCTACTCGCAGGGCGTCGATTCGGGTGTCATCGTCACCGGCTTCGCCGGTTCCGGCAGCTTCGGTGAAATCCTCTCCGGCGCGCTTGAAAGCTCCAACGTCGATATCGCCGACGAGCTGACCTCGATGATCGAATCGCAGCGCAACTACACGGCAAACTCCAAGGTCTTCCAGACCGGTTCGGAGTTGCTCGAAGTTCTCGTGAACCTGAAGCGGTAATTCCAAGAAGACGGTCCCAGCATGTCGTTGTCCTCGGCAATCGCAATTGCGCAATCAGCTTTCAGCACCACCGCCCTGCAAACGGCCACGGTGTCGAAGAACGTCGCCAATGCGAGCAACGCGGACTACTCGCGCCGCATGGCCATGCTGGGCACCACGCCCGACGGCGCCCAGATCGTCTCGATCTACCGGGCGCAGAACGAGGCCCTGCTCAAGCAGAACCTCACAAGCATCTCGCAGTCCTCGGCGCAGAGCAGCTTGCTTTCCGGGCTTGAGCTGCTGAAATCGGCGCTCGGCGGCAACGACTACGAGACGGCGCCGTCGACCTACCTCTCCGCTTTCCGCGACAGCCTGCAGACCTTCGCCTCGACCCCGGGCAATTCGACGATCGCGGCCACGGTCGTGGCGGATGCTGCGGACCTTGCCGACTCAATCAGCAAGACGGCGGCCGCGATCCAGGACCTGCGCCTCGATACCGACAAGGAAATCGCCGAAGACGTCGCCAACCTGAACGCGCTGCTCGCCAGCTTCGAAACCACGAACAATGCGGTCAAGACAGCGACGGCGGCGGGCACCGACGCCACGGCCGCGCTCGACGAGCGCGACAAGCTCCTCAAGCAGATATCGGAGCTCGTCGGCATCTCCACCGTTACGAGGCCGGACAACGATACCGTCATCTACACCGCGGACGGCACGGTCCTCTTCGAGACGCAAGCCCGGCAGGTGACGTTCACGGCAACCTCGGCCTTTAATGCAACGACGACCGGCAACGCCATCTTCGTCGATGGCGTGTCGCTTTCGGCTGGTGCCGGCGCAGACACCACCGCACAGGGAAAGCTTGCGAGCCTCCTCCAGCTCCGCGACGACGTCGCTCCGACGTTCCAGTCGCAACTCGACGAGATGGCCCGCGGCCTGGTCAGCCTCTTCCAGGAGGACGGCGCCCCCGGCCTCTTCACTTGGGCGGATGGAACAGTTCCCGCGGACGGCACGATCGAGCCCGGCATCGCGGCCACCCTGAGTGTCAATGCCGCTGCCCAAGCCGATCCGTTTCTGCTTCGCGACGGCGGGTTCAATGGCCTTGTCTCCAACCCGGGCGGCGCCACGGATCCGAATTCCGGCTACACCGATCTCCTCGATGGCTTCATCATCGCCATGGACGGCGACATGGATTTCGATGCGGCGGCCGGGCTCGACAGCACCAGTTCAATCATGGAGTTCGCCGCCTCGTCGATCGGTTGGTTCGAGCAGATCCGTAGTGCTGCCTCGACAGCCGACGACAACAAGACGGCTCTCTTGTCGCGGACGGAGGAGGCTCTGGGCAACGTGACCGGGGTCAGCATCGATGAAGAGCTCTCGCTGCTGCTCGATCTCGAACAGTCCTACAAAGCATCTGCCAAGTTGATCAGTACCGTGGACGCCATGATGGCGTCTCTTCTGGAAGCCGTGAGGTAATCATGAAGACATCCTTCGTTTCTAATCTGGCAGTGCAGAATGCCATGCGCCTAACCATTCAGCAGGGCCAGGAGGAACTGCTGAAGCTTCAGACGGAGGTTTCGACCGGACGGCACGCGGATGTCGGCCTCGAGCTTGGTTCCTCCACCGCGCGTTCGGTCAATCTGCAGCGCGAGCTTGCTCGGTTGGAAACCCTGGTCGATACGAACTCTATCGTCACACAGAGGCTCTCGTCCTCCCAGGAGGCCCTTGGAACGATGGCGGAGGCGGCCGAGCTGGTCCGCAACACGCTTGTCACCTTCAAGGGCAATGACTCCGTCGACCAGTTGTCGGTCCAGAAGACCGAAATCGAAAGCGCGATGTCGCTTTTCACCGCGTCAGCGAACACGTCCTTCAACGGCGAGTTCCTCTTCGCCGGCATCAACACCGATGTGAAGCCTTTCGAGGATTATGCCGCGGCGGGTTCGGCCGCGAAAACCACCTTCGACGATGCGCTGGCGACCTACATGTCGGCAAACGGTATCTCTTCCATGAGCGACTTCACCGAGACGCAGATGGAAGATTTCATCACCAATACGCTGGAGCCGCTCTATACGGACGACACGCAGTGGGGCACCGATTGGTCCGCGTCCTCGAGCCAGAACATGAAAAGCCGCATCAGCACGTCCGAAGTCGTGCAGAGCTCGACGAACGCGACGACCACCGGTTTCCGGATGTTCGCTCTTGCCAGCGTCATCGCCTCGGAGCTCATGGATGAGGACGTCGGATCGGACGTTCGTGCCTATATCGGCGAGGCTTCGCTCGGCTATGTCGAGCAGGCAATCACAGGACTCACCGCCGAACGCAGCACGCTCGGCATTTCCGAAGCGCGCGTGGAAAAAGCGAACACCTCGCTCGAGGTTCAGATCAAGCTCATCAACACGCATATCACCGATCTCGAGGGCGTCGACACCTATGATGCGTCGACCCGGATGAACACGCTGCTGACGCAGATGGAGACATCCTACACGCTCACGGGACGGATCCAGCAGTTGAGTTTGATAGATTTCCTCTGATGACAAGAGGAGAAAGACAAGCATGAAGGATGTCTGAATGTATCAGTTTGCATACGCCGAGATCATGGAGGAAGGCGTAGCCGTTTCCAAGGATCGAGAGTGGCAAGTCCTCAATCGCTCGATCGCGCTCCTGGAAGCAGCAAAACAGCAGAAGGGATACTCAAAAGAAGCTATCGAGGCGATCTACTACACCCGACGTGTGTGGATACGCTTCATCGAGGATCTGCGCGCCCCGGATAACCAGCTCAATGACGAGTTGCGTGCCAATCTGATCTCGATAGGGATCTGGATACTGAACGAGACGGAGAAGATCCGCAAACGCGACTCCTCCAACTTCCAGGGCATAATTGACATTACCACCATCATCAGGGATGGACTGAAATGAAGAGCACACTGCGTATCTCGCTGAAATCGGGCGAAAGAATCTTTGTAAACGGCGCGGTGCTTCGCGTTGACCGCAAGGTCGCCGTCGAATTCCTTAACGACGTCACCTTCCTCCTGGAAAACCACGTCCTGCAGCCGGAAGACGCTACGACACCGTTGCGGCAGCTCTATTTCATCGCCCAGATGATCCTGATCAACCCGGAAGGCGCCGAGCAATCGACCGCCATGTTCCGCAAGTCGATCGTCATGCTGCTCGCCTGCTTCAAGAACGAAGAGGTGCTGGCGGAGCTGAAGCGCATCGACGGCCTGGTCACGCAGGGCCGCGCCTTCGAAGCGCTGAAGGCGATCCGCGGCCTGTACCCCATCGAAGAGCGTATCCTGAACAATCAGGAAATTACGCCGGCCACGGTTGATCAGATTCGCAAGGAGATCGCGCCATGGCGGTAAGCGGTGTAACGTCGAGCGCATCGACGAGCACGACATCGACGACGAGTTCCACGTCGACGAGCAGTACGGACGCGACTGACGCGACCCTGAACTATCAGAGCTTCCTGAAATTGCTCATCGCGCAGATGAAAAATCAGGATCCGACCGATCCGATGGATGCGAGCGAGCAGATTTCGCAGCTTGCGACCTTCTCCCAGGTCGAACAATCGATCAAGACGAACAGCAATCTGGAGAGCTTGCTGGCGAGCGAAAGCCTGACGCAGGCTTCGACCTACATTGGCAAGACGATCACGAGCAGCGACGGCAAGACGAGCGGCGTCATCGCGGAGGTCGAGGTTACGTCGGATGGCGTGACCGCGATCACGACCAGCGGCAAAGAGATCGCGATCGAGACCGGGATTACGGTGTCGACGACCTCGTCCGACTCGGAAACATGATTGTTCTGACCGGTCAGAGCGGGATGCGCTTAAACCGCACACCCTTTTCGTCAACCCGCTCCCAGGCCTGCCGGGCCCCGCGTACAGGGCCGTCGCTTGACGAGCGCCGATGATTGTTGAGAATCCGTGAAGAATCACCGCTGAACGTGAAAGCTTGGCCGCTTTGAGATGCGCTTGCCCGCTGCTTGCGAGCGCCTAGAGATAGGACCGAACCAGAATGAATGAGGCCGACGCCCTCGATATCGTGCAGGCGGCAATCTGGACCGTGATCGTCGCCTCGGGTCCCGCCGTCCTGGCTGCCATGGTGGTCGGCGTCGCCATCGCCTTCATCCAGGCTCTGACCCAGGTCCAGGAAATGACGCTGACCTTTGTGCCGAAGATCCTGGCGGTGATGGTCACGGCGGCGATCTCGGCACCGTTCGTCGGTGCGCAGATCTCCATCTTCACCGATATCATCTTTTCGAGAATCCAGTCCGGGTTCTGAGGTTTTCTCCCCGATACCACCTTCGCGCAAGCTTGGGTCTCTAGATCTTCCGTCATAGTTTGGGGCAGCCTGCGCGGCGTGCTGCCCGCCTCTCATGAAGAGACGGAAGAGACATGGCACAACAGGCGACGCTGACCATCCCGAAACTCGCACCGAAGAGCCGGGACATCGGCTTTGCGCTCGGGATCGTGATGATCCTGTCGATCCTGTTTCTGCCCATTCCGCCATTCCTCATCGATTTCGGGCTGGCCTTCTCCATCGCTTTTTCGGTGCTCATCCTGATGGTCGCGCTCTGGATCCAGCGGCCGCTCGATTTCTCGTCCTTTCCGACGATCCTCCTGATCTCGACGATGACCCGCCTGGCGCTGAACATCGCCACGACGCGCGTCATTCTATCCCATGGCCATGAGGGGCATGGCGCTGCCGGCGGCGTCATCTCGGGCTTTGCGAGCCTCGTCATGTCCGGCGACTTTGTCATCGGTCTGATCGTCTTCCTGATCCTCATCACGGTGAACTTCATCGTCATCACCAAGGGTGCGACGCGTATCGCCGAGGTCGGCGCGCGCTTCACCCTCGATGCGATCCCCGGTAAGCAAATGTCGATCGATGCCGACCTTTCGGCCGGCTTGATCGACGAGAAGGAGGCGCAACGCCGCCGGCGCGAGCTCGAAGAGGAGAGTTCCTTCTTCGGCGCGATGGACGGTGCCTCGAAATTCGTGCGGGGCGACGCGATCGCCGGCCTGATCATCACCGCGATCAACATCTTCGGCGGCATCGTCATCGGCTATCTGCGCCACGACATGCCGATCGGCGAGGCGGCCGATGTCTTCGTCAAGCTCTCGGTCGGCGACGGTCTCGTCTCGCAGATCCCGGCGCTGATCGTCTCGCTCGCCGCCGGCCTTCTCGTGTCGCGCGGCGGCACCGCGGGCTCGACCGACCAGGCCGTCGTCGGCCAGCTCAGCAGTTACCCGCGGGCGCTAATGGTTGCGGCCGGCCTGATCGTCCTGCTGTCCGTCATGCCCGGCCTGCCCTTCCTGCCTTTCGCCGTGCTCGGCGGCGGCATGGCCTTCCTTGGTTGGTTCATTCCGAAGCAGATCGAAGCGGCCAATGCCGAGAAGCGTGCCCAGGAGGCAGAGAAGGCGCAGCAGACGAAGGACAGCGACAAGGATTCCGTCAAATCTGTGCTGAAAACGGCGGAGATCGAGCTTCTGCTCGGCAAGCAGGTCTCGACCCGACTGCTCGGCGCGCATCAGGAACTCGCCTTCCGGGTGGGCAAGATGCGCCGCAAGTTCGCCCTGCAATACGGGCTCGTCGTTCCGGAGATCAAGGTTTCCGACGACATCACCATTCCAGACAAGGCCTATCATATCCGCATTCATGGCACGACGGTCGCCTCCAACACCGTGCGCGTCGGCGAAGTGCTCGTCGTGACCGGCGGTGGCCGCCGGCCGAGCGTGCCCGGCGACGAAATCCGTGAGCCCGCCTTCGGCATGCCTGCCCTTTCCATACTGGAGACCTTCACGGAAGATCTGAAGCGCGAGGGCTTCCACCCGATCGACAACGTCTCGGTCGTGCTCACGCATTTGAGCGAAGTGATCCGCAACAACCTGCCGCAGCTTCTCTCCTACAAGGACGTGAAGGTGCTGATCGAGCGGCTCGATCCGGAATACCGCAAGCTCGCTGACGAGATCTGCACCTCGCACATGTCCTATTCCGGCCTGCAGGCGGTCCTCAAATTGCTGCTCGCCGAACGCGTCTCGATCCGCAACCTGCATCTCATTCTCGAAGCCGTGGCGGAATTGGCGCCGCATGTCCGCAAGACCGAACAGATCGTCGAGCATGTGCGCGTGCGCATGTCGCAGCAGCTCTGCGGCGACCTTGCTGAAAACGGCGTCCTGCGCGTTCTGAGGCTCGGAAACAAGTGGGACATGGTCTTCCACCAGGCGCTGAAGCGCGACGCCAAGGGCGAGGTCGTCGAGTTCGACATCGACCCGCGCCAGCTCGAGGAATTCAGCGAGCAGGCGACGAAGGTTATCCGTGAACATCTCGATCGCGGCATGCCCTTCGTGCTAGTAAGTTCGCCCGAATCCCGCTCATATGTGCGCATGATCATCGAACGCCTCTTCGCCACGCTGCCCGTGCTCTCCCATGTCGAGCTTGCCAAGGGGCTGGAAATCAAGATCATCGGCGCGATTTCATGATAACCGATCCCGAGGGCACGGTTCTGGCGCTGTTCGCGGCATTCTGCCGGATCGGCGGCTGCATCATGATCATGCCGGGATTTTCGACCGCGCGCGTCCCCATGCAGGTGCGGCTGTTCATCGCCGTCGCGCTCTCCATGGCCATCCTGCCGATCATGTGGACGGACATCTATCCTCAGGTCACGGGCAAGGGTCACACCTACATCTATCTGATCGCGACCGAGAGTGTTATCGGCGCCGTCATCGGCCTCGTGGCGCGCTATTACGTGCTCGGCCTGCAATTTGCCGGGACGGCGATAACGATGCTGATCGGCTTCAACCCGCCGCCGGCGACCGACGTGCTCGAAGAGACGGCGGAAAACCAGCTCACCAGCATGATCAGCTTCGCCGGCCTGATGCTTCTGTTCATGCTCGACTTCCACCACGTGATCATCGAGGCGATAGCGCAGTCCTATCGCGTAATGCCGGTCGGCATCGGCTTCGATCCGCAGGGCATGCTGATAACGCTCACAAACTCGCTGGGACAGACCTTTCTGATCATGCTGCGCCTTGCGAGCCCCTTCGTCATCTACGGCCTGCTTTTCAACGTGGCGATCGGCATGGTGAACAGGCTTGCCCCGCAGGTTCCGGTCTATTTCATCTCCCAGCCTTATCTTATCATGGGCGGCCTGTTCCTGCTCTATCTCGGCGTAGCGGCGATGCTTCGGCTGTTCGCCGATGGCTTCGCACCGGTGATGCAGGGTGGTTAGCGGACGAGGGCGATGAAAACGCGATCGGAAAAATTGAAGCGTCTGGTCGACGTGCAACGGCATCTCGAGCGGATGGCCGAAAGCGAGCTTGCCGAGACGACGCGCCAGCGCGGCGTGCTCGCCGAGACGATCGACGTTGTCGTCGACGCCATGGGCTCGGCCCATCCCATGCATCGCGTCTTCTCCGGTCACTATGCCTCGCAACTCGGGCGACTGGTGCAGAAGGACCAGATGCTGCTCGGCATCCAGCAGGTGCATGAAGCGCGCATGCTGAAGGAGCGTGCGAAGGGCGACCGGCTAGAGGAGAGCATGAATGAGGCACGCCTGACGGAAGACCGCGAGGCGGCCGACAATCAGATGCTCGACCTCATCGATCAGCATGTCGCCGGTCACGCGCCAGCTTCCGGTAAGGTTGAGGGGCGATAGTGCGTCATCCGGACGGGCCAACGACGCAGTCCTCCGGTTCGGACTGATTGCGCTGCCCGCGTGACAAGACGCCGGGCAGCCGCCTCGAGAGGATCTGACATGGCTATTTCCCCGCCCAGCGATCTGGTGATGGACGTCGTCCGCGCGGCCGATTCGGCGGACGTTCAAGAGGCGCAGGCGCGGCTCAAGGCCAATCGTGCCGCCTTTCAGGCCACGAGCCTTGCGGAAAACGGCAATGGCTTCGCCGCTGCCGTTTCCGTGCTGAATTCCTCGGAAGGATCAACGGGCCTGGGCGACATCAGCAACCGCGTCGAGCCGAAGAAGGTTCCGGAGACCTACCGTAAATTTGAGGCAATGGTGCTGCAGAATTTCGTCAAATCGATGCTGCCGAGCGAAAGCGAGAACGTCTTCGGCAAGGGCACGTCCGGCGAGGTCTGGAAAAGCATGATGGCGGAGCAGATCGCCAACGTGCTGGCCGGAGGCGGCGGTATCGGCATAGCCGACCGGATGGTCGGCAGCGACACGGCCGAACGCGTCAACGCGCGGCTTGACGACGACACCAGCAACCTCGCCGCTGGCATGGTTCAGGAATACGAAGGCAAGGCGCTTTCCGGGTTCTTGACCGCCGACGAGAAGAAGAACCAGGCATAGTTTTTGGTCGGGTTGGTTCGCGAGCTGTTCGCGTGCTTCCCTGAAACGCATAATTTGGGAGTTTATTTATGGAAGCTGTCGCATCCCACGATCTGCGGATACAGAACGTTCTCGGCCGGTTGGAGATGATCATCGACAACGAGAACAGCCGCATCGGCGTGGACCCCAATTTCGACATCAAGACGTCGAACGCCCACAAGAGCCGCTGCCTCTACGAGCTGACGATGCTGCATCGCGCCGCCGCACCCGGAGAAATCTCGCCGTCCTTCGCTTCGCAGACGCGCCACCTCAGGCAGAAGCTCAAGCTCAACGCCCAGAAGGTCGAAGCGCATCTCGAAGCCGTACGCTCGGTCGTCGATCTTCTGAAGACCGCCGCGCAGGATGCCGACGCGGACGGCATCTACACCGAAGCGCAATTCCGCTATAGCGATTTCTGATGCTGAAGCTCGTTCTCACCGGGGTTTGGGTCTGCGCCGTGACGCTCGGATCCGTCTATTTCTCGATGCAGTACGCCTCGGCGCCGGCCGTCTCGGACGCGGCGGCCGACAGGCGGGCGTCCGAGGAATATGTGCCGGGAGAGATCATTACCGTCCCGGTGATCGAGGATGGGGCGGTCCAGGGCTACTTCCTTGCGAAATTGTCCTTTTCGGCGACGCGGGAAGGGATAGCGAAGCTTCACGCGCCGCTTCGCCAGGTCGTCACCGACGAGCTCTACGACATGCTCGTCGGCTCCCGGTTCGTTGATGTCGCCAACACCGGCACGTTCGACTTGCCGAGCTTCAAGGTCGCCGTCAAGGACGGCCTCAACAAGAAACTCGGCAGCGAGGTGATTACCGAAGTCCTGGTCGAACAGCTCGAATATTTGGGCAAGGACGACGTGGAGCGCGCGGCGAACGGCCAGAACAGGCCCTATCAGAAGCCGGTCCGCGTGGTCGACAGGAACGGCAAGGTCGCCTCCGACAAAATCCCCGAAGGAGCCGTGAAGGCGACGAGCGGCCATTGAGGACGTTCTCAGCTCTCCCCAGGAGCGCGGTATTGTTCGTCGACGAAGCCTATCTTGGCCGTCAGTCGGCCGACCGCCACATGGAAGTGGTAGAGGCTTGCCGTGGCAAGCCCGGTTTCTGCCCATAGCTTGAGGCCGCGTGGCAGCGACACGGCGAGCAGCGCGATTGATTTGCCGAGCGTTCGCAAGCGACCCGCGAAGGTCGCGTCGCGCTGATGCTCCAGCAGTGTCGAGATCGCGCCCTGTTCGAGACTGCGGGCGCGGATCCAGGACGCCGTCATGTGATATGGCGGAACCGTTTCCGCCACCCATGCCTCCGCCGCCCAGGCAAAGGAAAATCCCTTCGCCCTGCATCGATTGAAGAAATCGCCGTCGCTGACGCCGACGAAATTCAGGGCCGGGTTCAGAAATGGCCGCGGCATGGCATCGAGCACCGCTCGTGTCATGAGGACGTTGCCCGCGGAGTAAAGCCGCGGTACTGGCCCGGTCGCGTCGTAATAGGGCGAAAAGATGGGGTGCTGCTTCCATCTCTGCCCATCCGGATCCTCGAAGACAGGGAGCTGCGGGCCGCCGACTATGTCCGCCGCGTGGCCCTCCTGAACGGCAACAAGGCAATCGAGCCATTCGGGGGCGGCAACCGCATCATCGTAGATGACGGCCAGGGCGCGCAGGTTCGGATAGAGTTCGACGGCGGTCGCCCAACCGGCATTGCAGGCATGGCTGTGTCCCCGCCGGTGGGCGACGATAACGGTCGAATCGGACCGGTGCTCGAGAAAGAAGCGCTTTGACGCTTCGGCGCCGGCCAGGCCGTCCGGGTCATTGTCAACCACCACTGTGGCGCAGGGAACGTCAGGACGTTGAGAGACGATGGTCTTCAGCGTCTTGACGAGATGGTCCGGGCGGCGGAATGTCGGAACCACGACGACGAGTTCAATATCCGCCGCATTCTCCAGTTCGGTCTGGAAGTGGATCGAGATATCCTGACCGGTCGGTGTCATCGACAAAACCCGCGCAGCTATAGGCAAGCAATAAAACAAATCTTCCTAATGGGCATGCTGAATCAGAATGCGAGTCTATCACGTTCACGGCCCGAGTGTGACTACCGACCTCGGTAGCGATCGCCCGCGCCTGCCCCACGCGGCCACTGCCATGCGATCGAACTCTCAAGCCCGCGTCGGGTGACCGGCCCGGTCTTTCAACGGTGCAAGGAAATGCGGCGATCGCCAGCCGAATTGCGGCGCGATTCCCTTACGCACTTGCATTTATGCGTTTGGAACAGCATAGGGCGCATGCAGGCAAATGCGCAATGTGGCGCCAGCTAGAGTGTGGCGCGTCGAGGACAATTCGGGAGATACGCCGTGACGACTGTGATTGATGGCAAGGCCGTTGCCGCTTCGGTCATCGAAACCGTGAAATCCGCCACCAAGACGCTGGAGACGGATACAGGCGTCCGGGCCGGCCTCGCGGTGGTCATCGTCGGCGACGATCCGGCAAGCCATGCCTATGTGTCGGCGAAAAGCCGGATGGCCAAGGAATGCGGTTTCCTCTCGGTCCAGCATACGCTGCCCAAGGAGACCTCGCAGGAGGAACTGGCGGCACTGGTGGCGGAGCTCAATGCCGATCCGTCGATCCACGGCATTCTCGTCCAATTGCCTTTGCCGAAACATCTTCAATCGGAGCCGATCGTCCAATCGATCCTGCCGGAGAAGGATGTCGATGGCCTGCATGTCGTCAATGCCGGCAAGGTCGCCACTGGCGACCTCGATGGCGGGCTTGTCTCCTGTACGCCGGCCGGCGCCATGGTCTTCGTCCGCCGCACCCATGGCGACGACCTTTCCGGGCTCAACGCCGTGGTCATCGGTCGCTCCAATCTCTTCGGCAAGCCGATGTCGGCGCTGCTGCTCGCTGCCAATGCGACGGTCACGACGGCACATTCGCGCACCAAGGATCTTGCGGCCGTGTGCCGCAACGCCGATATCCTGGTGGCGGCGGTCGGCCGCCCGGAAATGGTCAGGGCGGACTGGGTGAAGCCCGGTGCGCTGGTCATCGATGTCGGTATCAACCGCGTTCCGGCGCCGGAGCGCGGCGAGGGCAAGACGAAGCTTGTCGGCGACGTCGCCTTCGAGGAATGTGCCAAGGTCGCAAGCGTCATCACGCCGGTGCCGGGCGGCGTCGGGCCGATGACGATCGCCATGCTGATGGCGAACACGATCATCGCTGCCTATCGCAAGGCGGGCCGCAAGCCGCCGAAGTTCTGACATCCTACCGCCCGGGCGCGGGTCCGGTCGAAGCGCGCACGATCAATTCGGCGCGCCAGAGCTCCTGTTGCGGATAGTCGCCGCGGCCGACGATCCCGCCGATCAGCCGCGTCGCGATGCGCGCCCCGGCGGCCCGAAGCGAGGAGCGTGTGGTCGTCAGCGGCACGCTGAAGTTCTCCGGCTTCAGCATCGGCAGGACGTCGTCATGGGCGATGATCGAGATGTCGCTGCCGATGACGAGCCCCGCCCGGTTGATCGCGCGCACGGCGCCGAGCGCCAGCACCGTACTGGAGCAAAGAACCGCGGTCGGCGGGGCCGGCCGTTCAAGAAAGCGCTGCATGCTTCGATAGCCGTATTCGTCGGCCATTACCGAATGATGGGCGAGCTCTTCGTCGAGACCGAGGCCCCACTCCTCGAGCGCCCGCGTCACCCCCTTTTTCCGGCGGATGGAAAAGGCGAGATATTCCGGCCCGTTGATTAGCGCGATCCGCTGATGGCCCAGCTGGAGAAGGAGCTTGGTCGCGTCGTAGAACGCCTGCGTATTATCGATGTCGAGGAACGGATAATCGCGCGGCCCGCCAATCGACCGGCCGTGGACGACGAAGGGAATCGAGATCGCCTTCAGCATGGGGATGCGCGGGTCGTTGGCGCGCATATAGGCCAGGAAGACCGCATCGACATTGCCGCTCGCGGCCAGCCGCCGAAACGTCGCCTCCTCGTCGTCCGGCGCGCTCGGGTTGAGGACGAAATGGAAATCGTGCTTCACCGCTTCCTCGGCGAGGCCCGCAAGAAATTCGCCGAAATGGATGTCGGAATCGATGCCGGGCGCGATCGGCATCACGAGCCCGATCGAATAGGCCTTTCCCGTTGCAAGCCGCTGGGCGGCACGATTCGGCCGGTAGCCGGTCTCGCGCACCGCCTGCAGTACCCTTTTTCGCGTCTCCGCATTGACTTCCGGATAGCCGTTGAGTGCGCGGCTGACCGTCGTTTGCGACAGGCCGAGGATCTCCGCCAGCTGCTTGAGATTGACCGCCATCGTCGCTATTCCTCCCAAAGCGCTTTGGATGTCCCTTTGATTTTTGACGGATCAGCCAGCGCCATCTACGTCCTCTATCATCCGATCCGCGCAGGAAAAAGCGGAAAACGGCACTTTCGCGCCGCAAAACGTTACCGCATAGCAATATTTTCGCGTTAAGCGAGCGGCCAGAGGAAAGCCCTTGACTCTTTCTCGACGGCAATGGAGTGTTAGCAAACTCAAAGCGCTTTGAATATTGCGCCTTGAAGATCCACCCGCGGCGTGACGCCCGGGTTTCTTTTTGGGGAGGACCAGAACGTGAAGAGATCATTGCTGATTGGCGCGGCTGCGCTCGCTCTGCTTGCAGGGACAGCCGGCGCTGCCGACCTCAAGTTCAAGCCGGGCGAGGATTCGAAGTTCAATTGGGGAAGCTTCGAGGAGTTCAAGAAGGGGCATGACCTGAAAGGCCAGACGCTGACCATCTTCGGTCCCTGGCGCGGCGAGGACGAGGTTCTGTTCAAGAGCGTTTTTGCTTATTTCGTCGAGGCGACGGGGGTTGAGGTCAAGTATTCCTCCTCGGAGAACTATGAACAGCAGATCGTCATCGACACACAGGCCGGCAGCCCGCCCGATGTCGCGATCCTTCCGCAGCCGGGCCTGATCGCCGACCTCGCCGCGAAGGGTCTCCTGACGCCGCTCGGCGACGAAACCAAGCAATGGCTGCTCGACAATTATGCCGCTGGTCAGTCCTGGGTGGATCTCTCCACCTATAACGGCAAGGACGGCACTGCGGCGCTCTACGCCTTCCCCTACAAGATCGACGTCAAGTCGCTCGTCTGGTACGTGCCGGAAAACTTCGAGGACGCCGGCTACGAAGTCCCGAAGACCATGGAAGAGCTGAAGGCCCTGACCGAGAAGATTGCCGCCGACGGCGAGAGGCCCTGGTGCATTGGTCTCGGCTCGGGCGGCGCGACCGGCTGGCCGGCGACGGACTGGGTCGAAGACCTGATGCTGCGCACGCAGTCACCCGAAGTCTATGACAAGTGGGTCAAGAACGAGATTCCCTTCACAGACCCCGCAGTGATCGGCGCGCTCGATGAGTTCGGCTGGTTCGCACGAAACGACAAGTTTGTCGACGGTGGCGCGGCAGCGGTCGCCTCAACCGATTTCCGCGATAGCCCGAAGGGTCTCTTCGCCTCGCCTCCGAAATGCTATCTGCACCATCAGGCTTCCTTCATCCCGTCATTCTTCCCGGAAGGCACGGTGGTCGGCGAGGATGCTGACTTCTTCTACATGCCGCCTTATGAAAGCAAGAAAGAGCTCGGCAATCCGGTGCTCGGCGCCGGTACTCTGGCGATGATCACCAAGGACACGCCCGCCGCACGCGCCTTCATCGAGTTCTTGAAGACGCCGATCGCGCACGAGGTCTGGATGGCGCAGACGAGCTTCCTGACGCCCTATAAGAGCGTGAATGTCGACGTTTACGGCAACCCGCCGCTCAAGAAGCAGGGCGAGATCCTGCTCAACGCTACGACCTTCCGGTTCGACGGTTCGGACCTGATGCCCGGCAAGATCGGCGCCGGCGCCCTCTGGACCGGCATGGTCGATTTCGTCGGCGGCAAGTCCTCGGCAGATGTCGCGGCCGACGTGCAGAAGGCCTGGGACGCCATCAAGTAATGTCCGGGGCGGCGGACGATGGTATGCCTCGTCCGCCGCCTTCCTTATTCGGACCGCCCGCATGAGCGGGCATCCCAACAAAAAGCGGAATGCGCCGTCATGCGATGCGCCGGGAGCGTCCTGTTCCGAAGGCGTTTGAGGGGAGGGATGTGTCATGCAGCTGGTCGCTGCCATTTTAACGATGTTAGCCGGTGTATTGGCCTGCGCGGCCTATTTCTGGGCCACCAGTCTCATTCTTGATTGGATTTTTCCTTCGAAGGGGCTGTCGGGTGCTGCCGCCTCCCGTAATCTGCGCATAACCAACGCGATCCGGCCTTGGCTGTTCCTGGCACCCGCTTTGTTCGCCCTGACCATCTATCTCATCTACCCGGTGATCCAATCGGCATGGCTGAGCCTCCATGACAGGGGCGGGCAGAGTTTCGTCGGGCTCCGCAATTTCCAATGGATGATCAACGACGGCGAATTCGGTCAGTCGATCTTCAACAATTTCCTTTGGCTACTGGTCGTTCCGGCGCTCTCGACCTTCTTCGGCTTGATCATCGCAGCACTGACCGACCGCATCTGGTGGGGCAATATTGCCAAGACGTTGATCTTCATGCCGATGGCGATCTCCTTCGTCGGCGCCGCCGTCATCTGGAAGTTCATCTACGACTACCGGGCCGAAGGCTCCGAGCAGATCGGTCTCCTGAACGCAATCGTCGTCACCTTCGGGGGCGCGCCGCAAGCCTGGATCACGCTGCCTTTCTGGAACAATTTCTTCCTGATGGTGATCCTCATCTGGATCCAGACGGGCTTCGCGATGGTTATCCTCTCCGCGGCGCTCCGCGGCATTCCGGAGGAGACGATCGAAGCAGCGGTCATCGACGGTGCCAACGGCTGGCAGATCTTCTTCAAGATCATGGTGCCGCAGATCTGGGGCACGATCGCAGTCGTCTGGACGACCATCACCATCCTCGTGCTGAAGGTCTTCGACATCGTGCTCGCCATGACGAACGGGCAATGGCAGAGCCAGGTTCTCGCCAACCTGATGTTCGACTGGATGTTCCGCGGCGGCGGTGACTTCGGCCGCGGCGCGTCGATCGCCGTCGTCATCATGGTCCTCGTCGTCCCGATCATGATCTGGAACATCCGCAACGCCACCAAGGAATCGGGAGGCCACTGAGATGAACCCATCGACGCGTTCCCCGCTCACCTGGGCTGTCCATCTCTCGGTCCTGCTTTTGGTCCTTCTCTGGACCATGCCGACCGCCGGCCTGTTGATTTCCTCGCTGCGCGACAAGGATCAGCTCGCGGTCTCAGGCTGGTGGACGGCACTCGCCATCTCGTCGCGCAACGATGTGGCGCGCGCTCCTTCGGCCGACAGCCAGGTCGAGCGCGACGGGAAGTTCGTGATCTCCGGCAACCTCTTGCAAGGTCAGGGCGGCCAGGTTTCCGCTTTCGGCTTTTCCAGCCGTGAACCGACCAAATATAAGCCTGGCGAGACAGCCGAGCTCAATGACGGCGAGAGGCTGACGGTACAGACGGACGGCAGCTTCGAGATCGTCTCGGATCAGCGGATGGAGGGATCGCGCGGACAGCGCGTCTTCTTCACTGCCTCGACCCCGCCGCGATTCACGCTGGACAACTACATCGAGGTGTTGAGCGCGGCTGGCATCGGCAGATCGTTCCTCAATTCGCTGACGGTCGCGGTTCCGTCGACGGTCATTCCGATCCTGATTGCAGCCTTTGCGGCCTATGCGCTCGCCTGGATGCGTTTTCCGGGCCGAGCGATCCTGCTCGCGGTCGTCGTCGGTCTCCTGGTGGTGCCGCTGCAAATGTCGCTCATTCCGCTGCTGCAGCTTTATAATGGTGTCGGCGCCTTCTTCGGTGTCCCGGCCAAGACCTACATGGGCATCTGGCTCGCCCATACCGGATTCGGCCTGCCGCTGGCAATCTATCTCCTGCGCAACTACATGGCCGGACTGCCGCGCGAGATCATGGAGTCGGCGCGCGTCGACGGCGCCAGCGATTTCGACATCTTCGTCAAGATCATCCTGCCCTTGTCGTTTCCGGCGCTCGCTTCCTTTGCCATCTTCCAGTTTCTCTGGACCTGGAACGATCTTCTCGTCGCCATCGTCTTCCTCGGTGCGGGGGAGGACAAGCTGGTGCTGACCGGACGTCTGGTCAATCTGCTCGGCTCACGCGGCGGCAATTGGGAAATCCTTACCGCTTCCGCCTTCATCACCATCGTCGTTCCGCTGATCGTCTTCTTCGCCCTGCAACGCTACCTCGTGCGTGGCCTGCTGGCGGGATCGGTCAAGGGCGGCTGACACCAAGGCTGACAATCCAAGACAGGGACTTCAAATTCGCATGAACAAGACCGAAACGACCGGTGCAATCCTGACGGCCGACAAGGACTGGTGGCGTGGCGCGGTGATCTACCAGATCTACCCGCGCTCCTTTCAGGACACGAATGGCGATGGCATCGGCGATCTGAAAGGCATCACGGCCCGCCTGCCGCATGTGGCGGCGCTCGGCGCCGACGCCATCTGGATCTCGCCCTTCTTCACCTCGCCGATGCGGGATTTCGGCTACGATGTCTCCAACTATACGGATGTCGACCGGATCTTCGGCACGCTCAAGGATTTCGATCAGCTGATCGCCGAAGCCCATCGGCTCGGCCTGCGCGTGATGATCGACCTCGTTCTGTCGCACACGTCCGACCAGCATCCCTGGTTCGTCGAGAGCCGCTCCAGCCGCAGCAATGCCAAGGCGGATTGGTATGTCTGGGCCGACTCCAAGCCGGATGGCACGCCGCCAAACAACTGGCTGTCGATTTTCGGCGGCTCCGCCTGGGCCTGGGACCCAACGCGGTTGCAATATTACCTGCACAACTTCCTGACGTCCCAGCCCGACCTCAACCTGCACAATCCGCAGGTGCAGGAAGCGCTTCTCGCCGTCGAACGCTTCTGGCTGGAGCGCGGCGTCGACGGCTTCCGCCTCGACACCATCAATTTCTACTTCCACGACAAGCAGTTGCGCGACAATCCGGCGTTGGCGCCGGAGCGTCGCAACGCCTCGACCGCGCCGGCGGTCAATCCGTACAATTATCAGGAACATATCTACGACAAGAACCGGCCGGAGAACCTGGAATTCCTGAAGCGTTTCCGCGCCGTCATGGACGATTTCCCGGCGATCGCTGCCGTCGGCGAGGTCGGCGACAGCCAGCGCGGCCTCGAGATCGCCGGCAACTACACGTCTGGGGGCGACAAGGTGCAGATGTGCTACGCCTTCGAGTTCCTGGCGCCGGATCCGCTGACACCGGAGCGTGTCGCCGAGGTGTTGCGCGATTTCCAGAAGGTCGCGCCGGAAGGCTGGGCCTGCTGGGCCTTCGCAAACCACGATGTCGTGCGTCATGTCAGCCGCTGGGGCTCCGGCGTCGCCGATCACGCCGGCCACGCCAAGCTGCTTGCGAGTCTCCTGATGTCGCTGCGCGGCTCGGTCTGCATATACCAGGGTGAGGAACTGGCGCTGCCGGAAGCGGAACTCGCCTACGAGGACCTTCAGGATCCTTACGGCATTCAGTTCTGGCCCGATTTCAAGGGCCGCGACGGTTGCCGGACGCCGATGGTGTGGGAGGGCCTGCCGGACGGCGGCTTCAGCAGCGCGAAACCCTGGCTGCCGATTCCGGAGGCTCACCTTTCGCAGGCCGTCGCCATCCAGGAAGGGGACCCGGCTTCGGTGCTCGAGCACTATCGCCGCTTCCTGCATTTCAGGAAGGCGCATCCGGCCCTTGCCAAGGGAGATATCGAATTCGTCGAGACGCGGGCACCGCTTCTCGGCTTCCTCAGGATCCACTGCAATGAGAGGATCTTCTGCCTCTTCAACATGGGCGAAGAGCCCGCGGCCGCGGAACTTCCGGGCGACGCGGTCGAGCCGCTCGACGGCCACGGCTTCATATCTGATATAAAGGACAACAAGATCAGTCTTCCGGCCTGGGGCGCGTTCTTCGCGCGCCTGGCCTAGAAAACCGAGGGGAGGGTGCAATGACGGGTCTGCTGCTTAAAGACATCCGCAAGTCCTACGGGGCGGTCGATGTCATTCACGGCATCAATCTCGACATCAAGCAGGGCGAGTTCGTCGTCTTCGTCGGGCCGTCCGGCTGCGGGAAATCGACGCTGCTACGGATGATCGCCGGGCTCGAGGAGATCACCGGCGGCGACATGTTTATCGACGGCGAGCGGGTCAACGAGGTGCCGCCGTCGCAGCGCGGCATTGCTATGGTGTTCCAGTCCTATGCGCTCTACCCGCATATGACCGTGTACGACAACATGGCCTTCGGCATGCGGATCGCCAAGGAACCGAAGGAAGAGATCGATCGCCGCGTCCGCTCGGCCGCAGAGATGCTCCAACTCACCAAATATCTCGACCGCCTTCCCAAGGCGCTTTCCGGCGGGCAACGCCAGCGCGTCGCGATCGGGCGGGCGATTTGCCGCAACCCAAAGGTCTTCCTCTTCGACGAGCCGCTTTCCAACCTCGACGCGGCGCTGCGCGTCGCCACCCGGATCGAGATCGCCAAGCTCAGCGAGCGGATGGCGGATACGACGATGATCTATGTCACCCACGACCAGGTGGAGGCAATGACGCTTGCCGACCGCATCGTGGTGCTTTCTCTCGGACACATCGAGCAGGTCGGCGCGCCGCTCGAGCTCTACGAGCGGCCAGCGAACCTCTTCGTCGCCCGCTTCATCGGCTCGCCGGCCATGAACGTCATCCCCTCGACGATCACCGCGGCCGGCGCACAGACGACGGTTACGCTGGCAGGCGGTAAATCGGTGACGCTCGATATCCAAAGCAACGCGTCCGAATCCGGCAAGAAGGCGAGCTTCGGCGTGCGGCCGGAAGACCTGCAGGTGACGGACGGCCAGGACTTCCTCTTCGAGGGCACGATTTCGATCGTCGAAGCGCTCGGCGAGGTGACTCTGCTCTACATAGAGGGGCTCGTCGAGAACGAGCCGATCATCGCGAAATTGCCCGGCATCCTGAAGGTCGGGCGCGGCGACAAGGTGCGCTTCACCGCCGACAAGGCGAAGCTTCATCTCTTCGACGCCGACGGGCGAAGCTATCGCGCTTAGGCCTTCATCCTCTTTCTTTATCCAACCCGTCCGGCACTGCCGGGCGGGTTTTTCACGTACCCCCGTGGACCCAAACCCTCTGTTAAATTTCATGGGCTAGCGTCGCTCTACTGCATGTCGACCAAAAGTGTGAGAGCGGTTTTTGATGACGACATGCACAAAACAAGGACCTAAAGCGCGCCGCATAAAGACGTTTGAATGCGAAGCGCTCTAGATGAATGCGAAAGGTGAGTTCTATGAGCGGCGCGGCGCCCGTTATGTCCCGGCACTTTCTCAACAAGGAAGAGTCGTTCATGTATGATCGGGAGGCGAATTTCCCGATGGAGGACACGCGGAACGACGCGCGAATCGAATTTACCGAGAAGGGGATGCAGAACCTTTCGTCGCGTCGTTGCGAGATCATCAAGCTCTCGAAAAGCAGCGCCATCATCGGCATCGTGACGAAGTTTCAACTGCCGCAGAATTTCTATCTCGACATCCCGAGCGCCCGCATTCCCCTGATCGGCTGCCTATTGAAGCGGGTCCACGCCAACAACCTCATCGAGGCCCGGTTCCTGCGGCTGTTGAGCGACCGCGACCTGAACCGGATCTTCGTCTACAGTACCCATCCGAACCATCGCAACCGCACGCTGGATATCTATCGCTGACCGCGAAAACCGTCGATCGACGGGTGATCGAGCTCGGTTGACGACGCGAGGCAGCGCGAGCGAGGCAGCCGCCATGCAACGACCCTATCGACTTTCCTGTCACTGCGGCGAAATCGCGATCGAGGTCGACGCTGAACTTTCGCGGCTCGTCGAGTGCAACTGTTCGACGTGCCGGCGCTCGGGCTTCCTTCACTGGAAGGTGGATGCCGCCGCTGTCAGGCTCGTCACGGAAAAGCGCCGGATGTCGACCTATATCTGGCGCGGCATCAACGAGGGCCATCATTTCTGCCCGATATGCAGCACCGCGATCATGCGCAGTGGCTATCCGGGCGATCGCGTTTCACTCAATGCCAGGTGCATCGAGGGCGTCGATGTGTTCACGCTCGAAGTCGAACGTTATGACGGTCGGAATGATATGTCTCCCGGGCCGCTTCCGTAAGGCTGTGACTGCGCCGGCGCCTCAGTGAAAGAGAACGCTTCCCCCCCGATCAGCGGCACCGGCGTTCTGGCGGAACGGCGCGAACAGTTCGCGGCCCATGCCGAACTCGTTGTCGGAGAGGTCGATATGCGCCGGCACGCGCGTCTTCAGCGCGATATCCTCGATCTTGACCTCGATCGTCCCTTTGACCGCGTCGATGCGGATGATATCGCCCTCCTGAATGCGGGCGATCGGTCCGCCGTCCTTTGCTTCGGGCGTGACATGGATCGCTGCCGGGACCTTTCCCGATGCGCCGGACATGCGGCCGTCGGTGACGATTGCCACCTTCTGGCCCCGGTCCTGCAGGATGCCGAGCACCGTCGTCAGCTTGTGGAGCTCCGGCATGCCATTCGCCTTCGGGCCCTGGAAGCGGACAACAGCGATGAAATCGCCTTCGAGCTTGCCCGCCTTGAAGGCCGCGTTGAGTTCAGCCTGATCGTTGAAGATCTTGGCAGGGGCCTCGATGACATGGCGCTCCGGCTTAACGGCCGAGATCTTGATGACCGCCTTGCCGATATTGCCGGTCAGCATCTTCAGACCGCCGGTATGCTGGAACGGCTGATCGATGGTCGCGAGCACCTTCGGATCCGCGCTTTCCTCGGGTGCCGGTTCGCGCTGGACGGTGCCGTTGTCGCCGAGCCTGACGTCGATCGCATAGGCCTCGAGCCCCTGTCCGTAGACGGTCCGAACGTCGTCGTGCAGCAGGCCGTTCTTTAGAAGCTGCGCGATGAGGAAGCCCATGCCGCCGGCCGCTTGGAAGTGGTTCACGTCGGCGAGGCCGTTCGGATAGACGCGGGCAAGCAACGGCACCATGTCGGAGAGTTCCGAAATGTCCTGCCAGGTAAGCGCGATGCCGGCGGCGCGCGCCATGGCGACGAGGTGCATGGTGTGGTTGGTCGAGCCGCCCGTCGCATGCAGGCCGACAACGCCGTTGACGATCGACCGCTCGTCGATCATCTCACCGGCGGGTGTGAATTCGTTGCCGAGCGCGGTGATCGCCAGCGCCCGCTTGGTCGCCTCCTTGGTGAGCGCGTCGCGAAGCGGCGTGCCGGGATTGATGAACGAGGCGCCCGGCATGTGGAAGCCCATGATCTCCATAAGCATCTGGTTGGAGTTGGCCGTGCCGTAGAAGGTGCAGGTGCCCGGGCCGTGATAGGATTTCGACTCCGCCTCGAGCAGTTCGTCGCGGCCGACCTTGCCTTCGGCAAAGAGCTGGCGGATCCGGGCCTTTTCGTCGTTCGGCAGGCCCGAGGTCATCGGTCCAGCGGGAACGAAGACGGCGGGCAGGTGGCCGAAGGTCAGCGCCGCGATCACCAGGCCCGGCACGATCTTGTCGCAGACGCCGAGATAGACGGCTGCATCGAACATGTTGTGCGATAGGCCGATGCCGGCGGCCATGGCGATCAGATCGCGCGAGAAGAGCGACAGCTCCATGCCGGGCTGGCCCTGGGTGACGCCGTCGCACATGGCTGGCACGCCGCCTGCGACCTGCGCCACGCCGCCCGCCTCGCGGGCGGCCTCCCGGATCAGCGCCGGATAGGTCTCGAACGGCTGATGCGCCGAGAGCATGTCGTTATAGGAGGTGATGATGCCGAGGTTCGGGACGCGGTCGCCGGCGAGCGCCACCTTCTCGGCGGGCGAACAGACGGCAAATCCGTGCGCGAGGTTGCCGCAGCCGAGCACGCTGCGGTGCGGTCCATTCGCCGCGGCGCTGCGAACGCGATCGAGGTAAGGCTCGCGATAGGGTTTCGAGCGCTCGACGATACGGGCGGTAATGGCGGCAATGCGGGAATCGGCGGACATGGCACATCCTGTTCCGGAGTCTTCGGACTCCTTGATCTTCATCCTGTCATCGGCTCACAGCGGCAATGCCTCCAAGCGGTGCACGTGTCGCTGTAACGCTTTGAATTGCTACATGATTTATCTCAATGCCGTCTCGGATCGAGAATTCATGCAGCCGGAGCGTCGCGCATCGAGATGCACATACGGCTCTCATTCGATCTCGAGCCTCCGGTCAGCTTGCCACCGGTCGCTCGCTATCTGGCCCGGACGCGTTACGGCGCCCAGTAGATCTGCAGCGGCGATGCCGCCCGCCTGAGGACGGCGCGGATCGGCAATTCGGCCTCGTCGCCTTCTGCTTTCGCGCGGCCAAGGACCTCCCTCTTTCCCTCGCCCTCGATGTGCAGGACCAGATATCCGGCATCCTGAAGGCTCGAGAAAGTAAACGTGAGTCGGGTTTCGCCGGCCCCGTCGGCCGCCATCGTGATCACGCCGCGTGGAGTCGCCGGATCGAGTGCCTCTCCGAGGCGTGTCCCGCCGGGAAAGAACGAGGCCGTATGCCCGTCCGTTCCCATGCCGAGCACAACGACTTCGAAGGGGGCAGCAATGCCGGCCGTTTTCTCGCTTGCAATCGCAGCCGCATCCGCGGCCGTCGCCGCAGCGTGATAGAGCGGCACGAACCGCGCCACGGCCGCTTTGTTCTGAAGCAGGTTGGCCGCAACGAGAGCGTGATTGGAACGGTCGCTTTCCGGCGGCACGAACCGCTCGTCGACAAGCGTGATCGTCACCTTCGCCCAGTCGAGGTCGCGCTGCGACAGGGCGCGGAAAAAGGCCTTCGGCGTCGAGCCACCGGACACCGCGATGCTCGCCTCGCCGCGAGCCGCGACGGCGGCGGCGAGCCTGGCGCTGACGGCATCGGCAAGCCCCTCCGCCAGGGCCGCTCCATTCTCGAACAAGTGCAGTGTCTCGCTCATGGGCCGGTCCTAGATCGTGTCGTTCCAGGTGCGGCCGTCGCGCTCGATGAGCGCGATCGCCTGGCTCGGTCCCCAGGTGCCGGCGGTGTAGCCCTGCACCTGCTGTCCTGTCGTCTCCCAGGCTTTGAGGATCGGATCGATCCATTGCCAGGCGGCCTCCACCTCGTCGCGGCGCACGAACAGTGTCTGGTTGTTGCGGATGACATCGAGCAGAAGTCGTTCATAGGCGTCGGCATTGCGCACGCCGAAGGCTTCGGCGAAGCTCATGTCCAGGGGCACGTTCCTGAGGCGCATGCCGCCCGGTCCGGGATCCTTGATCATCAGCGACTGCTTGACGCCCTCGTTCGGCTGCAGCCGGATCATCAACTGGTTGGCAGAGATGCGCCCGGCGCTATTGTCGAAGATCGAGTGCGGGATCTGCTTGAAGGTGATGACGATCTCCGACATGCGGCCGGCCGTGCGCTTGCCGGTGCGGATGTAGAACGGCACGCCGGCCCAGCGCCAATTGCTGATCTCGGCCTTGATCGCGACGAAGGTCTCCGTGTTGGAAACGCCGCCTTCGAGCTCTTCGAGGTAGCCCTTGACCGGGCCGCCGGCGGACGCGCCGGCGCGATACTGGCCGCGAACCGTCACCTGTTCGACATTGGCGGCTGTAATGGGCTTCAGGGCTCTGAGGACCTTGAGCTTCTCGTCGCGCACCGCTTCCGCATCCATCGAGGTCGGCGCTTCCATCGCGACGAAGCAGACGAGCTGGAGAATATGGTTCTGCACCATGTCGCGCAGGGCGCCGGCCTTGTCGTAGTACCCGGCGCGATTTTCCAGGCCGACCGACTCGGCGACGGTGATCTGCACGTGGTCGATATGGGCCGAATTCCACAGCGGCTCGTAAAGTGCGTTGGCAAAGCGCAGCGCCATCAGGTTCTGCACCGTCTCCTTGCCGAGATAATGGTCGATGCGGAAGATCTGCTCTTCGCGGAACACCTTGCCGATCGTGTCGTTCAACTCCGTCGCGGAAGCGAGATCGCGTCCGATCGGCTTTTCGACGACGATGCGGGTGTTCTTGGTGATGAGCTTGTAATCGCGGATCTTTTCCGAGATATCGCCGAAGATCGCCGGCCCGACGGCGAGATAGAAGGCGCGGGTGCGATCCTTGCCTTCGTCCAGTATTTTCTTGAGATCGTCCCAGCCCTGTTCGGACTTCGCGTCGACAGAGACGTAGTAGAGCCGCGAGGTGAAATTCTCCACCTCGGCCTCGTCGAACTCGCCGGGCTTCAGGTGTTCCTTCAGCGCGTCGGATGCGAATTTGCGATATTCTTCATTGGTGAGGGCAGCACGCGAAGCGCCGATGATTCGTGTCGGCTCGGTGAACTGGCCTTCGATCTGCCGGTGGTAGAGGGCCGGCAACAGCTTGCGCTCCGCAAGATCGCCGGTGCCGCCGAACACCACATAGTCAAACGGTTCGACAGGAATGATCTGGCTACTCATGGGATGTTCTCGATCTCGTTCAGGTCAGGGGCAGATATAATCTAATCGATTTAAAAGCGCTAGGGTGCAACGCAACAAAATCTTATCTGCCCAATTTTTCCCAAGCATGAAGCTCTATCGTTGAACCATTTCAGGAGTCGGGACTTGGCCAGACACCTGCTTCAGAAGCATGCGGCTCTAAAGGCGATCGCGCAAGGCATACCAGCTCAGCGCAAGGAAGAGTAGGACCGACCGGAAGCGTGTCCCGCCGGGGAAAGCCGGTATTTTCAAGTCTCTGAGAAGGTCCAGCTCCGTCGCTCTGCCGAGCGCGAGGTCGGCATAGAGCTTTCCGCAATAGTTCGAGAGCATGACGCCGTGCCCGGAATAACCCCCGATACTCGTCACTCCTGGCATGACGTCGCGGCAGAAGGGCTGGCGCGGCATGGTGATGCCAACCGAGCCGCCCCAGGCATGGGTGATCTCGATATCGGCGAGTACCGGATAAATCTCGCGGATCTGGCGGCGAATGTGGCTGGAAATGTCGCGCGGGTTGTCGGCGGTATAGGCTTCGCGCCCACCGAACAGCAGCCGGCCATCCTTCGACTTGCGGAAATAGCGCACGACAAAACGCGAGTCGTCGACGGACTCCCCACCCGGAAGAATCTCGGGGTGGTCCATCAGCACCGGCGTCGCACCGATGAACGAGCGGATCGGCATGACGTGGCTGGCCGTAACCGGCTCGAGATTTCCGATATAGGCGTTGCAGGCGATTAACGCCCGCTCCGCAGTGATCGTGCCCCCGTTCGTCTCGATAACGACCGTGCCGCCCTTTTTCTCGATCTTCAGCGCCTTCGTCTGTTCAAAGAGATTGGCCCCGGCAAGGGCTGCCTGCCTTGCCAGGCCGACCAGCAGCTTCATCGGGTGGATATGGCCGGTACCGGCGTCCCGGATGCCGAAGTGATAGTGGCTCGAGCCAAGCCGGCTTGCGGTCTCTTCGCGGTCCATGAAGGAGAGATGAGGGTAGCCGAACCGCTCCGCCATCGCCTCGACATGGCGGCGATAGTCGGGCTCGAAGCTCTTCTTATGACCGACGGAGAGCTGGCCGGGCACGAACTCGATATCGATTCCGTGCTCGCTGGCGAAATCGAGCACGTAGCGCTTGGCGTTTTCCGCCATGTCGAAAAGCAACTGCGCCCGCTCGTGTCCGAGCACCTCTTCCTCCTCGTCGGCCCAGGCGCGCTGGCCTGTGCCGAATTGTCCGCCGTTGCGCCCCGAGGCGCCGTCGCCGAAGCGGCAGGCATCGATCAGCGTGACATCGGCGCCGCCCCCCGCAAGATTGTGTGCCGCCTGCAGCCCGGTATAGCCGCCGCCAATGATGGCGACGTCGGCCCTGCGCGAGCCTGGCATCGCCGGATAGGCGGGCCTATCCGGGACGGTTGCCTCATACCAGGAAATTCCAGGCGAGATCGGGCTTTGCCAGTGCATGGATACGCTTTTCGACTCAGACATTCAGGAGCAGGAATTCGCGTTCCCACGGGCTGATGACCTGCATGAAGGTCTCGAACTCGCCGCGCTTCACTCCGGCATAGATGGCGATGAACTCGGCACTGAAGACCTCCGCGAGGGAGGGCTCCGATTCGAGCAGCGAGATGGCTTCGAGCAGGCCGCGCGGCAGGTCGATTTCGCCCTCATTCGCCGTGTCTTCCGAGGGCGGAGTTGGCTGCAGATCCTCCATGATGCCGAGATAGCCGCAGCCGAGCGAGGCGGCGAGTGCCAGATAGGGGTTTGCATCGGAACTCGGCAGGCGGTTCTCGATGCGCCTCGCGACCGGGTCCGAAACCGGAATGCGGAACGCTGTCGTCCGGTTGTCGTAGCCCCAGGCCGTATTGACCGGCGCCGACATGTCCGGCGTCAAGCGCCGATAGGAGTTCACGTAAGGAGCCATCATCGACAATGTCTTCGGCACGTAATGCTGCATGCCGCCGATGAAAGAGAAGAACTCCTTGGAAGGCGAGCCGTCCGGGCTGGAGAAGATGTTGCGGCCGGTCTCAAGATCGACGACCGATTGATGGATGTGCATCGCCGACCCCGGCTGGCCCTGCATCGGCTTTGCCATGAAAGTGGCGTAGATGCCGTGCTTCAGCGCCGCTTCGCGGATGGTGCGCTTGAACAGGAACACCTGATCGGCGAGTTCGATCGGATCGCCGTGCCTGAGATTGATTTCGAGCTGCGCCGGTCCCTCTTCGTGGATCAGCGTGTCGATCTCGAGGCCTTGTTTTTCCGAGAAATGGTAGATGTCGTCGATCAGTTCGTCGAATTCGTTGATGCCGGCGATCGAATAGCCCTGGCCGCCGAGGATGGAGCGGCCGGAGCGGCCTTTCGGCGGACGCAGCGGATAGTCCGGGTCGTCGTTCTGGGCGACGAGGTAGAATTCGATCTCGGGCGCGACGACCGGTTTCCAGCCCTTCTGCCGGTAGAGGTCGACGACGCGCTTCAGGACGTTGCGCGGCGTATAGCTGATCTGCTCGCCCTGTGAGCCGACGATGTCGCAGATCACCTGCGCCGTAGGATCGCTCTCCCACGGGACGATGGAGAGGGTCGAAAGGTCTGGCACCAGCTTGATGTCGCTGTCGCGCGAGTCGTAGCGAAACTGGCCGGTCTCCTCCGGATACTCGCCGGAAATCGTGTGGCGGTAAACCGCCGATGGCAGCGCTAGCGACGTATTGGACGTGAATTTGGAGGTCGGCATCATCTTGCCGCGCGGTACGCCGGCAAGGTCGGGCGTGATGCACTCGATATCTTCAATGCCGCGGATCTTCAGCCAGTCGACCGCCTCTTTCCAGGTCTTGACACCTCGGGGGGAATGCAGGGCGAGGGGAACTCCTGAACTCTTGCTGACCTTTACTGTCTGTTGGGCAACGCTTCTCTTGGAAGACATAAATCACCGGATTTTGCTTCGGATAGCGCATCATAGCCGCCCATTGCCAATTGGCTACTGCATGTTTCGGCAAATAGGATCCGATTTAAGGACAAAAACATGCAGCATCTCAAATTGCTCAGCGATCTTTGTGCGTCTGATAAGACGCACGGCCTCTAGGTGCTTGGCGATTGACTTTTCGCCCTTCGCCGGGAAGGAAGGCGAGAAACGCGAAGAGGGCTTTCCGTGATCGAGAAGCAGGATGTGGTGATCATCGGGGCGGGTGCCGCCGGCATGATGTGCGCGATCGAGGCGGGAAAGCGCGGCCGCCGCGTCGTCGTCATCGACCACGCCAGGGCGCCAGGCGAGAAGATCCGCATTTCAGGCGGTGGCCGCTGCAATTTCACCAATATTCATACGGGCCCGAAGAACTTCCTTTCCGACAATCCGCATTTCTGCAAGTCGGCACTTGCCCGCTACCGGCCGCAGGATTTCGTATCGCTCGTCGAACGGCACGGCATCGCCTGGCATGAGAAGACGCTGGGGCAGCTTTTCTGCGACCTGTCGGCCAAGGACATCATCCGTATGCTCCTCGCGGAGATGAAGGAGGCAGGTGCGATGCTGCGGCTCGAGACGGCGATCTCGACCGTGGAAAAGATCGCTTCGGGTTTCCGCGTCGCCACGAGCGCCGGGACGATCGATGCCGCGTCGCTGGTGGTTGCGAGCGGCGGCAAATCGATCCCCAAGATGGGGGCGACAGGTCTTGCCTACCGGATCGCCGAGCAGTTCGGCCTGCCGGTCATCGAGACGCGGCCGGCATTGGTCCCCTTCACGCTCGATCCGACCCAGCTTGCCAAGCTCAGCGCGCTTGCCGGCGTCGCGGCCGATGCCGAGGTCCGCTTCGGCAAGGTTGCCTTCCGCGAGGCGGTGCTCATCACCCATCGCGGATTGAGCGGGCCGGCGGTCCTGCAGATCTCCTCCTATTGGCGTGAGGGCGCGGAGATCGTCCTGAGATTGATGCCCGATATCGACATCGCTTCGATCCTCAAAGGCATGCGCCGCACGAGCGGACGCCAGGCGGCGCAGACCGCACTTGCCGACATCCTGCCGCGCCGGCTCGCGCATTTCTTTGCCGAGGAGGCAAAGCTCGCCGGGCGCCTGCTTGCCGATCTGTCGGACAAGGCGATCGACGCGCTGTCGGCTTCCATTCAGGCCTGGACGTTGAAGCCGGCGGGAACTGAGGGCTACCGGACCGCCGAAGTGACACTCGGCGGGATCGATACGCGCGTGCTCGACTCGCGGACCATGCAAACGACGAGCGTCCCCGGCCTCTATTTCATCGGCGAATGCGTGGACGTTACCGGCTGGCTCGGCGGCTATAATTTTCAATGGGCCTGGGCTTCCGGCTTCACCGCCGGTCAAGACGTGTAACCGCCGGGCAAAAATGGTGATTTGCGTCTTCAGCCATTGTTAAGGGAAATGGTCGAACCTGCTTTGCACGGCTCCACAGCCGGCAGAGGACTGGCGGAACGGTCCCAGAACAGAGACCAGACTGTTTCCAATTCATGGCCTTTCCTCAGCCGCAGGATGGTTGCACCATGAAGCGCATGGCAAGACCCGAATGGTCCTGCCAAAGAGTAAGGAGACAGGATGCCATGACCCAGCAACGTCGCCGTCCCCGTGCCATCGCCCGCGCCTATGAGAGCCGCTCTCAAGGCGAACTGATCGCCTTCGCCGCGACTCTTGCGCTTTTTGCGATCGCAGCTTTTGCAGTCTTTTCCTCCCTCTGACCTCTCCTCCTCCGCGATCGGAAGCGCTTCGCGGGCGGTTGCCGCGGATGCGAGCGCAGGTGCCCGGCGCTGGTTTAGACCGATCCAATAAGATCGCCCTCTGGGAACGCCGCGCTTATAAGAATCTTAATCGTTCAAAACGAATATGCCCAAGACGCGATTCCGTCAGGTCCTCGCTGCTCGAAGCGGTGCGGTCCCGCAATGATTGCCGACGGATTGGCGGCGTGCGCCGCATGACTTCCGAAAAACATCAGCCTGTTTGCGCATCGGGTGGTGCCTAAGCGTTCTGTTCGGACGCTTGACGCCATTGGGGGAGGCCAAACGCGCGCTGGGAGCCAAGGTGTTTTCCATGTTCATTGACAGGATTCTTGCTCGCTTCAAGATCCAGACGAAGGTTCTGTTCTTCATCCTGCCGTTCGTCGTCAGCATCACGGCGGTCGGTATTACCGGCCTCTATGCCTCGGGCCTGCTGCAGGGCCGCATGGAGATCTCGAACAGCGTCCTGCAGACGCTGAGCGGCTTCAAGGATGTCTATGCCGGGATGAATCAGTTCCTGCACGAGACCACCGAGGAGAGCCGCAAGGCGGTCCAGGATACGATCGCCGCGCAGAAGGAGGTCCTGGCTAACACGGCCGCGCAGGTTGCGGGCGCAAGCGGCGAAACGGAACTAGCCGCCGCGATCGGCGCTACGAACGACATCGAGGCGCGCATCGACGGACTCTGGACGCTGCACGAGGGCGAACAGAAACTGCGTGCGGCGACGACGACTAATCTGGAGCGTCTGGCCGTCGAACAGTTGAAGATCAAGGAGGAGACGGACTCGCTACAATACGCCGTGCGCAAGGACGAAAACGCGGCGAAGACGATGCTGCGCAACGCCGAAAAGCTCCTGCGTGCCAGCCGCTTCTATACGGAATTCGCAACGGAAGTCAGCAAAGCCATAACGGTCGAGGAAAAGCTGAAGGTCGCGCAGGACCTTTTCCCGAAGATCAGCCGCACGCAGCGCGACATCTTCACCCTGCTGCCCAAGGGCGAAAAGTCTCTGGCCGAGACGGTCAATTCGGCTGCTGGGGGAATCGGCGCGCTGATCAGGGCGCCGGCCGGCCCCGAAACCCTTGCTGGCCTTTCGAAATTCGTCGATCGATTCCGCAATGCCAGCTTCCGACTGGAGGCTGCCTCGGTCGGAAAGATGCGCGAGGCGACGCAGATCTTCGCCGAGCTCGACAGCAAGATTGCCGCGACGGAGTCCGTTCTGACCGCCACGCGCAGGCTTTCCGTCTCGATCACCGAGATTCAAATCGCCACAGCCGCCTTCCTCGGCAACACGACCGAGGAGAATCGCCAGAAACTTCTGGACAAGTTCCTGGCCGTCCAGGCCAACATCACGACTTTGCGCGGCATCGCCAAGGACATGAGCTTCTTCGATGCAACGGCCGAAACGGTGCTGCCGGTCATCAACGCGATGAAGAAGGATAGCGTTTCGCTGGTCGAAATCACCGACAAGCGGACGGCGGAATTCAACGCGGCCGGCGCATCGATCAACGAGATCTGGAACGACCTCACCGGATTTGCCGAGCAGCAGAAGGTTGCCGCTGGCACGGAGCGGCAGGAAGCCAACCAGATTTCGGTCGCCGCCACGGTGGCTGGCGTCGTGATTGCGCTGCTCGCGGGGATCGCGCTCACGCTGACGCTGAAGCGGCCGATCGGACAGATCACCGCGGCCATGCGCCGGCTCGCCGACGGCATGCTCGATACGACGATCGACGGCGATGCGCGACGCGACGAGATCGGCGACATGGCGCGTGCCTTGGGCGTCTTCAAGGAGAATGCCCTTTCGAAGGTGCGCATCGAGGCCGAGAGCGCGGAAGAGCGCGCCCGTTCCGAAGCCGAGCGCAACCGCAACGACGCGGACAAGCGCGAGCTCGACCGGCAGATCGATCTCGCCGTCAGCGAACTCGCGGCCGGCCTCGGACGGCTTGCCCAGGGTGATCTCTCCCAGCAGATCGAGGTGCCCTTCCACGGGCGCCTGGAGCAACTGCGGCAGGACTTCAACGGATCTCTCATTCGCCTGCAGGACACGCTGGCGCAGATCCGTGGCAATGCCCAGGCGATCCAGCAGAGCGGGGCCGACATGCACCATTCCGCCGACGCGCTGTCACGGCGAACGGAGGCACAGGCCGCCTCGCTCGAACAGACGGCAGCTGCCGTCGACCAGATCACCGCGACGGTGCGCTCCTCGGCAGAGCGCGCCCACGAGGCGAACCAGTCGGTTTCCGAGACCAAGCGGAGCGCCGACAGTTCGGCGACAGTGGTCGCCAATGCCATCGCCGCCATGGGCCGCATCGAGGATGCTTCGCGTCAGATCGAACAGATCATCGAGGTGATCGACGACATCGCCTTCCAGACCAACCTGCTCGCCTTGAATGCCGGCATCGAGGCGGCGCGCGCCGGCGAGGCGGGCAAGGGCTTTGCGGTCGTCGCCCAGGAGGTTCGCGAACTGGCGCAGCGCTCGGCCGAGGCAGCGCGGGAAATCAAGGGCCTGATCAACAAGTCGACGGACGAGGTCAGTTCCGGCTCGCTGCTCGTCAAGGAGACCGGGGCGGTGCTCGCCTCGATCAGCGCGCAGATCGTCACCGTCAGTCAGCATGTCGAGATGATCGCCACCGCAAGCCGCGATCAGGCGACGGCGCTGCATGAGGTCAACGGCTCCGTCAACCAGATGGACCAGATGACCCAGCAGAACGCCTCGATGGTCGAGGAGGCGACGGCCACCAGCCGTGCGCTGGCGACCCAGGCCGATACACTGATGATGCTGGTTGAGCAATTCCGCCTGGCACCGGAGAGCGGAGCCGGTCAGGCTTATCGCGCCGCATAGCGGGACGGAGCGTCCTTTCGCCACAACACGCTATAGCCGGACGCCGCGCACCCTCGGTGCGCGGCGTCGTCGTTTGTTCTGAGCGAGTTCCTAATGCATGTCGCCCAAAGGCATGCAGCGGTTTTGGGAGGACAACATGCATGAAAATAAGGACCTAATGTAAGGCACGCCGCGTGAATAGGTTTGAATGCGGCACGCCTTAAGGCGCCATGCACGGGATGCCTTCGCAATCGTCGCGCCTCTCGGCCGGTCGCGATTTGCGGAAGAGTGCGGCAAGCATGCGTTCCGCGAAGGTTTCGGTTCGGCCTTTCGATCGGGGCTCGAATTGTTCGTCCCAGCGGCGGTTTCTGGAGGCCATGTCGAACAGTAGGGCCATTGCCATCATATCCATGGTGATGCTCCTCATTTCTTGGGCATCTCCTCTTTTATGCATCTGAAACTGTTTTACATACAGTCGATTCCCTCATATGTTTTTCATCTATGAAAAACATGGATTGGGACATCTACCGCTGTTTCATGACCGTGGCGCGCGGCGGCGGCTTGACCGGGGCGGCGCAGGCGACGGGGCTGAGCCCCGCCACGATCGGACGGCGGATGCTGGAACTCGAGGAGCGTACCGGTCGCGCTTTGTTCGTACGCAGCCAGACCGGTTACGCGCTGACGGCCGAGGGCCGTTTCCTGTTCGAGCAGTTGCAGGAGATGGAGGCGGCGGCCCGCAAGGTCGAAAGCTGGCAGAAGGAGGGCGAGGGCGCCACGATCGTCCGCGTTGCGGCTGGCACCTGGGGATCGTGGCTGATCGCCGAAAACTTCCCGGCGATCTGCACGGAACGCGACGCGTTCGGCATTTCGCTGTCGATCGGCGAAGCGCGGGCGAGTCTCGCCTATCGGGAGAGCGACATCGGCATTCGCGCCTTCGAACCGGAGGAAACCTATCTCGCCTCCCGCCCGGTCGGCGAGGTCGCCTATGCCGCCTATCGCCAGAAAAACGCGCCCGGCGGATCGGATCGTTGGGTCGCCGTCGCCGAAGAGGACGCCCTTTCGGCCTATCTGCGCTGGCCACACGAGCATGCGTCTGGCCGGATTGTGGCAACCGTCAGTCGCCCCCGTTCCTTGCTCGATCTGGCGCGCGCCGGGGCGGGCCAGGCGGTGCTGCCCTGTTTCGTCGGCGACCTTGATCCTCAACTCGAGCGGGCGGGCGACGAGATCGGGCTGCTCAGGCATCGCCAATGGATCGTCATGAATAATGAAGACCGCCACCGGCGGGATATTCGCACCGTCGTCGATCGGATGACACGGCTGCTGCGCAGCCATGCGGATCTCTTTGCCGGCAAGCGGCCGCGGCGGAACGTCGCCTGACCAAAATGCGGATCGGCCGGCTTTGCGCCGGCCGACACCTGTCCATTCCGTCACTCAACTCGGGCGGGGTCTCTCACAAACTCGAGCCTGGAGGGCTTGAAACCTCCGGTGCCGGATCTCTTGCCAGAGTGCGGCGCAGAGCATGAGCGCCGAGGCCGACATGAGCGTCGCCATCAGGACCGACCCTGGGTGACGATGACGGGGATCAAGAGGTCGCCCCAGTTGCCGCCGCCGCCGTGATGGCGTGCCGAGCGCACCAGTTCGACCGAGACGCCGGCCTCGACCGCCTTCATGACCGACTGGTTGAGGCGGTGCAGGTCGTTGGCGACCATGCGGATCGCTGCCTGCTGGTCCGGGGTCATGGCCGATGACTGTTCCTCGGCCCGTTCCTTGACGCGTGTCTGTACTGTCATGGGAGTGCTCCTTCAAAGTTTAGAGCCGGACGCGGGGGAAACCATTTTCTTGTCCCGCTTACGGTTCGAGATTTCGATGTTTCCGGGGCGCGCAACGGGCAGGGATGTCGCGCGCCCCGGCCTTGCATTCATTCCGCCGCTGGGCGGAACTGATCGTGTTCGGTCGATTCCTTCATCGCGGTCGTCGACGACTGGCCGCCGGTGATCGCCAGCGACACGGCGTCGAAATAGCCGGTGCCGACCTCGCGCTGGTGCTTGGTCGCCGTGTAGCCGTTCGCCTCGGCCGCGAACTCCGCTTCCTGCAGCTCCGAATAGGCGGCCATCTGGCGGTCCTTGTAGCCACGCGCCAGTTCGAACATGCCATAGTTCAACTGATGGAAGCCGGCCAGCGTGATGAACTGGAACTTGTAGCCCATGGCGCCGAGCTCGCGCTGGAACTTGGCGATCGTTGCGTCGTCGAGGTTCTTCTTCCAGTTGAACGACGGCGAACAATTATAGGCGAGCAGTTTGCCGGGATGCGCCTTGTGCACGCCTTCGGCGAATTTGCGCGCTTGCTCGAGGTCCGGCTTCGAGGTCTCGCACCAGATGAGGTCGCAATGCGGCGCGTAGGCGATTGCGCGGGCAATGCAGGGCTCGAGCCCGTTCTTCACCTGGTAGAAGCCTTCCACCGTGCGGCCGGCATCGTAGTCGACGAAGGGGCGGTCGCGCTCGTCGATATCCGAGGTCAGAAGCTTCGCGGCTTCCGCATCGGTGCGGGCGATGACCAGCGTCGGCGTGCCCATGACGTCAGCGGCAAGCCGCGCGGCGTTCAGGTTGCGGATATGCGCCGCGGTCGGGATCAGCACCTTGCCGCCAAGATGGCCGCACTTCTTCTCCGAGGCGAGCTGGTCCTCGTAGTGGACACCCGCTGCACCGGCTTCGATGAAGGCCTTCATGATCTCGAAGGCGTTGAGCGGCCCGCCGAAGCCGGCTTCCGCGTCGGCGACGATAGGCGCGAACCAGGTCTCGACCGAAAGGCCCTTTCCTTCCGAGGTTTCGATCTGGTCGGCGCGCTGCAGGGTTCGATTGATCCGTTTCGCAAGCTCCGGCGCAGCATTCGCCGGGTAAAGCGACTGGTCCGGATACATTGCGGAGGCCGTATTGGCGTCGGCCGCAACCTGCCAGCCGGAAAGATAGATCGCCTGCAAGCCGGCGCGAACCATCTGCATGGCCTGGTTGCCGGAGAGCGCGCCAAGCGCGTTGATGAAGTCTTCCTCGTGAATGAGTTTC
This sequence comes from Sinorhizobium shofinae, assembly GCA_001704765.1. Classification (GTDB taxonomy): domain Bacteria; phylum Pseudomonadota; class Alphaproteobacteria; order Rhizobiales; family Rhizobiaceae; genus Sinorhizobium; species Sinorhizobium shofinae. The sequence goes on from MBFK01000100.1 coordinate 174,373, forward strand.
CAGAGACGGTTCGCGCCCATCTCGGCAAGGGAATAGCGGATCTCGACCGAGCCCCGCAGCCGCTGGACGTGCTCGGCGGAGTAAGGCCGCTCGATGCCGTCGAAGCGGCCCTGCGGTGCGCTCGGAACGAGTTTGTAAAAATCAGTCATGCTTATCTCCTCGTCAAAATCGTGAGCTCTACAACTTTCGTCTTAGCTCGCGTCGGCTCGTGAATTCATATGACAGTTTTTACATTGCACTGCATAAACAGGCCACATCTATTCCTGTATCGGCGGTATTAAAGGGGTTATCTTGTATTGTGTTTGACAACGCGAAGCAGTAAACTTGTAAATATTGTCAACGCGACTCTGGCGGAAAAGCTGTAAAGGGAGTGACAAATGGCCGAGAACAAGATCTTCGCCGGACCGCGCGTCAGACGAATCCGCAACGGCCTTCAACTGACGCAGACGGCGATGGCGGAGGCGCTCGGCATCTCGCCGTCCTACCTGAACCTCATCGAGCGCAACCAGCGGCCATTGACGGTTCAGCTGCTGCTTAAGTTGGCCTCGGTCTACAAGGTGGATCTCGACGAATTGCAGGGCGAGGCGGGCGACAGTCTCGCGCAGTTGCGCGAGGTCTTTGCCGATCCATTGCTTGCCGGCGAGCTTCCGGGAGATCAGGAGCTGATCGAGGTCACCGAAGCGGCCCCTAATGTGTCGGGCGGCGTCGTCAAGCTCTATCGTGCCTATCGTGAACAGGCGTCGCGCCTGAAGGACCTGGCGGAGCTTCTTGCGGGGCAGGGGCACATGGCGACGCTTGCCGACACGCGGCTGCCGATCGACGAGGTCCGCGAGACATTTGAGGCGCGGCCGAACCATTTCGCCCGGATCGAGGAGGCCATGGAGGCGTTCCATGCGAGTCTGTCGCCTGGCGATGACCTTGCAGGGGTGCTGAAGGCCTGGCTGAAAAGGGAACACGGCCTCGTCGTGCGGGCGCTGCCGGTACATGTCATGCCGAATCTCCGCCGCCGTTTCGACCGCCACTCGATGCGCCTCTTCATTTCCGAGCGGCTGTCGCCTTTTGATCAGACGCTCGAAATCGCCATGGAGGTCGCATCGATCGCCTGTCACGAGGCGATCGTGGCGGAGCTCGACCAGATCCACTTCTCGACCGCGGAGGCGCGCCGCATCGGCCGCTTCGAGCTCGCGCGTTATGCTGCCCATGCGCTGATGATGCCCTACGCGGCCTTCCATGCTGCAGCCCAGCGGGCGAAATACGATATTGACCTTCTCAGGGCACGCTTCCAGGTGTCGTTCGAGCAGGCGGCCAATCGCCTGACGTCGTTGCAGCGGCCCGGCACCGCCGGCATTCCGTTCTTCCTGATGGAAATCGACAATGCCGGCCATCGCCTGCGCCGCGCCGGGGCACAGGGCTTTCCGCATGCCCGCTTCGGCGGCGCTTGCCCGAAGCTCAATATCCATGCGGCCTTCGCCGTGCCTGGGCAGATCCTTGTCGACCGCGTGGAAATGCCGGACGGCAGCGAGTTCCTGACCGTCGCCCGGACGGTCGAAGGGCCCCAGGCCGGCTTCCAGGAGCGGGTCAGGCGCACCGCGCTGCTGATCGGTTGCGATGCCGGCTTCGCTCAGGAGACAGTTTATGGGGCCGCGCGCCTGCCGGCGATTGCCGTCGGCCCAGTCTGCCGCCTCTGTGAGCGCCAGGGCTGTCTGGCGCGCGCCGAGCCGCCCGTCACCCGACCGCTCGGTCTCGACGAGATGGCGACGGGCTTGAGCGTATTCGATTTTCAATAGCCGGCCGGGGGCACTGCTCGGTAGCAGGATCGATCCTGCGGTCCCACTTGCGCATCGCTTTGCCCATCGCCAGCAGGCCTAATAATCCCGCAGACGGCTCGCGACGGCTTGTTACGACCCTGGTGGACGGGGCGACCTGGTTCGCCACCACCGAGGAGAAGACAGGGCCCATAAGTCCCGGACTTTGCTTGTGCTTGCGAAAACGCAACCGGCTCGGGGATGGCAGAATTGCCCAGTGCGAAAGCGCTTGAGGTTATTGAGAAACATGCCTAACTTCGGCATCGCAACGAACAACGGACAGGGCGCGACCGCGCAAAAATGGGCGACTTGTCTCGAACCGATAAATGAGGGGAGTTGTATGTCCAAACTCGTCGTCGCAACCTTGGCGGCCGCAATGCTGGCTGGCTCGGCCACGCTCACTTGGGCACAGGAACGGGTCGTCAACGTCTATAACTGGTCTGACTACATCGACGACAGCATCCTTGAGGATTTTACCAAGGAGACCGGCATCAAAGTCGTCTATGATGTCTTCGACTCCAACGAAATCCTGGAAACCAAACTGCTTGCCGGCGGCTCCGGCTATGACGTCGTGGTTCCAAGCGCATACTTCCTGCAGCGCCAGATCGCCGCGGGCGTGTTCCAGAAGCTCGACAAGTCGAAACTGCCGAATCTGTCGAACATGTGGAACGTCATCATGGAGCGTACCGCCCAGTACGATCCGGGCAACGAATATGCCGTTGACTACATGTGGGGCACCACCGGGATCGGCTACAATGTCGACAAGATGAAGGAAATCCTCGGCACCGACGAGAAACCGAACTGGGATGTCGTCTTCAATCCGGAGATCGCGGCGAAGTTCAAGGATTGCGGCATCCATTTGCTCGATGCGCCGACCGATATCATGCCTTCGGCGCTCGCCTATCTCGGCCTTAACCCGGACAGCCACGAGGCGGCCGATCTGGAAAAGGCCACCGACCTGCTCTTGAAGGTCCGGCCCTATATCCGCAAGTTCCACTCGTCGGAATACATCAATGCACTGGCAAACGGTGACATATGCCTGGCCGTCGGATTTTCCGGCGATATCTTTCAGGCGCGCGACCGTGCAGCCGAGGCGAAGGCCGGCGTGACAGTTGACTATTCGATCCCCGCGCAAGGGGCGCAGATGTGGTTCGACATGCTGGCGATCCCCGCCGATGCACCCCATGTGGCCGAGGCGCACGAGTTCATCAACTACATGATGAAGCCGGAGGTCATCGCAAAAGCCTCGAACTACGTGTTCTATGCCAATGGCAACAAGGCGGCTCAGCAGTTCCTTGACAAGGAAGTGCTCGAAGACACGGCGATCTACCCGACGGACGAGATGATGCAGAAACTCTTCACGGTCACGCCGTTTGAACCCAAGGAGCAGCGAGTACTGACCCGGCTCTGGACCAAGATCGTGACTGGTCAATAGAGCGAAAGCCCAGATGCCCGGACTTGAAAATCCGGGCATTTTCTTAGGGCGGAAGCGGGAAACGAGAGCGGCGCCACAAGGGGCGTGCGCCACCCCATTCCGTTCTTGAATGCAAACGGCGCCGCGCCATTGGCTGTGGCATTCGGGGTTAAATGATGAAGTCTCTCGGTAGTATCCGGCGTTCCTTCGCACCATGGGCGGACCCCGCCTCCAAACCATTCATTTCCGTCAAGAACGTGACGAAGAAGTTCGGCGACTTCACCGCCGTCGACGATCTTTCGCTGAACATCTACACGCGCGAGTTCTTCGCACTGCTCGGCGCGTCCGGTTGCGGCAAGTCGACCCTGTTGCGCATGCTCGCCGGCTTCGAGCAGCCGACCTCCGGCGAAATCATCCTCGATGGCCAGAATCTCGCCGGCATCCCGCCCTACCGGCGGCCCGTTAACATGATGTTCCAGTCCTACGCGCTGTTCCCGCATATGACGGTCGAGAACAACATCGCCTTCGGCCTGAAGCAGGACGGCATGCCGAAGCCCGAGATCGCCGAGCGGGTGGCGCAGATGCTGAAGCTCGTCAAGCTCGAGAAATTCGCCAAGCGCAAGCCGCATCAACTATCCGGCGGACAACGGCAGCGCGTGGCGCTCGCCCGTTCCCTTGCGAAGCGGCCGAAGGTGCTGCTGCTCGACGAGCCGCTCGGCGCGCTCGACAAGAAGTTGCGCGAGGAAACCCAGTTCGAACTGATGGATCTGCAACAGGAACTCGGCCTCACCTTCGTCATCGTCACCCATGACCAGGAAGAAGCGATGACCATGGCCGACCGCATCGCCGTCATGAGCCACGGCAAGGTCGTTCAGGTGGCGACGCCGGCCGAGATCTACGAGGCGCCGAATTCGCGCTTCGTTGCCGACTTCATCGGCGACGTGAACCTGTTCGATGGCGCCGTGACCTCGGCCGAAGGGGGCTCTGTCCGGATCAAAACGACGGGCGGCATTCCGGTCCGAATGGCCTCGTCGGAGAAACTCGCGAACGGGGCAAGGGCTGCCATCGCCATTCGTCCGGAGAAAATCAGGATCAGCCGCCAGGCGCCCGCCCACGCACCCGTCAATGCGGCCGAGGGCGAGATCTGGGACATAGGCTATCTCGGCGACATGACCGTCTTCCACGTCCGCCTCAAGGACGGCAAGGTCGTTAAGGCGTCCTCGCTCAATGCCGTGCGCGCCGTCGAGGATCCGCTTGGTTACGACCAGCAGGTCTGGATCTCGTTCGGCGAGGATGCGGGCGTCGTGTTGAAGGATTGAAGCCATGGCGAAACTTGCCTCAGCCCTTGTCAACCGCCTGGTGATCATCGTCCCCTACGCGTGGCTGCTGTTCTTCTTCCTCATTCCCTTCTTCATCGTGTTCCGCATCTCGTTGTCGCAGACCACGGTCGCCATGCCGCCCTATACGCCGGTCTTCGATCTGGCGGGTGGGCTCGCGGGCATTCTGGAGAAGGCCCGCGAATTCTCCGTCGACAATTACGTCTGGCTGACGGAGGACGCTCTCTATTTCAATGCTTATGTGTCGAGCCTCATCATCGCGGCCATCTCGACGTTCCTGACGCTGCTGATCGGCTATCCGATCGCCTACGGAATGGCCAAGGCCCCGCGCGCGATCCGGCCAACGCTCCTGATGCTGGTGATCCTGCCCTTCTGGACGAGTTTTCTGATCCGTGTCTATGCCTGGATCGCCATCCTGAAGCCGGAGGGGCTGCTGAACCAGTTCCTGATGACAATCGGCATCATCGATCAGCCGCTCATCATCCTCAACACCAATTCTGCGATCTATATCGGTATCGTCTATTCCTACCTTCCCTTCATGGTCCTGCCGATCTATTCAGCGCTGGAGAAGATGGATCACTCGCTGATCGAGGCGGCGCAGGACCTCGGCTGCACACAGGTCAGCGCCTTCTGGCGCGTCACCTTCCCGCTGTCGTTGCCCGGCGTCGTCGCGGGCTGCCTGCTCGTCTTTATTCCGGCCGTCGGCGAGTTCGTCATTCCCGACCTGCTCGGCGGATCGGAGACATTGATGATCGGCAAGACCCTCTGGAACGAGTTCAATGCCAACCGCGACTGGCCGGTATCGTCAGCGGTGGCGACGGTTCTGCTGCTGATCTTGGTCATTCCGATCGTCTATTTCCAGAATGTCCAGGCCAAGGCCGATGGCGAGAGGGGGTAGTCTAGGAGATGGAAAGGTGGTCCCGCTTCAACATCGCCTCCGTCGTTCTGGGCTTCGGCTTTCTCTACCTGCCGATCGTACTTCTGGTGATCTTCTCGTTCAACGAGTCGAAGCTGGTGACGGTGTGGGCCGGTTTTTCGACCAAGTGGTATAGCCAGCTTTGGCACAATCAGGGGCTCCTCGATGCCGCCTGGGTAACCATTCGCGTCGGGCTGCTATCGGCCACCTGCGCGACGGTTCTCGGCACATTGGCGGCACTCGCACTGGTGCGCTACTCGCGCTTCCGCGGGCGCGTTCTTTTCTCCGGCATGGTCTATGCGCCGCTGGTCATGCCGGAGGTGATCACCGGCCTGTCGCTGCTCCTGCTGTTCGTCGCGATCGGGCTTGATCGCGGTTTCTGGACGATCACGCTGGCCCACATCACCTTCACCATGTGTTTCGTCGCGGTCGTCGTGCAGTCGCGCCTGTTGAGCTTCGACCAGTCGATCGAGGAGGCAGCGCTCGATCTCGGTGCGACCCCGGTCCGGACCTTCTTCGCCATCACCCTGCCGGTGATCGCACCGGCGGTGTTTTCAGGCTGGGTGCTGGCCTTCACGCTGTCGCTTGATGACCTCGTCATCTCGAGCTTCACGACCGGGCCGGGTGCGACGACGCTGCCGATGAAGATCTACAGCCAGGTGCGCCTCGGCGTCACGCCGGAGATCAACGCGATCTGCACCATCATGATCGGCATCGTCGCTCTGGGCGTCGTCGTCGCGTCGATCCTTACCAAGCGGCGGGAAGCCCGGCGCGAAAAGGATGAGCGCGCAGCCTTTGCGGCAATCGGCTGACGATGCGGGCTATTTCGGAGCGACGAGAACGGAAAGCGGCGAGATGACCGCATTGGGCCAGGAGCCGCCGACGAAGAAGCGAACCGGTTGGTTGCCGCTGGGCGCTTCGGTTTCGAGCGTACCGGCAAGCGCCAGGCTGCCGTTGCGATAGGGCACCACGCCGGCGACCGACATTTGGCCCGACGCTCCGACGAAATCGGCCCGGTCGAGCCGCGCCGTGCCATCGGCAAAGCTTGCCTTTATGTTCGCCGCCTGGAAGTCGAAGCTGGCCTCGTTCGCTTGCGAAAGCGAAAAGAATTCGCCCTTGCGGACGAGATCGGCAAAGGCGTGGGCGTCGAAGCCGGCGATGCTGCCATTAGTCAGCGAAAAGGTGAGATTGCCCGAGATGTCGCCAATGCCGGTTGCCCAGACGGGGCGATCGGTTCCAATATCGATGCTGAGAATTCCCCTGCCGTCCGGGACCGGACCGTTGAGGCCGAAGCCGCCGAGCACCGCGGCGAAATCGGCGTCCTTGAGGCGCGCCTGCAGCCGGCCGCCGTGCTCCAGCCCTTCCTCCGAGAGCACGGCGCGGCCGCTCAAGCTGCCATTGGCGTAATTGCTGTCGCCAATGTCGAGTGACGCGCGCTTCCCATCGATCATCACCCCTGCGGCGACGTCCGTGAGGTGCAAGGGACCGGCGAGGACCTCCTGAGAGGAAAGTCGAACGTCGGTGTGCCAGGCACCGACAAAGGATTGCACCAGGCGCCAAAGGCGGTCGTTGCGGCCGAGCGGTGTGAGCGCGGTGACCGGAACGCCGTTGAGGTCGATGCGATCGAAGGCAAGCGTCCCCTCGAGGCTTGGCGCCTTGCCGTCCTGCAGGGCGATATCCAGCACGCCCGTTGCGCTGGCGCCGCCCATCGTAAATTCCAGATCGTCCAGCTTGAGCGTCTTCTCGCCGGTGGTCACTCTGGTGTCGATGCTGAGCCCTCCCGGGGGGAGCGTCGCTGGCGAAGTGCCCTTGAACCACCCAACGAGTGTTGCGAGTGAGGTCGCGGACAGTTGCAGATGACCCGACGCGAAGGGAACGGATGAAAGATTACCGACGCCCTCGAAGGAGAAGGTCAGCGGCGCCGACGTGATCGATGTCTTGAGGAATGCGTTCCGTCTCGCGAAGAGACTGAGGGGATCCTCGCAGACGAACGCCCAGGCAACCTCCTCGCCGCCCAAGCGCGCCGACAGTTGCGCGCTCAATCGTTCTGCGAAGGAGGGCCATTTGATCGTGCCGGAGATTCCGGGAATGTCGACGTCATTGCCACCGGTCATCCGGTCGAGCACGCGCAGCCGGCCATTGATGATGGCGATGTCTCCGAAGGGGCTTTCCTGGGGCGCTGCAGCAGCCTCGGGCGGGGCGAGCCACTGCGGCTTTTGCCAATTGATTGTGCCGTCGGCCCGACGCTCGATCGTGAGGACAGGATCGACGAGGCTGATGTCCTCAAGCGTCGGTTCGCCGAGAAGGGCCGAAAGCGGGCTGAACGATGCGGTAATGCGGCCGATTTCGGCAAGCGGGCGGGGTTCGGGGCCGGTCGATTGGATCGTCGCCGACGGCAAGGTCAACAGCGGTTCCGGCCAGAATCGGATCCCCGGCTCACCGTTGATCCTGCTCTTGCCGCCGGACCAGCTATCGAGTGTCCGCTCCATCATCGCGCGCACACCGGTTGTCGAGACGAGCAGGGGCAGCGCGGCGTTGTACCCGATGGCGAGAGCGATGCCGACCGCGGCAGACCAGACGAAATGGCGGCGGCGCAGGCGCAGCCTCAAGACGCGCGATATTTTCCGGATAAGTCTGGTCATGTCGGTCGGGTCGGCGTCGCCTTCGGTGAAACCGTCTGGATAGGCCCTGAAGAGGGCAAATGCAACTGACATGGAAATGTCGTCTTCGCGAGGGCGCCGCCGCCATGCACGCTGTTTATTTTGCATTGCAGCATGGTATAGAACAGGGCCAGAGGAGTGGAGGAACGCATGCAAACAGATCGACCTTTGTGGGTTCCTGATGCCGAGACGCTTGCGCGGAGCCCGATGGCGCAGTTCATGGCCTGGTGCGAAGCGCGCTTTGGCCGTAAATTTTCCGACTACGATGCCTTTCACGACTGGTCCGTGGCCGAGCGCGGCGATTTCTGGACTGCCGTGTGGGAGCACTGCGGTGTCATCGGCGAGCGGGGCGAGAGCGCGCTCGCCAATGGCGAGCGGATGCTGGAGGCCCGCTTCTTCCCGGACGCCAAGCTCAACTTTGCCGAAAACCTGCTGCGTGGGAGCGGTAGCGATGACGCCCTGATCTTCCGTGGCGAGGACAAGGTCCGCTATCGGCTCTCCTGGGAAGAGCTGCGCAGCCTCGTGTCACGCCTGCAGCAGGCGCTGAAGGCACAAGGGATCGGCGTCGGCGACCGTGTCGCAGCGATGATGCCGAACCTGCCGGAGACGATCGCGCTGATGCTCGCCACCGCCTCCGTCGGCGCTATCTGGTCCTCCTGTTCCCCGGATTTCGGCGAGCAGGGCGTTCTCGACCGCTTCGGCCAGATCGGCCCGAAGCTTTTCGTCGTTTGCGATGGCTACTGGTACAACGGCAAGCGCCAGAACGTGGACGCGAAGGTGAGCGCCGTTGCGAGGACGCTCGGCGTGCCGACGCTCGTCGTCCCCTATGCCGGCGACAGCGCCGCGCTCGCGGCGGCAATCGAAGGCGGTGTGACACTTCCCGACTTCATCGCCGCTTTCGAAGCGATACCGCTTGCCTTCGAGCGCCTGCCCTTCAGCCATCCGCTTTACATCCTGTTTTCCTCCGGCACGACGGGCGTGCCGAAATGCATCGTTCATTCGGCCGGCGGAACGCTTCTCCAGCACCTCAAGGAGCACCGGTTCCACTGCGGGCTAAAGGAGGGCGAGAGGCTCTTCTACTTCACCACCTGCGGCTGGATGATGTGGAACTGGCTGGCGTCCGGCCTGGCAGTGGGCGCTACCTTGTGCCTCTATGACGGCTCGCCCTTCTATCCGGATGGCAACGTCCTCTTCGACTTCGCGGCGGAGGAGCGCTTCGCCGTCTTCGGTACCTCGGCAAAATATATCGATGCGGTGCGCAAGGGCGGTCTCACCCCGGCCAAGACGCACGATCTCTCGGCCCTGCGGCTCCTAACCTCGACCGGCTCGCCGCTGTCGCCGGAGGGCTTCTCCTTCGTTTATGAGGGGATCAAATCGGACGTCCAACTCGCCTCGATCTCCGGCGGCACCGACATCGTCTCCTGCTTCGTGCTCGGCAACCCGCTGAAGCCGGTCTGGCGCGGCGAAATCCAGGGGCCGGGGCTCGGCCTTGCCGTCGACGTCTGGAACGACGAAGGCAAGCCGGTGCGCGGCGAGAAAGGCGAGCTCGTCTGTACCAAGGCGTTTCCGTCGATGCCGGTGATGTTCTGGAACGATCCCGAGGGCGCCAAGTATCGCGCCGCCTATTTCGAACGCTTCTCCAATGTCTGGTGCCATGGCGACTTTGCCGAATGGACACGGCATGGCGGCATCATCATCCACGGCCGCTCCGACGCGACGCTCAATCCCGGCGGCGTGCGCATCGGCACGGCGGAAATCTATAATCAGGTCGAACAGATGGCCGAGGTCGCCGAGGCACTCTGCATCGGCCAGGATTGGCAAGACGACGTTCGGGTGATCCTGTTCGTGCGCCTGGCGCCGGGCGTGGCGCTGACGGAGGAGCTGTCACAGGCGATCAAGGCGCGGATCCGCACCGGCGCCTCGCCGCGGCATGTGCCGGCGAAGATCATCGCCGTCGCCGACATTCCGCGCACCAAATCCGGCAAGATTGTCGAGCTTGCGGTGCGCGACGTGGTGCACGGCCGACCGGTCAAGAACAAGGAGGCGCTGGCAAATCCCGAGGCGCTCGATCTCTTTGCAGGACTGGAGGCGCTGAAGAGCTGATGTGCCTGGTTTCGGCGATAAACGCCAAGATCGCTCGGGATCGAACCTTATCATCCTCCGTTAACCTGTTCGCACCTGCGGAATTAACCAAGCCCGCCGACTTGCGGCTCATTGCCTAAAATTGTCGGGTCTGGCGGTAAGGTCTTGTTTAGGTTTGCCGGGGCATGGTCGAGCCAACTGGAGGCCGGTCCATAAAGGGTCGGTGCCGCAGCAGCGATGCTGTCACAGACATGACGTCACGCGTCCTCGAGCATTTGTTGGTTAGCATGACTTCAGAGGCGGCCGCGAGCTGCCTCTTTTTTTGTGTCTGGACGGGCCCCGTGTCCCTATGAGCGGCTTTCAAGCGACCGTGACACCAGAATGACCGGGATCATGCCGGCCATGACGATGATCATGGCGGCGACCGAGGCATCCTCGACCTTCGCGCGCGACGCATCCTCGTAAACGAGCGTGGCAAGCGTATTGAAATTGAACGGGCGCAGCATGATGGTCGCGGAAAGCTCCTTCATCGTTTCGATGAAGACGAGCAGCGCCGACGTCAGTACCGCCGGACGCATCATCGGCAGAAGCACCGAGCGCAAGGTCTGGGCGCTGGTCCGGCCGAGCGCGCGGGCGGCCATGTCGAGATGCGGCGAGAGCTTGTGAAAGCCGGCCTCCAGCGTCCCCTCGGCCATGGTGAGGAAGCGCACCGCGCAGGCATAGACGATTGCAAAGCCCGTCCCGCTCAGGACGAGGCCCGTGGAAACGCCGAAAACGTCGCGCATCCGCGCATCCAAGGCATTGTCGAGCGCCGCGAGCGGAAAGAGCACACCGATCGCCAGTACCGTGCCCGGCACGCCGTAGCCGAAGGAGGCGAGCCGCCCGGCGACTTCCGTGATCGGCGAGCGCCCGGTGCGGGCCGCATAGGCCAGAACGAAACCCAGGAACACGGCGGCGAGTGCCGTCAGGCCGGAAACCAGGACGCTGTGCAGCAATGCGTCCAAGAGGCGTGGCGCCAGGAACTGGTCGAGGCGCTTCAGCGCATAGTTGCCGAGGACCAGGAAGGGGACGGCGAAGCCCGAGAGCACGGGCAGGAGGCAGACGAGCGTTGCCGTCCATTTCTTCCAGCCGGAAAGCTCGAGGCGCACTGCGTCGTGGACGGCGGCCGTCGTCTTCTGGCTGGAGAAGCGCTGGCTGCGCCGCGCGGCGCGCTCGACCATCATCAGCCCGACGATGAAGACCAGCATAATGCACGCGATCTGCGCCGCACCGGCAAGGCTGCCGCGGTTGAGCCAGGTGTCGAAGATGGAGAAAGTCAGGGTCTGGACGCCGAGAAACTCGACCGCGCCGATGTCGTTCATCGTCTCCATGGCAACGAGCGTCAAGCCGATCATGATGGCCGGCCTGGCCATCGGGATCTGAATTCGCAGGAAGACCTTGACCGGCCCGGCGCCGAGCGTGCGCGCCACATCGGCGGCCGCACGGCCCTGCATCAGAAACATTGAGCGGCAAGCAAGGTAGATATAGGGATAGAGGACCGAGCTCATCACCAGCACCGCGCCACCGAGCGAGCGCACGTCCGGAAACCAATAGTCCCGGCTCGTCTGAAACCCGAAGAGCGCCCGGACCAAACCCTGGACCGGTCCGGTGAAGGTCAGGAGTTCGCCGAAGGCATAGGCCGCGAGATATGCCGGTATGGCGAGCGGCAGCACGAGCGCGGCGGAGAGAAAGCGGCGCAGCGGAAATTCGCAGGTCGCCACCAGCCACGCCGTCAAGATGCCGACGATGGCCGTCGCCGTGCCCGTCAGTCCCACGAGCATCAGCGTTCTCAGGGTGGCGCGCGGGATCACGTTCTCGATGAGGTGCGGCCAGTCCGCGCCGCCACCTGTCACCGCAAGCCATGCGATAGCGACGATCGGCATCAGTACGATTGCCGAGGCAAGGCCGGACCAGGTTGCGAGCAGCCGATGCGTCAGGCCCGTCCCGTACTTGGCGTAGCGTCGCTTGAGGCTTTTGGTGGTGAAGTGCAATCGATCCGTTCCGAGGCAACATGCTGGCAGGAGCCAAACTGGCTCCCGCAGGTCAACATTTCTTTACAGCATCGGCCCTCAGTTCGCCAAGACGCGTTGCGACGGGAAGGATATTTCAACCAGCGTCCCCTCGTTCGGCGCGGAGCTGATGGCGAAATGGGCGCGGTTCGCCTCGGCCATCGCCTTCGTCAGCGGCAGGCCGAGGCCGGTGCCCTCGCCACGCTTGCGCCCGCCGGTCGTCACCTGCCTGAACGGCTTCATCGCCTGATCGAGCTCGTTGCGCGTCATGCCGATCCCCGTGTCGCGGATCCTGAGGATGACGCTGCCGTTCGTCTCGTAGGAGGTCGACACGACGATTTGCCCGCCGGACGGCGTGAAGCGGATGGCGTTCGCCAAGATGTTGAGCCCGATTTGCTTGATCGACCGCCCGTCGGCCACGACCTCCGGCACCGAGGCAGAGAGCGAGGTGCGGATGATCACGCGCTGGCTGTTGGCCTGCGGCTGCACCAGCGATACGGCTTCGGAGACCGCCTCGTTGAGGTCCACGGCGCTGAAATCGAGCTCCATCTCGCCCGCCTCGATCTTTGAGATGTCGAGCAGGTCGTTGACTATGTCGAGCACGTGCCGCCCCGAACGGCCGATGTCGCCGGCATATTCGATGTAGCGGGGGTGGCCGATCGGCCCGAAATGCTCGCTCGCCATCATGTCGGAAAAGCCGATGATGGCGTTGAGCGGCGTGCGGATCTCGTGGCTCACCCTTGCGAGGAAATCAGTCTTGTGGGCGTTTGCTGTCTCGGCGGCACGCTTGGCGTTGCGCAACTCCTCCTCGGTCCGCTTCCATTGGGTGATGTCGCGGATGACGGCGCAATAGCCGTTGGAGGAGGAGAGCCGTCCAATGGTCATGAACAGCGGAATGAAGCCGCCTCCCGCCTCCCGGCCGATCACTTCCCGGCCATCGTTGAGCACGCTTGCGACACCGTGGCCGGAAAGGCCGTGAAGGTAGTCGATCACCGCCTTCTGGCTCTCATGGGCGAAGAGGACGGCAAACGGCTTTGCGCGCATCTCCTCTTCGTCATAGTTGAAGAGCGCGCTTGCCGAGCGGTTCATCGTCCGAATGTCGCCGTCCTGCCCGAGGACCACCACGCCGTCGGTAGCCGTTTCGAGGATCGAGCGCAGTTCGTCGATTTCCATCCGCAGCCGCGCTTCGGCTCCTGCCGCGTCCGCGTCTGGCGAAGCTTTATCGACGGCGCGTGTGGCCGCGGGAGCCAACGCCAGCATGAGTGCGCTTCTCCCCTCCCACTGGATTGAATGGAGATGGGCGCTGACCGGTGCAAGCTGACCATTGGCGCGGACCAGGGCCATCGTCCCATCCGGCCGCGTCTCTCCCGATTCGTCGCCATAGGCGAAGAGGGCCTCCAGTCCTCCCTCCTGCTCGAAGGCCTCGAGTTTTTGGTAACCGGTCAGCCACAGAAATTCCGGATTTGCGTGCAGCAGCTCGTCGCCATGATGAATGAGGAGCGCGACGGGCAGGCGGTCGAGGATTTCGCTGCTCATGGCGACGCCGCTGCGCGGGGCAGGGGGTGTATCATCGCCGGCTGCGGGCACCGTGTCCTCTGGCCGGGCGGCAGTTGCCTCGTCCGAGGATGTGCTTTCCGTAGCGGGGGAGGCGGCTTCGGTAGGCGCTGCGCCTGACGAGCGCTCGTCGTCCTCGCCTGCCGCACTCGGGGGCGTGGTAGGCTCTCCGAAATGTGCGCCGAGCTGCCGCGCAATCTCGCGGAAGGCTGCTTGCTCGCCGCGCGTCAGCGCCCCGGAACCCGCCGGCCGGCGCTCGTCGAGATCGATGACCTTGTCGGACGGCGGCCGCGCCGGAGTGTCGACAATACGAAGGGCGGGCCGCTCGCCGGCAAACGGGTCCTCCGCCGTTGGAGGCTCTCCCGCCGCGCCGTCTTCGGGGCGGCTCTGCGGAGCATCGGCCGCGTCGGAAGCGTGGGAGCCCGCTCCCGTCCCATCCTGAACCGCGATCGGTTCCTCGGGAGCGTGTTGCGCCGGGCCCTCGACAGGCATGCCCTGGTGCCGGGGAGCCTCGGTACGGCCGAGCGCCAGCCCACTTGCCCTTGCGTCTTCAATCGCGTCGGCGAGCCTCACGATGCCGAAGCCGCGGAACCCGTCGAACTCGCGCGAACGGGAATAGGTCGGCAGGGCGGCGAGGTCGACCGGCACCTTGAGACTCGTCCCCTCGATTGGCCAGAGAATAGTCTTGCCGGACCAGGTGTCGCGGCGATGCAGAAGCTCGTTGATCTTGTTGTCGGGATCGAGATCGTAGCGGGCTGCGAGCTCGGCGAAGGTCATGCCGACCACGTCGGCCGAGTTCGGGCCAACGGCCGACGCGAATTCCTCGGAGATTTCGCTGAATCGCCCTCCCGAGTCGATTTTCCACACGAAGCGGACTGCCCGACTACCCGGCGTAAAGGTAAAGCCCGACGCCGCAGCTGTGCCACTGTCGGCGTCTAATGCTGCCATTTCCGGCGCGGGCTCGTGGGTCTCGGCGCTCGGCGCCGGCTGCGACGGCTCTGCCGCCTCATCGCCGGACTGGAGAGCCAATTCGCCCTGTTCCTCGTCGATCGGCACGGCATCGGCCGGCTCTTCGGCTGCGGCCAACTCTGTAGTCGCCACGGTCTTGGAAGCATCTTCCTGCACCGGGGTTTCGGCAGGCTCGTCCGGCGCGGCCGGCGAAAGCGCAGCTTGCCCCGTCTCGACGTCCGTCGACGCTGCTGCGTCGATCGCGTCTGGCTCGTCCTTCACGGTACTCTCTTCGGTATCCGGCGCTTCGAGCGTGGCTTCCACGGCGAAGAGAAGATGGAGTGCCGGGTGATCGGAGATCTTGCCGATGGCGGCGGGCAACTGACCCTTCTCGGTCGCGACAGGCCGCTTGATAAGCCGGTCCTTGTCGCGCGCCACCGCCCAGACGAGCGTCTGCCGGATTTCGGCCGACAGACCCAAATGTCCGAATCCGGGCGATTGGGCGATGATGCCACCATCGTCGTCGAGCACCGCCATATGTGTGTCCGGTCCGTCCAACCCGGCGATCATCGCGGCGGCGCGTTCTTCCGTCGAAAGCGCCTTGCCGTTATGCGGAGCGGTGAAGAGAACGGCGTCCTCGCCCGGCCGGATGCGGACCATTTCCACTGTCGCGTTGAGCGGCAACCGCCGGAAGCCGGCCGCTATCCGGATCAACAACTGGCGACGGTCGCCGACGGCGGCGAGTTGCGCTGCAGCAGCGCGCAACTGGCGCAGCGAGAGGTCCTTCGGGTTCAACGTGCTATCGATGAAATCATAGACCGAAGCCACGCCGAACAGCTTGGCGCCTTGATCGTTTGCCCACAGGACGCGTGCCAGATCCTTCGAAAAAAGGACTGACGCATCCCCTCGGGCAAAATGCTCCCGCACCCGTGCATGCACGGCAATGTCGATGAATGGGTACTGTCTCACGGGCATGGGCAGGCCTATTGACGGGTCCCTACAGCGCCGTGCGTCTTATCAGACGCACAAAGGTCGCTGTAGCACGTTGAATTACTGCATGTTTTTTTTCCTTCAATCGGCTTCGATCGATGGAAACATGCAGTAGCGCGTTAACACTCTATTAATACCCGCCGCATCTGCGAGGGTCCAGCGATGGCTCTCTCTCCGCCATGCCTTTCGCCGCGCAAGGTTAATGGCGATCGTTGGATTTTGTGCGATGCACAATTTTGTTGCAATGCACAACGAAATCGACTATAGAATTGCCACCACCCACCGAGGCGCCTCTTAAGAGGGCCACACCAAGGAGCGCATGCCATGGCTACCAAGAAGATCGAAGACGCATTTTCCCTTTCCTTTGACCCGGCCAAGTTTACCGACGGCTTCCGCGAGTTCGCCGAAAAGGGCGCCCTGCAGTCGAAGGAGGCCTATGCCAAGATGAAGACCGCCGCCGAAGAGGCTACGAAGACCGTCGAAGCGACGCTTGAAAATGCCCAGTCCGGCTCCGTCGAGCTCGGCCTCAAGGCCATCGACGCGCTGCGCACCAATGCCGAGAACTCGCTCTCGCACATGGAAGCGCTGCTCGGCGTTAAGTCGCTCTCCGAACTCGTCGAACTGCAGACCGCCTTCATTCGCAAGCAGGCGGAGATCGCCGTCGAACAGGCGAAGTCGATGCAGGAAGCCACCCGTAAGGTCGCCGAGAACGTCGCCAAGCCCGGCAAGGACGCCGCGGAAAAGGTCGTCTCCACCTTCAAGAAGGGCTGATCGGTCTAACCGCTGCCGTTCGAAATTGTTGGAAGGACCGGGTGCTTGCCATCCGGTCTTTTTGCTTGATAATCTGAAGTTAAGGCTTGCAAATCGGCTGAAGTGACCGTATGTGAGCCGCCAACGCGACGTCGTCGCGCCCCGTGTGCGGTTGTAGCTCAGTTGGTTAGAGCGCAGGTTTGTGGCACCTGAGGTCGGTGGTTCGAGACCACCCAACCGTACCATTTTTTCCCACCAGTTCTCAGACGAATATCTGATGCTCCGCGGTCACGAGTTCCTGCAGGAATGAGACGACCGTGCGCACGCGCACCAGTTCGCGCGCACTCTCGTGATAGGTCGTCCAGTAGGCGCGCCGTATCGTCGTTTCCGGGAACAGCCGGGTAAGCTCCGGATATTGCCGGGCGATGTAGTTGTGCAGGATGCCGATGCCGGCGCTGGAGCGGACCGCCTCTGTCTGGCCGGTGGCGCTGGAGATCTCGAAGGAGGCGTCCCAGCTTCGCATGATCTCCGCGGAGAAGTTGAGCGAGGGCGTGAAGATCAGATCCTCCACATAGCCGATGCGCCGGTGGTTCTTGAGATCGTCGATCGTCTGAGGCGTGCCGTAGCGGGCAAGATAATCTGCCGATGTGTAGAGCCCGAGTGTATAATCCGTCAGCTTGGACGAAACGAGACGCCCCTGTTCGGGCCGCTCGATGGTGATGGCGATGTCCGCCTCGCGCTGCGACAGTGAGAAGGAGCGTGGAACCGGCACGAGCTGCAGCTTCAGTTCCGGATGGCGCGCCGTCAGCCGCCCGAGGCGGGGCGCCAGGAAGGAGACGCCGAATCCGTCCGGGGCGCCGATGCGCACGGTACCGGCGATCGCCGTGTCGATCCGCCCGATCTGCGATTGCGCCGCGAGCATTTCGGTTTCCATACGCTCGGCGGCCGAAAGGAAGATCTCGCCCTCGGCGGTCAGCTCGCAGCCGTTCGGCCGGCGCACGAGAAGCCGCGTTTTCAGCGTCTCCTCAAGCGCGGTGACGCGCCGGCTGAGGGTAGCGTGATTGATGCCGAGCCTCTTCGAGGCGGCGAGGATCTGGCCCGTTCGCGCCACCGCAAGAAACACCCTGACGTCGTCCCAGTCCATGAACCCGCTCCTTTGCATGTTCCTTAAGTCGGGCCGATTTCAGGATAAAAACATGCAGAAAATGAAAGGCTGCAGCGACCTTGGCGTGTCTGAAAAGACGCACGGTGCGGCAAGGGACTTTGATTTTTGCACAACGGTTCCTGAATTTCGGAAATTGATTTGTTGAAATCGTAGTGCGATCATGCGTCCAAGATCAAGACCAGGAGGAAAACCCAATGTATGAAGTCGGACATTTCATCGACGGCAAGCGCGTCGCCGGCAAGAGCGGTCGCGTCAGCAACATCTTCAATCCGGCAACAGGCGAGGTTCAGGGCACCGTGGCGCTCGCGAGCGACGCGGAACTTGCAGCCGCCGTCGAAAGCGCCAAGGCTGCGCAGGTTAAGTGGGCCGCCACCAACCCGCAGCGCCGCGCCCGCGTCTTCATGAAGTTCGTCCAGCTCCTCAATGAGAACATGAACGAACTGGCCGAGCTGCTTTCCCGCGAGCACGGCAAGACCATCGACGACGCCAAGGGCGATGTCGTGCGCGGCCTCGAGGTCTGCGAATTCGTTATCGGTATCCCGCAGCTGCAGAAGAGCGAATTCACCGAAGGCGCTGGCCCCGGCATCGACATGTACTCGATCCGCCAGCCGGTCGGTGTCGGCGCCGGCATCACGCCGTTCAACTTCCCGGCGATGATCCCGATGTGGATGTTCGCGCCGGCGATTGCCTGCGGTAACGCCTTCATCCTGAAGCCGTCCGAGCGCGATCCGTCCGTGCCGATCCGTCTCGCCGAACTGATGATCGAAGCCGGCCTGCCGGCGGGTGTTCTCAACGTCGTCAACGGCGACAAGGGTGCTGTCGACGCGATCCTGACGCATCCTGACATCGCCGCCGTCTCCTTCGTCGGCTCGACCCCGATCGCCCGCTATGTCTATGGCACGGCGGCGATGAACGGCAAGCGCGCCCAGTGCTTCGGCGGCGCCAAGAACCATATGATCATCATGCCCGATGCCGATCTCGACCAGGCCGCCAACGCGCTGATCGGCGCCGGCTACGGCTCCGCTGGCGAACGTTGCATGGCGATCTCGGTGGCCGTTCCGGTCGGCGAGGAAACCGCAAACCGCCTTATCGACAAGCTGACGCCGATGGTGGAGAGCCTGCGCATCGGCCCTTATACGGACGAAAAGGCCGATATGGGCCCGGTCGTCACCAAGGAGGCAGAGGCGCGCATCCGAAGCCTGATCGACAGCGGCATCGAGCAGGGCGCGAAGCTCGTTGTCGATGGCCGCGATTTCAAGCTGCAGGGTTATGAGGACGGCCATTTCATCGGCGGCTGCCTGTTCGACCATGTGACGCCGGACATGGACATCTACAAGACGGAGATCTTCGGACCGGTTCTCTCGGTCGTGCGTGCCAAGAACTACGAGGACGCCCTGTCGCTGCCGATGAAGCACGAATACGGCAACGGTGTCGCGATCTATACCCGCGACGGCGACGCTGCGCGCGACTTCGCGTCCCGCATTAACATCGGCATGGTCGGCGTCAACGTTCCGATCCCGGTTCCGCTGGCCTATCACTCCTTCGGCGGCTGGAAGTCCTCGTCCTTCGGCGATCTCAACCAGCACGGTCCGGACTCGATCAAGTTCTGGACCAGGACCAAGACCATCACCTCGCGCTGGCCCTCGGGCATCAAGGACGGCGCGGAGTTCTCGATACCGACGATGCGGTAACGGAATACAAGATCCTCCCCCACTCGAGCCTCCTCCGGGAGGCTCTTTTTTGTTGCATTCTGCGCAGCGATACAACTAACGTCGGGCTTGACGGGGGTGTAACAGTAGGACGATTCGCGCATCCGTTGAGTTCGCTGCTGCTGACCGCCCCGGGATGACGCGGTCGGCGCAAACTGCATTGGGTCTTTAGTCGAGGGGATAGATCATGGTTTTGGCTGAACCGTTGCCGGCACAGAGTGTCGGGCAGGGCAGTTTCGGACGCGCGGCTCAGGGAGATTTCCAGCGCCTCTCGTTTACCGGCAGCGGTAGCGAGTATTTCGGGATCTGGATCGTCAACATCCTGCTGACGATCGTCACGCTCGGCATCTATTCGGCCTGGGCCAAGGTTCGCCGCAATCGCTATTTCTACGGCAATACCGTGCTGCTCGGACGCGGTTTCGAGTATCACGCCAGAGGCGGTCAGATCCTGATCGGCCGTCTCATCGTCTTTGCGTACTTGGTCATCTACAACGTCACGCTGACATTCGTGCCGCTCGTCGGAATCGGGCTCGGCGTGCTCATCCTGTTCTTCTTGCCGTGGCTTCTCGCCCGTGGCTTGCGCTTCAGCGCGCGGGTGACGAGCTACCGCAATGTCCGCTTCGATTTCGTCGGCCGCGCCGGCGGCGCGTTTCTCGCCTTCATCGTCGGTCCGGTTATCGCGGCGCTGACGCTCGGCATCCTGGCACCGCTCGCCAGTCGCTGGACCTACCGCTACATCGGCAACAACCTGCGCTACGGGCAGAAGGCCTTTGCGACCAATCCCCCCATCGGCGAGATCTACAGGACCTGGGCGATTTCCGCAGCGGTCCTCGTGCTCGGACTGCTGATCGTCGGCTTCGTTGTCTTCCTCAATATTGCGCTTGTTACGACGGCGATCGAGAACCCCGATCTCGCCGAGGCGGCGGGGATGCAGGCATCGCTTGCTGTTCTGATGGTGCTTGGCTACGTCATTATCCTGACAATCTTCGGGGTTGCGGCGCTTGTCTACCGTGCCGGGGTGCGCAACGTCGCCTGGTCCGCCACCACTTTCGACGGCAAGCACCGGCTCCTGAGCGATCTCTCGCGCCTACGCTACACTTGGATTGCCATCTCGAACTTCGTCGTCACGCTTGTTACACTAGGGCTGATGCGACCTTGGGCTGCCGTTCGGATGGCGCGCTACGTCAACGAACATACGGGCGTCCGGTTCGACGGTAATGTCGGCGAAATCTTCTCCGCCATCGCGCTGGAAAGTTCGGCGGTCGGCGCCGAATTCATGGATATCGAAGGCTTCGACTTTGGCTTCTGACAGTTCGGTCTTTGCGCATGGCGAGTGGCATCCCGCGGGATCGAGCCGCTCGGTAGCCTCCGACCTCGTCGAGACCGGGGAGCGCCTGGTCGCCAGCGACGAAACCGGTGCCGAACTCGCCGGGGGGCGCTTGTCGGCCATTGAGATATCCGCCCGGGTCGGCCGCATCCCGCGCCGGGTCACCTTTCCCGACGGTTCGCTCTTTGAGACCAACGACAACGATGCAATCGACCGGTTCCTGGCGCAGAAGGGCCGGGCCGGGGCGGGGGTTGTCCATTGGCTGGAGCGGTTCCACCCGCGTTTGGTCGCCTTCGTCGCCGCAACGATCCTGCTTGGCGCGTTGATCTACCGTTATGCGCTGCCGGCCCTGGTGGAAGTCGCCGTCGTCGTCACGCCGCCGATCGTGCCCCGCATCATGTCGGCGACCACGCTCGAAACCATGGACCGGACGCTGCTTGGCGAGTCGAAGCTGGATGAGGTGCGGCGCGGCAAGATTCTCGACGGTTTCCGGCGCATTGCGGGGCTTTCGGCCGCCGGTGAGGGGGCCTACACGCTCAATTTCCGTGAAGGTGGTCCGATCGGCCCCAACGCCTTCGCGCTGCCCGACGGAACCCTGATCCTGACGGACGAGCTCGTGGAAATTGCAGGCAATGACACCGAGATAATCGTCGGCGTGCTGGCGCACGAAATCGGCCATGTCGAGCATAAGCACAGCCTCCGGCAGATCTATCGCGCCGCCGGGGTCGCGGCACTCATCATGCTGATTGCTGGCGATATCGGCTCGGGAGCCGAAGACGTTCTGGTGGAGGGGGGCGGCCTGCTCGCGCTCTCCTACTCGCGCGCCGCGGAAGCGGAGGCGGACCGGCATTCCGTCGAGCTGATGATGAAGGCGGGCCTCGATCCGACGGCAATCGCCCGCTTCTTTGAGCTATTGGAGACGAAGCTCGACGATCACTCGGAAACGAGCATCTTGTCCACCCATCCCGGTACGCCGGAGAGGCGCAAGGCAATCCTCGACCTGATTGCCGAATCGCGCAGGGATTAGAAGCTAAGCCTCATTGGAAACGGTCGTGGAGCCGGCAGCCCGGAAACGCTCCTCGAACTCCCGGCGCAGCTCCCGTCTGACCTCGGCGGCGCGGTAGCGGCGTTCCCTTATACCGGGCTCCGGCCGGTATGGCGGCACGCTCGTCGGCCGTCCTTCCGCATCGACGGCTACCATCGTGAAATAGCAGGAGTTCGTGTGCCTCCGTTCGCCGGTGCGGATGTTCTCCGCTTCGACCCGGATGCCGACCTCCATCGACGTCCGGCCGGCGTAATTGATGGAAGCACGAAAGTGGACCAGCTCGCCGACATGGATCGGCTGGCGGAAAACCACCTGGTCGACGGAGAGCGTCACCGCATATTGCTTCGAGTAGCGCGAGGCGCAGGAGAAGGCGACCCGGTCGAGGAGATTAAGGAGCGCGCCGCCATGGACCTTGCCGCTGAAGTTCGCCATGTCGGGGGTCATCAGCACGACCATCTCGAGCTGGCTCTTGTCATTCGTCTCTTCCAATTTCCCCTCCGACTCAGACTGCTTCAGTCAAGTGCGTTTTCAATGACTCAAGAATTCTACCGTTGGATCGGCCCGTCAATGCGCCTTCGTCCGCAGTGGTAGTCGCGGAGGGAAATTATCGGTCGAGCGGCCCAAACGAAAACAGCGGGCTTCGCGCCCGCTGTTCGTCTTGCCTTTGGCACTGTCTTATTCTTGCGGCCCGTCGTTATATCCGACCTTGTCGACGAGTTCCGACGCCTTCTTCCGGTTTGCCGCAATCTCGGCAAGCGGCAGGGAGTCCGGCTTGATCGTTCCAAAGGACTTGACGACTTCCGACGGCTCGGCGCCCGGAAACACCGGATATTCGAAGACCTGCTCGGCATAGATCTTCTGCGCTTCACCTGCCGAGAGGAATTCCATCAGCTTGACCGCATTCTCCTTGTTCGGGGCGTTCTTCGCGAGTGCCATGCCGGAGATGTTCACATGCGTGCCACGGTCCTTCGCGTTCGGGAAGAGGACCTTGATGGCCGAAGCCCATTCCTTCTGCTCGGGTTCCTTCTCGTTCGTCAGCATGAGACCGACATAGTAGCTGTTGCCGAGCGCGACATCGCATTCGCCGGCAAAGATTGCCTTTGCCTGATCACGGTCACCGCCATCTGGCTTCTTGGCGAGATTGTCCCTAAGCCCCGTCAGCCACTTCTCCGTCTCGGCCTCGCCGTGATGCGCGATCATCGAGGCGAACAGGCCGATATTGTAGGAATGCTGACCATCGCGGGTACACAACTTGCCCTTCCATTTCGGATCGGCGAGTTCTTCGTAAGTGATGTCGTTCTGCGCCACGCGTTCCTTCGACGCATAGACGACGCGGCCGCGCGTCGTCAGGCCAAACCAATTGCCGTCCGGGTCGCGGAAATGCGCCGGGATGTCCTTGTTGATCGTCTCGTTGACGAGCGGCTGGGTCACGCCCGCATCTTTCGCCTCGGTCAGGCGGCTGATGTCGACGGTCAGAATGACGTCGGCCGGAGAATTAGCGCCTTCCGCCTGAATGCGCTCGACCAGGCCCTTGTCGAGGAAGAGCACATTGGCGGTAATACCAGTCTCCTTGGTGAAGGTGTCGAGCAGCGGCTGGATGAGATCGGGCTGGCGGTAGGAATAGATGTTGACCTCGCCTTCGGCCCGGGCCGGCGCCGTGAAGGCAAGGAACGCCGCCGCGACCGACAGGGTGCCGATCAGCGTTTTTGAGACTTGCATGGTATTCTCTCCGTGTGGTGCTTATAAGTTAACCAAACCTGTCATATTTCTGGACTCCAAGGGAACGACAGTCAACCGTGAAACGAGCGATGCGTCCGGGCGGGCGAATTTTTCCCGTTTTGGAATTGTTCCAAACTACGTTCCGTCCTATATGATGAAGGACGAATTTTTCGATTCAGGAGTGAATGATGCGTCTGACGAAGCAAACAAACTACGCAGTTCGCATGCTGATGTACTGTGCTGCGAATGGCGAGAAGCTCAGCCGCATTCCTGAGATCGCCAAGGCTTACGGTGTTTCCGAACTGTTTCTGTTCAAGATCTTGCAGCCCTTGACCAAGGCCGGGCTTGTCGAAACCGTGCGCGGCCGCAATGGCGGCGTGCGGCTGCCGAGACCGGCATCGGAGATCAGTCTCTTTGACGTGATCAAGGTGACCGAGGACAGCTTCGCCATGGCGGAATGTTTCGAGGCGGGCGAGATCGACTGTCCCCTGGTCGACAGTTGCGGCCTCAATACCGCATTGCGCAAGGCGTTGAACGCCTTCTTCGACGTGCTCAAGGGCTATACGATCGACGATCTCGTCAAGGCCCGGCCGCAGATTAACTTCCTTCTGGGGCTCGATACCAGCCCGCGCCCGCAGCCGTCGGCCGCCTGAAGGACTCCAGTCCAACAAAGGTAGCGCGGAGCCGGTTCTCCGCGCTTTTTTGTGCCGTCTCTTTCGATTTTTCCGCGGCCACCGCCCCGTCAGGTGAGTGCTTATTGGCGTGCAATAGAGCTTGGCCGACGCCCCGAATCGGTGGCGCTTCGAGCCTCTACCTGTGGAAGAATTTTTCGCATAGACAAATTTCTGAAGCGAGTTATTGCATTGCGACGCCAAATGTCGTTCCATCCGTCCTTGACCGGATGGAAAATTTCTTGCCGCGGTCGAAAACAATACGAGAACAAAAAACAAATCTGGGAAGCAAGCTCATGAAAAAGCTCACGACTCTCTTCGCAGCGACGGCGCTCGCCACGCTGATGGCCGGCACTGCCTGGTCGAAAACGTTCGTCTTTTGCTCGGAAGGCTCGCCGGAGGGTTTTGACCCCGGCCTCTACACGGCCGGTACGACGTTCGACGCTTCCGCGCATCCCGTCTATAACCGCCTGCTCGAATTCAAGAAGGGCACGACCGAAACTGAGCCCGGGCTCGCCGAAAGCTGGACGATCTCCGACGACGGCCTCGAATACACCTTCAAGCTCCGTCCTGGCGTCAAGTTCCAGACAACCGAGTTCTTCACGCCGACCCGCGAGCTGAACGCCGACGACGTGATCTTCTCGCTCGAGCGCCAGTGGAAGTCCGACAATCCGTGGCACGGCTATGTGACCGGCGGGTCCTGGGAATACTTCGCCGGCATGGGGCTGCCGGAACTGCTCGCGTCGATCGAGAAGGTCGACGACATGACGGTCAAGATCAAGCTGAAGCGCAAGGAAGCGCCGTTCCTCGCCAACCTGGCGATGCCCTTCGCTTCGATCATGTCCAAGGAATATGCCGACAAGCTGCAGGCTGAAGGCAAGATGAACCAGCTGAACCAGATGCCGCTCGGCACCGGTCCCTTCGCCTTCGTCGGCTATCAGCAGGATGCGGTCATCCGTTACAAGGCCAATCCGGACTATTGGGGCGGAAAGCAGAAGATCGACGATCTGGTCTTCTCGATCACCACCGATGCGGCCGTCCGGTTCCAGAAGCTTCAGGCAGGCGAATGCCACCTGATGCCCTATCCGAACGCGGCGGACGTCGAGGCCATGAAGGCTGATCCGAACCTCAAGGTGATGGAACAGGCCGGCCTCAATGTCGCCTATCTGGCCTACAACACCACACAGCCTCCCTTCGACAAGGTCGAAGTCCGTAAGGCGCTGAACAAGGCGATTAACAAGCAGGCGATCGTCGACGCCGTCTTCCAGGGGCAGGCGACACCGGCGACGAACCCGATCCCGCCGACGATGTGGTCTTACAGCGACACCATCGAAGACGACACCTACGAGCCCGAAGTGGCGAAGAAGATGCTCGAGGATGCGGGCGTCAAGGATCTGTCGATGAAGGTCTGGGCAATGCCGGTCGCGCGGCCTTACATGCTCAACGCCCGTCGCGCCGCCGAGTTGATGCAGGCCGACTTCGCCAAGATCGGCGTCAAGGTCGAGATCGTCTCCTACGAGTGGGCCGAATATCTCGAGAAGTCGAAGGCGAAGGACCGTGATGGTGCCGTGATCCTCGGCTGGACGGGCGATAATGGTGACCCGGATAACTTCCTTGACACGCTACTTGGTTGCGATGCCGTCGGCGGCAACAACCGCGCTCAGTGGTGCAACAAGGAGTTTGACGATCTGGTCACCAAGGCCAAGGAAGCGTCCGACGTCACAGAGCGCACCAAGCTCTACGGGGAGGCGCAGGTCGTCTTCAAGCGCGAAGCGCCGTGGGCGACGCTCGATCACTCGCTCTCGATCGTCCCGATGCGCAAGAACGTCGAAGGCTTTGTACAGAGCCCGCTCGGCGACTTTGCTTTCGACGGCGTTGATATTGTAGAGTAATCTGACCAACCGTATCCGAAGGGGGCGTTTGCGGCTGGCGAACGCCCCTCTTCCTTTTTGCCAGTGCTGCAGCAGCAAGGCCGCGGCGATAGTGGCATGAGGTTTGACTATGTTTCGATTCTTGCTGGGGCGCTTGGCCGTGCTGGTCCCGACCTTTATCGGGGTCTCGATCATCGCCTTCTCCTTCATCCGCCTGCTTCCGGGCGATCCCGTGGCGCTGCTTTCCGGCGAACGGGTGATGTCGCCGGAGCGGCACGCCGAAATCTCTCACCAATTGGGCTTCGATCGCCACATCGTCGTGCAGTACCTGGATTATCTCTGGGGTGTGCTTCGCGGCGATTTCGGGATGTCGATCGTCACCAAGAAGCCGGTGATCGATCAATTCCTGGAGCTCTTCCCGGCAACCGTTGAGCTCTCGCTCTGCGCCATCATCTTCGCCGTCGTTGTCGGTATTCCGGCCGGGGTGATCGCGGCAATCAAGCGTGGCTCCATCCTGGACCAGTTGATCATGGGCACCGCGCTGGTTGGCTTTTCGATGCCGATCTTCTGGTGGGGCCTCCTGCTGATCATCGTCGTCTCGGGCATGTTGCAATGGACTCCGGTATCCGGCCGTATCTCACTGATGTTCTTTTTTCCGTCTGTCACCGGCTTCATGTTGATCGATTCACTATTGTCGGGGCAGGAGGGGGCCTTCCAGTCGGCTTTCAGTCACCTCGTTCTGCCGACAATCGTGCTCGGCACTATTCCGCTTGCCGTCATTGCGCGTCAGACCCGTTCGGCGATGCTCGAGGTGCTTTCGGAGGACTATGTCCGCACTGCGCGCGCCAAGGGGCTTCCCACCTTCCGCGTGGTTGGCATCCATGCCTTGCGCAATGCGATGATCCCGGTCGTGACCACCATCGGCCTGCAGATCGGTGTAATGCTGGCGGGCGCCATCCTTACGGAAACCATCTTCTCCTGGCCGGGCATCGGCAAGTGGATGGTCGATTCCGTGTTCCGGCGCGACTACGCCGTCATCCAGGGTGGGCTGCTGATCATCGCCGCTGTCATCATGCTGGTGAACCTCGCCGTTGATTTGCTCTATGGGCTGATCAACCCCCGCATCCGGCATTGAGGAGGGCGATATGACCGAAGTTACCGCAACAAGCCCCATATCGACCGATCCCTCTCGCCGGGCGCGGCTCGCCGAGTTCTGGTACTATTTTTCGGAGAACCGCGGCGCCGTCATCGGCCTGGTGTTCTTCCTGTTTCTGGTGGTGCTCGCCCTGTGCGCTCCGCTCATTGCACCGCATGACCCGACCATCCAGTACCGTGAGTCGGTTCTGCTTCCGCCCTTCTGGCAGGACGGCGGGCGCGCCGAATTCCTTCTCGGAACGGACGCCGTCGGCCGCGACATGCTTTCCCGCCTCATCTACGGCACGCGCTTCTCGCTGTTCGTCGGCGTAATCGTGACCACGCTGTCGCTGAGCGGCGGCATCCTGGTCGGCGTCATCGCCGGGTACTTCCGCGGATGGGTCGACACTGTCATCATGCGGATCATGGATATCATCCTGGCCTTCCCGTCGCTGCTATTGGCGCTCGTCCTGGTGGCGGTGCTCGGGCCGGGCCTCACAAATGCGATGATCGCCATCGCCCTCGTTTTCCAGCCCCACTTCGTTCGCCTGACCCGAGCGGCCGTGATGACGGAAAAGACGCGGGATTACGTCGTCGCGGCAAAGGTTGCCGGAGCGGGGCACCTGAGGCTGATGTTCAGGACCATCCTGCCGAATTGCATGGCACCGCTCATCGTCCAGGCGACGCTATCCTTTTCGAGCGCCATTCTTGACGCCGCGGCACTCGGCTTTCTCGGCATGGGCGCGCAGCCGCCGACACCGGAATGGGGAACGATGCTGGCGGAAGCCCGCGAATTCATTCTGCGTGCCTGGTGGGTCGTCACGCTTCCCGGCCTCGCGATCCTCGTGACAGTGCTGGCAATCAATCTCATGGGCGATGGCCTGCGTGATGCTCTCGACCCCAAGCTGAAGAGGTCCTGACATGGCGCTTCTCGAAATCGAAAATCTCGTCGTCGAGTTCCAGACGGCAACTGGGCCGTTCCGGGCCGTCGACGGCGTATCGCTCAAGGTCCATGAGAGCGAGGTCCTGGCGATCGTCGGGGAATCCGGCTCGGGCAAGTCCGTGTCCATGCTTGCGGCGATGGGGCTCCTGCCCTGGACCGCGAAGGTGACGGCGGACAAGCTTGCCTTCAACGGACGGGATCTGCTGAAAATGCCGTCGGCCGAGCGCCGCAAGATCGTCGGCAAGGACATCGCGATGATCTTCCAGGAGCCGATCGCAAGCCTCAATCCGTGCTTTACGGTCGGCTTCCAGATCGAGGAAGTGTTGCGGTTCCACATGGGCCTCGATCGGGCGGCGCGGCGCAAGCGCGCCATCGAGCTCTTCGAGGCCGTCGGCATTCCCGATCCGGCCGAGCGCCTCGGCCATTATCCCCATCAAATGTCGGGCGGACAATGCCAGCGCGTGATGATCGCGATCGCCCTTGCCTGCAATCCGAAGCTCCTCATCGCCGATGAGCCGACGACCGCGCTGGACGTGACGATCCAGAAGCAGATCCTCGACCTTCTGATGAAGCTGCAGCAGGAATACCGCATGGGCCTGATCATGATCACCCACAATATGGGTGTCGTCGCGGAAACGGCCGATCGCGTCGTCGTTCAGTACAAGGGCCGCAAGATCGAGGAGGCGGATGTGCTGTCGCTGTTCGAGGCGCCGAAGAGCAACTACACGCGCGCGCTTCTCGCCGCCCTTCCGGAAAACGCGACGGGGGACCGTTTGCCGACGATCTCCGAACTTTTCAATGAGCAGCAGACGCTCGAGGGAGCCGCTCGATGACCCACGTTCTCGAAGCCCGCAACCTGGTGCGCGACTATCACATTCCCGGCAGCTTGTTCCGCAAGGCGCGCACCGTTCACGCGCTGAAGGGTGTCAGCTTTACTGTCGACGAGGGCAAGACCCTGGCGATCGTCGGCGAAAGCGGCTGCGGCAAGTCGACGCTCGGACGCATCATCACGCTCATCGACCCGGCGACGGCGGGAGAGCTGCTGATCGATGGCAAGAAAGTCGATATCGCCAGCGAGGGCCTGACCTCGGAGATGCGCCGCAAGGTGCAGATCGTCTTTCAGAATCCCTATGGCTCCCTCAATCCGCGCCAGAAGATCGGCGATATCCTCGCCGAACCGCTCGTCATCAACACCAAAATTCCCGCAGGCGAGCGCCGCGACCGGGCGATGACGATGCTGAAGAAGGTCGGCCTCGAGGAGAAGCATTACAACCGCTATCCGCACATGTTCTCCGGCGGCCAGCGGCAGCGTATCGCCATCGCCCGCGCCCTGATGCTCAATCCCAAGCTGCTGGTGCTGGACGAGCCCGTTTCGGCGCTCGATCTTTCCGTCCAGGCCCAGGTCCTGAACCTGCTCGCCGATCTGCAGGACGAGTTCAAGCTCACCTATGTCTTCATCAGTCACGACCTCTCGGTGGTGCGCTACATCGCCGACGACGTGATGGTGATGTATTACGGCGAGGCCGTGGAGTATGGCAGCCGGGACGAGGTGTTTTCCAATCCGCAGCACAGCTATACCAAGACGCTCTTTGCGGCCACGCCGCGGGCTGATGTGGCGAGTATCAAGGCGCGGCTCGCCCGCAAGAACGCCGCTTGAACGACGCCATGCCGGCCGTATGGCGGGCCGGCGGAAATTCCCCACAAGCCGCACCGCTCGCGCGGGTGCGGCTTGTTGGAGTTCTCATCCTGATCGTGTAGAGCTTCTGCGCCGCTACTGAATTTTGGCCTTGCGGTGGCCAGCCGAATTGGCCGGCAATCCCTTGTTCGGCCCAACACCAGGATGACGAATATGGAAATCAAGCGCTTTGAAACCGGCCCGCGGATGAGCCAGGCCGTGGTCTACAACAATACGGTCTATCTGGCCGGCCAGGTGGGCAACGCTGGAGACGATGTCGTCACTCAGACCAAACAGGCGCTGGCCGAGGTGGATCGTCTGCTGGCGCTCGCCGGCACGGACAAGACGCGCATTCTCTCCGCCACGATCTGGCTCGCCGATATGGCGGATTTCGCCAAGATGAACTCGGTCTGGGATGGCTGGGTGCCGCAGGGCCACACGCCCGCCCGCGCCACCGGGGAAGCGAAGCTCGCAACACCGGAATATCTCGTCGAGGTCATCGTGACGGCAGCCCTCTGAGGCGCTGCATTAGGCCACGTTATTTGTGCATTTGAACGCCGCCGGCTGAAAGGCCTGGCGGCGTTTTGCTGACGGATCCTCCGATCCGCCCCGCAGGAACGATTCGCCTCTCGAAGCGTTTATCGATCGTTCCGCACGTGGAGGAATTGCCATGCTCTATTGGCTGCCGCGGCTTTGTTTGCTGCTGATCGCCGGGGTGGTTCTGGGCTTCGGCCTTTTCCCGCGAACGTCGGAGGGCGTGGCCCACACTTTGTTGATAATTCTTGTAGGGCTGGGGCTGCTCTCCGTGACGCTCCACATATTTCCGCCCGAAAAGCATTGACTGCGAGGCCGCCGAGATCAAGGGCGGAAAACTGCCCACAGCTTTCCTCTTTTCGGCCTCGACGCTTGCGGACGCGCTGCGTGCGGCCGGCGGTTCCCGTAAGAAGAAAGCGGCTGGGCCACCGAGAGCATAGCAGTTGGAAGAGGCGTGCCAATGGACGCAAAAAGTGTAGCGGCTGTCCGTAGCCGCAAGCGCAACGTCGAAAAGGAAATCGCCTTGGCAAAGGCGACGAAGGCGGCGGCTCGAAATCGCGACGGCATCGATCTCCTCGTCGCCTGGAGCGTCGTCGGCCTGTTCGTCGTCGCTTGCTCGGCAGCCGTTTACGCGATGGCGGCGATTCTGATGCCCATCGCTTTTGCCATCGTCGTCGGGATCGTGCTCGGCAGGGCAGCCGACGAGCTGGCGCGTTTCGGTCTTCCGCCGATACTTGGCGGCCTTTTGCTGGCGCTCTTCTTCGTGCTCGGCCTCTCGTCGCTCGTCAATGCGCTCTTAGGGCCGATCACCGAGGTTGCGCGCGAGGCGCCGAGACTCGCCGAAGGCGTGGTGGAACGGGTACTGCCTTTCATCGAGCGTTTTGAGTGGGGGCGGATTGCGCTCGCGCGAAGCATCGGCGCTGACGCCTTTGCGGACGTCATCGTCAAGAATGCGGGCCCGCTCCTCGGCGCGGCCGCGGCGAGCGTCACGCCGGCGCTGATCCAGACGCTGATCTTCCTGGCGGCGCTCGTCCTGTTCCTGCTCGGTCGCGTCCAGTTGCGCAGCACGATCATCCTTGCATTCCCCAGCCGCGAGGGACGCCTGAGCGCAATCCGGATCATGAACGCCCTCGAAGATGGGCTGACGCGATATTTCTCGACGGCCAGCCTGATCTATCTGGCGTTGGGCGGCTTCACGATGATGATCGCGCTGGTCGGCGGTCTGCCGATGCCGCCCCTGTGGGGGCTCTTCGCCTTCGTCTCGAGCTTCATTCCCTATCTCGGGGTTACGTTCATGACGCTGTCGCTGCTTGTGGGAGGCTTGATGACCCATGATGCCCTGGTCGTGGCACTCGCGCCGGCGATCGCCTTCTTCCTCATCCACCTGGCCATGGAGAACCTGGTCGTCCCGGCGATCCTGGGACAACGCTTTGAAGTCAATCCCTTCCTGATCTTCGTCGCCATCCTGTTCTGGACGTGGATGTGGGGCGCAGTCGGGGCGATCCTCGCCATGCCGCTCTCGCTGATCGCCATGACCATCTTCGAGCAGCTACGCGAGCCTCCGCCGGAACCGCAACTGCCCGGGTGAAGCCCAGAGCCTTTCATGGCTAAATGCAAACGATTCTGTTGGCTCGAACGGGCCGCCCGCTTCAGCCAACCCGAAGGGCCGGGCATCTTTCCGCCAGGTTCAAAGGCGATCGCCTCGGCCGTACGTCCGGGTACGACTCTCGGCAATCGCCTCTGCCCTGACGAAAATCTGCTCCGGCAGAATGTTTCCATTTAGCCATGAAAGGCTCTAGCGACTTCCCGCGTGCGCTTGCTCGTCGAAGAACAGTGCCTGGCTGATCAGCGCCTTGACCATCTCCGGATTGAAAGGCTTCGTCACGAGGAAGGCCGGCTCCGGCTTGTTGCCCGTGAGCAGCCGCTCGGGGAAAGCCGTAATGAAGATCACGGGGACGGCCGCCTGCGTCAGGATGTCGTTGACCGCGTCGATGCCGGAACTCCCGTCGGCGAGCTGGATATCTGCGAGAACCATCCTGGGCGAAGTCTGTCGATAGATATCGATTGCCTCGCGGTGCGTACGAGCGATGCCGGTAACCCGATGCCCCAGGCTCGTCACCATGTCCTCGATGTCCATGGCGATGAGCGGCTCGTCTTCGATGATCATGATGTCGGTGGCCACCTGGCGCGAAATCTCTTCCGAAGCACCGGCCAGTAGTTTGGCAAACGCGCCCTGGTCGACCGACATGATTTCAGCCGCTTCACCGCTTGAAAATCCTTCGACGGAGATCAGCAGGAATGCCTGTCGTGGTGCCGGCGCGATCAGCGACAAATTGGCGGCGGCTTTCTGCTCCCAGGCAAACGGCGACGTCAAATGGGACCGATCGACCTTCAGCTTGTCGAAGAGGGAATAGAAAAGCTTGTACAAGCTTATTCGATCGTTGGATGCCGAGGGGAAAAGGCTGATGTCTTCGATCAGCGCCTCCAAGACGGCGGCGACGTAGGCATCGCCTGCCGCTTGCGACCCTGTGACGGCGCGGGCGTAACGCCTAAGGTAAGGAAGATGTGGCGCAATCCTGGTGGAAAGTGACATTTAGGCCTTCCTAAACTATTGTGCGTAAAGTCCCAGTTATGGGCGGTGGCGTGACGCAGGATACGTCAATGTTGTGTGCTCGTCTTCCGAATTTAGGAAACAGTTTGCAGACGGCGACATACGAATGGAAAACAGCCGGGGGATTTGGGCCTTCGGTGTGCGGAATTGAAAAATGAACGATCGGTCCAACGGGCGCGCGCCAGGCATATTGGCTGCTGGCGTCGGGAAAAACGAAGGCAATGCCGTAATCGCTTCCAAGTTGCGGACGCTTTATCAGGCTGTCGAAAGCGAGCCTGTGCCTCTGCAGTTTATTGACCTTCTCCAGCGCCTCGACGAGGCGGAGAGAGCCCAATCGGGGGACTGACAGAGGGTGCACCGACATGGCATTCCCTCGGCCCTCCCGCTTGGGAGGGCCCCCGTGCCTCTCGCCGGAAGGATGGCGAAGCTATCGACGCGAGCTCGAATCCGCTTTCGCGGAGGCTTCATCAGCAACGTGCCGTGTAGCGCCGGCCGTAGCGGTCGCGATAGACACAATAGCCGGGTTCGCTCGCGCGACCGATAAGGGCGCCGGCAACGCCACCCACAGCCGCGCCGACCGCCGCGCCCCTGACATCGTTCGAGACGGCTCCACCAATGATGCCGCCGGAAACGGCGCCAATCGCGGCTCCCTTTTCCGTTTGCGTGCAGGCGGCGGCGAGGGGAAGAATTACGCTAACGACGAGAAGGATCTTCTTCATGGTGCTTTCCTATCCGAGGTTGGTTTACTGAAAGGGGCATGGGGCAAGCGAAATTGTCCGGTCGAAGCATGCCGGAATGAAGATCGTGAGGAAAGAACTGGAAAGGCCGGCATAGGCCCGCCGCTGTCGAGCGGTAATTGCGGCGCGAGTCTGCTCCTGCCGGGACCATCAGAACAGGCGCAGCGAAGGCTTGCATTCCCATCTCCTTTGGACCAGCCGCCGCTGCGGCGCACGTTATTGTTGTCAGAACGCCGATTGGCGCCTTTTGTTCCGCGCCGGCTCTGGGTGCCACGCCCGGTTGTTGCCGCCCAGGCCGTCCAGCGATGCTATTCCTTTATCCGCACAACCTCTCTGGAGGGAAACCACGCCTAGTTGCGAAGTTTGCGTTCGGCCTGCTCCAAATTCTCGAGCAGGCCTTGAAAATGCTCGTTGCTCTTTTCTTCCGTGTGCATCTCAAGCTCACGCAGCGTTCTGCCGATGTGCAGATTATCGCTGCGCGTATCCGCCTCGTGCCGGGTGATCTCTGTCACCGTCTTGAGTATATGTCGCGAAGGGATGTTCATTTCTTACCTGAGAAACTCTGTTTCCCGGAGAACGCCAACCGGTGGCGAAGGTTCCTGATATGTTTTCCAGGCTCGCAATTTCGGATTGATTTCTTTCCTTTGGCTAAACATATGGTTTCTGCTTGGTTAATGGCCTTCGGGTCCTAACCGGAACAAAGGCGAGAGGCAGAGCGTTTGGATTTCAGTTCAAAGGCAAGGAGATAGCAAATGCTCTACTATGCCCTCATCTTTCTTGTGGTCGCCATTATAGCCGGCGTTCTCGGCTTCGGCGGCATAGCCGGTACTTCGGCGGGAATCGCTCAGGTCCTGTTCTTCCTGTTCCTGATCTTCCTGGTGATCTCGCTCGTTATGGGACTCTTCCGCCGAACGTGACGAGTGATCACTGACGGAGCGGATCGCTCTCCCGCTCCGCGCCAGTTTTCCCAAGACATTGTTTTCCTTCATGAGGGTGAGGCATTGGGCCTCGCCCTTTTTCGTGGCGGCTTCGCTGTTCCCTTGCCCAGTCTCGTTCGCTTCGCTATTCATGCGAGTATCCTCGAACGCTTCGGGATCAGCGACGCCCATGAAATCACTGGAACTTTTCGCCGAGCGCATCATCCTATCGAACCGATGGCTGCTGGTCGTCTCCTATCCAGGGTCCTGCTCCTGGCTTCCCTGGAGCAAATCATGAGCAAGCTGAAGAAGTGACGCGTCGATCCATCGGGGCGAAAGAACGGGGCATCGTCTATGAAAACTGATGTAGTGGTATTGGGCGCCGGGATTGTCGGCATTTCGAGCGCCATTCACCTGGCGCGGCGCGGCAAATCGGTGGTGCTTGTCGATCGCCGCGGTCCGGGCGAGGAGACCTCGTATGGCAATGCCGGCCTCATTCAGCGAGAGGGTGTTTTCCCCTATGGCTTCCCGCACGATTTCGGGGCGCTTTTCCGCTACGCGCTGAACAACACCATCGATGCCAGCTATCACTTCCGCGCGCTGCCGAGTCTGGTGCCCTTCCTGGCGCGGTACTGGTGGCACTCGGGCTTCACCCAGCATCAGCGGATTGCCCATCTTTACGCACCGCTGATCGAGAATTCGATCGCCGAGCACAGCGATCTGATCGACGCGTCCGGTGCAAGCGACCTTATCCGCAAGGACGGCTGGATGAAGGTGTTCCGCACCGAGAAGGAGCGCGACGCCGCCTACAAGGACGCTGAAAAGCTCTCGGCCGGATTCGGCGTTAACCACCAGAAGCTTTCGACCAGCGAGTTAAAGACCATCGAGCCCTCGATCCAGGTGGAGCTGGCCGGCGGTTTGCGCTGGATCGATCCCTGGTCGATCCGCGACCCGCACAGCCTGAACAAGGCCTATCTCGGCTATTTCCAGTCGCTTGGCGGCCGGCTTGTCTCGGGCGACGCGGCAACGCTCGAGCACATCCTGGAGGGGGCCGGCTGGCGCGTCGCGACACCGGAAGGTCCGCTGGAAACCCGCGAGGTGGTGGTCGCCCTCGGCCCCTGGGCCGACACGGTGACGCGCAAGCTCGGCTATCATTTTCCGCTTGCGGTCAAGCGCGGTTATCACATGCATTACGGCACCAAGGACGGTGCTCAGTTGAACAACTGGGTGCTCGACGCGGAGATGGGCTATTTCCTGGCGCCGATGCTGCGCGGCATCCGCCTGACGACAGGGGCCGAATTCGCGTTGCGCGACGCACCGAAAACGCCGGTGCAATTGACCCGGGCGGAGCGCGTCGCCCGCGAATTCTTCCCGCTCGCCGAACGTCGTGACGAGGAACCGTGGCTGGGCGCGCGGCCCTGCACGCCGGACATGATGCCGATCATCGGCAAGGCGCCGAGGCACGAGGGCCTGTGGTTCGCCTTCGGGCACGCCCACCACGGCATGACCCTCGGCCCGGTCACCGGTCGGGCGCTGGCGGAAGCGATGACCGGCGAGAAGACCGTGATCGACCTTGCGCCCTACCGGCCGGAGCGCTTCCTCGCTTAAGCCCTTGTGCGGTTCCGCAGGGATTTTTTCACTCCCACTGGAACCAAAGCAGCCGAAAGGTGTTTTCCTCGCGGCTGAAGACGAGGATTCGGTGCACTTGTGCTTTGCCTTGAGCCGGTCGCCAGCACTCCAGGCGGCGAGGGAGGAGCCCATTCCATGAACAAACAGACGATCGAATTCGCCGGCGAGGCCGTGGGCGCGCTGATGCCCGACAATGGGCGATTGCGTTTTGTCGCTGTCAAATACAGCGTCTGGCCACTCGATGGCCGGATATTTGCGACTGCCGAGGACGCTCTGCGGGCGGTTGCCGCGCTCAGTGTCCTAAGGCACAGGGGGCCGATCGGGCCAAAATCGGCGCCGACTGGGCGTGGCGAAGCGTTCGTTGCCTCCGGGTCGCCTTAGGGGCGACACCCGCCTGCCGTCTCCGGACAAGCGCGCGAAGGTCAGTTGCGTTGGAGCGGATATTCTTCTCATCAACCTCTATTGTCCGAGGCGGAAGGCGTCTTGGACGCATCGTCGGTTCGACGCCCCCCAGTCTCGTTCGAACCATGCTTCTCTATTCCATCGGGCGCCTTCCATTGCAGTGCCACCTCCATCCGACCGAGGATGAAGAGGACGATGAGACTGGCGACCGCGGCGAAGGTGGCAATCAACCAGAAGCCGAAGCCGATCGACAGGCCGACGGCACCGGCAAGCCACATGCCGGCGCCCGTCGTCAGGCCTTTGACCTCCCCCTTCGAGAACACGATCATGCCGGCAGCAAGGAAAGCGACCCCTGCGGTCACAGCCTCGACGACGCGGATCGGGTCGATGCGGACCTCCGGTCCCGACAGGCTCGTCATGTGCACGCTTTCGATCGCGACCACGGCGAAGATCGCCGAAGCAAGGCTCACGAGAATATGCGTCCTCAGGCCCGCGGGACGCTGGCGCCTTTCCCTCTCGATGCCGATGAGGGCGCCGAGCAGGATCGCGCCGCACAGTCGTGCGAATATCACCGGATAGGGCGTGCGGGTCCCAACAAGGATGTCGGCAAGGATCTCGTCCATGAACTTGCTGATCTTGGTCAAAAATGGATTGAAAAGATAAAGCGACACTGCGCCGGAGCGACGGAACTCAAGGCTCGGTTTTCAGGGCGGAGAGGCGTCTCCCCGCCCGTAATGGCCACTTCCCGGGTCACTGCGCCGGAGGGGTCTGCGGCTGCGGTGCCGTTCCTCCGGGTGCCGGTGCCGCCGGGCTCGGCTGAATTTGCGTTTCAGGCGCGGCTGGAGTTGCCTCTCCGCTTGTGGCCGGTTGGCCGGTCGCGGGTTGCGTCGTCGACGAGGTTGTCGCCGGAGTATCCTCCGCGTCTCTGGTGAGTTCGGCCGGCAGCCAGGCGATCAGCGCAAGCACGAGGCCGGCAAGCAGAATGATCAGCAATGGCCAAGAACTGCGGCCCGCGCGCGCCTCGGGCACTTCGGGGGGCGGC
The DNA here is from genome assembly GCA_001704765.1 of Sinorhizobium shofinae. Classification (GTDB taxonomy): domain Bacteria; phylum Pseudomonadota; class Alphaproteobacteria; order Rhizobiales; family Rhizobiaceae; genus Sinorhizobium; species Sinorhizobium shofinae. The sequence goes on from MBFK01000100.1 coordinate 212,008, forward strand.
GCCGGCTGTCCCGTTACCGGATCTACCGGCGACCTGTCCTTCAACTGGTCCTGTGGGTCCATGGAAGTAACATCCTTTCTGGCCATCGTCCCTTCGGCGCCAGCATTTGGCGGTCACGATTCCCTAAATCAGCGAGGACTTAAGGAGGGGCGCTCGACCATTGCAAGTATAGTTGCAGCCTCGCCACGGCAGATGGAGAGGCGCCGAAAGATTAAACGCGCCAGATATTGCAAGGTTCCGTTGCGCCGCCCTTCCGAAACACACCTGTGCTGGTAGAAGGTCCTTTACAGGAGGCGGTTCGACTGCAAAAACCGAATGGGAATGCGCCGGAAGAGCAAGAGCGTGGAGGGATGGAAATGACCAAGGCCTATGAGAATGGGACGTTCGTTGGACGGGCGTGGCGCCCGGACGCCGAGGGGCCGAGCCTGGTGGCCGTCCGGGAGGGAGAAATGATCGACATCACCTCGAAGGCGGTGCCGACGATGCGCGATCTCCTCGATCTTCCCGATCCCGTCGCCCATGTCCGCTCAGTCTCCGGAGAGGCCATTGCGTCCGTCGACGCCGTCATGGCCAAGGCGGAGCGGGGCCGGGACGAGATCCATCTTCTTGCCCCATGCGACCTGCAAGCGATCAAGGCCTGCGGCGTCACCTTCGCTCGCTCGATGATCGAGCGCGTCATCGAGGAACGCGCCGCCGGCGACGCCGCGCGGGCCGAGGCGATCCGCACGCGGATGGCGGCGATCATCGGCGACAGCCTGAGAAACCTGAAGGCCGGTTCGCCCGAAGCCGCCGGCGTCAAGGCGGCACTGATCGAGGAGGGCGTCTGGTCGCAATATCTCGAAGTCGGCATCGGCCCCGACGCCGAGGTCTTCACCAAGGCCCAGCCGCTCTCGGCGATCGGCTGGGGCGCTGCGGTCGGCCTGCATCCGATTTCGTGCTGGAACAACCCGGAGCCGGAGATCGTCCTTGCGGTTTCCGCCGACGGGCGCGTCAAAGGCGCGACGCTCGGCAACGATGTCAACCTGCGCGACGTCGAGGGGCGCTCGGCGCTGCTTCTCGGCAAGGCCAAGGACAACAACGCCTCCTGCGCGATCGGACCCTTCATTCGCCTCTTTGACGAGACCTATTCCATCGACGGCGTGCGCAATGCGGACCTCGATCTCCTGATCGAAGGCCCGGACGGCTTTCGCCTGAAGGGGGCGAGCACGATGCGCGAGATCAGCCGCGATCCGCTCGATCTCGTCGCCCAGACGGTCGGGCCGCACCACCAGTATCCGGATGGGCTGATGCTCTTCATGGGAACGCTATTTGCGCCGGTCGAGGACCGCGGCGAGCCGGGACAGGGCTTCACCCACAAGATCGGCGACGTGGTGACGATCTCGAGCCCCGCCCTCGGCAGCCTCGTCAACACGGTGCGTCTTTCCACCGATTGCCCGCCCTGGACCTTCGGAACGGCAGCGCTGATGCGCAATCTCGCCAAACGCGGTCTGCTATAGGCGCCAAAAAATGGAGGAGAGATCGGGCGGATTGCATCCGGGCGCCGTTCGTCGCAATCTCGGACGGCTGGATTGGTGGTTCGTTCAGGGGCTGGGGATCGAAATGAAAGTCGCCATCGGGTTGGCCGCCGCCAGCCTGTTCGTTGCAATCGCGGCGGATCCGCTGCGGGCGGAACCGTTGCGGAGCATCGAGGACGTCAGCAATGCACTCGGCAAGTGCTGGACACCCCCCGCCAGCATCAGGGATTCCTTCGTCACGCTCAAATTCGGCTTCCGCGGCAACGGCACGCTGATGGGCCCGCCCCAGCCGACGGCGATCCGCGTCACTGGAGATGCAGACCAGCGCCAAGCCTTCGTCGCCGCCGCGACGGCTGCCCTGCAGAACTGCATGCCGCTGGAATTTTCACAGGAGCTCGCCGACGAAATCGCGGGCAACGTCTTTACACTGCAGTTCTATTCGGGGGAGTGAGCGGACACGCGACCGGGTGCTTCAATACGGATCGTGGCGTCGCACCCACTCCATCGTAATTCGAATCCGTCCTCATCGCGGCCTTTTGGCACGAGGTCGAGGAAATGGTAAGCCCCATTGACCATCTCGACGCCCCGCGCATAGCAGGAAAAGGTGTGGAAGACCGCGCCGCTTCTATCCCTGTAGAACAATGCTGATGCCGATCTGCTCGGACACCGTGTTGGTTGGATCCTGTAGTTGTAATACGCCTTGCCTGCGGCGAGCTCTTCTGGCGTGGCACGTGATAGTCGAAATTGAAATCGCTTTCGTAGGACGAGACCCACGGGAAACTCCAGCCCATCCGCTTCTTGTAGGCGTTGATCTTCACCAGCGGGCGCGCGAAACCGCCGTGAAGGTCACGTCGCGATGATTGAGGTGGTTCGGGATGCCGTTGAAATTGTCGGCCCAGAAGGAGCACGATTTGCAGCCTTCCTCCCAATCCGGGTCGAGCATGAAGTGATAAACGATCAGCTGCGAACACCCGTCGAAGAGATCGGCGAGCGACGTTGCGCCGTTCGGCCCCTCGAACCGGTAGGATTTCTCCACGCGCTCCCAGGGCATCGCCATTCGCCGGCGCGTCAGCGCGTCCGATGACGCGTGAATTCCTTCTCGGCGGCGAGCGTTCAAGGCGTGCCTTCAGCCAGTCCTCGTGCGAGACAACGTCATCCTGCATGGTTAGCCTCCTGTCTGTCGATTCGTTGCGAGGGCCAAACCAAGACGACGGGCGGCGCTTCACCGGCTGGAGATCAGCCTCAGCCAAGGCGCCGAATGGAAGGCGCTCATCAGCACGTACATCGGGACCATGCCGGTTATCACTGACGCATCGCCCGCGGACGAGCAGAGCATGTCCGGCGGGCCGCCAAGAACGCCGCAAAGCAGTGCCATGATGGCGAAGGTCGGGGCCGCCGCGAAGGACAGCCAGTCGGCTGCGCCGAGGGTGGCGGCGTTGCCGGCCGGGGCGCCGCCAGATCCGCGACCTGCGGCCGGGATCCCCTTCGAGCTGTTGGAGTGGCCCAACATCGGAATGTCAGCCCTGGCCATATTCGTCGTTTCGGCGCCACCAGACACCGTTCTCGTTTCGCCCCAATGGGGCACGGTCCAGCCATTGGTACATACCCCATAGGCCGTCCAGTCCGCGCGCATAGCTGGAGTAGGTGTGGTAGACGCTCCCTTCGTCGAGGACGAACGCGCTAAGGCCCGGCCTGTCGCGCGTATAGGTGGCAACGTCCGTTCCGGTCATGGCTGCGATTTGTGCGACCGGCCCCTCGCTGCCACGCAACTGCCATTCTTGTACGGTCTTTCCTGCGAGCGGTTCGGGTGCGGGCGGCTCGCGGCGGAAGTTATATTCAATGCGGCCCTCGCGCTGTTCGTCCGCGGTGAACCAGACGCTGAAGTCACGGTTGAAGTCGCCGTCGTTCGAGGACGCCCAGGGAAAGGTCCAGCCCATCCGCCGCTTGTAGGCCTGCAACTTGGCGAGCGGCGCTCGCGAGACGGCCGAGAAGGCGACATCGTGGTTTTGCAGATGGACGACGATGCCGTTGAACCCATCCGCAATCGCGGAGCAGGACGGGCACCCCGCCGTATAGTCGGGGCCGAACATGAAATGGTAGACAAGCAGCTGCGAGCGCCCTTGGAAAAGGTCCTTGAGCGAGGCGCTGCCCCCGTCGGTCTCGAACCGGTAGTCCTTGTCGATCCGGACCCACGGCAACGCCTGGCGTCGCCGCGTCAGATCATCGCTCCGCCGCGTCAGCTCCTTTTCCGCTTCGAGCAGTTCGAGCCGTGCCGCCAACCATTCTTCGCGTGTCCCGGTCATGTGTTCCGTCATCGCTTGTCTCCTTCTTTCGGCTTAATGGGTCACGGGATAGACTTAGCCCCGGATGTCGAAGTGGTGGGAGTTACAAGTGTGACGGGATTTCGATGGATTCGCTGATCACCGCTGCGGCGCGCGCACTCGCCGTAGGCGATCCGCTCGGCGCATTGAAGCGGGTCGCGCTGCGCGATGACGCAGCTGCGTTAGCACTCAGAGGCATCGCGATGGCGCAGCTCGGCGATCTCGTTCGAGCAAAGACCCTCCTCAAGAATGCCGCGCGCGCCTTCGGTCCGAAAGAGGCGATGGCCCGCGCAAGGTGTATCGTCGCTGAGGCCGAGATCGCCCTCGTCTCGCGCGATCTGGGGTGGCCTGCAAAGGCCCTCGACACAGCGCGGGCGACGCTCGAAAAACACCGCGACTGGGTGAATGCCGCGCATGCGCGCAATCTCGAGGTGCGGCGCCTGCTCCTGGTCGGTCGGCTCGACGAAGCTGAGCGCGCCCTCGGTGACATCGATCCTGCACCGCTTCCGCCCGCATCGAGGGCTGCATACGAGCTGGTGGTCGCGGGAATCGCAATTCGGCGCTTGCGGACGAAGGCGGCGCGGGCTGCGCTTGTGCGGGCCGAACGCGCCGCGCGCGATGCCAATATCCCCGCACTGACGGCGGAGGTCGAAAGTGCGTCCCTCGTCCTGGACACGCCCGCGGCACGCCTGATCACGGGAGGCGAGGGGCGCCCCCTCCTGCTCGAGGAGGTCGAAGCGCTGTTGGCGTCGGAAGCGCTTGTCGTGGACGCGTGCCGCCATGTCGTCCGGGGCGGAGGCACTGTGGTCTCGCTCGCGACGCGGCCGGTTTTGTTCGCGCTTGCGCGCGCGCTTGGTGAAGCCTGGCCGGGAGACGTGCCGAGGAGCGCGCTCGTCGCGCGCGCCTTCCGGGCAAAGCATGCCGATGAATCGCATCGCGCCCGGTTGCGCGTGGAGATCGGCCGGCTTCGCGTGGAGCTTGGGAAGCTGGCAGAGGTGAGGGCAACGAAGCGAGGTTTTGCGCTGGCGCCGCGCCGGGCAGGCGAGGTCGTCGTGCTGGCGCCGCCCGTCGAAGGGCAGCATGCGGCGGTGCTCGCCTTTCTTGCCGACGGCGAGTCGTGGTCGAGCTCGGCTCTGGCGATTGCCCTTGGCGCCAGCCCACGCACGGTACAGCGGGCGCTGGAGACGCTTGCGGCCGCAGGCAAGGTGCAATCGTTCGGTCGCGGCCGCGCGCGTCGTTGGATGACCCCGCCGGTGCCGGCATTCCCGACAATCTTGTTACTCCCCGGTCCACTGCCGAGCGACTAGGATCGGCGCATGAAAAGATCTGCTGCAACCCAATCGAGTGGGATAAACACATGAAACAATCTCAGGCCGAAATTCTCCGTGAATATGGACCCTTTCCGGACACCGACAACGTGCATGGCGTCACTTTCGACGGCCAGAACGTCTGGTTTGCATCCGGTGACAGGCTCAACGCCTTCGATCCGGCGAGCGGCAAGACGGTGCGCGCGATCGATGTCGCCGCACACGCCGGAACGGCCTTCGACGGCCGGCACCTGTTTCAGATCGCCGAGGATCGCATCCAGAAGATCGACCCGAAGACCGGCCGCGTGCTTTCGACGATCCCGGCCCCCGGCGACGGCGGCGACTCGGGGCTCACCTGGGCCGAAGGGACGCTCTGGGTCGGGCAGTACCAGGGCCGGAAGATCCATCAGGTCGATCCCGAAACTGGAGCGATTCTTCGCACCATCGAGTCCAACCGCGTCGTTACCGGCGTCACCTGGATCGACGGCGAGCTCTGGCACGGCACCTGGGAAGGTGACGAGAGCGCGGTGAGGCGAGTTGATCCCGAAACGGGCAAGGTTTTGGAGACGCTCGAGATGCCGCCCGGAACGGGGGTGTCGGGGCTCGAATCCGATGGCGGCGATCGGTTCTTCTGCGGAGGAGGCCGGAGCGGGAAGGTCAGAGCCATCCGCCGGCCCAGGTGAGTCTATACGGCCCTTGGTGGCTCCACGAACCCGCCGGCGGCTTTCAACATAAGCGGTGGAAACCCTGCCGCGGATTTGCTGGCTGCCTTGGCCTGAGGCCGAAAATTGGTCACCTCGATCCGCGACACGGCCGCGTTGTTCCGGTCCTCAGTTGACGAGTTCGCGAGGATCGGTGGGCACTGATCTAGGTCGCCATGGCAAAGACATAGGCGGCGCCCTTCCTCTCAGCAAAGCCCACCCCCGGATAGGTCCAGTGGTATCCGAGCATCTTGATCTTGTCGGTGGCGGCGCGATCGACAAGCTTTTTGCGGTTTTCGATCGCGAGGTCCGGATTGGCGTCGAAGCCAAATTTCCACTCCGGGTGCTCGAACGAGACGATTTCGTTCGTCATGGAATCGGCTGTGATAATTAGAGCGTTTCATGTTTTGACGGAAGCACGGAAGCATAGCCGGCGTTTGCGAAGTAGTTACTGCATTCGCCGGGTTGGAT
>MBFK01000099.1 GCA_001704765.1 Sinorhizobium shofinae
CGTGCCGTTCGGCGGCCGCAAGGGCTCCTCCCATGGCCCGCGCGAACAGGGCAGATACGCCGCCGAATTCTACACAACCGTCAAGACAGCCTACACGCTGGCGTGAAGAGAGGCTTTCCGATCATGAAAATCCTAGTAACGGTGAAGCGGGTCGTCGACTTCAACGTCAAGATCCGGGTGAAGGCGGACGGGTCGGGCGTCGAGCTGGCCAACGTCAAGATGTCGATGAACCCGTTCGACGAGATCTCCGTCGAAGAGGCGCTGCCGCTGAAAGAGGCCGGCAAGGCTTCCGAGGTGGTCGTCGTGTCGATCGGTCCGGCCAAGGCCGAGGAGACGCTAAGGACGGCGCTCGCCATGGGCGCCGACCGGGCGATCCTCGTCGAGACCGACGACCAGGTCGAGCCGCTCACTGTCGCCAAGATCGTCAGGCAAGTCGCCGAAGCCGAGCAGCCGGGGCTGATCATCGTCGGCAAGCAGGCACACTCAGCGACGCCCCGCTCACGCATCCGGCAAGGTGAACACGGCGCAAGGCGCCGCGATGCCGCGCAGCACGTGTTCGCCGAGCGGCACCAGCGGTTGGGAGGTCTGCGAGGCGACGGCTCCCGAGATCAGCACCGACCGGCCGAGCGACCGGCACAGCCCCTCAAGTCGGCTGACGAGATTGACGGCGGGGCCGATGGCAGTGAAGTCCAGCCGGTCGACCGCCCCGATATTACCCCACAGGACATCGCCGAGATGCAGCGCCGTGCCGAAGGGCAGCGGGGGCAGCCCCTGGGCCAGCCGTACGGCATCGAAATGCGCCATCCCGGCGCGAGCGGCGACGACCGCGCGCAGCGCCGCCTCGCAGGCCTCGGCTGGCGAACCGGTGACAGGGAAGATCGCCAGCAGGCCATCGCCGATGAACTTCAACACCTCGCCCCCGAAAGCATGTATCGCCCCGGCGACGCGGTCGAACCAGGCGTCGAGGGCGGCGATCATCTCGGTGGGCTGCGTTGCTTCGGACAGGGCAGTGAAGTTGCGCAGATCGGCATAAAGCAGCGCGGCGCGAATGGTCTCTCCGGTGCCCCGAGTGAGCGCGCCGGCCTGCACCCGAGCGGCACTCCGCCGACCGAGATAGGCTTCGAGCAGCGCTGACAGCGCCGCCCGCTCGGCCAAGGCAGTCAAGGGCGCTGAAGCGAAGCGTGCCGCCTGGCGCAGCCGACGGGTCTCGGCGGGGTCGAAGGCCCTTGTCCCGGCCCAGGCGAGTACCGGTTTGTCAGGCGCCCCTCCGATCGTGTCCTCCAGCACCGGACCAAGCCCGGCCAGCCAGTCGCGTTCGGCCTGGCTTGGCGGACCGCCGGCGAAGCCCAAGGCCTCGATCACCGCGCCGGTCTCTGCTCGCCACAGCCAGGTGCGACGCGCGATGATCGGATGCGGCACAGCGAGCGTCAGGGTGCCGCCGGCCAAGGGAAGGCCGTCGGCCAGCAGCCGGCTGCCGAGCTCGGCCAGGAACCGGTCAGGGCCGGGCGAGGCGCCGGCCTCGTCCACCAGCCAGGCGAGGGGTGCGGGCAGATCCATGCCGCGATCATACCGCCACGGCCCCTGGCCTGTCATCCGCTCGACCGCATGGCTGCTTAAATCGAGATCGATTCGAGGACAAAATCATGCTGCAATTCAAAGTCTTACAGGACCTTTGTGCGTCTTGCCAGGCGCACGGCGCTGTAGGTGGTGGCGCAGCTGGCGCCGCGGGGCTATCATCAGGCCGGACCCCGATCCTACCTGTCCATCCTTCGAGCCAGTCGGGGCAAGCCATCGCAACCATGGGGAGACCGATGCAAGAGGCCCTCGTCGTCCGCCGTGAGACGCACATCGCCGCGCCGCCCGCGGCGGTATTCGCGCTACTGACCGATCCTGAGAAGATCCTACGCTGGATGGGCACGGAGGCGGAGATCGAGCCGCAGCCCGAGGGGCTCTATCTCGTCAATGTCACGGGGGCTCGCTTCGCTCGCGGCTCCTTCCGCGAGGTGGTGCCGGTGCACCGGCTCGCCTATAGCTTTGGCTGGGACGGCAGCGAGGTCGTGCCGCCGGGTTCGAGCCTGGTCGAGATCGATCTGATCGAGCAGCCGGACGGAACGCTGCTGCGCCTCACCCACACCGGCCTGCCCAATGCCGAACAATGCGCCGGCCATGCGGAAGGCTGGGCCCATTACCTCGGCCGGCTGGCCGAGGTCGCGGCCGGGCGCGATCCGGGCCCGGACCCGTGGCATGGCCGCACCGGCAGCGACTAACCGTGCGCCCGCCGCCCCTTGGCGGGGCGGCGGGCGGCAAATGTCGGTCAGGGCTTCAGGCTTTTGCCGCGGCGGCGCGCTGTCGGCGATATTGCGCCGTCGGGAGGCCGCCCCAGCCCCAATTGTCGAGATCGACCTCCTCGATCACCACATAGGTCGATTCAAGGGGCTTGTTCAGGACGTTGAGAAGCACCTCGCTGACGCCCTGGATGATCGCTGCCTTTTCCTCGGCGGTAACCGAATTGCGGTCGGGTGTCGTTCCCTCGCGGGTAACCTGTACAGTAACGATCGGCATCGCAGTCTCCTTTCGTGAGGTTTTACCAGCGACCAGCGTTCTGGCCGCCATCCACGTGTAGGATCTCGCCGGTGACGAAGCCGGCGGTTTCGAGGTAGAGGACGGCGTCGACGATATCGCGGATCTCGCCCATCCGGCCGACCGGATGGAGGGCGTCCAAGGCCGCGTGCGTCTCCGGCGAATGCATGGGCGTCCTGATGATGCCAGGCGAGACCGCGTTGACGCGAATGCCGCTCTTCGAGAACTCCATAGCGAGTGCCTGGGTCACGGCGTTCAGGCCACCTTTGGTCAAGGAGGCGAGAGCGGCAGGCATGCCGGCCATCGGCTGGCTGACCAGGCTCGTGGTGATGTTGACGATGTGTCCCGAGCCCTGCTTCAGCATCTCGGCGGCGGCGCGCTGGGTGATGTGAAAGAAACCGGCGACATTCACGCCGAGGTTATGATCATAGTCTTCCTGGGTGAACTCGACGAACGGTTTGGAGAGGAAGACACCGGCATTGTTCACCAGCGTATCGATACGGCCAAAACGTTCAAGCCCCTCGCGGATGATCCGCTCGGCGGTTTCCGGCATGCTGATGTCGCCCTGGACGACGTGGATGCCCGAGTCGGCGCTGTCCTTGATCGACCGGGAACTGGCGATGACGCGAAAGTTCCGGTCACGGTAGGCGCGAACCAGGACAGCGCCGATCCCTTGCGACGCGCCGGTGATAATGACGACCTTCTGCTCGGTGCTCATGATGTGATCCTTTCGATTGCAGCGGTGCCTCATCAGCGTCCGCCCGACGCCCTCGGCGTTGGTGCAATCGAATCTAGATCCATCCGTTATATGGGAGAATTGCCGGATACTGGCAGACACTCAACCGAATTTCGGGATAATCAGCCAAGCATGCCTGCCTCTAGCGCCATGCGCGCAAATTCCGACCGCAGCCGCGGGGCGGCGAAGTCGACGAAGGAGCGGACCTTCGGCACCGACATGCGGCCGTGCGGTGCGATGAGATGTACCGGCAGGGGTGGGTGCTCGGCGTCGGCCAGCACGATCTTCAGCCGCCCGTCGCTCACATATTCGGCGACGTGATAGGAATAGAGCCTGGTCAAACCGCGGCCTGCCGCGGCCGAAGCGACCGCAGCGCGCACGCTGTTGACGATGCACCTTGGGGCGAATTGGACGGTCCGGGGGATAGACGAGCCCTCGGCCGGCGTGAAGTTCCACGAGTCGAGACCGAAATTGGTAAACGCCACGATCTGGTGTTTCGCCAGATCGGCTGGTTCTTCGATGCGGGGATGATTGGCAAGATAACGGGGTGAGGCGACCACGACGCGCCGGACATCACCACCGAGCCGCGTGGCGATGTGTGAGGAATCGGCCAGATGGCCGATGCGCAATGCGATGTCGACGCCTTCGTCCACCAGGTTGACGAAGCGATCGAAGAGGAGAAGCTGGGCTGAAACGGCTGGGTGGAGGTCAAGAAAATCGTCCAGGATGGGACGTACCACCTCCTCGCCGACGATCGGCGGCGCCGAAATCGTCAGCATCCCGCGAGGCGCCGCGCGTTCGCCGCCGGCGAGCATGTCGGCTTCCTCGAGATCGACCAGAACCCGCCGGCAGGCGGCTGCATAGCGGTGGCCGGCCTCGCTCAGCTTCAGCGTTCGGGTCGTTCGATGCAGCAGCTCGACGCCAACATGGGCTTCCCAGGAAGCTCAGCGCCCGACTGACCGCCGTCGGCGATCGCTTCAGCCGCCGGGCGGCGCCGGCGAGGCTGCCCTCGTCGATCGCCGTGACGAACACTTTCATTGCATCGATGCGATCCATTATTCTACCGCTCTCCGGGATAGTTATTGCCAAACGGCAAGTATCCATCCGAAAACGGCAACAAGTAAATATGGCGCCGGAACTGGCATCTGCCATCAGTTCCGGCGCGCTCAAAGCGACAACACAGGCGTGCGAGGCGTCGGGTTCAGCGCAATGGCCGGAAAGCGGCGCGCACCTCGGCGCTGAACAGGTCCGGCTCTTCCCAGGCCGCGAAGTGGCCGCCCTTGTCCACTTGGTTGTAGTAGATGAGGTTGTGGTAGGCCCGTGCCGCCCAGCTTTTGGGCGGCCTGTAGACCTCTCCCGGGAAGATTGTCACGGCCGCAGGGATCGAGACACTGCCCAACTTGGCATTGCCGGCGTTGTTCTCCCAGTAGATCCGCGCGCTCGAGGTTCCTGTGTTTGTCAGCCAGTAGAGCGTGATGTTGTCGAGAATCTCGTCGCGGCTGAACGAGTGCTCCGGTTCGCCGCGGGTGAATACCCAGTCAGCCAGCTTGTCATAGAACCAGGCCGCCAGTCCCACTGGCGAGTCGGCGAGGCTGTACCCGACGGTTTGCGGACGCGTTCCCATGATTGCCGCATAACCGAATCCCTTGTTGAGGAACTCCCTGGCCTGATCAAACGCCGCCCGTTCCTCCGCGGTCAGGTTTGCCGGTGCGGGATCCCCGTTTCTCAGCGCCTTCGCAACGTCCGGCGGGATCGTCGTCGAGCGCTCTATCCTGTTGACATGGATGCCGATCAGACCCTGAGGAGCTTGACGGCCCATGGCGTCGGAAATGATAGCGCCCCAGTCGCCGCCTTGCGACACGTAGTTCGTGTATCCAAGGCGCTTCATGAGGACGTCCCAGGCGCGAGCGATGCGGTCCGGGTTCCAGCCGGTGCCCTTGGGCTTCTCCGAAAAGCCGAAGCCGGGAATCGACGGAAGCACGAGATGGAAGGCGTCCTGGGCGGTCCCACCATGCGCCGTGGGGTCTGTCAGGGGGCCGATGACTTTCAGCAGTTCGAAGACCGAACCGGGCCAGCCGTGGGTCATGATGAGCGGCAATGCACCTGCATGACGCGAGCGAACATGGATGAAGTGGATATCGAGGCCGTCGATATGCGTCAGAAACTGAGGCAAGGCATTCAGTTTCGCTTCGGCCGTACGCCAGTCGTAGCCCGTTTCCCAGTAGCGGACGAGTGACTGAAGCTTTGCAAGCTGCACGCCCTGGGAGCGGTCGTCGACCGTCTCCGGGTCGGGCCAGCGTGTCGAGGCAAGTCGCCGTCGGAGGTCGACGAGCGCTGCCGCCGGGATATCCACGCGGAAGGGGCGAATGTCATCGGCCTCCGAGGGCGTCGGGGCGTCCGCTTGGGCGAGGGCCATCGCAGGGCGAAGCACCGCAAAGGCTGCCACCGCGGCTCCGTTCAGGAGCAGAGCCCGGCGTGACAGTGCGGACGCGCCGGCCGTTTCCTGTGCGGTCATTTTCGCACTTCCTTCTATGTGGTTCTCAGTGTCCATGTCGGAACGCTCACTTGACCGGAACGACAAGCGGGGCGCCTTTCTCGACAATGTATGTCGCGAGCTCCGACGCCTTGCCGCTGCCGACGTTCTTGGCCACGTGGGCCACGCCGGCCGGAATTAACAAGGCCTCGCCGGCACCAAGCGTGACCGGCGGCCTGCCCTCGAGATGATATTCCAGCGAGCCTTCGAGGACATAGGCGACCTCTTCGCCCCGATGCGAGTGCTTGATCGAGACCGCGCCCGGTTCGAAGTCGACGCGTACCTGGACGACCTCGCGGCCGTGCAAACTGAGATCGTTCTTAACGAGATCGGTGCGCTGAATTCCCTGCTGTTGCGCCTCTGCTACGTGGAGCGTCAGTCCGCTCCCGACAATCAGAAACGCAGCCGCCATGATCCGGGTCGTTTTCATAGGGTGATCCTTTCATGCGCCCAGTTTGCAAAGGGCGCGTTGTTACAGTCGCCGACCGCCACCGGCGGTCGTTCGTTGACTTCGCGGCCGTCGCTCGGACCGCGGATGTCGCTCTCGAAACACTGGCGTCTCGGCCGTCGAGCAATGGCCGTTGCGGTCGAGCACTCGTCTGCAAAACCAATGTCGCCATTTCAAAAGCAGGCATGTATTGGCGATGTGTCGGCAGGGCGCGATTTTGTAACCTCATGTATTCGGGCTGCGGTGAACATGGCGATACACCCGCGCCAACGCGGCTTGCTTCCCTGGCTGGCGAGGAAGGGGAAGTCAGCACCGTGTTGGATATTGACACTATGGTGTATATGCACCATATTCGATGTTGTTGCATATACAACATGAAGAGATCGACGATGACGATCACCGAGATCAAAGCAGCCGATGCAGGCGTGGCAGGCGTGGTAGGCGAGGTCACGCGCAATTGCGTAATGACGCGCACGCGCCGAATATCGCGCGTCATAACCAACATCTATGATCAGGCACTTCGCCCTCACGGTGTCAATGCCTCCCAATTCTCGCTGCTGGTGCTCATCGCGAAACTCGGAGGCGCAAGTCGCGCCGAGATCGGGCGCGCCAACTACCAGGATCGCTCGACGCTCACACGCAATCTCGCGCCACTGCTGACGGAGGGGTGGGTCGAGGAAATGGTCTCTGAGCGGGGCGGCCGGAGCCGTCCGGTCGTCATATCGGAAGCCGGCCGGAGCCTGCTGGTCCTAGCGGTGCCTGCGTGGCGATCTGCGCAGGTGAAAGCACAAGAGTTGCTCGGCGAGGAAGGCGTAGCAGCGATCGTCGGCGTGGCCGACAGCATTCCCCCCGACGAACTCGTAACTCTTTGAAACCACGCAATTCCGAAGGCAAAAAACGATACACAGTTTTCCCGGAATTGCTCCAAGCGGGTGCTAAATGTTGCATATGCAACATTATTTGTAACGTCAACCTGAAAGGAAAATATCGTGAGCACCATCGTCAGAGCCGCCGCCGTGCAGGTCAGCCCCGTGCTTTATAGCCGACAGGGTACGGTGGAGAAGGTCGTGAAGAAGATCCGTGAGCTGGGCAAACAGGGCGTTCAGTTCGCGACATTTCCCGAAACCGTCATTCCCTACTACCCCTACTTCGCCTTCGTGCAACCAGCCTTCGCGCTCGGAAAGGAGCATCAGCGCCTGCTCGAACAGTCGGTCACGGTTCCGTCTGCCGACACCGATGCGATCGGCGAGGCCGCGAGGGAGGCAGGTATAGTCGTCTCGATCGGCGTCAATGAGCGCGACGGTGGCACGATCTACAATACGCAGCTTCTCTTCGACGCGGACGGCACGCTGATCCAGCGCCGCCGCAAGATCACACCGACCTATCACGAGCGGATGATCTGGGGCCAAGGCGACGGCACGGGCCTCAGCGCCGTCGACAGCGCCGTGGGGCGTATCGGACAGCTCGCCTGCTGGGAGCACTACCTGCCGCTGGCGCGTTACGCGCTGATTGCCGATGGCGAGCAGATCCACTCGGCGATGTATCCCGGATCGTTCGCCGGCCCGCTGTTCGCGCAGCAGACGGAAATCAATGTCCGCCAGCACGCCCTCGAATCTGCTTGCTTCGTCGTCAGCGCGACGGCGTGGCTCGATGCCGATCAGCAGGCGCAAATCGTCAAGGACACGGGTGGCCCGATCGGCCCGATTTCCGGCGGATGCTTCACCGCCATCGTGGGACCGGATGGTCAGCTGATCGGCGAGCCCCTCAGAGCCGGTGAAGGCGAAGTGATTGCAGATCTGGACTTCGCTGAGATCGACGCCCGCAAGAGGCTCATGGACGCGCGCGGCCACTACAGCCGCCCTGAACTGCTGAGTCTCCTCATCGACCGGACGCCCGCATCTCATGTTCACGAGCGTGCCGCTCCTTCCAGGATGGAAAGCCTGCGGGCGGCTGTCGACGAGCACAGGGCCATTGAGCTCGTCTGAATCCCACGTTTTCAACTCATTGGAAATCGAAGGAGTTCACCATGACGACGAAATCTGAAAGACCGATCCTGGTGACCGGAGCGGCCGGAGACCTCGGTGCCATCGGTCGGAATGTCACCGAAATGCTGCTGGCCAAGGGCAGAAAAGTACGCGCGTTGGTCCGTAAGGAGGATGAGCGCGCCGAGGGTCTCAGGCGGCTCGGCGCTGAGGTCGTGCAGGCAGACCTGACGGATCTCACCTCGATGCACCGTGCGATCGAGGGTGTCTCTCGCATTTACTTCGGAATGTCAGTCTCGCCGTCCTATCTCGAAGCGACGGTCAATACGGCCGCCGTGGCGCGCCATCACGGTGTCGAGGCATTCGTGAACATGTCGCAGATGACAGTCACGCAGATGAGCATCACCGAAACCACCGACAGCCCGCAGCATAAATTGCACTGGCTTGCGGAACAGGCATTGGCCTGGTCCGGCCTCCCGGTCGTCACGGTGCGTCCGACGGTGTTCCTCGAGGGCTTCTTCCTGCGCCTGGCCGCCGCCGGCGTGCAACAGCGCGACGAGCTGGCTCTGCCGCTCGGCAATAGCAAGACCTCGCCGATCTCGGCCGTCGACGTGGCGCGCGCCGTCTCAGTCATCCTGGACGATCCGGCGCCCCATATCGGAAAGGTCTACAATCTGACCGGGTACGAGTCAGCGGATCTCGACCATTATGCCCAGGTATTTTCCGAAGCATTGGGCCGCAAGATAAGCTATCGGAACGTGCCGCTCACCGGCTGGATCGAAGCGCTGCGCGGTTTTGGAGTGCCAGCTCACCTTGCCAGCCACCTGTCCCTGATGTCGAAGCTTCACGCAGAGGGGCGGTACGACCGCATGACGGACGACCTGTCCGAGCTCACGGGCCAGCCGCCGACAAGCATGCACGACTTCGTGAAGCTCCATGCCGCTGATTTCGCACGGCGCGAAGCAGCTTGAGGGGCATGCCCGGTGAGGAAGCGAAGTCCCGCCTAGCATGGTCCGCCTCAGGCGGCTCAAGGCCGTAACGATCGTTTCCATCCGCGGACGGGCGAGCGGCATCGGCAGCGAACTTGCCCTCGCTGCAGGCATGCGTTTCGCCAGCGGGGGAATGCGGTACTGTCGCAAATTCGGGGGCGGCGCCGGCTTCGTCCCGGGCGGCGGCCCCGTGGCCTGGTAAGGCTGTCCTGCGGAACGTGACCTACCAGGGAGAGCCGATCGTCAAGGGAAAGCGCGTCACCGGTTTTACCAATTCCGAGGAGGAAGCCGTCCAGCTGACCGAGGTCGTGCCGTTTCTCGTCGAGGACGAGCTGAAGCGTCTCGGCGGCCGCTATGAAAAGGCTGGCGATTGGGCCGATTTCACGGTCGTGGACGGACGGCTGATCACCGGTCAGAACCCGTCCTCGTCAACCTCGGCTGCCAAGGAACTCGTCAAGCTTCTGCAGTAGTTCTGCTCCGGCGCGGGCCTAACGGTCCGCGCCGGTTCTTGTCCGGCAGCCGGGTCCGAAATACAGCGCCTCAGCCTCCTGCACTTTGATACAGATTCCCCTGAGATAGGACACAACCAGGATACGTCGCACTGGTCCCATGCAGTGAGTGTCAAGCGACCGCGCAGCCAACTGCGCCGGTTTCACTGCAGAGGGACAAAGATGATCCTTTTCACAATAGCCTATCTCGCAGGCGTGCTGACTATTGTCAGCCCCTGCATCCTTCCGGTCCTGCCTTTCGTGTTTTCCCGGGCCGGCCAGCCATTCACCAGGAGCGTGCTTCCGATGCTCATCGGCAAGGTCGTGACCTTCGCGGGCGTGGCAACGCTTGCCGCGGTCGGCGGGGAATGGGCGGTGCAGGCGAACGAGATCGGCCGCCATGCGGCGATCGCGCTGCTCGCGGTCTTCGGCGTGACCCTGCTTTCGCCACGGGTGGCGGCCGTGATCACCCGGCCGGCCGTGGCGCTCGGCAACCGGCTTTCGCAAAGGGCAGCCGGGCAGGAGGCGAGTGCCGGGGCATCGTTTCTTCTCGGCATCGCAACCGGGCTCCTTTGGGCACCCTGCGCGGGTCCGATCCTGGGGCTGGTCCTGACCGGCGCCGCCCTCCACGGGGCGAACGTGCAGACCACACTTCTGCTGACGGCCTACGCGGCGGGCGCAGCGACCTCGCTGGCGCTGGCGGTCCTGGCCGGGGGAAGGGTGTTCGCCGCGATGAAGCGGTCGCTCGGTATTGGCGAGCGTCTCCGACAGGTCCTCGGCGTTGCGGTGCTCACCGGCGTCGTGGCAATTGCGTCAGGACTCGATACGGGGCTCTTGGCCCGTCTGTCCTATGCCAGCACCGCGAGCTTCGAGCAGTCGCTTCTGGACCGCCTGCGCGGCAGTACCGCCGGGGCGGCGGAGACGGTGGCGAGCAACGGTTTGGTGCCGGCCACGGTTGAAGCGCGGCAGGCCTATCGGAGCAACTTGCCGGTGGAGGGACAGTTCCCTTCGCTCGACGGGGCCGTCGAGTGGCTCAATTCCGAGCCGCTGACCGTGGAGCAACTCCGCGGCAAGGTCGTCCTCGTCGATTTTTGGACCTATTCCTGCATCAACTGCATTCGAACGATCCCTTATGTTCGAGCCTGGGCGGAGAAGTACCGGGATCAAGGCCTGGTCGTCATCGGCGTGCATGCACCCGAATTCGCCTTCGAGAAGCGGACCGACAACGTCAAAAGGGCGGTGCGGGATTTCCGGATCGGCTATCCCGTGGCGATCGACAACGATTATTCGATCTGGCGCGCCTTCCGAAACAATTATTGGCCAGCGCACTACTTCATCGATGCCGAGGGCCGGATCAGGTATTCCCACTTCGGCGAGGGGGACTACGAGAGATCCGAGCGGGCCATCCAGGAACTGCTGGCGGAAGCGGCAGGTAGCCGTAGGGCCGATGGCGGGCTTGTGGCGCCGAAGGCCGAGGGCGCCGAGGCAGCGCCGGATTTCGACCGTCTCCAGTCTGGTGAGGACTATATTGGCTACATGCGGGCTGCGAACTTCGTGTCGCCCGAAGGCGTCGGCGCCGATGAGGCGCGCGACTACACGGCGGGAAGGCCGCGGCTCAATCAGTGGGGCCTCGCCGGCAACTGGACCGTTGGGTCCGAGCAAGCAACACTTAACCAGGCTGGTGGCGGCATCACATACAGGTTCAGTGCTCGAGACCTGCACCTTGTGCTTGGACCGGGGGCAGGCGGCAGAAAGGTGCGCTTCCAGGTGAGGGTCGACGGGGTAGCGCCGGGGGCGGACCATGGCTCGGACATCGACGCCGACGGCAACGGGACGGTCTTAGAAACGCGGCTCTATCAGCTGGTACGCCAGTCTGGGGAGGTGCGGGAGCGGACATTCGAGATCCGCTTCCTTGATCCGGGCGTCGAAGCCTTTGTGTTCACCTTCGGATGAGGTGAGGGCGGCGCCGCACCCTCATGCGGCGCTGCTCCGCGTGCGACGGGGCTGCCTATCTACATGGCGATACAGTTCTCCGGGCATGTGAACACATTCGAGATACCGGCGCGAGCCAGGCTCAGCCCAACGATTTGAGGGTGGAAGATGCCTGCGATCGTAGGACTGAGGAAAGGCGCAAGCGAGCCGGGGAAAGAGCTCAATGCTCGTTCTTGCTGACGTTGATCAGATTGTCCCTAAGCCGCGCGATGGCTTTCTGGAGGGATGGAAATTCTTCCGGAGAGAGGCCGGATGCCTTTACCGTTGCTTCGCGAAAGTCGAGGCCCTTTTCGCGCAGCCGGCGGCCGGCTCCGGTCAGCGAGACGTGAACGCTGCGCTCGTCCTCGCGGTCGCGCGCCCGCTTGACGTATCCCATCGCTTCGAGGCGCTTGAGCATCGGGGTCATCGTGCTCGGTTCGAGGAACAGTTTCTCACTCAGGCTCTTCACGGTCTGCGGGTCCTCCTCCCAGAGCGCGATGATCGTGATGTATTGCGGGTAGGTCACGCCGAGCTGTTCGAGGACGGGCTTGTAGACCCGGGAATAGGCGAGATTGGCGGAATAGATCGAGAAGCACATGAAGTCGGCGAGCTTGGCGACCTCCGTACGCTCCTTTGGCTGGCGGGGCATGAGCTCTCCCTGAAGTGCGATCAACGTCTATAATTAGCATCATAATCATTATGGTCTGAAGTAAAAGAGGAGAAATCAATGCGCATTCTTGTAACGGCCACTGCCATGATCGCGCTGGCTGCGGCGCCCTGCGCCTGGGATACCGACCCCCGCGAGCCGACCGCAATTGCGGCGCTCTTCAGGCCGGCGCGTGCGTCTGACGCGTTCTCGATGCAGGCGATGCCGTCCCCCACGGCTTCACTGGGGCCGGCGGCGACTGCCGCAATCTTCAATCGCTGAGGAGTGGCGTCATGAAGCTTTTCGAGGACAAGATTTCCTCCGCTGCATCCCGGGTGCGGATCGCGCTTGCGCTGAAGGGGCTCCATGTCGAGCGGCAGCCGACCGCCATCCTCGGTGCCGATGCGCTGAACCGGAAGCCGGAATATCTCAAGCTGAACCCGCAAGGCCTCGTTCCGGCGCTGCTCACGGATGAGGGTGTGCTCCTGACGCAGTCTCTTGCGATCATCGAATATCTCGACGAGCGCTTCCCAAAGCCCGCCCTGTTGCCGGGGAAACTGGAGGAGCGCGCCATCGTGCGGTCGATCGCGCTCGCGATCGCCTCGGAAATCCATGCGCTCCTTCCGCCAAGGGTGGCGGCCCGGCTTGGGGCCATTCCGGGGGTAGGTATGCAGGAGATCGCAGATTGGAATCGCCATTGGATTCGCGAGGGACTGACAGCGATCGAAGCGCTGCTCGAGCGACAGCCGGCCGGCAAGTATTCGGTCGGCGACGTCCCATCGGTGGCTGACATCTTCCTGTTTCCGCAGGCCGTGAACACGGAGCGCGCCGGGCTGCCCCTTGAGCAGTGGCCTCGCGTCGCCGCCGTCGTCGCCAGGCTTCGCGAGATTGCGGCCTTTGCCGACAATGCGCCGGCGCCGCGAGATTGAGCCAGGCGTCAACGGATCCCAGTCGACTCACCTCCGAGTTCGGACAAACAATGCCTCCTCGCGTCGAGCGAGGGGGATCATCGGCGCAGCCTAAGGAAGTATCGCGGTTAGGGGATGACGACGAATTAAGCAGATTAGTGGATATCCCTAGCCTCATTTGAAGCTCACCGCTGCGAACTGGCTTTGCTACGCTGAACGCAGTGCTTGCGGATCATCAGCGTTGTGCGCGCATGACCTTTGCCCCTGTCGCGCATGGCCGGAAGGATCAAGTCATGGATCTTGTAAGAAGGTCCGAGGCGACGTGCGACAGCCCTGCATTCGATTGTGGGGACCGACGAACCACGGCAACTGCATGTCATCGTCCCCGCCGGGGGTCAGTCAGGGCGGCACTCGGCCTCATTCCGTTCTGCCTCATCATGCTGCTCGGATCTCCCACGAGAGGTCAGTCGGCAATTGACGACCGGCTTGCCCCGCAGGACGCGGTCGGGATACGCGTTTCGGGATGGCATGCCCTGCTTGGCGGCGTAGCCGAGGCGGCGCCGCTTAGCGATATTTTTACGATCGGGACAGCGGGGATGCTCGTACTCCCGGAAATCGGGCGCCTGCCGGCGGCGGGTCTGCGTGCCGGCGAACTGGCGAAGCTGGCAGGCGATCGCTTGCAAGCCACAAGCGGTAGTCACGAACGCCCGTTGACGATCGCCCAACGACGAACCCCGGTGCCCGAAGTGCCACCATCGCGCGAGACGACCGATGTCGAGGGGCGGTCGCCTGCGGAACAACCGCGCGTGGTCGAGCCTGCGGCGACGGAGCAACTGCAAGCTCTGGAACGAGAACGGTCCAGGGTGAAGGCTTTGCTTCGTGATCTGGCGACCGCTCGGCTGGAGCGCGAAGCGGCTCGCCGAGACGCGCGTGTGGCGCAACAGGCCGCTCGGGACGATGCGTTATCGTACATACAGGGCCTCGCTGCGGAACGTGAACGGGCCGCCAACTTGACACAGGAGCTCAATGCTACGCGGGCCGGTCTCGAAACCATGAAGGCTCGAATGGTGGAGGAAGCGAGTGCGGCTGCGCGCAACCTGACGGTGGTGCTGCGCGAAATCGAACATCTGAAGACCAAGGCCGCTGGAGCAATCCGATCAAAAGCCGCCGCGCTCAGAGCGCGACACGTTGCGCAGGTGGCGCTCGCCGATGCGAGGCGAGCGCTTGAAGAAGAGCGGCACAAGCTAGCAGCCTACGAACGCGACCTCGCCCTGGCCCGCCAATCGACCGCTGCCCTGCAGGATCGCGCCAGGCTGGCAATGGCAGAGCAGGCCGCCGCTGTGCAGGCTAGAAAGGTTGCCGAGGCTGCAGCAAGGCAGGCTGGAGAAGCGCTCGCCCTGGAACGCGAGAAGGGAAGGTCGCTCGCGCGCGATCTCGATACTGCGCGCCAGGAACGCGACGCGGCAAAGGAGGAATTGGCCAGGGTCTCGGCGGCTGAGCGCAAGGCTTTGGAGGACGAGCGCAATGGCCGCGACCTTGCCACGGAGCCTAAGGAAGGTGACGCCGGCAAGGCCCGAGCTCCGCGCCGCATTGGGGGTATCGAGCATGGAGCGAAGGGGCGCGCCGGCAATGCCAGCGAACGTCCAAAGGCCGTTGCGCGGACGGGCGCCCGATCGGTCCGTGATTCCGGGTCGCCGGAAATTCGCAAGGTGGAGACCCGCAAGCCAACGCCATCCGTTCGATCGGTGACGATTGCGCTCCCCGACGCGCTGCTCCCCAAACGGTTGTTGGTGCGTCGCCGTTGATAATGGAAGGTGGGGGGTCGAGGGCTGATTTGCCCAAAGATGAGGAACAGGGTGATGCGCAAGTACCTAGCTGCCACATTGTTGATTACAACAGCGATCGGACCTGCCTCGGCTCTTGACGTCAGTCTCGGCGCCAAAGTCGGCGGTGTCGGGGTCAGCGTTGGTGTGGGGGTTGACAGCAATGGCACCTCGGCAGGTGTAAGCACGAGCGTCGGCAGCGTAGGCGGAGCCAACGCTGGAACCTCGGTCGGCACGAATGGGGGATCGAGCGTTGGAGTGAGCGGCAATGTCGGCGGTACAAGTGGCGGCATATCGGCGGGCTCCGGTTCGGGAGCCGGGTCATCGAGCATTGGAGTGAGCGGCAATGTCGGCGGTACAAGTGGCGGCATATCGGCGGGCTCCGGTTCGGGAGCCGGGTCATCGAGCATTGGAGTGAGCGGTAATGTCGGCGGTACAAGTGGCGGCATATCGGCGGGCTCCGGTTCGGGAGCCGGGTCATCGAGCATTGGAGTGAGCGGCAATGTCGGCGGTACAAGTGGCGGCATATCGGCGGGCTCCGGTTCGGGAGCCGGGTCATCGAGCATTGGAGTGAGCGGTAATGTCGGCGGTACAAGTGGCGGCATATCGGCGGGCTCCGGTTCGGGAGCCGGGTCATCGAGCATTGGAGTGAGCGGCAATGTCGGCGGTACAAGTGGCGGCATATCGGCGGGCTCCGGTTCGGGAGCCGGGTCATCGAGCATTGGAGTGAGCGGTAATGTCGGCGGTACAAGTGGCGGCATATCGGCGGGCTCCGGTTCGGGAGCCGGGTCATCGAGCATTGGAGTGAGCGGCAATGTCGGCGGTACAAGTGGCGGCATATCGGCGGGCTCCGGTTCGGGAGCCGGGTCATCGAGCATTGGAGTGAGCGGTAATGTCGGCGGTACAAGTGGCGGCATATCGGCGGGCCCCGGTTCGGGAGCCGGGTCATCGAGCGGTGGGGGCACGGGCACTGGTTCCGGGGTTGCTTCAGGTGGTGCAGCCGCTGGGTCCCTATCACCAGCGAGTGGCGGTGCAAGCACGATCACCAGCGTTGCTCCGGCAAAGGGCGTACGATCGTCCATCGTTCTGCCACGCATTCTTTGGCCGTTGAAAGCGAGGCGCACCGGATACGAGCGCGGTGAATGGGGCTACCCCTCACGGTTCCCGGCGCCACTTGCAGCGATTCCGGGCACCCCACGCGCCGTGGTCCGCGTCTGCGGCCAGGCGATTGCGTCGGCTGCGTCGCCCCTTGGCGCCGTACGTGTGCGTGCGGCAAGTGCCGGTCTGATGCTCCGGCATCGCAGCGGTGCGTTCACTGCTCCGCTTGCCGTGCGCATAGACTATGCAGGTCAAGGCGGCATCGAGGTCCGCCAGGCACGAATCCGGTGTCGTCTCGATCCGTCCGGCAGGGTCATCGCGGTGATTTAAGCTCGGCGCCTGCGGGAAAAACGCTGCGGGCAGCGCGATCCGAGTGCATTTGCCACGATCGCGACACCAGTTGGGGCACGCAAGCCGATGTCTTAAATTGCTGGATATATGACATTTGAGACATAAAGATCCCGCCTTACTATCAGGGCTCCCAATTCAACGGAATGGAGCCTGTCATGACCCAGAACTCGAAAGGTACCGCGCTGATTACCGGCGCTTCCTCAGGTATTGGTGCGATCTACGCCGATCGCCTGGCACGCAGGGGCTATGATCTGATCCTCGTGGCCCGCAACCGGGCTCGGCTCAATGAACTGGCCAAGCGCCTGACCGACGAGACCGGCCGGGCCATAGAGATCGTTACTGCGGACCTCGGCGACAAGGCTGACCTCGGCCGCGTCGAGAAGGTGCTTCAGACCGATGCCAGCATCACCCTGTTGGTCAACAATGCCGGCATCGGTGCGACCGCTCCCCTATTGGCGTCCGACATCGACAAGATGGAAGAGATGATCACGCTGAACGTCAACGCGCTAACGCGGCTGACCTACGCAGCGGTGCCTGGCTTCGTGGCGCGTGGCGCCGGCGCGATCATCAACATCGCTTCGATCGTCGGTGTCGCGCCGGAAGCGCTGAACGGCGTATATGGCGGGACCAAGGCCTTCGTGCTCGCCTTCACCTTGTCGCTCCAGAAGGAACTGGCCGACAGGAATATCCGCATCCAGGTGGTCCTCCCAGGAGCGACGGCGACCGATTTCTGGGGCATCGCCGGCACCCCGTTGGACCATGTGCCGAGCGAGATCGTCATGCCCGCCGAGGACATGGTGGACGCTGCGCTCGTCGGTTTTGATTTCGGCGAGCGGATTACCATTCCGTCGCTGCCGGACGCTGGCGATTGGGAGGCTTACGAAGCGGCGCGCCAGAAGCTCATGCCGAACCTTTCCCTCAGGGTTCCGGCCGCTCGGTATCGGGTTGGGGTCGGAAAATAAGCGGACTAGACCAGGCATGTGCGGACAGCGCGAGACAAGTGAGCGCGTTCCGCTTCCGTCTGATACGTGCTTATATTATGGCGGAAATCTCATATCTGCAGCGATTCCAGACAAGGGCGTGGTGAGCCATGCAGAAGATCGGCTTCGTCGTCTTTCCAAGATTCCAGCTCATGGGCTTCGCGGCAGTAACCGCCTTCGAGATGGCCAATCTCGCGCTTGGAGAGCCGGCTTACGGGATAGAGCTCATTTCCGAGACCGGCGGCGAGGTCAAGTCGTCGGCCGGCTTCGGCGTCGTCACGAAAGCCTTCGATGATACTGCTTACGACACTGTTATGTTCGGCGCCGGCGCGACGATCGAACCGATGACGCCGGGGCTGATCTCGTTCGCGCGTCGTTCCTTTGAAACGTCGCGGCGGGTGGCCGCACCCTGTACCGGCGCCTTCATCCTGGCAGAATCCGGCCTGCTGGATGGGCGCCGGGCGACGACGCATTGGGCCTTTGCGCGCCAGTTCCAAGAGCGCTTCCCGGCTGTGCGGGTCGAGGAGGATCGCATCTTCATCGTCGACGGCAGCGTATGGACGTCCGCAGGGATGACGGCGAGCATCGATCTGGCTCTGGCGATGATTGAGAAGGACCAGGGCCAGGGCGTTGCTCGCGCGGTGGCGCGCAAGCTCGTCGTCTATCACCGGCGCGCCGGCGGCCAATCGCAATTCTCGGCCCTGCTCGAGCTCGAGCCCAAGTCGGACCGCATCCAGAGATCTATTGACTACGCCAAGGCGAACCTGCGCGGCATGTTGTCGGTGGAAAAGCTGGCGGATGCGGCAAACTTGAGCGCGCGCCAGTTCAGCCGGGCTTTCCGGGCAGAGACGGGGCAGTCGCCGGCAAAGGCCGTGGAGAATCTCCGCGTGGAGGCGGCACGGCTGATGATGGAGCAAGGTAGGCATTCCATGGATGAGATCGCCGAGGAAGCCGGCTTTGCCGATCGCGATCGCATGCGCCGTGCCTTCCTTCGCGCGCTCGGACAGCCACCCCAGACGATCCGGCGAAATGCGCGCCAAAGTGTATCGGCCCCATGAGGCAACCCGGGCAACGCAGTGGGCAAACGCAGCGGGGCAAACGCAGCGGGGCCAAACGCAGCGGGATTGTACCCCACTGTATCTTTTCGCGTGATTGCTACACGGGCTTTCAATTTGCTCCGTCGAGCACACAGCGGTGATACATGAGTGCCGGATGGGGTGACTGTCGTTCACGCAATGGGGAATATCCATGACAGAGGAAATCAATCAGCCGCGGCGGCGGTTCATTGGCGCGGCGGCGCTCACCGTCGCCGCTGCCCAGCTCGGCATGATGGGCGCCGCTCGAGCGCAATCAGAGAGCCAGGCGGGATCAAGAATGCCGGCGATCACGCCGGGCACGAATACATCCTTCGCCGCGCTCAGGCAGATCGACGCGGGCGTCCTTAATATCGGCTATGCCGAGGTGGGTGCGAGCGATGCACCCCCGGTCATTCTGCTGCACGGCTGGCCCTATGACATCCACACCTATGTCGATGTGGCGCCGCTGTTGGCGGTGGCCGGCTATCGAGTGATCGTCCCCTATTTGCGCGGCTACGGAACGACACGCTTCCTCTCCGATGATACACCGCGCAATGGTCAGCAGTCGGCGATTGCCACCGACATCATCGCCTTGATGGATGCGCTGAAGATCGAAAAGGCCATCATCGCCGGCTGCGATTGGGGAGCGCGAACCGCCAACATCATTGCCGCGCTCTGGCCGGAGCGCTTAAAGGCGATGGTTTCCGTGAGCGGCTATCTGATTGGCAGTCGTGAAGTCAACAGCTTCATTAGCTCTGTCGAAAGGAAAGATACCATGACCGAGATCGACAAGGTACTTTACACCGGCAAGACGCACACTACCGGTGGCCGGGACGGCGCATCCCCGAGGTCTTCGCCAAGGAGCTCCGAGCCGGCTTCAGGTCACTGCGATCGTCGAATTGAAGAACCACGGCGCGCGCGCATCACCCTTCCAAACTTAAGGAGAAAGTCATGACAACCGCATCCAACACCGAGAGAGCGCAGAAGGTCGACATGAAGCTCGAGGTTGTCGTCATCCCTGTTTCCGACGTCGATCGTGCCAAACGATTTTACGGCGGCCTCGGTTGGAGGCTCGATGCCGACTTCGCCGTCGGCGACACGTTTCGGGTCGTGCAGTTCACGCCTCCAGGCTCGCCGTCTTCGATCCACTTCGGCATGGGGGTCACGTCGGCCGCGCCCGGCTCGGCAAACGGGATGTATCTCGTCGTGTCGGACATAGAGGCGGCGCGCGCCGAACTGATCGGCCGCGGCGCCGACGTCAGCGAAATCTTCCACCGTGCCGGTCCGGGACAGCCGCCGGTCAGCGGTCGGGATCCGGAGCGGAAAAGCTACTTCTCATACGCCACGTTCAGCGATCCGGAAGGCAACAGCTGGCTGTTGCAGGAGGTCACCACGCGCTTCCCCGGACGCGTCGACGCGGACACGACGACATTCGCCTCGGTGGCTGATCTCGCGAGCGCGTTGCGTCGTGCGGAGGCCGCGCACGGCGAATATGAGAAGCAGCTCGGCCACCGGGACGAGGACTGGCCCACCTGGTACGCCGAGTACATGGTCCGGGAGCAGGCCGGCAAGCCGCTGTCATCCTGAGCAACTGCCGCCGCATAAAACGACGTGAGAAACGGGGCGGCGGCCGCTGCCCTGCGTTCTCGCGAGATGCGGACCGGGCGCCGGTGTCCGGCCAAGGTACTGCATTATCGACGAATGGCCACTTCCGCCGAAAGCCCGCCACCGCTGCGGTTGCACAAGATCAATGAGGCGCCGATCGCTGTCGCGAGCTGGTGGGCAATGGCAAGGCCGAGGCCGGTCCCGCCGGTATTGCGGTTGCGGGACTGCTCGAGGCGGAAGAACGGCTTCAAGACCGCCTCCAGTTGACTTTCCGGAATACCGGGGCCGCGATCGAGTACCTTGATCACCGTTTCTTCGGTGAGCTGATGTACCTCTATTTCGGCGCTGTCAGCAAATTTCAGGGCATTGTCGATCAGGTTTGTGAGGATCCGCCTCAGGGCGTGCGGCCTGGTCAAAACCGCGCCGCCGCTCGCTTCGCCGACCGTGACCGCCTTGCCGGTATCCTGATAGTCATAGGCCAGACTTTCGGCAAACGAGACGAGGTCGATGCGCGAGGCCTTTTCGACGTTGCCGTGGGCGCTGCGCGCATAGGCAACCCCCTCCTTGACGAGACGTTCGATTTCGCCGAGGTCCTGGATCAGCTTGTGCCTGTCGGCGGAGTCATCGGCCATTTCTGCCCGCAGCTTCATGCGTGTGATCGGTGTCTGCAGATCGTGCGAAATCGCCGCGAGGATCTGCACGCGCTCTTCAAGATATTGCGCGATGCGATCGCGCATCGCATTGAAGGCCGTTGCCGCATAGGCGACTTCGCTCGGTCCTGCTTCACTCAGCCGGGGCGTCTTCCGGTTTGGGTCCAGCGTGTCGGCAGCTCGCGCCAGATCGGCGAGAGGACGAATGGCCTGGTGCACGGCAAGCCAGCTGCACAGGACGAGCAGGCAAAGCTGCGCGATGAGTACGTAGGGCAGCCAATCGGCCAAGGGCATGATGGCTGCCGGGTTGACGTCTATTGTCAGAGGCGCGCCATCGCTCAGCGTCAGATGCGCCTGGAGGCGCCGGGATCCGCCGGGAATGGATTCGACATCGATCGGGTATTTCGCGCCAATCGCCGACTGGATCCTCGAGGCGATTTCGGCGTTGGCCGGGTCAAGCGCCGGGCTCCCGGGAATGCCTCGCCCCAAAACGAACCGGTATGTGCCGCGATCAAGTCCATCGAGCCATTCGGCGCGTTCGGCCGCGGGCAGCCGATCAAGGATGGCGATCGATGTGGCGACATCGTTTTCAAGCCTCTTGAACATCATCGACTTGGCGGCCAGGTAGCGCTCGGAAAACAGCACCGTGAACGACATGGCATGGGCGATCGTCAGACCGGCAAGGAGGATAACGAAAAGCCGCGCTCTGAGGGTGCGCGGCCATAGGTGAAATCTCTGGAGAAAGGCAGGCGCGGCCATTAGCGGGCCTCCATGATCTCGATCGGCATGGAAAAGACATAGCCTTCGCTGCGGACCGTCTTGATGTAGGTCGGGTCCCGGGCATCGTCGCCAAGCCGCTGGCGGACGCGGCTGACCAGGAGATCGATGGAGCGGTCGAAGAGCTCGGCCTCTCGCCCTTGGGTCAGATTGAGAAGCTGGTCGCGGTTCAGGACGCGCTGCGGGTGGTCGACGAAGACCCGCAAAAGGCGGTATTCGGCTCCGCTGAGCGTAATCGCTGTGCCGTCCGGATCGACGAGATGCCTTGCGGTCGTGTCGAGCTTCCATTGCCCGAAACGCAGCAGTTGCCCGGCTTCCGAGACCTGCAAGTTCGGAGGCAGCATGCGCGTACGCCTGAGGACCGCCTTGATGCGGGCCAGCAGCTCGCGCGCCGAAAAGGGCTTGGCGAGATAGTCGTCCGCGCCCATTTCGAGCCCGAGAATGCGATCCATCTCGTCGGAGCGCGCCGTCAGCATGATGATCGGTGTCGTCTTGTGTCTGCCCGCACGCAACTCGCGGCTGAGCACGAGGCCGTCGTCACCCGGCATCATGACGTCGAGGATGATCAGATCGACTTCGTTCGCCTCCAGGAATGCGCGCATATGCCGTCCGTCGGCGACAGTGGTGACACGCAGGCCGTTCTTTTTCAGGTAGCTCGACACAAGCTCCCGGATTTCTCGGTCGTCGTCGACGACCAGAATATGGTCGATGTGCTCCATTGCGCGATTTCCCCGCTTCGAGTGCCATTTAATTATCGTAATAATGATTATTTTAAAAGTGAAAATACCGTGATGAAGGCGTGTTGGCTGCCATGTCACAGGCTCCGCCGCTGCGGGTTGGGCAGGGAGGAAAGCCGCGACCTCCCCTCAGCGAGCCCGGACCTTGGTCGGGCTTGCGCGCCGGTCCTTCGCCTTACTCTCCAGACGCAAAGGTCCGAGGCCCGTGTTTTGGCGGAACGAAAGGTGCTGAGGTTGCTTAAACGTTGAAGAGCAGGTCGTGCTGCCACCCAAAAATGAAAAGCTGGCTGCAAAGATGAGGCCGCTCTGAATGTGCCCGGGAGGCCTCCCGTGCCAACTGGATGGAGAGTTGTGATGCGAAACAGGACACGAGGCTATCCGGAACGTGAGGCCGGCACCGCAATGCCAGTGGCAATCATACTCATCCTGATAATCGGAATGAGCGGCTATCTTCTGATCGGGGATTTCCTCACCGACAACCGCCAGCTAACACGTGTCTACCCACCCGAGCACATGACAGTCGCCGTAAACGCGAAGAAAGCGCCATAGGTGATTTTGTCTAATCCGCAACGACCGGCGGGCGAGCTGCCTTCATGTCGTCTCGACAACGCAAAGGCGAGGTGATGCCGCAGTCACTGTTGCTTGATCAGGATTTTCGTCTTGCTGCCGACGGTTTTTGACCTGGGACATGCGGCATGGTTTTCGGTCTCGGTCTGTAACTTGCTGAACGTGCCTTGATCCACCGCCTGGGCCTTTGTCTGCACCTGCAATCGGGTGGTTCTCCTTTATCCTGGTGCGGCTTTTCGCCTTTCCGTCCACCGTTGCAGCGCTACCACCGGCGCCAATGGATGAGGTGGTTTCTATCCTCGGTTCTGCATGCGCCGGCGGCAGCAACCTGCCTCCCCAACCTCGACCGTCATGACGTGTTCCGGCCTTGGAGTTCGGACCCATGGCGCATCGGCGCAAGGTCTGGAGACATATAGGTTCGTCTGATCAGCGCACGCATAGGTCCGAGCGACGTCTCCAAGGAACTTATTCGCGTCGGAGCCGTTCTTGCCGCTGGTCTTCGCGCAGCGCTGTCCCTTCCTGTGCGGGCTCTCTTTGCCGCGGCATAGCCCGGCGAGGGGGGCCGCAGGTCATAGGACCTTGGTCTGATCGGGACTGGGCGAACGTCCAACCGTGTTGAGAGAAAGGTCCAATATCGCTTGATGTGGCAAGCCGCGGGTTGACGATTGGTTTGCGCCGTGGGCAAGGTGTCCCAAGATAAGGCGAGCATGAGAAAGTTGCTGGATTGGCACGACTCCACCGAGTTCGAGATCAGCCGGTCATTCCTCGTCGACGTGTTTGGGGAAGCCACTGTCAGGCGAATGGTGCGCCAATGATTTTTCTGAGGAGCAAAGCAAAGACCAACGGGCGGACGCTCGTCGCGGCGCTATGCACTGTGGCGATCGGCTTTGTCATTGCCAGTCTTCCCTACAAGGTCACCATCTCCGGATCTACGCTTGAACTCGCTGCCCAGTCCGCCTTTGCCAAGAACGGCAACAGCGGAAACGGAAATGGCGGCGGTAATGGTGGCAATGGTGGTAATGGTGGTGGAAATGGCAATGGGAAGGGAGGCGGCGGTTCAAGCAATAGCAATTCGAGCGGGGCCAGCGGAAAAGGCACGACGCTGCGAGATTTCGGCTCGGTCTTGAGAATTCGCCACGTCGAAGGAATGATCGAAGAGATCAAAGACGGCCGCTACATCATGAAAGACGCCCGCGGACGCACCATTGTAAACCGGCGCGCGACTTCGGCTGATCAGAAGCGGCTTCTATCCCTCATTGATTAAGCGGGCGGTCAAGCGCGTCGCGCAACACCATCGCAGCCTCGGTCCGGTTGGCGACGTCGAGCTTTGCCATGATCTGCGTCATATGGTGCTTGATCGTCTTCTCGTGCAGGTTGAGCTTTCGTGCGACCTGCTTGTTGCTCAATCCTGACGCCACAAGATTGAGAACCTCCCGCTCGCGGGTGGTCAGGTCGCGGATCAGGTCGAATTTGCTGACAGGGGCCGGGGCGCTGCTGGACAATAGCTTGGCCGAGAGTGTCGGAGCCACGTAGCTCTCGCCGGAGGCAACCGCACGAATGACATCCGCCAGCGCTCTCGATCCAATCCCCTTAAGGACATAGCCCTTGGCGCCGCCCTGCAAAGCTGCCTTGACGTCATCGCCAGCCTCAGAAACGGTAAGCATGACGATTTTTTGCGATGGAGCGATCTGAAGAATAAGCGGAACCGCCTCCAGCCCGCTACCGGGCATGGAGATATCGAGTAGCATAACGTCAGGGGCCAGGTTCTCGGCAATTCTCAGCGCGTCGTCGCGTGAGCCCCCTTCGGCTATGATTTCGAAGCCGTCGATCTCCGACAAGCTTCTCGTCACTCCCTCTCTGAACAGAGGATGATCGTCGATCACCGCAACGCGAATCGCAGTCGTCATATCTGCCCAATCTCCTCGATGCCGAGCGACATCCGGACAACCGTGCCCGAAGCGGCCGCGTTCAGTTCAAATGTTCCGCCAAGACTTTCTATCCGTTCCCTCAGACCGGCAAGCCCAAGGCTGGTGGGCCTTATCTTGCTCGGATCGAAGCCGGGCCCGCCATCGGCTACCTCGATTCGCACCCTGTCGCCGTCGATGCTCTGCACGACACGCTGCCCAACCCCTCCGCCGTGTCGGTAAGCATTGTTAAGCGCTTCCTGCACGAAGCGGTATATGCATATCTTTGCCGATGGGGAAAGACGATCGGGCGGGCGGGATAGCGACAAATCCACAGCCGAACCGGTTCGCTGCTTGTGCGCGTGAACACAGCGCTCGAGTATCTCCGGCAGGCTCGCGGTTTCGATCTGCGGCAGGACCAGCCCGTTGCAGATGGTCCGGATCTCATGCATCGCCTCGTCGAGACTTGCCTTAATGGCGGCAATCTCGCGCTCGCGTTTTTCTGTCGATACCGAGGCGTTCATCACTGCATCGCTGTCCAGCCTCAACGAGGCAAAGGCCAGGAGCTGCGCTGGGCCATCATGCAGGTCCGCACCGATGCGTCGCAGCATCTGCTCGTTGAGGGCGGTTGCTCGCTGCGACGCTTGCTGCAAGCGTCCACGAAGCGTCTCGTTCTGCGACAGCAGAGCAGACAGTTCGTCGACGCGCTGCTTAAGCGCGAGGCGCTGCTTCTCGATCGTTCTGCTGCCGCGCATGACGATTGCAGAAAGCACAATGAAGAATGCAAGCGTGAACGCCGCAACGGCCAGCCACGTCAGGATTCGGGCCCGACCCAAGCTGAGCTCGAAGTCATGGGCAATTTCATGGAATTCCGAAACGGCGACGACCTGTCCCGACCAGGGCTGCAGCACCGGATTGTAGATTTCGAGGAGCGGCATGTTGGCCGCGCGCTCGGTCTCGTTGTCCAGGTCGTCAACCGGCTTGAACTGAGCGACCACTTGGCCATCGAATGCGGCTTTCAGCTCGGGACTGAGTTCAAACCGCTTTCCGACCATGTCCTGTTCGTTCGCGTAGAGGATAGTTCCGTCTGCACGCCAGAGGCGGAAGGCCAGCAACCGGTTGCCGAGCGCGCCCTGTCCCAGCGTCTCATCAAGCGCACGCGAGACCGTATCGTCGAGAACTTCGGTCGTCTGCATGTCTGGCAGGAGTGGCGCGATCACGCTGTCGACATAGAGCGCGGTCGTCGCCGCCGAGTTTCGGGTGACGGCGTCCTCTATGAGACTGGTGACGAATGCGCCGACCACCAGCATCGCCAACGTTGCGACGATGCCGCCGGCCGTCAGGAACTGCTTCGCCAAAGGCTGCGCATTCCATCGTGTAATCAAATCTTTGGCGCGCACGACAAATCTCGGGCTTGTCCGCTCGATTCGCTGGCGGCACATCGGTTGGATCGATGCCGACAAACTACCGCCTCCGGTCGGCGGGTCAATGGCGCGCCACGCTCTTGCGTCAGTTGGTCGGACTTTTTGTGGGGGGTCTGTCAGACCTAAGTCCTACTTACCAACGCAATAGTCTGACAGCTGTGGTGTCGCGGCGTCACGCAAGCTACCGTCGCATTGGTTCGAAATTCGACGCCCTGCGCTGACGGGGCGAGTATTACCAAAGGAGGCCGGCTATGGCTATTTCCAAGACAATCGGACGGAGCGTCGTCGCACTGGCCATCGCGATCGCCCCGCTGGCAAGTGTCACCTTCGGTGCCTCAGGGGTTGCTTTTGCCAAAGGCGGCAATGGCGGCGGGAACGGCGGCGGCAATGGCGGCGGCAACGGTGGCGGCAACGGCAATGGCAACGGAGGGGGGCAGGGTAAATCTCATTCCGGCAGTGGCAAGCAGGACAAGGCGCGGTCCGGCAAGAGCAATGGCGATAACCTCCTGAAGTCGCTCTTCTCGCGCGGCACCAAATCCAAGAAGACGATCAAGGCAGGAAAACCGGTAAAAACTGGAAACGTTGCCACGATTAAGCCAAAAAGCATCGACCCTGAACCCGCCGGTCTGGGTCGCGGGTTCAGTTCGCTGAACAGGAATTATCACGCCTATCTCAACTCCAACGACCCCCGCATGGCGGCGATTTCGGCCTATGCGATCGCCTATGCTGAGTTCGAGGCTGAGAATGGCCCCGACGCCATCCCGACAGATCCTGCCTTGAGCGACGAAGCCCTCCGCGAGGCACTCGAAAGCTTCACGAAAGACGGCGTCGTAACTGACGACGATCTTCTCGAGGCCAAGGAGATACTCGGCGTCGGACCAGCAGTTGGCAAGATCGACCAGATACGCGAGACGCTGCCGGACACTTTGGATACGTCGGACACCTTGGATACGTCGGACACCTTGGATACGTCGGACACTTTGGATACGTCGGACACGTTGTCTGAAGCGGATCCTGAAGCCGAAGGGCTAAGTTCCGGGTTCAGTTCGCTGAACAGGAACTATCATGCCTATCTCAACTCCAATGACCCCCGCATGGCGGCGATCTCGGCCTATGCGATCGACTATGCTGAGTTCGAGGCCGAGAATGGCCCCGACGCCACCCCGACCGATCCTGCCTTGAGCGACGACGCACTCCGCGAGGCACTCGAAAGCTTCACGAAAGACGGCGTCGTGACCGACGACGATCTTCTCGAGGCCAAGGAGATACTCGGCGTCGGACCGGCCGTCGGCAAGATCGACGAAATNACCGATCCTGCCTTGAGCGACGACGCACTCCGCGAGGCACTCGAAAGCTTCACGAAAGACGGCGTCGTGACCGACGACGATCTTCTCGAGGCCAAGGAGATACTCGGCGTCGGACCGGCCGTCGGCAAGATCGACGAAATACGCGAGACGCTGCCGGACACTTCGGACACGTCGTCTGAAACGGAACTGGATGTTGCGAACTGAACCAGCGCGCGGACGGTGCCGGCAGTAGTCGGCATCCGTCCGGCAATCCGGACGGGGCAGCTGATCCATGAATTTGGAGACACTTGACGACGCAATTGCCGGTGCCGTGCGGGCGATGCAGCACGGGCGGATTGGTTTTTCTCTGCAACAGATCAACGCCGTCGATGAGTCCAGCAAGGTCCTCTATTCGGAGTGCCTGGGGAGGTTCGTGGAGCCCGACGGCACGGTCAGGACCCGCGGAGAGTTTTCAGCATTCCCCGAAGCCTCAAAAGTTGATCTGGCCTTTGGCCTCGATCTCCTCGACCTGGCTTTTGAATGGCTCGCTTGTCATCCGTCGGATGTGCTTGGCTGCGACATCTCGGCTGAGAATATCGCCGACGAGCGAAGCTGCAGGGTGCTCTACGATCTACTTGCCAGGCATGGCGCAGTGGCCACGCGCATGGTCCTCGAAGTCACGGAAAATCTACCCCTGAAAACGCTGTCGGTCGCTACGGACTTGCTCAAGGGCGCTCGGGCAATCGGCTACAGAATTGCGATAGACAAGTTCGGGACCGGCAAATCGCTTTTGTCCATCCCGGCCGATCTCGTGAAAATCGACGCATGTTTCGCCCCGCACCGCCGGGGTGACGCAGCGCCGATGCTGCGTGACATGGTCGCTCTGGCCTCCTGTGCGGTATCGACCGTGGTTGTCGAAGGCATCGAAACCTACGATCAGCTTGAGGCCGCCAGGACCGCCGGGGCGACACATGTCCAGGGATTTCTCCTTTCGGAGCCAACTCTGCCCCCCATCTATTCGCGCAGCGCAAAGGCATTCAAGCGAAGACATCGTCCGGTGTCGCCCGGATCGCACTTCGTGCAGCGATCATGGCGTCCGTAGCTGTCGTGCCCGCGCGCTCGTTCAGCCGGCGCTACTGCATGTTTCCTTAAAATCGGAGCCGACCTAAGGATAAACATGCAGCAATTCAAAGTGTCGCAGCGACCTTTGTGCGTCTAAGACGCCGGCGCTGTAGCTGCGACAATTGCGACATTCTCATTCCGAACGCGGGCTCGAGGGCGGCTTGACGCATGTTGCCCGAACGCATTCCCGCAGCCAGCGATGGGCCGGATCGGCATCGAGGCGAGGGTGCCAGAGCATCGACACGGTGATCTCCGGAATGGGTACCGGCAGGGAAAAGCTCAGCAGGCCGGCGCGAAGATTGCCGGTGTGGCGCTCGGGAACGGTGGCGATCATATCCGAGTTTCGCGCCAGCGCCAGCGCGGGTGAAAAACCGCCAACGGTCGCGGCGATCTCCCGTTCCAGTCCAAGCATCTCCAAAGCGTCATCGATCGGTCCCTTTTCGAGCCGGTGGCGGGCAACCAGGATATGCCGCCCGGCGGCGTAGAGGGCAGGCGTGATTTCGCCGCCGCAGAGCTCGTGTCCGACGCGCACGACGCCGACGAAACGATCCCTGAACAGGGCCTGCGTGCGGACCTCCGGGCTCTGGCTCCTGCCCAGGACGCCCGTCTCCAGATCGACGCTGCCGTCGCGTAAGAGGGTGCTGTCCTTGTCGAGCTTCGGGACGAAGCGCAACCGCACGCCCGGCGCCTCGATGCCGATCTTGGCGATCAGGGCCGGCCCGAAATTCTCGACGAAGCCGTCGCTGGTGCGCAGCGTGAAGGTCCGGACCAGCCGACCGAGATCCAGCCTATCGGCAGGCCTGAGCACCGCTTCCACCTCCTCCACCATGCGGCCGACCCGCTCGCGCAGTTCGAGCGCGCGGGGCGTGAGAACAAGACCGCGCCCGGCCCGCACCAAAAGCGGGTCGCCGGTCGCCTCTCGCAGTCGTGCCAGTTGCCGGCTCATGGCGGAGGGGCTCAGCCGCAGCCTTCGAGCGGCGCGGGCGACGCTTCCTTCGCAAAGCAGTGCATCGAGAGTGACGAGAAGATTGAGATCAGGGTGCGACATGCGGGCGACGATAGCACAGTTCAACATTGCGTCAGATGCATGAATGAAGTGCAAGCGGTGCGTCTTCCGCCATGTCCAGTGAGGGTCTACCTGTCAGGCGACGCTTTTTGAGAGGGACGACGACGGTGACATCATACCCACAGGATACGGTTGCGGCAGTCAGGGACCGAACCATCTCGGTCCGCTGGACGCTGGCCAGCCTCTCCCTTTCCATGCTGTTGGCCTCTTTGGGAACCAGCATCGCCAACGTCGGTCTGCCCACTCTGGCGCAGGCCTCCTCCGCCTCGTTCCAGCAGGTGCAATGGGTCGTCCTCGCCTATCTGTTGGCCATCACCACGCTGATCATCAGCGTCGGAAGGCTTGGCGACATCGCCGGCCGCCGCAAGCTGCTGCTGGCCGGCATCGCCCTGTTCACGATGGCCTCGGCCTTGTGCGGCGCCGCTCCGCTTCTTTCCTGGCTTATTGCGGCGAGAGCCGTGCAGGGATTGGGCGCTGCGGTCATGATGGCGCTTGCCATGGCCCTGGTCGGCGAGGCCATACCGAAGGAAAAAACCGGCAGCGTTATGGGGCTGCTCGGGACAATGTCCGCGATCGGGACGGCGCTCGGCCCATCGCTGGGCGGCGTGCTGATCGCCGCGTTCGGCTGGCGGGCGATCTTTCTGGTCACAGTGCCCTTCGGTCTCCTGGCTCTGCTTCTCGCTCACCATGCCCTGCCTGCGGATCGACCGATATCGCAGTCGACCAAACCCGGCTTCGACGTCATCGGCACGCTGGTGCTGGCCTTCACGCTTGGCGCCTATGCGCTCGCCATGACGATCGGGCGCGGCACGTTCGGCACGACCAACCTGCTTCTGTTGCTGGCGGCGATCTTCGGCATTTGCCTTTTCCTGTTCGTGGAGTCCCGCGCGGCCTCACCCCTGATCCATCTTGCGATGCTTCGCGAGCCGCTACTGCGTTCGGGTCTTGCTACGAGCATGCTCGTCGCGACGGTCATGATGACGACGCTGGTGGTCGGGCCGTTTTACCTGTCGCGCGGCCTGGGGCTGGATGCGGCGCTCGTCGGCCTGGTGATGTCGGCCGGACCGGTCGTCTCGGCGCTGGCGGGTATTCCGGCGGGGCGGCTCGTGGATCGCTTCGGCGCGAGGTACACGGCTGTCGCCGGTCTTGGCGCCATGGCGACCGGTTGCCTCGCACTCTCGCTTGCTCCGGAACCGTTCGGCGTCGCCGGCTATGTCATGCCCCTCGTCATCCTCACCGCCGGCTACGCCCTGTTCCAGGCGGCCAACAATACCGGCGTGATGAAAGATGCTCGCCCTGACCACCGGGGCATCGTCTCCGGCCTGCTGAACCTCTCGCGCAATCTCGGCTTGATCACCGGTGCATCGGTCATGGGAGCGGTCTTTTCATTCGCCTCGGCGGCGAACGAGATTGCGACAGCCGGTTCCGCCGCAGCCGCTGCCGGAATGACAGCCACTTTTGCCGTCGCCACGGTCCTGGTCGTCATTGCCGTCGCCATCGCTGCGACAAGCCGTGTTCACGCGGCAAAGCCGTCACTCCCGGACGCACAGGGGGCGGGCCGCAGATAGCGGTTTCCGCATGCCTGTGCCCCTTCAGTCGCTCAGGGCCCGTGCGAGGTTGTGGATGTGACGCGCGCCAATGCCGCAGCACCCACCGACGATGGATGCACCGGCTTCGACCCAATCGCAGGCAAATCGCGAGTAGCGGTCGGCGGTCAGGTCAGCCCGCGTGTGATGAAGCGTTTCATTGGCAGCGCCTTCCGTTTCTTCCGCCTCGAAGGCGTTGGCATAGACGCCGATCCCGATATTCGCCTGTCTTTCCCGGAACGTGGCGGCCGCAACAGCGACGGCGTGCCCCATGACTTCCGGACGGCTGCAATTGAACAGAAGCGCCTCGGCACCGGAGCCGGCCACCCAGCCGGCGGCCGCGGCCACGGTTTCTCCGGATCGCAGCCTCGGCTCGTCGTCTTGCAGGGTCTCGCCGTCGTCGGCCAGAGTGAAGGAGATCCAAAACGGCTTGCCGGTCGCGGCAACGGCCGCGCGTACGGCATCCCCTTCCGCGATCAGGCTCAGCGTTTCGCCGAGCCAGACATCGACATAAGGTGCCAATCCTTCGACGAGGACATTCAGATAGTCCTGCACGCGCGACGGGTCGAAGCGCTCCGGCTCATAGGAGCCGAAGATCGGTGGCAATGAACCGGCGACCAGGACCTTCCGATCAGTCTTGCCATCGGCTGCCTCTCGCGCGAGTTTTCCGGCCAATTCGATCAGAGAGCGGCCCTTGGAGCGGAAACGCTCCTCGCCGATGTGGAACGGCACGAGCGCGTAGCTGTTCGTGGTGATCACGTCGGCCCCGGCGTCGATGAATTCCCTATGAACTCGCCCGACGATCTCGGGGCTCTTGATCAGCGCCAGCGCGGACCATTCCGGTTGCCGGAGTTCGGCACCGAGGCGGATCAGCTCCCGGCTCATTCCGCCGTCGAGAATACGTATTTGGCTCATTGATGATGGACTCCAGTTTTGCTTCGCTTCAGCGGCGGATGACCGCCGACAGCGCAAATGCCGTCAGCCGATCCCGGACGCCTGGTAATTCGGCTGGGATCTCGTTGCGGTCTTCATCGGGGAGATGTCGGGGTTCCGGCCTCACGCCTGCAGCGCCCGATCCAGGTCCGCGATGATGTCTTCGACACACTCCAGGCCGACCGAAAGGCGGAAGACGCCATCGCCGGCGAAGGCGCGGTAGTCATCGAGCTGCGCCCCTTGCAGCCCATAGGTCGACTTCGTCATTTCGTTCGT
Source organism: Sinorhizobium shofinae (assembly GCA_001704765.1). Classification (GTDB taxonomy): domain Bacteria; phylum Pseudomonadota; class Alphaproteobacteria; order Rhizobiales; family Rhizobiaceae; genus Sinorhizobium; species Sinorhizobium shofinae. The sequence goes on from MBFK01000099.1 coordinate 32,543, forward strand.
GTCGAGAAGGACCACGATGCTGCGCTGGTGGCCGAGCGAGAAGGCGTAATGCACCACGCGCAGCCGGTCGGCGAGCTGGATCGCCATTCTCCGCGGGTCGTCCGTCTGGAATGTGAGGATGCCGCCGAAGGCATTCATCTGGCGTCTTGCCAACGCGTGCTGAGGATGCGTCTCCAGTCCGGGATAGGAGACCGATTTGACGCCCGGATGATCGCAAAGGAAATGGGCAATACGCATCGCCGAATCGGATACTGCCCGGAGCCTTGGGAAAAGCGTGTCGATGCCGCGCATGATGAGCCAGGCATTTTGGGCCGAGAGCGACGCGCCGAGATAGACGCCGGCGCGCGATCGGATTTTCTCGACGAGGTCCTTGCCTCCGCAAACGACGCCCCCGAGGGCGTCGCCGTGGCCATTAATGAATTTGGTCAGGGAGTGAATGACGAGGTCGACGCCAAGGGAGACCGGCCGGGTCGCAACCGGCGTTGCAAGGGTGGAGTCGACGGAAACGATTGCCCCGTGCCGATGTGCAAGCGCTGCCACCGCGGAAAGATCGGTCAGCCGCAGGATCGGGTTGCAGGGGCTTTCGCAATGGACGAGCCGCGTATTGGGCCGGAAGGCCGCAGCGACCTCGTCGAGGCGCGACATGTTCACGGCGGTCACCTCGATGCCGTAGTCGGGCAATATCCGGCGTGCCAGCTCGTTGGCGCCCGCGTAGCAGACATCGCTGATGATCAGATGATCGCCCTTCTTGAGGCAGGTCAGGAAGGTGGCGGCGATCGCGGCAACGCCGGTCGCGGTCGCCAGCGCGTCATCGGCGCCTTCGAGTGCGGCCATTCGCTGCTCGAGCTGCCGCACCGTCGGATTGGTCCAGCGCGCGTAGAGGAATGGAAGCGCCGTCAGATCCTCGACGCCGTCGGCTGAAAAGGCACCCTCACCGGGGACCAGCACATTGTTGACCGACATCGAGATATTGGGGGCGATTGCCCTTGTCGTCGGATCGATCTCCAGGCCACCGTCGAGCGCCAGGGTTTCCCAATGCAGGGTCGGGCGGCCAGCAGCATGCGGCCGGATCATCGCCTGGCTGTGGCTCTCCGCCATGGCCATGGGGCTCACCAGATTCGAGAACATGAAAGACCTTTCTGAGATGCGTTTCGATACGGACTCTAGTGCTCTCTGAATGTTTTTGGCCGCTCAGGCGCTCCCGATCTGCCGAGAAAAAGCGCTGCAAGGGCCTCGTGCGCGGCCAAATCGATCGGCAACTTGCCGCGCTAGCGCCGCACCGGAACCTGGGCTTCGACGATCTTGAAGGCGCGCGTGATGATGAGCGTCAGGCAGACATAGAAGACGGTCACGACCATCAGCGGTTCGTAGACCAGCAGCGTGTCCTGCCTCACCTTGTAGGCCACGGCGTAGAGGTCCATCACGGTCACGGTGAAGGCGAGAGGGGTTGCCTTCAATTGCAGCACGACCTCGCCGGCGATCGTCGGCAATGCGATGCGGATGGCGCGAGGCAGCCAGATTCGCCTGAGCAGCGTCCAGGAAGACATGCCGAATGACCGGCCCGCCTCGAGCTCACCCTTGGGAACGGCGAGAAGCGCGCCGCGCAGCACCTCGGCCTCGTAAGCCGCATAGTTGAGGGTGAAACTCACGGCTGCGAAGAAGAAGCCCTCGCGCAGGATTGGCCAGAGGAAGCTTGCGCGCAGGCCCGGGATCATTGGCAGCAGCGAACCGACGCCGTAGTAGAGCAGCCACAACTGGATCAGGAGTGGCGTTCCGCGCAGGCAGGTGCAGTAGCCGCGTGCCATCACTTTGAGCCAGCGCGGACCGATCACCTGGGTCAAGGCAAGGCCGATCGCCAGAACGAAGCCGAAGCCGACCGAAATGACCAGCAGCAGGACTGTCTGGACCGCGCCTGCGGCAAGCAGCGGCCAATAGGAGAATATCCACGAGAAATTCACGGGGTCTGTCCTATGCGGTTTTCGGCTGGCCGCGCCGGAAGCGGGTCTCAAGCGCCGAGAAAAGGACGTTGGAGAGCAGCGTTATGGCGAGGTAGAGCGCGGCAGAGGCGAGAAAAAACAGAAAGTAGTGCTTGGTGTTGCCGGCCGCGATCCGTGTCGCGAGCGCCAGCTCCTGATAGCCGACGACGGCAATCAGCGCGCTGTCCTTGGTGACGCACATCCAGAGATTGGCAAGGCCAGGCAGCGCATTCGGCATCAAGGCCGGCAGCACGATGCGGCGGAACCGGAGCCGAGGTCTCATTCCGAAGGCGGCCGCCGCCTCGATCTGCCCGACCGGAATGGCGAGGATCGCACCGCGAAACACCTCGGTCATATAGGCGCCTTGAACAATGCCGAGAACCGCGACGGCGGCGACGAAACCATTGATCTCTACCGCCGGCAGGCCGAGTGCCAGCAGGATGCGGTTCAGCCCATCGGTTCCCGCATAATAGAGGCCGATGATCAGGATCAGTTCCGGGATGGCGCGAACAGCCGTGGTGTAAAGATCGAGGACGAACCGAACCGGGCGGTTGCCCTTCAGCTTGCCGATCGCGCCGGTCAAGCCGATGACAATGCCGACGAAATAAGCGCCAAGCGAGATCAAGACGGTCGAGAGCGCTCCGGCGAGAAGGACGCCTCCCCACCCGGGCGGGTAGGGGGAGAGCAATTCCAAGAGCGATTGGGTGGATGACATCCGGATCTACCTGATTCCATTCAAAGGCAAGGGGACTGTCGAGCCTGCCGGCGACCGCACCGGAGCACGGTTCTCCGGTTGGCCGGGACAAGTTTGTCGTTTCTTCCGCCCGCACCCCGCGACCTATTCGCGGCACACAGCCCGTCTTGACCGGTCAAGGCGGCAAAGGGCAATCGGCGCATGACCCGTCATGCGCCGATTGCCCGTCCCGTCATTCGCCATAGGGATCGAAGTCGAAGTATTTTTTGGAGATCTCGGCATATTTTCCGCTGGCTCTGACGGCGGCGATCGCCGCGTTGAGCTTGTCGCGGAGAGCGGCGTCGTCCTTGCGCAGCCCGCCGCCGATGCCGGTTCCCAGGATCGCCGCGTCGTCCTTGACGTTGCCCTTGTCTTCGCAGCAATCCTTGCCGAAGCCTGATTTCAGGAACTCCGCCAGCGGAATGGCATCGCCGAATACATAGTCGATCCGGCCGGCGGCCAGGTCCTGGAAGGCTTCGTCGAGCGTCGCGTATGTCTGTTCCGATGCCTTGTCGGCGAAATACTTCTTGTAATATTCGGACTGAATCGTCGAGACCTGGATGCCGATGGTCTTGTCGGCAACATCGTCGGGGGCTGCTCCGAGCTTGCCGTCCTTGGCGCCGATCAGCTTGCTCGGCGTGTTGTAGTATTTGTCCGTGAAGTCGATCGTCTTCTTGCGTTCGTCGGTGATCGACATCGACGACCAGATCACTTCGAATTTCTTCGCCTCGAGGCCGGGGATAAGGCCGTCCCAGGACATGTCGACGATGGAGCAGGTCTCCTTCATCTCCGCGCAGACCGCGTCCATCAGCTCGATTTCCCAACCGATCCATTTGCCGGACGGATCCTTCGTAAAGAAGGGCGGGTAGGCCTCGTTCATGATGCCGAAGCGCACTTCCGCATTGGCCGCACCTGCAAGTGAGAAGGCCACGCCGGCCATCAGGATGGAAAACAACTTCATTCGACTACCCCTTCTAGTTTTCGTCGGAATGGAAACGGACGCATCAATGGCTGAGACCTCCGGTGAACTCGCGGCAGCGAGCGCTGAGCGGCGCACCGAAGACCTGGGCAGGCGGCCCTTCCTCCTCGACGCGCCCCTGATGCAGGAACATCACGTGACTGGAGACGTCACGAGCGAATTTCATCTCGTGCGTCACGAGCAGCATCGTGCGTCCCTCCTCTGCCAGTTCGCGAATGACCTTCAGCACCTCGCCGACGAGCTCGGGATCGAGCGCGGAGGTGGGCTCGTCGAACAGCATCACGGCCGGATCGACGCAGAGCGCGCGGGCGATGGAGGCGCGCTGCTGCTGGCCACCTGACAGGAACGCCGGATAGGCGTGCCGCTTGTCGTAAAGACCGACCTTCGACAGCAAGGCCTCGGCCCGCTCGATCGCTTCCTTGCGATTTGTCCCAAGGACATGAATGGGGGCCTCAATGACATTGTCGAGCACGCTCATATGAGCCCACAGGTTGAAGCTCTGAAACACCATGGCCAGGCCGGTCCGGATCCGCTCGATCTGTCGCCAGTTGGCCGGATGCGCGCGTTCGCCCCGGCTCGGCTTCATCAGGATTTTCTTCGCCGCTGATGACGAAGCGGCCGCGGTCCGGAATTTCGAGAAAGTTGATGCAACGGAGGAACGTGCTCTTTCCGGAGCCTGAGGACCCGATCAGCGAGATAACGTCGCCCTTTTGTGCCGATAGCGATACGCCCTTCAGGACGTGGTGATGCCCAAAGCTCTTGTGGACTTCTTCCACCAGCAAGGCGGCGGCCTTTCCAGTCATTCCTGTCGGTCCCATTGCGGTTTTTTTGGTTATTTGGTCCGCAATAATATTGCCTAGCCGGGCGGCTTTGCCGCGCATTTGCTGTTTTGAACGCGGAGTTTGTGCGGCGATCTGGAAATTATGCGGCCAAATCGCTGGATTCGAAGGAGGCAGATGACCTTCGGTTGCGTCATCTCCTTCTAAAGCGGACGCCCTCCCGGCCCATGCTGCCAAGCCTCCAAACGGGATGGCATCGACGCGATAGTCGGAGGGATCGCTGATCATCACGCCGCCTGCGTCGATGCGAGCGCATCGGCGTTGTTGCCAGTGAAGATGCCGGCGTGAGGCTTATTTCGGGTTCGTTCGCCATTGCAATCACGTCGGCGAGATCCTCGAACGGTTGTAGCACGACGACCGACGCAAAGACTTCTTATGTCCATAATTTGCAAGTCGGCGCCACGCCTATTGCGCGATAGGAAAGTGATGCGCCCATTGACGCAGGAATCTCGACCTTGCACGCCGGGAAAAGGCGCCCTTGATGCGAATTTGGGGCGACGCGCCGCGCCAATCAGGTATAGGCTGCGGCAAATCATCGAGGCGAGGAGACAATGACGGAGCCACTGGACCAATTCGATCGGAAGATCCTCGAGATCGTGCAGCGCGACTGTCAGCTCAAAGCGGAGGCGATCGGCGACATCATCGGCCTTTCGGCGTCCGCCGTTCAACGCCGCCTCAAGCGGATGCGCGAGGACGGAATCATTTCCGCCGAGATCGCCCTCGTCGACCGCAAGGTCGCCGGAAATCCGATGACGTTCATCGCCGGCATGGAGATCGAGCGTGAAAACTACGATGCTCTGGCGAGATTCCGCACGTGGGTCGATAAGCAGGATCACATCCAGCAGGTCTATTACGTGACCGGATCCGTGGATCTCGTTGCAATCATCACCGCCCAGGATGTCACCCAGTACGACGAGATCACCGCGCAGATCATGTCGCAGAATCCTCAGATCAAGAGAATCCACACAAACGTCGTACTGAAGGACGTGAAGCTCGGAATGTTTGTTCCTGTGGCTTCCGGCTAGCGTCGCATCCCGGTCAATAGTGCCTCACCTGTGCACAGACTGACGGGGGTGCAGGTCAGGCAGCGGTTAGCAAGATGATCTATTTCACGAGTGACACGCATTTTGGCGAGCCACGGGTGCTCAGCATCGATCGTCGGCCGTTCTCCAATTTGGCCGAACATGACGCTGCCCTGATCGCCAACTGGAACGAAACGGTCTCGCCGGAGGACGAAATCTGGCACCTCGGCGACTTCGCGTCAAAGAAAACAGGCTTTGCGGAGGACCTGCTCTCCCGGCTAAACGGCAGGAAGCATCTGGTTGTGGGCAACAACGATCCGCTCAATACGATCAAAGCGAGCGGCTGGCAAAGCATACAGCATTATGCGGAACTCAGCGTCGACGGGCAGTTGCTCGTTTTATGCCATTATCCGTTCCGAACCTGGAACCAGATGGGGAAGCGGTCGATCAATCTGCACGGCCACTCCCATGGCAGATTGAAACCGATGCGGCGACAGTTTGATGTGGGCGTGGATGCCAGGGGCCTGCGGCCGGTCAGTCTGCCTGATCTTCTCCCACGGCTCGCGTGAAGTCATAGCACCGGCGATTGGCGGTACAAGCGGCGCCGGGCAAGAGGTCTCTGCAAAGCGCCGCGAACTCAAATCGGCTGCATGCGCCGCATGTCGGACAGTTGGCGCTTCATCTGATGGATGCGGGTCTGATATTCCGCCGGCCGGCGCATGGCAACGCTCGTCGAGAGAATGTCGATCACGACCAAAGCGGCGATGCGCGAGATCGTCGGCGTGTACATGTTGGTATTCTCCAGCGTCTCGACGATCAGCGAGACGTCGCAGAAGTTGGTCAGCGGCGAGTCCGATCCCGTGAGGCAGATGACCGTCGCGCCATTGTCGCGAGCGATGCGGGCGATCTCGATGATCGAGCGCGTCGTGCCTGTATTGGAGATGACAAAGGCGACTTCGCCCGGCTTCATCATCGAAGCGACCATGACCTGTTGATGCGAATCCAGTTCTGCGCCGCAGGGCACGCCGAAGAGCGGGAACTTCTGCTGCGCGTCCCGGGCGACGATGCCCGATGCGCCGAAGCCGAAGAAGACGATCGACTTGGCAGCCGTCAATATGTCGATCGCCTCGTTCAGCGCCTGCTTGTCAAGGCGGGAACGGGCCCAGTCGAGGCTGGTCATCGTATAGTCGAAGATCTTCTCGGCCACCGTCTCCGGCTTGTCTGTGTCGAGCAGCACCGAATGGGTCGCCGGCGTGCCGAGTGCCAGGCTCTGGGCGAGGCGTATCTTGAAATCGGGAAAGCCGCTGCAGCCGATGGCTGTCGTGAACCTGAGAACGGTCGGCTGGCTGACTTCGGCCAGGGCGGCCGTTTCTCCGACGGTGGCGTTCAGAATGCGGCGCGGATCCTCCAGGACGACGTCGGCCACCTTTCTGTCGGACTTGCGCAGTTCGGCACGCATCGTGCGGATGACTTCGATTATGTTTCGTCCACCAAGGCTACGCCCTTCGAGGCGCGAATCGGTATCCATGAGCATTGTCCTTTCCAGCACATGCTAGGACGGAGCCCATTCGAGGGCAATTGCCTCCCTGGCCCTAACGAGATGTGGAATCCCAGTTGATCGCGCCATCGCATCGATCATCTCCGGATCGATGGTATTGAAGTCGAACAGACCGTAGTGATGGGCGACCATCGCGCCAGCACCGATGGCGCCGGCAAGCTCAACCGCTTCGGATAAGGTAAGGTTGCCCGGAACGCCGCGCATCGACAGCTCCGGTCGGCGGCCGTTCACCGGCAGCAGCGCGATATCCGGATTGAGTGCGGCAACCTCCTCGACGAGACCTTCGAAAGGAATCGTATCGCCGGAATGCCAGATGCTCGTGTCCTGGCTTTGGAAGAGGAAACCGAGGAAGCGGTGATTGCCGTCGGCATCCTGCTCCAGGGCTTCGTGGGCGGCGCGGGTTGCGACAAGGCGAAGTCCCTTGCCAAGGTCGAGCGCCTCGCCGGAATTGACGAGGAAGATACGCTGCGCGTCGAGGCCAGATCTTTCAAGCGCCGCAGCCTGTACGGCGCGCGGCGCCACCAGCCGCGCCGACGGATTGGTGGCGAACAGGGCCGGCAGCGTTCCCGGGTCCATATGGTCCGTATGGGCATGGGTACACAGGACGTAGTCGACATCGACGAGATCCGCCGGTTCGATTGGGGGTGGCATCAGGCGCTGATGAGGAAACCGCGTTCCCCGATATTTCACGGCGAGTGAATCGGACAGGTAGGGATCGATCACCAGCCGGCAGCCTGCGACGTCGACGACGAAGCCTGCCTGTCCCAACCAGAAGAGGCGCGCCGCGCCCCGGGGCCGTTCCGCCAATTGCCCCGTCAGCGGGCCCGCGAAACCTCTCTCCGTCAGTCTACCCGTCATTGCTCGTCAACCTTGTAGCGCCGAAAGGAGATTGTCGGCGGCGATCCGGGTGGCGCGCTCGACGCTTTCCGCCGTGAAGCCTCCGATGTGGCTCGTTGCAATGACGCGTTGGTGTCCGGCGAGCCGCAGGGAGACGGGGGGTTCCGGCTCGAAGACGTCCGTCGCATAGCAACCGAGCTGTCCGTCGTTCAACGCGTCGATCAAGGCGTCTTCATCGACCAAACGCGCCCGGGCCGTATTGACGAGAACAAGACCCGGTCGGGTGGAATACAATCGTTTGCGGTCGATGATCGCCGAGCCATCCTTGGGAAGTGGGCAATGCAGCGAAAGGATCTCCGCCCGGCTTATGATGTCATCGATCTCGGCATATTCAAAACCACTCGAGGGCAAATCGAGATTGGGCCTCAGAGGATCGTAGGCGATGACTTTCGCGCCGAGCGCAATGACCATCCGCGCGATTTCGCGGCCAATCGCCCCGCACCCGATGATCCCCACGGTGCGGCTGCGGATTTCGATGCCCCTTATGCGCGGCCAGTTGCCCGCCTTGATCCCTGCATCGGCAAGCGGGATTGCGCGCAAGGCGCTGAAGATCAGGCCGAGCGTCAGTTCGGCGACGCCGAGCGCGTTGGCGCCCTCGGCGATCATCACTTTGACGCCCTTCTTTGCCAGCATGTCCACCGGCAGATTGTCGACGCCGACGCCGTTGCGGCTGATCACTCTGAGATTGCCGGCGGCCTCGACGACGCGCGGGGTCACCGGCTCGACACCGGCGAGCCAACCGACGCAATCGGGAACAAGAGCAACAAGCTCTTCCTCGGTGGGGGTGGCGCCGGGACGCGAATAGATGATGTCGAAGCCGTTCGCCCGCAGCCGCTCCACATCCGGATGCGGCTCCGCGGTGAGCGAACGAGGCGTTACGAGGATTCGGGCGCTTGTGGTCATCGTCCGGCCGCCTCTCGCGCTATGTTGGAAATGCGGTCGAAGGCAGGACCGGATGTCGGGATTTCGACATCGAAAACCTCGGCAATGACCTGTGTCCATCCATGGATGAAATAAGTCCAGCCGTCCTCGACCTGCAATGATCGCTCCGCTTGCTGGGCCTGCGCCTGATCGAGGAAGACAAGATCGCCGCGATAGTTGAGGTCCCAGGCGACCGCCTTCTCTGGAAACCCTGCGGCGTCGGAGAGCGGCGAGCCGGGCGCGTCTTTTCCAAGGCCGGTTGCATTGATGACGAGCGAGCCAGGCTTCAGCCGGGCAAGCACGGCATCATTGTCCTCGGGCTTCGGTGCAAGCACGTATTCGACGGGCACGTCACTTTCGATGCTCTCATGGATGCGCCTTATCTCGTCCAGACGATGCTGGCTTCTGTTCGAGACGACGATGCGACCGGGGACGTCGCTGCCACGGGAACGGCGCATCAGGTGCCAGGTGAGCGCGATGGTCGACCCTCCAGCGCCCATGGAAAACAGATCGGCGCCGGTGCGGTCGAAATAACCCTCGCCAAGGAACCCGTCGATCGCGAGACCCGAGGAGATCGGGTCCTTGGCGTGGCAGACAAGCTTGCCATCGCGCTTCGAGATGCAACTCGTTTCGTCCATCAGCTTCGCATGGGGATCGATCACATCGAAGAGGTCCTTGCAGGCGGCAAAGAGGTCGATCTTGTGCGTCGTCACCAGGGCGCCCATCGAAAGCGGGTCATCGCGGATGAACTCGACTGCGGCGCGGTAGGCGGCCGGGTCGTCATGAAGCTTGAAGTCGATGCCTCTGATGAGGGCATCCTTGAGGCCGAGATGGTCCGCCCAGGCCGGGAAGACTTTCATGATCGAGCTTTTTGCCGTTGTGACGCCTATGAAATAGAGCGTTGGCTGGGTTGCTGGTTGGTATCGGGTCACGCGCGCTTCTCCAGGGCTTGCTTCGCCACCTTGACGGCCTCGGCCGCAGCGCGGGAGATCGCACGGAAACGGCCCTCCCGGATGTCTTCCGTCTTGGCGATCCACGTACCGCCGACGGCGACCACCTGCTTGATCGCCAGCCAGTCGCCAATGGTGGCTTCGGTCACCCCGCCGGTGGGAATGAAGCGGACGCCAAGATGGGCAAATGGCGCGGCGATACCTAACAGGGCCTTCGGCCCGCCTGCGACACCGGCCGGGAAGAACTTCGCGAGGCGCACGCCGCGCGCCGTGGCAAGTGTCAGATCGGTCGGGGTCATGATGCCGGGGCAGAAGGGCAGGTGGGCTTGCCTGGCGGCGTCGACAATATCGGGATCATAACCGGGCGCGAGCCCAAAGCGCGCGCCGCTCGCTATCGCGCGCTGCAAATTATGCTTGTCGAGGATCGTGCCGGCACCGATGCACAGCTCTGGCCGCGCATCGCGGATCGCTGCCAGGACGTCGGCCGCGGCCTCCGTCCGGAACGTGATCTCGGCAACGGGGAGACCGCCTTCCAGGAGCGCGTCAGCAAGTGGCACGGCGTCAGTTGCGCGCTCGATGGCGATCACGGGCACGACGCCGACGGCGGCAATCAGATCTATCGGGTTGTCCATGGGTCTCTCCTGGCATCGGTTCACGCATGTTGCTTCATGATGGCAGCGGCGGTTTCGCCGCTGCGCGGCCGATAATCTTCGTTCTCGACGAGCTTCCAGCCGCCCGCGTCATCGGCCATCACCCGATGGCGCATACCGTTGGATGCCGCGATGATGCCATAATCCTGGCCGCTGTCCGACGGGTAGGCGAACACCATGACGAGATCGTCGTCGCCAATATTGATGGAGCGGTGGATCCAGTAGGGTGGCACGTAGCAGATCGTCTGAGGACCGATCTCGACGATGCGGGTTTCGCCTTGAGGCGATTCGAGCTGCATCAGCCCGTTGCCCTGTTGCCCGTAATAGATCTCCGGCCGATCGGCCTTCGCGTGAATATGACCGCGCGTCAGGAAGAACTCCTGCCCGATTCGGCCGGGGCCCATGCGTGTCACCCCATAGATCAGATCTCCGGCTTGGTTGCCCGGCCGGAAATCCTCGACGGCGTAGACAACAGGATCATTGAGGCGCTCGGTCATCGCCCGGTGCGCGTCGGCGTCCTGATATAGCCCGGCAAGTTCGCTCAGCCGCTTCTCGTAGCGTCCCGTGTTTCCACTCATGCCGCCCGTGCTCACGTCGACGACGCTCCTGACCGGTTCCTTTAGCATCCTAAGCTCCACGTTCAATTGGTAGTAAAATTACATAAATAATTCCAGCCGTACCTGCAAGAGGTAATTGATATCCAAAACTGGCGGTAAAAATTGGCGAATGTCGGCAAAAAGCTATTGACGATAAAAATATCGGTAATTACGCTACAAAACAAGCCAAGAGGATGGCTTGGACCAAATGCGTCCTAACGGTGGAGGAGAGACCATGACCCGCAAGAACAAGATTGCTCTGAATATCGCGCTAGCAGCAGCGGCTTCGCTCCTGACGATCGGCGCTGCTCAAGCCGCCGATTGCAAGATCGGCGTCTCGATGAAGACGCTCGACGCGCCGTATTTCGCTGCGCAGGACGTCTCGGCGAAGAAGCATGCCGAGGAACTGGGATGCGAAGTGATTTCGGCGGATGCGCAGAACGATCTGAACAAGCAAATCGCCGACGTCGAGGATATGGTGGCGCAGGGCATTGGCGCCCTGATCATCAATCCTCGTGACAGCAAGGGTCTGGTCCCGGCCGTCAATGCAGCCTCGGCAGCCGGGGTGAAGGTCTTCGTCATCGACTCCACGCTCGATCCGACTGCGAACTTTGTCACCCTCGTCCAGTCCTCCAACAGCCAGAACGGCCTGCTTGTCGGTCAGTGGCTGGCCGATCAGACGAAAGGCAAGGACCTGAAGATTGCGCTGCTCTCCGGCGACAAAGGCAACGAAGTCGGTCAGGAGCGTCGCCTCGGTGTGCTCGCCGGCCTGCTTGAAGGTCAGCTTCGTAATGAGGGTCGGGCTCGTTTCGAAGTCGTCGGCCAAGGCTGGGGCCTGTGGGGCCACGAGGGCGGTCTGAAGGCCATGGAAGACCTGCTTGTCGCCAATCCGGACATCAACGTCGTGCTCGGCGAGAACGACTCCATGGTGCTCGGCGCCAAGAAGGCGTTGGAGCAGGCAGGGCGCGTCGACGGCGTTCTGCTGCTGGCCGCTGCCGACGGCCAGAAGGAAGCGCTCCAGCTGATCAAGGAAGGCACCTATGGCGCCACCGGTCTGAACGATCCGGCGCTCGTTGCCTCGACGGCTGTCGATCTCGCCAAAAAGGCCCTCGACGGCGAACTGTCCGCCGATACGTCGAAGATCACCTTTACGACGCCGATGGCAATCACCAAGGAGAATGTCGACCAGTATTACAAGACCGATGCCGTATTCTGATCCATGTGATCCTCCCGGACCGACGAGGCGCGTGCGCCTCGTCGGTCATAATCGCCTGACCCGGGCGGCTCGATTGGCGAGACATACAGCTCATGGAAAACCTTGTAGAACTTACAGGCATTCGCAAATCTTTCGGCGGCGTTCACGCGCTGCAGGGGGTCGATTTTGCGTTGCGGGCGGGCGAGGTCCATGCGCTGCTCGGCGAAAACGGCGCTGGGAAGTCAACACTGATGCGCGTCCTCGGCGGCGAGCACGTCCCCGAGGCGGGGACCGTGAAGGTGGCTGGCGAGGAGCCGCATTTCCGCTCACCCTCGGACGCGCTGTCGAAGGGCATCGCCATCATCCACCAGGAGATGGCGCTTGCAACGGACCTGACGGTCGCCGAGAACATTTTCCTTTCAGAAATTCCCTCCGTCATTTCCTGGAAGGACCTCAATCGTCGCGCAGCAGAGCTCATCGACAGCCTCGGATTCACCATCAAGCCCGGCGCCGTGGTTGGCGATCTCTCGGTTGCTCACCAGCAAGTGGTGGAAATCGCCAAGGCCCTGTCGCGCCACGCGCGGGTCATGGTTTTCGACGAGCCGACTGCAGTCCTTTCCGTCCAGGACGCGGAGCGCCTGCACGGCATAATCCGGACGTTGCGGGCGCGTGGCGTCGGCGTGATCTATATTTCCCATCGCCTCGACGAGGTGTTCCAGATCTCCGACCGGATCACCGTCATGAAGGATGGGGCGTCCGTCGCCACCGTCGATCGCTCGGACGTAGAGGTCGACGACGTGATCCGCATGATGGTCGGGCGATCGCTGAAGGCGCTATTTGGCGAGGACGTCGCACGCACGCCCGGTGACGAGGTGCTACGCGTCGAAAGCCTTTCGGACGGTGGCCGAATTAGGGGGGTGTCGCTCACGGTCCGTGCCGGCGAGATTGTCGGGCTTGGCGGACTGGTCGGGGCCGGGCGAACGGAATTCGTCCGGCTCGTCTTCGGCGCGGAACGGGCGCATTCGGGGCGCGTCTTCATTCGCGGCAAGGAGAGGACGATCCGCTCGCCGGGCGACGCCGTGAAGGCGGGCATCGGTCTCGTGCCGGAAAACCGGAAGGAACAGGGCCTCGTCCTCGATTTTCCCATCCGCGTGAACGCGACGATGGCCAAGCTTTCTCCGCTGGTGAACCGCTTCGGCTTCGTGCGGCGCGCCCGGGAGCGGATGGCGGTCGAGGTGCTGGCCAAGCGTCTCCGATTGAAGGCGGGCAGCCTCAACGATCCGGCCTCAAGCCTCTCCGGCGGCAACCAGCAGAAGGTGGTTCTCGCCAAATGGTTTCATGCGGGCGGCGATATCCTCATCTTCGACGAGCCGACGCGCGGCGTCGATGTCGGTGCGAAAACGGAGATCTATTCGCTGATCAAGTCGCTTGCTGCGGAGGGGCGGGCGGTGCTCGTCATCTCCTCCGAGCATCTCGAGCTTTTCGGCCTATGCGACCGCATCCATGTCATGCGCGAGGGTGAGATCACCGGCGTGCTCGGCCCTGAAGACTATACCGAGGAAAAACTCCTGAAGCTTGCGATGGTGAGCCCTGCCGCCTCGCCCGAAACGTTGGTTGTGAACTGATGAGCATCACCATGTCAGACCTAGCCGAAACAGCCCGTCCTTCTCTGAACCTCAGCCAGATCATGCAGCGCTATGGCACGATCGCCATCCTGGTCGCGCTCGTCATCGTGGCGGCATCGATGTCGGACGTATTCCTGACCGAACGCAACATTCTCAACGTGCTGCGCCAGGTTTCCGGGAGCAGCCTGATGGCGATCGGCATGCTCTTCGTGATCCTGTCGCGCGGCATCGATCTCTCGGTGGGCTCCGTCGCTGCACTCGGCAGCGTGCTGTCTGCAATACTCCTTCAGCAATACGGTGCAGGCCTTTCCATCCCCGCGACGCTGTTGGCCGGCGGGGCCTGCGGTCTGGTTTCTGGTGGGCTGATCGCGTTCCTCAAGCTCCCGCCTTTCGTGACGACGCTGGCCATGATGACGGTCGCGCGGGGACTGTCGCTGATTATATCCGCCGGTCAGCCGATCGTTATGGGGGACAGCGGCGCTGCGATCGTCGCGTTCGGCTCCGGGTCGATCGCCGGCGTACCCTATCCGGTGATCCTGATGGTCGTCGTCTTCCTGATTGCCGGCACGGTATTGATGTTCACGCGTTACGGCCGCCTGGTGAAGGCGATCGGCTCGAACGTCGAGGCGGTGAGGCTCTCCGGAATTCCGGTCGCCTGGTACACGATGTCGGTCTACGTCATCTCCGGCGTGCTTGCGGCGGCTTCCGGGATCGTCTCATCGAGCCGCACCGGGGTGGGATCGGCGAATATCGGCGTCGGCGCCGAGCTCGATGCCATCGCAGCGGTTGTCATCGGCGGCGCCAGCCTCATGGGCGGGCGAGGCGGTGCCTTCAATACCTTCATCGGTGTTATGGTGCTCGGCATCATCGCCAATATGATGAACCTGGCGCGCGTTCCGGGCTACCATCAGCAGGTCTTCATGGGCTGCATCATCGTCGGCGCTATGCTCCTGCAATATGCATCGACCTGGCTGCGCCGCTAGGCGCAGCCAACTGCCAGCCGGCATAGCCCGGGTGGTCGCCCTGTGTACAGAAGCGGGTGGAAAAATGACCGAGGACGTTTTCCTGACGATCGATGTCGGAACCGGCAGTGTGCGGGCAGCGCTCGTCGACCGGCGCGGCAAAGTGCTCACCGTCGCCGCACGCGAGCACGAGCAGATCGTGCCGCAATTCGGATGGTCCGAGCAGCGGCCAGCCGATTGGTGGAGTGGCGTGGTCGCTGCCATAGGCGAGGTGCTGGCGAAGCAGCCCGACGCCCGTTCCAGAATTTCCGCCGTTTCCGCCTGCGGCCAGATGCATGGCACCGTGCTCGTCGACGACAAGGGCGAACTCGCGCGGGAGACGGCGCCTCTGTGGAACGACAAGCGCACCGTCGCCCATGTCGAAGCCTTTGAACGGGTACACAGGCCCGCCAGCTACCTGGCCGATTGCGCCAATCCGGCAACTCCCGCATGGCCGGGCTTCAAGCTGCAGTGGTTGCGTGACATGGATCCAGCCGCCTGGCAGCGCACGGCGGCGGTCTTGATGCCGAAGGACTATATCAACCTCAAGCTCACCGGCGAGCCCGCCATGGACCGGACTGACGGAGGCGCGAGCTTCCTGATGGACCCGCGCACGGGCGAATGGTCGGAAACGATGATCGAATTGCTGGAGCTCGACAAAGGCAAGCTTGCTCCGCTCAGGAATCCTGTCGAGATCCTCGGTCATGTGACGGCAGAGGCGGCGCGGGAGACAGGTCTTCGCGAAGCCACGCCCGTCCTCGTCGGCGGCGGCGACTATCCTGCCGCACTGCTTGGCTCCGGTGTCTGCCGGCCCGGCATCGGTTCGGAAGTCATGGGGACATCGGCGATCATCACCGCCATCGCCGAAAACCCTTTGCTCGACGCCCAGGTCTCGAATGTCGGCACTGTCGAAGGCAACTGGGGCGCCTTCATGCTGCTCGAGTCCGGGGGCGATGCCATGCGCTGGGCGCGTCGCGCCTTCCACGAGAAACAGGTTTCCTACCCGGAGATCGTCGCCAAGGCGGCCGAGGCGCCGGCGGGTTCCGACCGCCTCTTCTTCATGCCCTACCTCGCCGGCGAGCGGCTTGGCGACCACCGCAATGCCCGCGCACAGTTTTTCGGCATCGGCGCCGCGCATGGCATCGCCCATATGCATCGCGCCGTCCTCGAGGGCGTCGCCTTCGCCGTCAAGCGGCACATCGACATTCTCGACCGAATTTCCGGCGCGCCGGTCGAGCGGATTATCGCCTCGGGCGGCGGCGCGAAGACCAAGCTCTGGATGAAGATCAAGGCAAGCGTCTACGGGATTCCAATCCTGGTCCCAGCCGAGGCCGAGTGCGGCCTCGTCGGTTGTGCCGCCATGGCGGCGGCTGCGACCGGCCTCTTTTCGACGGTGGAGGAAGCAGCACAGGCCTATGTCTCCTACGCCGAGGAGATCACCCCCGACCCTCGATGGGCGGAGACGTATCGCCCGATGCAGGCCTTTTTTGAGAAGCTCTACTTCCACAGCCAGTCGCTCTACGACGATCTGGACGGGCTGCCGTCATGAGCTGCAAGGCCGTGCTCTTCGACATGGACGGTACGCTGGTCGACAGCGAGGTCCTGCATTTCGACGCGATGGCCGTCGCTCTCGAGGGCCTGGGCTACAAGATCCCGGAAGGCTTCGCGGAGCGGATAACCGGAATGGTGGTCGGCGACTGCCACGCCTTGCTTACGGAAACGATCGGCTTCGCCCCACCGCTCGACGAGTTCGTGGCCAGAAAATACGCGGCCTATGTCGAACGCTCGGCAAGCCTGCGATTGCGCCAGGGAGCCGGAGAAGCGCTCGCTCTTCTGCGGGCATCAAGCGCTGCGATGGCGATCGTCTCGAACTCGGACCGCATGCTCGCCGATGCCAATCTGCGCGCTGTCGGCCTTCAGGCGCCGGGTCTGATCAGCGTCACGCGCAATGATGTGCGCTTCGGCAAGCCGCGGCCAGATCCTTATCTTCGCGCCGCCTGGCTGCTCGGTGTCGAGCCCTCCGACTGCATCGTCGTCGAGGACAGTGCGCCCGGTGCGTCCGCCGGTCTAGCCGCCGGCATGACCGTCATCGGCTGGCCGGAGCCGCATAGGCCGGACATTATCTTTCCGACCGGAACGATCGTTGCCGATCCGCGCGATCTCGTCGCGTCGCTGCGGCAACTGCTTTCCAGTCCACTCGAAACCTCCCTCGTCTCAAGGATCGCCTGACATGTATCTCGAAAAGTTCAAGCTCACCGGGAAGATCGCCGTGGTCACGGGCGCTGCACGCGGCATCGGACTTTCGACCGCAGAGGCCCTGGCCGAGGCGGGCGCGACCGTCGTCCTTACCGACATGAATCCCGACATGCTTGCTGCGGCGACGGGCAGCCTCAGTGAAAAGGGCTTCGCCGTCGATCACGAGGTGCTGGACGTGACCGACGTCAAGTCGGTCCAGGTGGCGCACGACGCGATCCTCGCCCGGCATGGCCGTGTGGACGTGCTCGTCAACAATGCGGGCATCGCGATCTCCAATCATCCGGCCGAAACCATGGCCGACGAGGTCTGGAACAAGGTCATCGACGTCAATCTCAACGGCGTCTTCTGGTGCTGCCGCGCTTTCGGCAACACCATGCTGAAGCAAGGGACGGGCTCGATCGTCAATGTCGGTTCCATGTCCGGGATCATCGTCAACCGTCCGCAGGAGCAGGCGAACTACAACGCCTCGAAGGCCGCGGTGCATCACCTGACGAAGTCGCTTGCTGCCGAGTGGGGCGCGCGCGGCGTGCGCGTCAATTCCGTGGCGCCCACCTATATCGAGACCGAGATGACCAAATACGTCTACGAGGACGAGGAGATGTATCGCCATTGGGTGGGTGGCACGCCGATGAACCGGCTCGGCCGCACGGACGAAATCGCTTCCGTCATCCTCTTCCTTGCCAGCGACGCCGCGAGCCTGATGACCGGCTCGATCGTTCTCGCGGATGGAGGCTATGTATGCTGGTGAAAGCGGATATGGCGACTGCAGTGCGTGGTGCCCGTTTTCCGGGCCGCTATATTCAAGGCGCCGGCGTCATCGGCCGGCTTGGTCTCGAGGCGATGAGCTTCGGCAAGAAGACCGTGGTCCTGCTGGACAATGGCGTCTTCGATCTTTTGAAGGACGAGATCGCCGCGTCTTTTGTCGACGGTCCGGCTGTTGAAATCATTCGCCACGACGGAGAATGCTCCGAGACCGCAATCGGCGTGCTCGTCCGGGCGGCGAAGGCCGCTGGCGCCGAGGTAATCTTGGGAGCGGGTGGCGGCAAGGCGCTCGACACCGCGAAGGCCGCAGCACGGGACCTTGCGCTGCCGGTCATCGTCTTCCCGACGATCGCCGCTTCCGACGCGCCCTGCAGCGCGCTTGCAGTCGTCTACAATGATGACGGCACCGTCGCCTATGACACTTTCCTGCCGAGCAATCCGGATCTCGTGCTGGTGGATACGGCGTTGATCGCCAGGGCCCCCGCTCGCTTCCTCGCTGCCGGCATCGGCGACGCGCTTGCCACCTGGTACGAGGCGGAATCCTGCCGCCAAAGCGGCGCCTTGAACTGCATGCGGATGCCGGGTGTCCCGCTCGCCTATGAGGTGGCCCGCTTCTGCCGCGACACGATCTTCGCGTTCGGTGCCGAGGCGCTCGCCGAATGCGACGCCAAGACCGCCGGGGCAGCGCTTGAAAGGGTCGTCGAGGCCAACATTCTCCTGTCGGGCATCGGCTTCGAGTCGGGTGGCGTCGCGGCGGCTCATGCCATTCACCACGGTCTTTGTGAGCTCGACGAGGTCCACCACCATCTGCACGGCGAGAAGGTCGCAATTGGCGTGCTCGCTGGCTTGAAGTTGCATGGAATGGAGGATGAGTACGACCGCGTCCGCCGCTTCTGCCTCTCCGTCCGCCTGCCGACCAGGCTTGGCGATATCGGCATTGCCGAGGCAACGCCTGAGAAACTGGCGATCGTCGCGAAGCGTGCCTGCCGGGCGGGTGAGATCATCCACAACGAGCCGATGCCGGTCACCGAGACCATGGTCGTTGCCGCACTTGAAGCCCTTGCGTGATACGGCCAGACAAGCGGGAGAAAAAGATGAAGGAAGTGGAAGCGTTCAGGACCGGTCTCTTTTCCGGCAAGACAGTGGTCGTGTCAGGGGGGACCAGCGGCATCGGCCTTTCGCTTGCCAAGGGCTTTGCCGAGGCGGGCGCGAGCGTCATAGCGACGGGCAGCTCCGAGAAGCGGCTCGCCGCGGCAAGAGGAGAGGGCCCCGACCTGCTTATATTCCGTCGCCTCGATGTGCGCGACACGGCTGCGGTTTCTGCGTTCTTCTCCGATTTCGATCGCCTCGACGTGCTGGTCAATTGCCAAGGTGTGGCTCGGCCGGATGCGGAATGGGAGGAGGAGACCTTCATGGATGTAATGGATATCAACCTGTCGAGCGCCATGCGGCTTTCGAGGGCGGCCTTCCCGCTTCTCAAAGCAGCGCGCGGCAGCATCGTCAATATCGCATCCATGCTGAGCTATCTCGCCGACGAGACGGTACCTGCCTATACGGCCAGCAAAACCGGGATCGTTGGATTGACCAGGGCGCTTGCCCACAAATACGGCCGCGACGCAGTTCGTGTGAATGCCATTGCGCCCGGCTATCATCGAACGGATATGACGAAGCCGCTGTGGTCGGTTCCCGAGAGCGAAAGGAAGATCAGTGACCGCTCGGCGTTGAAGCGCTGGGGAACGACGGAAGACCTCGTCGGTCCGGTCCTGTTCCTTTCGTCTCCTGCGGCGGAATTCGTTACCGGCGTCACGCTTCCGGTGGATGGCGGCTATCACGTCGGCTAACTGCCGTAGATGTCGGCTTGCCCATGGCCGTCTCAGGTCTTGGCGTGCAACGTGGTTCAGGCAAGATCGCCGTCGGCGACATCGAGCGGTGAGGGCGATCGTCCCGTATCGATCAGTCTCTTGGCGATCATGTAGGCGCGTGCATCATTGATCGCGTCGACGGCGAGCAGTTTCTCGCCGGCAAAATACCAATAGGAGCACGAGCCCGGCTTGGCGCCTTTTCTCTCGACGATCCGATCGTAGCCGGCGTTGAGGCCGGCGATCTGGAGCTTGACGTCGAACTGATCCGACCAGAACCACGGCCTCGGGTGATAGTCGCGCTTCGCACCCAGGATGTTGGCGGCAACGGCCTCCGCCTGGTCGCTCGCATGCGGCACGCTCTCAATGCGCAGGCGGCGGCCATCCCACAGGAAGGAGGCACAATCGCCGGCCGCCCAGATCCCGGCCACGGAGGTCCTTCCCTGAGCATCTACACAGACGCCGTTCTCCACCGCCAGTCCCGCCGCTTCGGCGAGCGCCACGCTCGGGCGGACGCCGATGCCGACGATTACGAGGTCGACATCGACGCAGGAACCCTCCGAAAGCCGCGCCCGTCGGACGCGGTCCTCGCCCTCCAGAGTAACAAGCCCGACGCCTTCGACAAGCCTGACGCCGCGGTCGGCGTGGAGCGACCGGAAATAGGCGGAGGTCTCGGCGGCGGCGACGCGGCCGAGGATACGGTCCTGAAGTTCGACGAGGGTCACATCGACACCTGCCTGATTGAGGGCCGCGGCGACCTCCAGCCCGATATAGCCGCCGCCGACGATCAAGGCGCGTTTTCCGGGGGCGATATGCGGCGTGATCTCTTCGACGTCACCGATCGTGCGCAGCGCGAAGATATTGGCGAGCGCTCCGCCGATATCTGCCGGCAGACGGATGGGCGCCGCGCCCGTCGCAAGCACGAGGTCGTCATAGGCGAGGCTCTCCGAACCGAGCTCGATGCGCTTCTCGGCCGGTATTATGCGCGTGACCTTCGTTGCGAGCCGTAGATCGATGCCGCGCTCGGCATAGAAGGACGGGCCGCGAAGCGCGAGCCTGTCGGCAGCGAGCTTGCCGAGCAGATAGGCTTTGGAAAGGGGCGGCCGTTGATAGGGCGGATGGGGTTCGTCGCCGATCAGCGTCACGCGGCCGTCAAAGCCGAGTTCCTTAAGCTTTGCTGCCAGTGCACTGCCAGCCTGGCCGGCCCCGATGATCGCCACGTGACGCATGTCGGCCCTCCCTCGCTCCTGTCCCGCAGGTTCTATTGCATGGCCGGAATGCACACGGTCATGCCGTCGAGCGTGTCGGTGACGCGGACCTGGCAGCTCAGACGACTTTCCGGCCGCCGCGGCGACGCGGTGAAGTCGAGCATGTCGCTCTCGTGCTCGCCGATCGGGCCGATAGCCTCGCTATAGGCCGGGTCGAAATAGCAATGACAGGTGGCGCAGGCTGCCGAACCGTTGCACTCGGCGACGACGCCCGGAATGCTTTTTTCCAGCGCGATCTCCATGACCGATCTGCCGATCTCGGCAGTCACGGCGTGTTCCTTGCCCCCGGCGGTGATGAAAGTGATGGTCGGCATCGACGTTCCTCCTGGTCAGGTGGATAGAATGGAAGTGCTGGCTGGGTTCACACGTCCCAGGCGACTGGCAGGGAGACGGGGCCGCGGAATACCCATCCGTGGATCCGCGCCGGCTCGTCGGGTCTAAGCCGCAGATTCTTCAGGCGCGAGAAAAGCATCGGCACGACGATCCTGCCGACCATCTGGCGTGCGACCCAGGCGCCCGCGCAAAAATGCGGCCCCGCGCCGAAGGCCAGGTGCGGCTGCTTGGGTCGCAAGAGGTCGAAGCTGTCCGGGTTCTCGAAACGACGATCGTCGCGATTGGCCGCGCCGACGCAAAGCCCGATCTGGTCGCCGGCGCGCAATTGCACGCCGGAGAGTTCTGCATCGCGCGTCACGCGACGCGGATACATGCCGATCGGCGAGATCCAGCGCACCGCCTCCTCGAAGGCCAGCGGCCACAGATCCCGACTGGCCATGACCTCGGCCAACTGCGACGGATTGGAAAGAAGCCCGAGCGTCAGGGAAAGAATGGAGTCGCGAGGCTCGTTGAGACCACCCCCGATGATCACCTTGATATTCGCCCGGATCTGCTCGGGGTTCATCGGGTTCTCGGCATTGACCATCGAGGACAGCACCGCCGGATTGGGGTTCTGGCGATGCCAGGCGAGAACCGCATCGATTGCCGCATCGACGCCCGCGGCTGCGTCCGTCGCCCGGGTGGATATTTCCGGGTCGCCGGAATAGTTGCCGGCGCCATCCATCAACGCCTGCGACCAACGCGCCAGCGTCTGCCAGGAAACATCCTTCAGGCCGAGGAGCTCGATGAGGGCGAGCGATGCCATCGGCGCAGCCAGCGCATCGAACAGATCCGCCTCGCCCTGACTTTCGATATCCGAGATGAGCCGGTCGCTGATCGCCTCGAATTGCGCCGCCCAGTGGCTCTTGATCGTGCCCGGCCGGAAGCTGACCTCGATGGCCCGACGTTCCATGGCATGCGCTTCTCCGTCCTTGCGCATCATGGTGTGACCCATGACCTTGTTGACGAGAGAGCCGGGATTGCTCGACGCGAAGGTCTCAGAGTCGCGCTCGATCGTCATGATGTCGTCGAAGCGCGTTACCAGAGTGAGCCGGGCGGCATCCAGATAGACGGCCGAAGCCAGGTCGCGCAGGCGCTTGTAGATGGGATAGGGGTCGGCCAGCAGATCCGAAAAAGCAATGTCCGATACGACGGGAACGGCGTGCGCCATCTTGTCCCTCCCTGACAATGCGTTGCACTCGATAGGAAGACGTTACCTTGCACCGAGATCATCCTTCAATTCGATGACTTCCATTGCGGATATGCAGTAATTGCATAACCTGCGTCCAGGACGTATCCTGCGCCAGACGATGTCGTGGAGGAGCGAATGGGGCAGAAGCAGCAACTGGACGGGATCGATCTCGGTAGCCTCAAGGTTCTCGTGCTCGTGTGCGATCTCGGCTCGTTCTCCGCGGCTGCGAACCGCCTGAACGTCAATCAGTCGACAGTCAGCTATACGGTGGAGCGGTTGAGGACGGTGTTCCGCGATCCTTTGTTCCTCAGGCAGGGCAACCGAATGCTGCCGACGGAAAAGTGCTCGGAACTGACCGAAACGGCACGCCGCATGCTCGACCAGCTTGCCGCCTTCACGGCAGAGCAGGCCTTCGATCCGATCTCCGCCACGGGATCGGTGACGGTGTCCTGCAATTTCCACGAGCGGCAGATCGTCATGCCGGAATTCTGCGCGCGTCTCAGACAGGCGGCGCCGAACGTTCGCCTCGTGGTGCTCGAGTCTGCCGTTCACGGCAAGCGACAGTTGAAGCAGAATGAATGCGACATCGTGCTCGGTCCGATCGAGATATTCGGGGAGGCCTATTTCCGCACGCATCTCTTCACCGACCGCTATGTCTGCGTGGTGGATCCCGGCAACCCGCTGGCGCAGGCGCCGATCAGTCTCGCGGACTATCGATCCGCGCCGCACATCCAGGTGAACCACAACGGCGAATGGCAGGGGCTCTACATCGCGGCGCTGGAAGCCAAGGGCGTTCCCTTCGAGCCGGCCGTCGTTCTTCCAAGCCATGACAATCTCGAACGCATCATTGCCGGAAGCGACCTGGTCGCGACCATTCCCGGCCGGCTTGCTGAAGCGTTGAGTGACATATTGAGTGTGGTGGAATTTCCGCTCGACGTGCCGATCCATATCGACATGTACTGGACGGCGCGCACTGCACAGTCCGGCCTGCATCGCTGGGCGAGACAATTGCTCGCCGAGATCGCCCGGTCGGGGCCGGAACGAGATCCGCCTAGTGCGGGATGAGCAAGGTGTGCGCGGTTTTCGGTCGGCTCGCCGGGCGCGTTTCGCTGCGTCGAGAGGCGAGACTACTCGGCGGCGACGTCCGCGCCGCTTTTCGTAAGTCCGCCGCTGAACAGGTGGCCGGCATGTTCCACCACATTCTCGGTGGTTTCGCGGATATGGCGCTCGATCAGATCGCTGGCCCGTTTCGGGTCGCGTGCCAGAACCGCCTCCATGATCGTGCGATGCTCGACATCCTTCTCGCGCCATTTCGGCCGGAACTGCGAGGACATGCGCCGGTAGCGATGCGCACGCTCGAAGAGTTTCTGGCGGATCTCCAGCAGGTTGGGCGATCCGCAAGCGGAAACGAGCGCATAGTGAAATTCGCCGTGAACCTTGGACCAGTCTTCTGACAGGTAATATTCGTGACCGAGCCGGTTCTGCAGCCTATCCATGCGATGATAGGTGCCGATGATCTCGGCCTCCCAGCGGTCGTCTCCCTTTTCTATGGCGAGGCGAAGCGCCTCGCGCTCGACCAGAACCCGCACATCGGTCAGGTCGAGCAGATCGGCAAGCGAGAGGGGGGCGACGATGAAACCGCGTTGGCCTTCCGCGACAACCAGACCTTCTGCGACCAGGCGCGAGAGCGCCTCCCGCAAGGTCGAAAAACTCACCGCATACATGTCCTTCAATGCCTCGAAGCGCAGCTTCGCTCCAGGTTTCAGGACGCAGGAGATGATGTCGAGGCGCATGCGCTGCAGCACGTCGCCGGCGCGGGTTTCTCCCGATAGTTTCCGGCCGTCGGTCATTTCTCTCGGGATCCTCTTCGAAAGTCGATATGGATGGCAGATTCACGTCTACAAGGCATAAAATAGCGATAATTTCGAAAAGATCAAACCAGCCGTGCCGGTAGTTCGGGCGTTCGGCCCGCCCACGGGCCAGAAAGGGCAGGCCCTCAAAGAGAAACAGCTTGTTCGCAGGGCTGGCTCGGCAGACTGCGATAATTTCGAAATAAGCGATGAATTTCAAAACTGGCGATGCGCGCCGATAGCAACGGTATATATCGCCGGGCTGCAGGCGGCCCTCGACCCGCCGCTCGCCCAGCTCAGGTCTTGGCCAATCTGCGAGAGCGGCGGGTCGCGAATCGGGCGGGCCGCTTCATCCTCCCACTTCACTATTGCATTTTATAATTATGTAATGCAGATTGCCTGCAACGGCGAAGGAGGCTCGCCGTTCGTTTTCCGTTTTGGGAGGAGCAATCGCATGCGACAATTTCTGAAAACCGCCGTCTGCCTGGCAGCATTGGCGGGAACCGCCTTTTATCCCGGCGTCTCGACCGCCAACGACCTCGAATTGACCATCACGGCGCCGGCCGGGGCTGGCGGCGGATGGGATTCGGCCGCGCGCTCGCTGCAGGAGGCGATGATGGCGACCGGCCAGGCCAAGAGCGTCCAGGTCGTCAACGTGCCCGGCGCCGGCGGCACCGTGGGCCTCGCCCAGTTCGTCGGGAGCGCCAAGGGCGCGGCCGACCAGCTGCTTGTCGCCGGCATCACGCTTGTCGGTGCGAGCATCTCGAACAATTCGCCGGTCGACCTCACTCAGGTGACGCCACTCGCGCGTCTGACGGGCGATCCTCTTGTCGTCGTGGTTCCGAAGGATTCGCCGATCCAGACGATCGACGACCTGCTCGCGACCATCAAGAAGGATGTCGCGACTGCCATCTGGGTGGGTGGATCGGCCGGCGGGGCGGACCATATCCTGGCGGCGCTGATCACCAAGGCGGCGGGCGCCGATCCGAGCAAGATCAACTATGTCGCTTATTCCGGCGGCGGCGAGGCGCTGGCCGCCATGCTCGGCGGCCAGGCGACCGCCGGCGTCTCCGGTTATGGCGAATGGGAGGGTCAGATCAAGTCGGGCGACCTGCGGGCACTTGCCATCTCCTATCCGGAGCCGATCGAAGGCATCGAAGCCAAACCGCTGAAGGCGCAGGGGCTCGACATCGAGCTCGTTAACTGGCGCGGGATCTTCGCTCCACCCGGCGTCGAAGGAGAGGACCTCGACGCGCTGAAAGCCGCCGTCGACAAAACCGTCAAATCGCAGCAGTGGAAGGACATCGTCAAGGCGCGCGGGTGGACGGATTACTATGCCCCGTCCGACGAGTTCAACGGTTTCATCGCGTCCGAAACCGAACGCGTCCGCGCGATCCTGACGTCGATCGGCCTTGCACAGTGATGACTGCAGAGGAGGGGAGGCAATAGCCTCCCCTGACTGCCCCGACTGCCCCCTATGAGGATTTCATGACCGAGAGAAGCTTGAAACTGGCAAACCGCCCGGCGGTGGTCGTTGCCATGGTGCTGTTCGCAGTGGCGGCGGTTACCTACTGGGATGCGAGCCAGATGACCGCCCGCGCCACCTATGGCATGGGCGCGAATGCCGCCTCCTATTTCATCTGTCTCTTCCTGGCCGTGCTGGGTGTTGGGCATTTGCTCACCGCTTTCCAGACGCCGGCCATTGAAGCTGAAGACGCTGACTGGAAAGCGATCGGCGGGATTGCGATCGCCTTGTCGGGGCTCGTCGGCTCGATCTGGCTGGGCGCCGGCTTCACCCTCGGCTCGACCTTATTATTCGCGTTTACCGCACGTGCCTTCGGCCGCAAATCGCTGGTCGTCGACCTTGCTATCGGCGCTTTCATGGGACTGGTCATATTTCTTCTGTTCAACAAGCTCCTGAGCCTCGCCTTGCCGCAAGGTCCGTTCGAGCGGCTGTTCTAGGTTCGGGTAATGGACGCAATCAATCTGCTCATCGAAGGTTTCTCGCTGGCAATCCAGCCGGCCAACCTCATTTTCGCGGCCATCGGCGTGTTCATCGGGACGGCAGTCGGCGTGCTGCCGGGCATCGGCCCGGCCCTGACCGTCGCGCTTCTGCTGCCGGTGACGTTCAAGCTCGACCCGGGCGGCTCGATCATCATGTTCGCCGGCATCTATTATGGCGGCATGTATGGCGGCTCCACCACTGCCATCCTGTTGAACACGCCGGGCGAAAGCGCCGCCGTCGTCACCGCGCTCGAAGGCAACAAGATGGCTCGCGCCGGGCGTGGCGGTCCGGCGCTTGCGACGGCCGCGATCGGATCCTTCGTAGCCGCTTTGGTCGCTACCGTCGCCTTGGCTTTCCTGGCGCCACCGCTCGTCAAAGTCGCGGTCAAATTCGCGCCTTGGGACTATTTCGGCTTGATGCTGATCGCCTTCGTCACCGTCTCGGCGACGTTCGGTTCCTCGCCGCTGCGCGGCCTGACGAGCCTCGCTTTCGGCCTGTGGCTCGGTCTCATGGGGCTCGATCAGTTGACCGGGCAGGCTCGTCTGACTTTCGGCGTGCCACAACTGCTCGATGGGGTGGAGGTGACGACGCTCGCGGTCGGTCTGTTTGCGATCGGCGAAGCGCTCCATGTCGCCTCGCGGCACCTCTACAAGCCGGAAAGGCCCATTCCCGTCAAAGGCTCGATCTGGATGACCAAGGAAGACTGGTCCCGTTCCTGGAAAGCCTGGCTGCGCGGGACAGTGGTTGGCTTTCCGATCGGCGCACTGCCGGCCGGCGGTGCGGAAATTCCCACCTTCCTGAGCTACACAATTGAGAAAAAGCTGAGCCGCAAGCCTCAGGAATTTGGCTCTGGTGCAATCGAGGGCGTAGCCGGCCCCGAAGCGGCAAACAACGCCTCGGCCGCCGGAACGCTGGTTCCGCTTCTCACGCTCGGTTTGCCGACCTCGGCGACCGCCGCCGTCATGCTCGCGGGCTTCCAGCAGTACAATATCCAGCCGGGCCCGCTCCTCTTCACCCAGCACGCCGATCTCGTCTGGGGGCTTGTCGCCAGCCTCTTCATCGCAAATGTGATGTTGCTTGTGCTCAACCTGCCGCTTGTCGGCCTGTGGGTGAAGCTGCTGCGCATACCGCTGCCCTGGCTCTATGGTGGCATCCTGGTCTTCGCGTCCATGGGAACGATCGCCGCCAATCCTTCGGTCGTCGAACTGCTGCTGCTCAGCGCATTTGGCGTGGTCGGGTTCCTGATGCGGCGGTACGATTATCCTGTGGCGCCGGCCGTGGTTGGACTGATCCTCGGCCCTTTGGCCGACAACGCCCTCAGGCGCTCGCTCCAGATGAGTCTCGGCGACCCGATGATCTTCCTGCAGCACCCGAGCTCGGCGATCATGATCGCGATCGCAACTATTGCCCTCATCGCACCCTTCGTCTTCAAGGGACTGTCGCAGTTCCAGCATGACGAGGATTGAGGCCTTGAATAAAAGAAACGCCTTTTGCAATCGCGATGCCGAATGCATAAATCGACTTTGAGCTCGCCCGTTGGCGAGCCGAAACCACACGGCGAACCATGGCAAGACAAAGCGTATCCCCGCAGATCACGGCAAACATCCTCGAATTCGTGAAAACGAACCAGATGCGCGCCGGAGAGCACCTGCCCTGTCAAATGCTGGCCGACGCGTTTCGTGTTTCCCGCGCGCCGGTCAATGCGGCATTGAAGAAGCTCGAGACGATGGGGATCGTGCGCGCGGAGCCCAATCGCGGCTATTTCCTGACTATGGATGCTGCAAAGGTCGAGGCGGCGAAATCCGACGCGCAGCCTCAGCGCGAGGAGGAGGATCCACTCTACTTCCGCATCGCAGAGGACCGACTCGCCGGCATGCTCGAGGAGCGCGTCAGCGAAAACGAACTGATGCGGCTTTATGACGTCGCCCGGAGCCGGCTGCTGAAAACACTCCATCGGATCGCCGAAGAGGGCTGGATCGAGCGCCTGCCGGGCAATGGATGGGCCTTCCGCGAGACGCTGACATCGCGCAAGAGCTACGAGGAGGGTTATGTCTTCCGTGCCGTCATCGAGCAGCAGGCGATGCTCTTGCCGACTTTCCGGCCGAACGAGGAAGAATTCAGGAAAGCCCGCGCCGTGCAGGCTGCTTTGGGGCAGGGGGGCTACGAGACCTGGTCGCGCGCCGAGATATTCAAGGCGAACAACGACTTTCACGAAATGCTCGTTGCCTGCTCGCAGAACGACTTCTTCCTCGATGCGATCAAGCGCATCAATCGGCTACGCCGTCTGATCGAGTACCAAGTCACGATCGACCGCAGCCGCCTGCCTCGCCAGACGAGCGAGCATCTGCATATACTCGACCTCGTCGAGGCGGGACGCAGAACGGAAGCTTCGGCCTTTCTCTACACGCACATCATGGGCGCAAGCCGGATCAAGACGCCGCAGGTTTAGTGTTTTCATCAGATGCGGACGGGACTGCCAACCGAGCGGGCGTCCAGATTTGCCTACCAGCCCGATTTTCCTGTCGATGGCGAAAGTCCTGATGGCATCGCCGGTCGAAGAACCGTGGAGTTCTCCCGCCGCTTTCCCGCCATCCGAGCGTGCTTGCCAATTTTGTCGTTCAATCCTGATTGCATTTTATGATTATAATATGTAATTTCCTGCCGGCGGCTCAGAGGAGGTCGCTCATTCTCGAAACGGGAGGATAGCAATGCCCGAGACAAAGCCCGCACATCTCGGCGTCAACGGCGTGAACTATACGATTGTCGATCTTCCCGCAGAGGCAGGCGAGGCGTTGACGCGCCTTCCCTATATCCATCGCATCCTGCTGGAGAACGTGCTCCGCACCGCCGAAGACGATGCGGCGAGGTCGAAAGAAGCGATCCTGGCCTGGCTTGAGACGGGAACGAGCGAGCGTGAGATTCCGTTTCTGCCCAATCGCGTCCTCATGCACGACACCACTTGTGGTCCGGCGCTCGTCGATATTGCCGGCATGCGCTCGGCCCTGGCGGAGGCCGGCGGCGATCCCGCTTTGCTCAATCCGGTCGTGCCGGTGGACGTCTCGACAGACCACTCGGTGGGCGTCGATTTCTTCGGGCAGAGAGGCTCGCTCGAAAAGAACATGGCGCGCGAGTTCGAGCGCAACGCCGAGCGCTATCGCTTCATGAAATGGGCGACCAATACGCTGAGCGGCTTCACGGTGCATCCGCCCGGTACCGGGATCATGCACACGCTCAATCTTGAAAAGCTTGCCACCGTTGCGACAAGCAAGCTTGTCGATGGCGCGCTCTGGGCGATGCCAGACACGCTGATCGGCACCGACAGCCATACGCCGATGATCAACGGCATCGGCGTCCTCGCCTGGGGCGTCGGCGGGCTCGAGGCGGAGAGCGTGTTCTTCGGCATGCCAGTGACGCTCAGGGTTCCGGACATCGTCGGCGTGAAGCTCACCGGAGCGTTGAAGAGCGGCGTGCTCGCGACCGATCTGGCGCTCACCGTCACCGAACAGCTTCGCAAGATCGACCTGCAGGACCGCTATGTCGAGTTCTTCGGACCGGGTGTTTCGACGCTGACTGCCGGCGACCGCGCCGTCGTCGCCAATATGACGCCAGAGTTCGGCGGAAACAGCGGTTACTTCCCGATCGACGAGCAGACGCTCAAGTATCTCGACGTGACGGGGCGCTCGCGCGATCAGGTCGAGTTCGTCAAAGCCTATGCAAAGCGTGCGGGCCTATGGTTCGATCCTCATGCGGACCCGCGCTACACGGCCGTCGTGGAGCTCGATCTTTCGAGCGTCGAAGTCAGTCTTGCCGGACCGACACGTCCGCAGGACCGGATCCCCGCCGGGGCCACCCTGCAGGCCATCAAACCCATGCTCGAGGCGCGTGACGACGGCGAGCAGACGGGCAGGCCGGAGGACGGCGCGGTGGCGATTGCCGCGATCACGAGCTGTACCAACACGTCCGATCCGCGGCTCGTCGTCGCGGCGGGGCTCCTCGCGCGCAAGGCACGGGCATTCGGACTGAAGCCGCCCTATTGGGTGAAGACGTCGCTTGCACCCGGCTCGCCCACGGCGGAGCGCTACCTCCGCCGCGCCGGCCTTCTCGGAGATCTCGAGGCGATCGGCTTCGGCATCGTCGGCTATGGCTGCACCACCTGCATCGGAAATTCCGGTCCGCTCACGGCGCCGATTTCCGCCGCCATGGACGATCGCGGAATCGTGCCGGTCGCGGTGCTGTCGGGTAATCGGAACTTCCCGGGCCGCGTCCACCCGCAGCTCGAAGCCGGTTTTCTTGCCTCACCGCCGCTGGTCGTCGCCTTCGCGCTGGCCGGGACGGTCAAGCTCGACATCCTGACCGATCCGATCGGAACCACCGCCGGTGGCAGGAACATCACCCTTTCGATGCTGTGGCCGACGAGCGCCGAGATCGACGAGGCGCTTGTGCTTGCATCAAGCTCGCGCGACTTCAAGCCGGCCTATGAGGAGGCGGAGGCAAGCCTCGTCTGGGGCGAGCTCGACGCGCCGACCACCACGCTCTTCCCGTGGAACGAGCGTTCCACCTATATCCGCAGGCCCCCTTTTGCCGGCTTTGGCGGCGGTACGCTGCTCGGGAGCTACGAGGCGCATCCGCTTCTCGTTCTTGGAGACGACATCACCACCGACCACATTTCTCCGGCGGGGGCCATTCCCGCTGGCGGCACGGCCGGCAGATACCTCATCGAGCAGAGTGAAAACCCCGCGGACCTTAACGTCTTCGCATCCCGGCGCGGCAATTGGGAGGTGATGGTGCGCGGGCTGTTCACCAACAGGACGGTGCGCAACATGCTCGGCGACGTCCCGCCGGGCTCGACCATTCACATGCCGTCCGGCGCGATCCTGCCGCTTTGGGACGCGGCTCGCCGCTATCGCGCCGACGGCCAGTCGGCCGTCATCGTCGCTGGCGAACGTTACGGCATGGGTTCGTCGCGCGACTGGGCAGCGAAAGGCGTCTCGCTGCTCGGCGCCCGGGCCGTGCTGGCCCTCGGCTTCGAGCGCATTCACCGCTCGAACCTGATCGGTATGGGCATCCTGCCGATCCGATTGCCGGCGGAATTTGGTCCCGAGCGGCTGCAACTCCAGCCAGGAGACGTTGTCGCCGTCTCGGCAAACCCGGAGGCAATTTTCCCCCGCTGCCCAGTGCCGGTGACGATCCGCAGGAAGGACGGCAGCAGCCTCTCCTTCGAGGCAAGCGCGGCCATAGAAACCCATGTCGAGATCCGAACGCTCAAGGCCGGCGGTCTTCTGCCCTTCATCCTCAATGAAGTGCTGAATGCACCCCGCAAAGGAAAGCCCAGGGACACCGGTCGCGCATAACACTTCCCATGCACCTCTTCCAGAACGAGTTTCCGGCGCGCGAACAGGGGCAGGGTTGCTGCCTGGACTAGGCCACTCGGCCTGGACTGACCGGCCATCAGGCTGAATTGAGAATTCAAGGGATCGGATAGACATTACGCCGGCATCTTCAGACCCCGGGCACCGGTTGCTGTTGGGTGCTGACCTGACTTCAGCCGCGATGCTCTGGAAAGATAATGCCTGCAACGACGACTTATGCATTGACCGGCAACGCCTATATCGACGGGGTCCTCGGCGATTGGAAATGGGCGGTCAGGGATTTCACCTTCAGTTTCCCGACCAGTGCTTCATTCTACGGTTATGGTTACGGCGATGGTGAGCCGCTGAACGGCTTTGCGGTCTTCAATGCCGCCCAGAAGACCGCCGCGCGGGCCGCTCTCGATCAGTTCGCCTCCGTCGCCAACGTGACATTCACCGAAATCACGGAGAGCGCGACCAAGCACGCCGATCTCCGCCTCGCCTCGTCCGACGCCCCGAAAACCGCTTGGGCGTATTTCCCGTCGACGGCGGCAGAAGGCGGCGACGCATGGTTTAACAAGTCATCGGGCTATTACAGCCGCCCGGTGAAGGGAAACTATGCTTACATGACTTTCCTTCACGAGATCGGCCACGCGCTTGGACTGGAGCACGCCCATGAGGGGAACGTGATGCCGGCGAACCGCGACTCGATGGAATATACTGTCATGAGCTACCGCTCCTATGTCGGTGCCTCGACGACGAGCGGCTATACCAACGAGACCTGGGGCTATGCCCAATCGCTGATGATGTACGATA
Source organism: Sinorhizobium shofinae (assembly GCA_001704765.1). Taxonomy (GTDB): domain Bacteria; phylum Pseudomonadota; class Alphaproteobacteria; order Rhizobiales; family Rhizobiaceae; genus Sinorhizobium; species Sinorhizobium shofinae. Next base: position 65,213 of record MBFK01000099.1, read on the forward strand.
TCGCGGCCCTGCAGCACATGTATGGAGCGGATTTCACCACCCACAGCGAGAACACCACCTATTGCTGGAGCCAGACCACAGGCGAAATGTCCATAAATGGCGTGGCCCAGGGCGCACCCGGCGGCAATAAGATCCTCCTGACGGTGTGGGACGGCGGCGGCACCGATACATACGACTTTTCCAATTACACGACCGCGCTCAAGGTTGACCTGCGCCCGGGCGAATGGACGACGACCTCATCTGCGCAACTGGCAAGGCTGCGCTATGACGGTTCCAAGGTGGCGGTCGGCAATATTGCCAATGCACTGCAGTATAACGGCGACGCTCGCTCCCTCGTGGAGAATGCCAAGGGCGGCGCGGGCAATGACACAATCACCGGCAATGCCGCTGCAAATGTACTTTGGGGCAATGCGGGCAAAGACACGCTGATCGGCGGCGACGGCAACGACGATCTCGTCGGCGGCTTAGGCGCAGACCGGCTCGACGGCGGCAACGGCACCGATCTGGCGAATTACTACAGGGCCGCCGCCGGTGTGGTCGCCGATCTTAATTCGCCCGGCGCCAACAGCGGGGAAGCGGCTGGCGACAGATATGTGTCTATCGAGCGGCTCTACGGTTCTGCCTTCAACGACAATCTGCGCGGAGACAATCTTGCAAACCTGCTGAACGGCCTTGCCGGTAACGACATGCTCTATGGGCGGGATGGCAACGACACCCTTATTGGCGGCGACGGCGCTGATCGGCTGATTGGAGGAGGCGGCGCCGATACCTTTGTCTTTCAGACGACGGCTCAATCCGCACCGGCTGCAAGGGACATCATTGATGACTTTGCGTCCGGCGTTGACCGGATCGATTTGCGTTCCATCGACGCCAACAGCCATGACAGTGGTGACCAGGCATTCCTGTTTATTGGCAGCAATGCATTCCACGGCATGGCGGGTGAACTCAACTTCAAGAGCGGCGTTATCTCCGGCGACATCAACGGCGATGGTCTCGCAGATTTCCAGGTCAAGGTCCTGAATCTGTCGGTTCTTTCAGGAGGCGACTTCTTTCTCTGACGGGGCTCGAAAAACCATGGGCGAATGGATCGATTTTGAACGCTGGCCGGACTGCACGAGCATGCAGCGGCCCGGGATCGTCTTTGAGGTTACCAACGGGGAGCAGACCCTGTTCACCAGTTGCATCGTCCCGCTGCCGCTGCCCTTCGACTGGGAGGCTCAGCCTAGGCGCTTTCGCGCCGTGCCGCAGCGTGAGCCGCGGCACTCCTCGCCGATACCGAAGCCGATAGATCCATAGCGGACGGGTTTGGAGCTCGCCGCGTTCGCATCGCCGGCAGTCCGCAATTGGCGGGGCGTGCCCCTTCACGCCAGCGTGTAGGCTGTCTTGACGGTTGTGTAGAATTCGGCGGCGTATCTGCCCTGTTCGCGCGGGCCATAGGAGGAGCCCTTGCGGCCGCCGAACGGCACGTGGAAATCGACGCCGGCGGTCGGCAGGTTGACCATCACCATGCCGGCTTC
>MBFK01000014.1 GCA_001704765.1 Sinorhizobium shofinae
TTCTGCCAGGGCTCGCTCAGACACCTACGGCGGTCTTGCGGTATCGTTTAATCCGAATTCGCCCGCATCATTTGAGTTGCGCGACAATGCTTGGAGCCCGGCGCCTGGCTTTCCGCCGCCGTTTGCCGGGCCGGTACCGGGGCATCACCAGGGCGCTCGACAGCTCGGCTCGCCGCAGGGGCTTTCTCCGGTGTCCGCCCACTCGGACGATGACGCTTTGGCGTGGTTGAGCGAGGAGCTTGCGCGGCAGATGCAAGAACCGGCATCACCATCAACTGCCAGGGCTCAGGATCTCTATCGTGGGTTTGAGGCACTGCTTGATCCGGATGCGGCCGAGTTGGATGACAGTGCTCACTTTGCGCCAGCGCCTTCTGCCAGGGCTCGCTCAGACACCTACGGCGGTCTTGCGGTATCGTTTAATCCGAATTCGCCCGCATCATTTNCCCGCACCGTCCCCATTGCGCGACGATATCGTGCGGCGGTTTCCGATCACCTCGTCCGATGCTCAGATCGGGGCGTTGAATCCGATAGCCTTGTCCCACAACCGCGGGCTGGTGCTCGAGGATACGGAATGGCTGGGCGACGAGCATATCCTCAGGGATTACCAGCTTCAGGAGCTGGATTTGCAGAGGAGCGATTCGGATCTCGCCGCCCGGACGCGGTTCGTAGATCCCCTCGAAGCGCTACGGCTGCGCCTGGGCGCGGAGAGCGACGTGCTACGCGTCTTCCATCGCATCGTCCATGATCGGCGTGATAACGATACAGCCGACTTCCTGTTCCTGCCAGTGAACGATGCCAGTGCTACGGACCGCGGCAGGCATTGGTCGCTGCTGTTCGTTGATCGCAGCAACCGGCAACGGCCTGTCGCCCATCACTACGATTCCTACGGGAGATACAACGAGACGCATGCAAGACAACTCGCAGAAAGGCTGAACCTCGCCCTGGAGCCAGCCGGCATGGCCCAGCAGCAGAACACTTATGATTGCGGCGTCTTTGTCGTGGACGGCACGCGGGAGCTGGTTAGGCAATTGGCGCAAGGACGGGAGCCAGACCTGCTGAACCTCAGCAACGTCGTTGCCAATCGGCAGGCACTGCAAGCGCGACTCAGGGGTTGATGTCGCCGTGGGCGACCCTCGCGGCGCTTCTCTTTGAGCTTGAATGACGGCTGGAAGAAGTTCACCAGCAGGCGCGCCGCGGCGTAGAGACGTGCCATCACGCGGGCCGTCTCGACCCCGAGAGTGGAAGGAACCGTGGGGTTAGGCGGCGAGAGAAAACCGGCCATCCTGCAGGCGTCCATCGAGCACTGCTACTCTCGTCTGGAGCACGCGCTGCGCGCCCTGTGGTGACCATCGCATTTGTCGACGTTTGTTCATGCGCCTGTTGATCAAGGCATTTGCGGATGATTGCGCACGCGAACTCGACACGGGTAGTCCCTGCAGCGACCGTTTGGCGTAGTTCGGCATGGAAGATTGGTTGATTTCGAGATACCTGTCGAATTCGATGATCATCTGTGCCAAGCGATTGATCTTCGCGACGACGCGTCGGGAATGCTGTTTGCGATCCACGCGGCGCAGTTCGCCAGCCGCCGCACATAGTAGCCAGCGTGCTGTCGTGACTTTTCCGCACCACAACTTCGCTCGCATTTGATCGAGATCGCGGGCAGCAAACTGGAACTCGAACTGACCGGCTTCGTCCGCCTTCACCAGCGATCGGCAAGAAGGTGCTGAACGCGCATCGATCCGTGAAACCAGTCCAGAATGTGCACCGCGTCGGAGTTGGCCGCATGCCGGACCGCATCGGCCAGCGACGGATCACCATCGCTGAACACAACAATCTCGCGTCCTGGCAACCAGCCTTGCGTCCTCAAGCAGGCGCGGATTGTCTGGTGTCGCGCAGTCTTGACGTTTGGCATCGTTGCGAAATGCGAGGGGCTGCGACCGGACGCCTCGAGGCGCCCCATGACGACCTCGAAATGACGCGTCTGGAACCCGGGAACTGCTCGGACATATGTGCCGCCCATGAACACCGAGACCGGGCCTTTCGTGGCTCGGCTCATTCGGTATGGCGCCTTGTTGTCACGAACCTCGATCTGTTCAGCCACTGGTCCAGGACATGATCGGACCGCGGTATGGTTGCTCATCCCGCTTGTGGGCCCCGTCGGCTCGAAGCTGTGATTTTGGCCAAGTTGAAGAACGATTGGTGAACGTCAGGGTTTGGCCTGAGCTTTGAGCAGCATGGCAACGTTGTCAGCGGTGAACTTGACCCCTGTGATCGGGAATACGCTCAACGGATATAGGGTATTTCGGCCGCCGCGGATCAATGCCGGTGATCCGGAAGCGTTCGCCGCCAGCGATAAACTCGCGTTCGAAGTCCCTCCAGGCCGTACCGTTCGGCCAACACGGCGAACATCTCCTATCCAGATTGGTGGGCTTGCCCTCTGGCGTGGGAATGCTGATGCGGAATGCTGGTTTCGAATGAGAAGCCAGGTTTCAGGCCACGCCACCCGGTACTTTTGTCAAGCGAATCGAAGAATTGACCCCCTTGCCGAATTGAAGAACTGACCCCCTCATTGGTTTGCGGTTTCGATGGGTTCG
>MBFK01000061.1 GCA_001704765.1 Sinorhizobium shofinae
CTCTGGCGACGAAAGCATCAGGCTCACGCTATGCTCGCCCACTACAGAAAACGAGGGCATTTGCAACTGTAGTACTAAAGCATGTCGCGTTTAATTGGCCTCATATCCGGCAGCCTTGAAGTAGTTGCGACATTCTGTGATGGAGAAAAGGTTGCAGATGTCGCCGAGCGCCTGGGCGATGGCGTCGAAGCTGCGGGCGGCCCGTTTTCGCAGGAGTGTCTTGAGTTTGGAGAAGGCCATCTCGATCGGGTTGAGATCGGGTGAATAGGGCGGCAGGAACAAGAGCCAAGCGCCGCGCGTTTTGACCAGTTCCTCGGCCCGTTCGCTTTTGTGGAAGCCGACATTATCGAGGATGACGACATCGCCCGGTGTCAAGGTCGGGGCGAGTTGCGTTTCGATCCACGTCTCGAAGATGCGCCGGTTCATCGGCGCATTGACGATCCAGGGGGCAACAATCCCATGGGATCGAAGGCCAGCGATGAAGGTCTGCGTTTTCCACGAACCGAAGGGGGCGTGGCTGCGATAGCGCCGACCTCTCGCTGACCATCCGGAGCGCTTGGCGAGCTTCGTGTTGGTCGACGTCTCATCGATAAAGATCAGTCGCGCCAGTGCCTTGTTGAAGAAACGCCGGCGCCGCCTGATCCACAACTCACGCGCCTGCGCGATCTCCGAACGCTGATGCTCGCTTGCCCGTAGACTTTTTTTTATGGCTCAGCCCGAGCCGATGGAGAAGACGACCGACATTCGAGCGATGCACGATGACGCCGCGTCCGACGAGTTCCAGGCACAGCTCGTCCAGCGTCAACTCGCCATTCTGTGCCAGCCGCTCGCGCACCCATGCACCATGCGCATTCAGCTTGCCGCCACCCAGATGACCTTGCCGTCGCGGCGCCAGCGATCCGGTCTCGCGCTTCAGGATCACCAGATTGTTCACGAAACGCGGCGACACCCGGAAATGCCGCGCAGCCTCACGATGGCTATGACCTTCCTCGACAAACGCAACGACACGACTACGCAACGCGATCGGATGTGATTTGCCCATGCCGCTTCTCCCTTCGCCACAAAGGGAATCACAGCTTCAATGATTTGAGAATCCTGAATCTTGAAAACCGCGACACGCTTTAAGTGCGACGGAACGTCAGATAGGCGGAATTGCGCCCTTCCCGGCGGGCTTTGGCTTCGTAACGCGTGCTCGGCCAGCCGGCGAAGGGGGTCAGCCAATCAGCCGCCGTTTCGGCCGTCCACTCGAAGGCTGCATGATCGCGGCAATGAAGCAGCGTCCAATTGACATAGCTGTCGATATCCGAGGCGAAGCAGAACAGGCCGCCGGGCTTCAGGACGCGCGCGAAGCGGTCGAGATTGACTTTCGAGACGAAACGCCGCTTCCAATGCTTCCGCTTCGGCCAGGGATCGGGATAAAGGAGGTCGATCTGATCGACGGAGGCCGGCGGCAGCCAGTCCAGCACCTGCGTCGCATCGTCGTCGTAGAGCCGGACATTGGCGACCTCTCTCGCTTCGATCTGTCCAAGCAGCTTTACCATGGAATTGACGAAGGGCTCCACGCCGATGAAGCCGGTGGACGGATCTTCCGCCGCCCGATGAATGAGGTGTTCGCCGCCGCCGAATCCGATTTCCAGGCGGATCCGCTTCAGGGCAGCGGGGAAAAGCGCCGACAGATCATCCGGCGCCGGCTCCTTGAGATCGAGCTTCAGGATCGGCAGCAAATTCTCGAGCTGCGCGGCCTGGCGTTCCCGCAACTGCTTGCCCTTGCGGCGACCGAAGAAGGCCTCCGTTGCTCTGGCGCGGCGCGGTTCGGTCATATCGTTCTTCCTTGGATCATGACGGATCACAAACATGATCGATTTCAGTATGTCCAGACGCGGGCGCTGAAACGCTCACACCTTCTCGCACTCCAGCGCCGTGCGTCTTATCAGACGCACAAAGGTCGCTGTAGCACATTGAATTGCTGCATGTTTTTTTATCCTTAAATCGGCTCCGGTTTAAGGATACCTGCAGTAGCAGGAGGGGCGGAGGCTCCCTTCCGAGCATCCGCCCCCAATTTGCTGTTGCGCGCGTTCAACCGGACCAACGCCATGGCGTTGTCGTCGGGGCTGCCGCGTGCGGAACTAAGCGGCGCGGCTGTTGATCGCCGATGCGTCGAGCGAGATCGCCTCCTTCAGCGGCTTGACGAGATCGAGCTTCTCCCAGGAGAAGGAACCGTCGCGGCCGGCCTTGCGGCCGAAATGGCCGTAGGCAGAGGTCTTGGCATAGATCGGCTTGTTGAGGTCGAGATGGCGGCGAATGCCGGTCGGCGAGAGGTCCATGGTCTTGCGGATGGCCTTCTCGACCTGATCTTCGGAGACCTTGCCAGTGCCGTGCAGATCGACATAGATCGACAGCGGCTGGGCGACGCCGATCGCATAGGAAAGCTGGATCGTGCAGCGTTCAGCAAGTCCGGCTGCAACGACGTTCTTCGCCAGGTAGCGGGCGGCATAGGCCGCCGAGCGGTCGACCTTGGTCGTGTCCTTGCCGGAGAAGGCACCGCCGCCGTGCGGTGCGGCGCCGCCATAGGTGTCGACGATGATCTTGCGTCCGGTCAGGCCCGCGTCGCCGTCCGGCCCGCCGATGACGAACTTGCCGGTCGGGTTGATGTACCAGGTGCAGTCGTCGGCGATCTTCAGATCGCCCAGGGCCTCGCGGATATAGGGCTCCACGACCTTGTGGACCTTGGCGGAATCCCAGCTATCGTCAAGATGCTGGGTCGAAAGGACGATGGAGACCACCTCGCTCGGCTTGCCATCGACATAGCGTACCGTCACCTGGCTCTTGGCGTCCGGTCCGAGCTTGGCGACATCGCCCTCGCCCTTCTTCCTGGCCGCGGCGAGCAGATGCAGGATACGATGCGAATAGTAGAGTGGCGCCGGCATGAGCTCGGCGGTCTCGCGGCAGGCATAGCCGAACATGATGCCCTGGTCGCCGGCCCCTTCCTCGCCCTGCTTGTCGGAGGCATTGTCCACGCCCTGCGCAATATGCGCGGACTGGAAGTGCAGGAGCACGTCGATCTTCGCCGTCTTCCAGTGGAAGCCGTCCTGCTCGTAGCCGATGTCGCGGATCGCCTTGCGGGCGGCGGCCTTGAACTTCGAGGGGTTGATCACGTCGTTGCCGTTCCTGTCCTTCTTCAGAAGGCTCGGCGGCAGGCGGACTTCACCGGCGATGACGACGCGGTTGGTCGTCGCCAGCGTTTCACAGGCAATGCGCACGGTCCACGGGTCGACACCGGATTTCGCCGCTTCGCGGTAGACCAGATCGACGATCTCATCGGAAATGCGGTCACACACTTTGTCCGGATGACCTTCGGCTACGGATTCACTGGTGAACAGGTAATTTGCGCGCATGCGGGAAGTCCCCTCAATGAAAGAAGTGGCCCAGTGTTAGTGGTTTTGCCGCCGAAAAACAAGCGCACAAGGACATAAATATATCTTTATATCAGTGTCGCCACGATGGGTGGAACGGCATTGCTCGAACCCGCGCAGAGGAGCAAAAATTTGTTCCCGGAGCGGCCAGCGCATACGAAAAAAGCGGCCCTAGGCCGCTTTTTCAAAGGCTCGGAAGCCTCCGTTATTCGCTCTCCGCCTCCGCCGCCAGCGCCTTTACCAGGTCCACCAGCTTGCGCCTGACCTTCGCGTCAGAGATCTTCACGAATGCCCGGTTGAGCTGCAGGCCTTCGGAAGAGGACAGGAAGTCCACCACATAATTTGAGCTCGATGGTTCCGCCAAGCCGGATCCGACGCCACCCTCGCCCGGAGCATCCTCGAAAAAGAACGAGACCGGAACATTGAGGATGGTGGATATGTTCTGCAGCCGGCTCGCACCAACGCGGTTCGTACCCTTCTCGTATTTCTGGATCTGCTGGAATGTGATCCCCAGACTCTCGCCGAGCTTCTCCTGGCTCATGCCAAGCATCGTCCGGCGAAGGCGAATCCTGCTACCGACATGAATGTCGATCGGGTTCGGCTTCTTCTTGTTTTCAACCATATTCGCGTTCCTGAACACGCTGTTTCGATAAGCCACAACCCGTCATTGCTATAGCACATGACGAACAGCCTGCCAGCGAAAGCAGGGCTCCAGTGGCAGGCATGAGTTGATGGTAAAAGCCACTATGCAATTTTAGGGGTTTTAGGTCAATTCTTCCTAATATTTAAACCTTTGCGCGAGATTACAGCAACCAGCAATAGAAAACACCCCGTGAACCAGAAGATCCTGCCACGCGTCGCGCTATCGGTTATCGTGGGCATCCTGCCCGGCAGAATTGCGTCCGTCACTCCCTTGTAATTGTATCCCAATCCTACCACTAAAACGCCACGTGCATCAACAATTGCTGATATACCCGTGTTGGCGGCGCGAATCATCGGCGCGCCGGTTTCGACGGTGCGGATTTGCGCCTGATGAAAATGCTGGCGCGGCCCGGGCGTGTCTCCGAACCAGGCGTCGTTGGTAATGTTCAGGAGCGCGTCGGCCAGGCGCGCATTGCCGTCGATCTCTTCGGCGAAGATCGCCTCGTAACAGATCAGCGGATAGAATGTCCTGCCGCCGGGCAGGGTCAGGACCGAACGGTTCGACGCCGCCGAAAAGCCGCCGGGCATCGAGGCGGCGAGGGAATTCAGCCCCCACGAATTGAGGACGTCCTCGAAGGGCAGATACTCGCCGAACGGAACGAGATGCACCTTGTCAGCTGCGCCGAAGATCTGGCCGCGGTCGTCGATGACGTAGATCGAGTTGTAGTAGCGCGGCGGCAGGCCCGCCCCCGCATCCTCGGCGCGCACGGCGCCGGCCACGAGAATCTGCCCCTGCTGGAGAACCTCCGCGATCCGGGTCAGTGCGTCGGGATTGTCCGTCAGGATGAAGGGGATCGAGGTTTCCGGCCAGACGATGATATCCGGTCGCTTGCCGCCCGCCTGCGGCGGCGCGGCCGTGAGGGCCAGATGCTCCTCGAAGATCGCCGCACGCTCGCGATCATCCATCTTCATCGCCTGGTCGATCACCGGCTGGACGAGGCGAACGGTGCGTTCCGGCGTCTGCGGCTGCGGCGCCGGCAGGGAAAGCCTGTAATAGCCGTAGCCGATATGCGCGGCGAAGAGCGCGGCGGCGACGGCAAGGCCGATGCGAGCGCCCTTGCCGGTGCCGATGAGGGCCGGGGCGGCAAAGACGAAGACCGCCAGCATGTTGATCGTCGCAACGTTCAGGACGCTTGCCGACTGCATCATCAGTGGCATCGGCATGGCCGCATAGCCGATCGCGTTCCAGGGAAATCCGGTAAAGAGAAAGCTGCGCAGCCATTCGGCGACACCGAAGCCGACGGCAAGAGCAGCAATGCGACCGACGCCATCGGACCAGAGGCAGCGGGCGATGAGCGCTGCAAGCGCATAGAACAAGGCGAGGAAGGCGGGAAGGCCGACGACGGCCAGCGGCAGGGCCCAGGCGAAGAGATCCGCTTCGACCAGGAAGGCGTTGCCGAGCCACCAGAGGCCGCCGAGGAAATAGCCAAAGCCGAAACTCCAGCCGATCGAAGCGGCCGGCAGGAGCCGTCGAACAACACCGTCGTCCGGATGGGTCGCGACCCCGTCGATCAGCCAGACGAGCATCGGGAAGGAAACGAAGGCCGCGGCGAAGATGCCGAAAGGCGGCTGAGCGAACATCGCCAAAAGACCAGCGAGGAAGCCGACGAATGCGCGAGACGCTCCGGAGAGCAATATGATCTTGCCTGCCAGTCTTTCCATGCAGCCTCCAATTGGCGCCGGCCGGGCGGGCCCGACGCGGAAGAACGATCGAATCATTGCCGGCAGTTTTCCAAAAAACCGCCCGCTTGTCCCGTGGCCGCGGCGGCCCGTCAGCTGCAGAGGGCAAGAACAGCAGCATGCACGGCCTTTCGCCCGTGCCGAACCTACAGCGCCGCGCGGCATTTCCGACACACAACGGACGCGGTAGCACTTTGAATTGCTGCATGTTCTATCCTCACATCGGCACCGATTTAAGGAAGGAGGCAGCAGACCATGACGATAATCTCGGGTCGATTTAACCTCAAACCGGCTCGATCTCGAGGAAGCGCGATCGCGCCCGATGACCTCGCTGGGAGGTTGAGCTATGATCGAGACGGATTAACCACAGTTGCCGAATTTTGCGGATCGGCACTGCCGGTCCTTCCGATCTCGGGTACGATGTCGTCATTCAAAGGCGGCGTCGCACGCTAGCAAATGCGGTTTTGTGCAGGCGATCCAAAACTAGAATCTCGGAAAAAAAGGGGGTCACCATGTTCGATTCCCGCGAAAAGATCGCGCTTTTCATTGACGGCGCCAATCTCTACGCGACATCGAAGAGCCTGGGCTTCGACATCGATTACCGGAAGTTGCTGAGCGCATTCCAGAAACGCGCCTATCTCTTGCGAGCCTACTACTACACGGCGCTTATCGAAGACCTCGAGTTTTCCTCAATTCGGCCCCTGATCGACTGGCTGGATTACAATGGCTACACGGTCGTGACCAAACCGGCCAAGGAGTTCACGGACGCCTTCGGCCGGCGCAAGATCAAGGGCAGCATGGATATCGAGCTCGCAATCGATGCCATGGAACAGTGCCATGTCGTCGACCATTTCGTCCTGTTCTCCGGCGACGGCAATTTCACCACCCTCGTGGAAGCGCTGCAGCGCAACGGTCGGAAGGTCTCCGTCGTGTCGACGCTTTCGACCCAACCGCCGATGATCGCCGACGAGCTGCGCCGGCAGGCCGACCACTTCATCGATCTGACCTCGCTGCGCAACGAGATCGACCGTCATCCACAGGGGGCACCGCAGCCGGTCAAGCCGACCGACGAAAGCGTCAATCCCTGAGACCAGGAGGGTGGAAGTGCGCGGCGACGCCGCGATCACTCCGCCGAGGATGGAGGCGGGAGGTTTGCCTGACCGCCACCGTTTGCCGGCAGCGCTTCGGGCAGGGTTTCGGGCTTGACCACCCGCCGGCGCGCCGGCGGCCGCTTGCGCATGATGCGCACGCGCTTTACGCGACGCGGATCGGCGTCGAGGATCTGGAACTCGAAACCGGGAATGGCCTGCACCACCTCGCCGCGAACCGGGATGCGGCCGAGCGATGCGAAAACCAGGCCGCCGAGCGTATCGACATCCTCGAGCTGCTCCCGCACGTCGAAATCCGGACCGATCGCCTCGGCAATCTCCTCGAGCTCGACGCGCGCGTCCGCCACGAAAACATCATCCGATGTGCGGGCAAACATCACCTCGTCGTCGTCATGTTCGTCCTCGATGTCGCCGACCACCATCTCGACGATGTCCTCAAGCGAGACGAGGCCGTCCGTTCCGCCATACTCGTCGATGACGAGCGCCATCTGGATGCGTGCGGCCTGCATGCGCTGCATGAGGTCGGAAGCCAGCATCGAAGGGGGCACGAAGAGGACCTGGCGAATGATGCCCGCCTCCTCAACCGTCTTGTTCAAATCGACGCGCGAGAGATCGAAACCCGGCTTCGGCTGACGTGGCGTCTTCTCCGCCTTGTCGGCGGCGACCGCGGGCTGTGCCCTGCCGTTGCGGCGACGGTTGCGGGCCTGCCTGGTCACGTAGGCCAGGAGGTCGCGGATATGGACCATGCCGCGCGGGTCGTCCAGGCCCTCGCTGTAGATCGGCATGCGCGAGCGTCCAGATTCCTCGAAGAGAACCATGAGCTCGCCGATCGTGATGCTCTGATCCACCGCCTCGATGTCGGCTCGCGGCACCATCACATCCTCGACGCGGACCTCGCGGAAACGAAGAATGTTGTTGAGCATCGCCCTTTCCTCGGGCGAAAACGCGGTGTTACTGTCGGCATCCGTCATCAGCGCGTCGGCGAGATCCTCGCGCAGACTCGACGCACCCGCACCGCGCCACAGGCGGGCCGCACGGCTCCAGAAGGATGAGGTGGCTTTGTTGCCCTCTGGTCGGGCGGTGGTACTACTACTGCCCGCGTCGGCGTCGCCGGAGGCATCGGCCTCCTCGCTGGCAACCGTTGCCGGCTGTGTCTTGAAGTCGCTCATTGTTCCAAACTGTCAATCCGGGGCTCGTCCCCGTAGGGATCAGATAGGCCAAGACGCGCCAAAATGCGAGTCTCCAACCCCTCCATTCTTTCCGCTTCGTCGTCTTCGATATGATCATAGCCGAAAAGATGGAGGAATCCATGCACGAGAAGATGCGTCAGATGCTCCTCGAAAGGCTTCTGCAATTCATCCGCTTCGCGCTTCAGCGTCTCGTAGGCGACGATGATGTCACCGAGCATCGGCCCCGGCATCTTGCCGGGCGTCACCGGAAAGGCGGGAAAGGACAGCACATTGGTCGGCTTGTCCTGGTTGCGCCATTCAGCGTTGATCTCTCGGATCGACTGATCATCGGTAAAGACCAGCGACAGTTCCGGCGGGTCGCCGGGGAACGGCTGCTTCTCTTCCACGGCCAGGACATCCGCAGCGGCGCCGAGAATGCGCGTAGAAAAGGGCTGCAGCTCGTCCTCCGACGGCCAATTTCCCTGTTCGACGCTGATCTGAATGTCCAAAGCCGTCATGACCGCTGGCGATCGCATCAGCGATCGCTCTGTTCGCTTTCGTCGTGAACGGCCGTATGACTTTCATAAGCCCTGACGATCCGTGCCACCATGGGATGGCGCACCACATCGGCATCCTTGAAACGGATGACCGACACACCGTCCACACCCTTGAGGATTTGCAGCGCTTCGACGAGACCGGATTTCACGCCGCGCGGCAGGTCGACCTGGCTCGGGTCGCCGGTGACGATCATCCGACCGTTCTCGCCGAGGCGGGTCAGGAACATCTTCATCTGCATCGACGTCGTGTTCTGCGCCTCGTCGAGAATGACGGCCGCATTGGCGAGGGTCCGCCCGCGCATGAAGGCCAGCGGCGCGATCTCGATGACGCCGGCCGAAATCGCCCGTTCCACCTTGTCGCCCGGCATCATGTCGTAGAGCGCGTCGTAGAGCGGCCGCAGATAGGGATCGACCTTTTCCTTCATGTCGCCGGGCAGGAAGCCGAGACGCTCACCCGCCTCGACCGCCGGCCGCGACAGGATGATACGATCGACCGCGCCGCGCTCCAGAAGCTGGGCGGCGTGGGCGACGGCGAGATAGGTCTTGCCGGTGCCGGCCGGGCCGACGCCAAACACGAGCTCGGCCCGCTCGAGCGCACGGATATAGGCGTCCTGCATCGGCGTACGCGCAGCAATCGTCTTCTTGCGCGTCGAAATCTGCGCCATTGTCAGCTTGGCTTTGCGCTCCATGGTCGGCAACTGCAACTGGTCGTCGGCGGCGACCGCCATGCGGATTGCCCCCTCGACGTCTGACGTATCGATCGAGGCCCCACTTTGCAGCCTTCCATAGAGATAGTCGAGCGCGCGCCGCGCCTGGTTGGTCGCCATGATATCGCCGGAGATGGCAACGGAATTGCCTCGCGGCCTGGCATCGACGCGCAACCGCTCCTCGAGCAGTTTCAAATTCTGGTCGAACTGGCCGAAGAGCTCGCTGGCGAACCGATTGTTCTCAAACGTGAGCACGAAGTGATTGGCGTCTGTCGCGGTTGTCTTCGAATGGCGCGATGAGGATGAAATCATTTCGTGTCCGTTCAAGCGGTTCAGGCTCCTCGCTCTTGATCTACAGCGCCGCGCGTAAAATGACGCGCAGAGAACGTTCTAACACCTTAACTGCGCAAAAGCTCCCGAGAACTCGATCTCGTGCCTCTGCCCTATTCGATCACCTCGGCAAACAGGCTGTTCGGGCCGGCCTTGGTGATTCGTACCTTGATAATGTCACCGATTTGCGATCGTTTTGCATCAACATTCACGGGCTGCAGCCAGGGCGAGCGGCCGACCAGCTGGCCCGGCAGGCGGCCGGGCTTTTCCAGAAGCAGATCGATCTCCCTCCCGACGCAGTCGGCGGCAAAGTCGCGCTGCTGGTTGACCAGCAAAGTCTGCAATCTTTCCAGACGCTTGGCCTTCACGTCTTCGGGAACATGGTCCTTGAGATCGGCTCCCGGCGTGCCTGGTCGGCTGGAATATTTGAAGGAGAATGCCTGTGCATAACCCACTGCCTCGACAAGGCGCATCGTGTCCTCGAAATCCTCCTCGGTCTCGCCGGGGAAGCCGACGATGAAATCGCCCGAAAGCGCAAGATCGGGTTGGGCGGTACGGATCCGCTCGACAAGGGCGAGATATTCGGCCGTCGTATGGCGCCGGTTCATCGCCTTCAGGATGCGATCGGACCCGGACTGGACCGGCAGATGCAGATAGGGCATCAGCTTGGCCATCGATCGGTGCGCCTCGATCAGGCTCTCGTCCATGTCGCGCGGATGGCTGGTGGTGTAGCGCAGCCGCGCGAGGCCGTCGACCTCGCCGAGACGCCGCAACAGATCTCCTAGGCCCCAATCGCGGCCATCCGGCCCGGTTCCGTGCCAGGCATTGACGTTCTGGCCGAGCAGCGTGATCTCGCGCACGCCGCCATCGACCAGCTTCTCCGCATCGGCAAGGATCTGCGCCACCGGCCGCGAGACCTCGGCGCCACGGGTGTAGGGCACCACGCAGAAGGTGCAGAACTTGTCGCACCCCTCCTGCACGGTCAGGAAAGCGGTAACGCCGCGGGCACGGGTCTTGGCCTTATCCGGCGCCGGCAGATGCTCGAACTTGTCCTCGATGGCGTAGTCCGTCTCGACGACGCGCTCGCCGCACCTTGCCCGCTTCAAGGCCTCGGGCAGCCGGTGGTAGGTTTGCGGGCCGATGACGAGATCGACAGCCGGCGCGCGACGCAGAATCTCGTTGCCCTCGGCTTGTGCGACACAGCCGGCAACGCCGATGACCATTTCGCGGCCTTCGCTCGCCTTTGCCTTCTTCAGCTCACGCAGACGGCCCAATTCGGAATAGACCTTTTCGGCCGCCTTCTCGCGGATATGGCAGGTGTTGAGCAGGACAAAGTCGGCATCTTCCAGCACGTCCGTCGCGACGTAGCCATCCCGCGACAGGGCATCGGACATGCGATCGGAATCGTAGACATTCATCTGGCAGCCATAGGTCTTGACGAAGACCTTGCGCGCCGGAACGTGTTCGTCGCCCGCGTCGGGCGATTTCTGCAGAAAAGCGGTTTCCTGGGTCATGCGGGTTCTTTAGTGCAAAGCGGCCCAAAGTTGAAGTATTTTCGGGCGCGGCTCCAACGGCGGCCGGCGCCTTTGCGGGCGCAATGACTAAAGGGCGAGATCGGATTGGCGCGATCTAGGCAGCGGTCCTCTCGCTGGCCGGAGCCCGCCCTCGCAGCCGATCCGACAACATGCTGCGAATCCGCTGTTCGACGAGGCGGCTGACTTCCTTGCGGTTGGAGCGCCGGTCGTAATCCACCGCCTCGCCGAAATCGACCTCCACATCGAGCGCCCCTTCCCGAAGGACCCCGACGAGATGCGGGAGCAGCCCAATGTCGCCCGGCCAGGCCGCGATCGACCGGTAGTAGCGGCCCATGGGCATGCCGTGGATGCCCGTATAGGAAATCGCCACCGGCTGGACGTGCACGACTCCCGTCGGCGACTGCGGCACGGCCGAGGCGGCTGCGCCGAACAGCGACGTCTTGATCTCGAGCAGGCGGTTGCCATCCGAAGTCGTGCCCTCCGGAAAGAGTACGACGACCTCGCTGTCGGCGAGCCGCCGGCCGATCTCGCTCACCTGGTCGCCGGTCGTGCGCTTCTGTTGGCGCTCGATGAAGACGGAGGCCTGCAGCCGGGCAAGGAGGCCGAAGATGGGCCAATCCTTGACGTCCGACTTGGCGACGAACACGACATCGGCAACCGACGACAGGACCAGAATGTCCTTCCAGGAGACGTGATTGGCGCTGAGCAGCAGCGGCCGCCGCCGATCCAATTCCCCATGGACCCGTACCCGAATGCCGAGGAGGCGGCAGGCAACGCGATGCCAGAATCGCGGCAGGAAGCGGCGTGGCTTCAGATCCAGCCAAAGGCAGGCAAGTTGGACCGGCATCAGCAGGAGAGAGACGATCGCGAGCAAGATGGCGTAGAGCGCGACCCGTATCCAGTTGATCATCCGGAAAGACTTTCTGATCCGACCACTTGCGCTCCGCACGATAATGCGGCTGCCCTCGAAACAGCCCCGTCCAATCGCTGGACATTGGCATCTCGATGGGACTAGCGAAGATCGAGGCGCATGACAAGCGCTGCGGTGCGCGCCCCGGCTGTCCCCTGATAGTAGGCCTTGCGCTCGCCGACCTTGGCGAAGCCAAGTTTGCCGTAGAGACCGATCGCCGCCAGGTTCGTCTCGTCGACTTCGAGGAACAGCGTCTCGGCGCCCTTGACGAACGCCTCGCGCATCACGGCCTGCATCAGCCGCCAGCCGAGACCGGAGCGGGCAAAGCGCGAATCGACGCCGATCGTCAGGATCTCGGCCTCCCCCGCGGCGGCACGCGACAGCACGAAGCCTCCGAATGCCGGGCGAAACGTGCCGTTCGTCTGGCGCGCGGCGAAGCCGAAAACCGTGTCCTGCAGCAGGAGCGCGTGAATTTCGCCGTCGCTCCACGGCGCAGCGAAACGCTGGCTGTGCAGCGCTGCCGCCGCCAAGAGGTCAGCCTCCTCCAGCGGGAAGATGTCGAATTCAGTCCGGCGAGTGAAATAGTCGGTGAAGCTCATCTCGGTCCTACGCATCCGGCTCGACGGTGCCGCCGCCTCATCCGAGGCGCCGGCCCGCTCTTTCGATTGACTGCACGGGTCTATCCTGCTGTCGCCCTCGTCACCGCGAAGCCGGCTTGAGGCTTCGCATCGGGGCCTCGCAGATAGAGCGGTTTCGGCTTGGCCGAGGCCGGATCGGCGGCCGCACCCAGTCGGCCAACGAGAGCGATGTCGATCTCGTCCGGCTTGCCGGCCGTCTCGGCCGAGGCGACAAGAGGTGCGCCGGAGCCGCAAATGACGCCGGCGAAGCCGGAGAACCGGCCGCGCGCCTCGGCAAGCGGCAGAATTTCAGATTCCCCTTCTGCCTCTCCGTGCGCGGTGAAAGATTGGACATAGACCTCGTCGCGTTTCGCATCGATGACCGCGAGCACCGGTCGGCCCGGCTGCTTTTCCCTGGCGCTCTCCGCAACAACCTGAAGCGTGGTGATGCCTACGGCCGGCTTACCGAGGGCAAGTGACAGGCCACGCGCCGCCGCGACGCCGACGCGAATGCCGGTGAACGATCCCGGCCCTATGGTCACGGCAATGCGGTCGATTTCCGCAAGCTGCCGGTCGGAGGCGAGAAGCGCCTCATCGACAAAATCCATCAGACGCTCGGCATGTCCGCGACCTATGTCCGCACCGGCACGCGCAAGGACCTCGCCCGCCGCGCCGTCATAGACCGCAGCGACGCAGCCACTGCCCGATGTATCGATGGCAAGAACCAACATTTCAGCCGCCATGACCTCCCTGCATTGCTTCGCCGGCCGAATGCTGCGAAAACGCTTCTCCCTCACTGCCAGGCGCGACTGATGGAGCCCAGCAGCCTTCGCCTGTTGTCGGTATCCCGAAATCGTGCGGGGGCTGCGATCAGCCTGAAATCGCTACAATCCGAGTCCAGGCAAGAAGAGCGGCCCGCAAGCGGCACCGCTCCACAATGCACACTCGGCCGGTTTGCGGATCAGACCGATTCGACCGACTCGACCTCAGGCACGAAATGGCGCAGCAGATTCTGCACGCCGTGCCGAAGCGTCGCGGTCGAGGACGGGCAACCGGAGCACGCCCCCTTCATGTTCAGGAACACGGTGCCGTCCTTGAAACCCCGGAAGGTGATGTCGCCGCCATCCTGGGCGACGGCCGGCCGCACTCGCGTTTCGAGCAGTTCCTTGATCGTGGCGACGATCGCCTCGTCGCCCTCGTCATAGAATTCGCCTTCCTGATCGGTCTCTTCGGCTCGGCCAGCGCCCGACATGATCGGCTGGCCGGACATGAAGTGTTCCATGATCGAGCCAAGGATCGCGGGCTTCAGGTGCTGCCATTCCTGCCCTTCCTTGCTGACCGTGATGAAGTCGTAGCCGAAATAGACGCCGGTGACGCCGGGAATCGAAAAGAGTCGCGCCGCGAGCGGAGAGCCGGCGCGCGCCTCTTCTTCGCCACGGAATTCGGCCGTACCGCTCTCCATCACCACCTTGCCCGGCAGGAACTTCAGAGTGGCCGGATTCGGCGTGGCTTCGGTCTGGATGAACATGATTCTCTCCGTTGCGCCGGGAGCGCTTCTCAACCGGCTCTTTAGAATAGTTCAAAAGAATATAGGGGCATCGTTTCGACCCCGCAAGGGCGCTTTCTGCCTCAAGGTCAGCTCAGCGCGTCGATCTCCTCGTCGGTCAGAAGATCGGGAATGACCGTGACGGGGATTGGAAAGGCCGCCGCCTTCCCCGCGATCGACGACACCAGCGGGCCGGGACCCTCCTTCGCTGATCCGGCGGCAAGAACCAGGATGGCGATATCCCGGTCTTCCTCGATCGCGGCGTGGATCTGCTCCGTGGCGATGCCTTCGCGAATGACGATTTCAGGCTCTATGCCGATCCGCTCGCGCACCGTCTGGGCGACCTTGGCGAGCGTCGCCTCGGCCTCCTCGCGCGCCTCCGCCCGCATGATCTCCTCCACCCCCAGCCATTGCTGGAAGTCGCCGTCGGCGATCACGTAGAGCAGCACGAGACCGCCGTTGGAGTTCTTCGCGCGCATGCCTGCATAATGCACGGCACGGCCGCATTCGGGCGTGTCGTCGATCACCGCCATGAACTTGCGGCGATGACCTTCCATTCGTGAGAGTCGGGTGGAAACCATGCGGCGAACATTACATCGCCGCACGCCGCCTGCAAGGTCTCATTTCGGAGGATTACTGCAAAAAGCCGATGATCTCGCGAACCTCGCGCATGGTCTTTTCCGCCCTCGCCCGCGCACGCTCGCCGCCGCTGCGCAGGATCGCGTCGATATGCGCCGTATCGTCCATCAGGCGGCGCATTTCGCCGGTGATCGGCGAGAGCACGTCGACGGCGAGATCGATGAGAGCCGGCTTGAAGACCGAGAATTGCTGGCCGCCGAACTCAGCAAGGACCTCATCCTTCGTCCTGTCGGAAAGGGCTGCATAGATGCCGACGAGGTTTTCCGCCTCCGGACGGCTCTTCAGCCCCTCGACTTCGCTCGGCAGCGCATCGGGATCCGTCTTGGCCTTGCGGATCTTCTTAGAGATCGTCTCCGGATCATCCATCAGGTTGATGCGCGACAGATCGGACGGATCGGATTTCGACATCTTCTTCGTGCCGTCGCGCAGCGACATGACGCGCGGCGCCGGCCCGCCGATCAACGGTTCCACCGGCGGGAAATAGGCATGGATTGGCTCTTCGCCGACGACGATGTCGACGCCGTAGCCGCCGCGCCGGATGTGCTCCATGAAGTCGATATTGAACTTCTGGGCGATGTCGCGGGTGAGCTCGAGATGCTGCTTCTGGTCGTCGCCGACCGGAACATGCGTGGCGCGATAGACGAGGATGTCGGCCGCCATCAGGCTCGGATAGGCGAGCAGGCCGAGGGAGGCATTTTCGCGGTCCTTGCCGGCCTTGTCCTTGAACTGCGTCATCCGGCTCATCCAGCCGATGCGGGCGACGCAATTGAAGATCCAGGCGAGCTCCGCATGTTGCGGCACCGCCGACTGGTTGAAAACGATATGCTTCTCCGGGTCGATGCCGGAGGCGACGAAGGCCGCGGCGATCGAGCGGATCTGGCCCGGCAGGTCCTCGTGCACGAGCTGCGCGGTGATCGAGTGGAGGTCGACGACGCAATAGATGCAGTCGTTGTTCTCCTGTAGGGCGACGAACTTGCGGATCGCGCCGAGATAGTTGCCGAGATGCAGATTGCCGGTCGGTTGAACGCCGGAAAATACGAGCGGCTTGAATTCGTTCATGTCGTCCCCATCGGGCTTGTGGAGGGCCCACCAATTGATATCCGCCGCGCTTATGCACGGCGGGCCAAATGCAATCAAGAGGCACGAAACGGTCAGACGGGTTGCAGGAGGTCCCAACGATTGCCGAACGGATCGGTGAAGACGGCCACCGTTCCATAGGCCTCATGGCGCGGCGTCTCGAGAAATTCGACGCCGGCGGCAAGCATCGCCGCGTGGTCGCGAGCGAAATCGTCGGTAAAGAGAAAGAAGCCGACACGGCCGCCGGTCTGGTTGCCGATGGCGGCCCGCTGCCGATCGCCCTCGGCCTTGGCGAGCAGCAGTGCCGTTTCGGTCGCGCCCCTCGGCCGCACCAGCACCCAGCGCTTGCCGCCACCGAGATCGGTGTGCTCGATCAGCTCGAAGCCCAATCGGCCGCTGTAGAAGGCAATACCCTCGTCATAGTCCGGCACGAGAATGGCGATACGGGCAACGGTTTGCCTCATGGCGTATCTGCCCCTTCGCCGGCGGACGGTTCAGCCGCTCGTGCCGCCTTGCGCTTCAAACTGCGCCGGATCATCCCCAGGCTGGCGCCGCCGAGGCCGAAGGCCGCGGCGAAATAGATCGCCATGGCGCCTACCACCAGGCCGCAGACGGTTGCGGCCCGGATTGCAAGCGACGCAGCCGACGAAAGCGGGAAGGCCAGCCACTGGATGGCGTAATGGAGCGCGCCCGCCATGATCGCGGCGGCGATCACGAGGCGCGGAATGCGGGTCAGAAGCGGAATGTCGCGGCCCCAATGTCCGCGCCAGGCGAGCGTCGCGAAGAGGAGGAGCGCGTTGACCCAGCCGGCGGCGACCTCGGCTGTGGCGATGCCGCTTGCGGCCAGCGACGGAAACAGCGTCAGCGCCAGCGAGACATTCACCGCTACGGAGATCCCCGCGAAGATCATCGGCGTGCGGGTGTCCTCGCGCGCAAAGAAGCCCGGAATGAAGGCCTTGATGAGCACGAAGGCCGGCAGGCCGAGACCGTAGATCGCCAGGATATGCCCGACGACGACCGTCGATTCCGGCGAGAACTTGCCGCGTTCGAAGAGGAGCCTGACGATCGGCTCCGACATGACGAGCAGCGCGGCCGCGGCCGGCAGGGTCAGGAACAGCGTGAATTCGACGGAGCGGTTCTGGAGGTTCGCCGCCTCGTTGAGATTGCCGGCGCGCAGCGCTCGCGACAATTCCGGCAGCAGCACCGTCGCAACCGCGATGCCGACGACACCGAGGGGCAGCTGGTAGATGCGGTCCGCATAGACGAGTGAGGAGACTGCCCCTTCCTTCGCCGAGGCGATATTGGTGTTGATCAACAGGTTGATCTGGGTGATGCCGCCGGTAATGGCCGCCGGCAGCGCCAGGACGAGCAGGCGCCTGACATTGGTCGTCAACCGCGGACGGCGGAAACCTATCCGGATCCCGGCGTTGCGGACGGCGATCCAGACGATGGCGAACTGAACGAGGCCGGCCGCCATGACGCCCCAGGAGAGCCCGTAGCCGACGGCAACCGCGTCTTGGCCGCTATACCAGGCATAGGCCAGCACGCCGATCAGGATGATGTTCAGGAACACCGGCGCAATGGCCGCGGCGAAATAGCGATGCAGCGAATTGAGCATGCCCGCCATCATCGCCGCCAGCGACATACAGGCGAGGTAGGGAAACATGATCGTCGCGAAGGTGACGGTGCTTGCGAATTTCAGCGGATCGTCGGCGAAACCGGGGGCGATCAGTTCGCGCACGATGAACGGCATCGCGAGTTCCATCGCGATCGTCAGGAGAAGAAGAACGGTGAAAAGCACGCCGAAGACTTCTTCGGAAAAGCGACGGGCCCCCTCCATGCCGCGCGCCTCGATCTCCTTGGCAAAGAGCGGCACGAAGGCCGAGTTGAACGCCCCCTCGGCGAAAAGCCGGCGGAAGGTGTTCGGCAGTCGAAAGGCCGTGTTGAAAGCGTCGGCGACGGGCCCCGTGCCGAGTGCGGCGGCCATGAAGGTCTCGCGCACGAAGCCGAAAACGCGGCTTCCGAGCGTCGCGCCCCCGACGGTTGCGAATTTCTTGACCAGGCTCATGTTTCGGCTTTTGTGGTTTTCGAAGCGTGGGAGACGCGCGGCACCTGGGTCGGCGCAATGATGCCGGAGGGCATGCGCTCGCGCGCCTCGTCCACCTCGCCGGCGAGCACCGCCTTGAGGCGCGCCGCAATGTTCATCTGCCGGTTCTCGCTGGTGATCTTCGCGCCGACGAGATCGGTGACGTAGAAGGTGTCGATCACCTTCTCGCCGAAGGTCGTGATGTGGGCCGAGGCAATGTCGAGCGACAGGTCGGAAAGCACCGCCGTCACTTCCGAA
Source organism: Sinorhizobium shofinae (assembly GCA_001704765.1). Classification (GTDB taxonomy): domain Bacteria; phylum Pseudomonadota; class Alphaproteobacteria; order Rhizobiales; family Rhizobiaceae; genus Sinorhizobium; species Sinorhizobium shofinae. The sequence goes on from MBFK01000061.1 coordinate 18,336, forward strand.
AGGAGGCCGGTCCGGTCGAGGCCCTCGACCTCGATAACGGTGAACTTGTTCGACAGCGCGTTGCTGATCGTCACCTCGGGCGTCACGGTGAAGGCTTTGCTGCGCTTCTTCGTCCGGGTGCGGCTGGCGATCACCTCCGGCAGGCGCTTGCGGCCGGACAGCACGTCCTCGATCAGCTTGCCGATGCTCGCCGCCCGCCGCATCTCGTCCTCGTCGACCGAAAACTCCCGGTTGACGAGGATCGTATCCAGCGCCCGGCCATCCGAGGTCGTATGAATCTGCGCATCGACGATGTTGGCGCCCGCGGCGGCACAGGCGCCGGCAATGACCGTCAGCAGACGCGGATGGTCCGGCGAAAGCACGGTGATTTCGGTGATGGCGTGGAAATGATGGGTGCGAACCATCGTCGCCAGCGTCTTGCCGGCGCGGTCGGCCTCGCGGATGAACGCGGCGTGCCGCACCTGATCCTCGAGCGCCACGGTGAGGAGATAGGGCTGGTAGTGAAGCCGGACATAGGCGTCCCGCTCTTTCTTCGGCCAGTCCTTGAGCGCGTCGCTCAGCATATGGGCGGCGTGCTTTGCCCGCTCCTTGCGCGACAGTTCCGAGAAGCCGCCGGAGAGAAGCAGCTCCGTCTCATAGTAGAGCGTGCGCAGCAATTGCCCTTTCCAGCCGTTCCAGACGCCGGGACCGACGGCCCGGATATCGCAGACGGTCAAAATGAGCAGCATCTTAAGGCGATCGAGCGATTGCACCCGTTCGGCGAAATCGAGGATGGTCTTGCGGTCGTTGAGGTCGCGGGTCTGCGCGACCATGGACATGGTCAGATGCTCCTCGACCAGCCAGACCACCGTTTCCGTCTGCTTCGGCGACAGGCCCAGACGCGGGCAGAGCTTGCGGGCCACCTTGGCGCCGGCGATCGAATGATCCTCGGGGCGACCCTTGGCGATGTCGTGCAGCAGCACCGCGACGTAGAGCGCTTCGCGGTCTTCGATGCTGGGCATCAACAGCGCCGTCAGCGGGTGTGCCTCCTCCTCAAGGCCGCGATCGATCCGCGAGAGAACGTCGACCGTGCGCAGGAGATGCTCGTCCACCGTGTAGTGGTGATACATGTTGAACTGCATCATGGAGACGATCTTGCCGAAATCCGGAATGAAGCGGCCAAGGACGCCCGACTCGTTCATGCGCCTTAGGACCAGTTCCGGATTGCGCCGAGAGGTCAGGATCGACAGGAAGAGCCGGTTGGCCTCGTCGTTTTCGCGCAAGTGCGGGGTGATCAGGCCCAGCGAGCGCGTCACCTGCTTGAGGGCGTTCGGATGGAACTCCAGCCCGTGGATATCGGCGATGTGGAACAGGCGAAGCAGGTTGATCGGATCGCGCTTGAAGACGTCCGGGCTCGCGAGCGCGATGCGGCCGCCATCGTCGACGAAGTCGAGCGTCCCGGCAATTTTGCGCGTGCGGTGCTTGAAGCGGCTGAAGACGCCCGAAATCCCCGGCGTGTCCTTCGCCTGCTGATCTTCAAGCGCCGCGCAGAAGATGCGGGTGAGATCGCCGACGTCCTTCGCAACGAGGAAGTAATGCTTCATGAAGCGTTCGACCGCCGAGAGGCCCGGATGGTCGTGATAGCCGAGCGCTTCGGCAATCTCGCGCTGGATGTCGAAGGATAGGCGCTCCTCCGCCTTACCCGTCAGGAAATGCATGTGGCAGCGCACCGCCCAGAGGAAATCGTCTGATTTCTGGAAAAGCTTGTATTCCTGCCGCGACAGCACCGCGAGCTTGACGAGGTCGGCGGGATCCTTGACCCGGTAGAAATACTTGGCGATCCAGAACAGCGTGTGCAGGTCGCGCAAGCCGCCCTTGCCTTCCTTGACGTTCGGCTCGACGAGGTAGCGGGTGTCGCCCGCCTTGCGGTGGCGCCCGTCGCGTTCGGCAAGCTTGGCAGCGATGAATTCGGGACCGGTGTTGCGGACGATCTCGTGATCGAAACGCTGTTCGAGTTCGCCCGCCAGCGCCTCGGAACCACAAATGTAGCGGCATTCGAGGATTGCCGTGCGGATCGTCATGTCGGCGCGCGACAGCCGGATGCATTCATCGATGGTCCGCGTCGCATGGCCGACCTTGAAACCGAGGTCCCACAGGACATAGAGCATGAACTCGATGGCGGGCTCCGCCCAGACCGCCTTCTTGGAAGGCAGCAGGAAGAGCAGGTCGATATCCGAGCCCGGCGCCAGCGTACCGCGGCCGTAGCCGCCGACGGCGGTCACGGCGAGCCGCGCCGCCGGCGGCGCATGGGCGGCGTCGAACACCTCGTTCAGCACGAAATCGTGCAGCACCGTGATGAGCTGGTCCTGCAGCCAGGAGATGCGCTCGGCACATTTGATTCCGGCGCCGTCGGCAGCAAGCAGTTCGCGCACCTTGGCGCGGCCGGCATTGTTCGCCTCCTTGAAGGCGGCAAGCAAGGCACGGCGCATCGGTTCGCGCTGCTCGGCATGAGCTGAGGCGATGAAGCCGCACTTCGCGCGAAGCGCGGCGACATCGAGAATTTCGGAAAAGGAAGTTTCGTGTCTGGCCATAAAGTGCCGGGAGGCGTCCTGTCCGACTGATCGTATGGTTCGCTGCATGTGCAGGCGATCCTGCATGTCATTCGGATCGGCTTCTGTCCGGCGCCGGAATCATGCAGCATTTCAAGCACTACCGCGTGCCCTCATGAAAAGGCACGCGGCGCTGTATAGCCGTTTTGCCGGTCGATTGACAGGAAAAATCGGTGCGACGCAAAACGACGACGCGCGAGCCAACTCAGCGGCTGGCGAGGTCCTTTTTCAATGCGTAGAGCGCATCGAGCGCATCGCGCGGCGTCATGTCGTCGGGATTGAGCGACCTCAGCGCCTCTTCGACCTTGGACGGGCCGGAGGCCCTTGCCACTTCCTCTCGCCTGACGGCGACCTGGAAGAGCGGCAGGTCGTCGATCAGCTGGCTTGCCGGGTTCTTGCGGTCTGCATCTTCAAGCTTGGCGAGGACGTCCCTCGCCCGCGCGACGACCGACGCGGGCAGACCGGCAAGGCGGGCGACCTGGATGCCATAGGACCGGTCGGCAGCGCCGGGGCCGACTTCGTGCAGGAAGATCACGTCGCCGTCCCACTCCTTGACCCGCATAGTGGCATTCGACAGGCGCTCGAGCTTTTCGGAAAGGACGGTCAATTCGTGAAAATGCGTGGCGAAGAGACCCCGGCAGCCATTGACCTCGTGCAGATGCTCGACCGCTGCCCAGGCGATCGACAGGCCGTCGAAGGTCGCGGTGCCGCGGCCGATCTCGTCGAGGATGACGAGCGAGCGGTCGGTCGCCTGATTGAGGATCGCCGCCGTTTCGACCATCTCCACCATGAAGGTCGAGCGACCGCGGGCGAGATCGTCCGAGGCGCCGACGCGCGAGAAGAGCCGGTCGACGATACCGATATGGGCGGCGTTCGCTGGTACGAAGGAGCCCATCTGTGCCATGATCGCGATCAGGGCATTCTGGCGCAGGAAGGTCGACTTACCGCCCATGTTCGGGCCGGTGAGCAGCCAGATCGCACCGGCCTCCGGACCGTCCGGGGGGGACAGGTCGCAGCCATTGGCGACGAAAGGATTCGCCGCCTGGCGCCTCAACGCCTGCTCGACCACGGGGTGGCGCCCGCCGTCGATGACGAACATCCGCGAGTGATCGACGACGGGTCGCGCATAGTTCTGTTCCTCGGCGAGGACGGCAAGCCCCGCCGAGACGTCGAGCGTCGCGAGCGCCAGCGCCGCCGCCTTGATCGCCTCGGCATGGGCGACGACCTCGCGCGTCATCGCCTCGAAGGCCTCGAGCTCGATCGCCAGGGCCCGGTCGGCGGCATTGGCGATCTTCGTTTCGAGCTCGGCGAGTTCCGTGGTGGTGAAGCGCATGGCGCTCGCCATGGTCTGGCGATGGATGAAACGGGCGCGCCCGGCGTCCGTGTCGGTCATCGCCCCGGCATTGCCGGCGGTGACTTCGATGAAATAGCCGAGCACATTGTTGTGCTTGATCTTCAGCGACTTGATGCCTGTCTCATCGCAATATTTGAGCTGCAGGCCGGCGATCACGCGGCGCGACTGGTCGCGAAGCGCCCGCATCTCATCGAGTTCGCCGCTCGCCCCTTCGCGCAGGAAGCCGCCGTCGCGCTTCAGAAGCGGCAGGTCTTCGGCGAGCGTCGAATCGAGACGCGCCAGCAAGGATGCCGGCAAGGCGGCGATCGCGGCTTGCGCCTCGGTCAGCTCCGCCGACAGGCGGGCGCCCGAAAGCAGCGTCGAGGTCGCCGCCGCTGCCCGGAGACCCGCCTGGATGGCTCCGAGGTCTCGCGGGCCGCCGCGGCCGAGCGCGAGCCTGGACAGGGCGCGCGGCATGTCCGGTGCGCGCCGCAAGGTGTCGCGGACATCCATGGCGAAGCTTGGCTGGTCGAGCAGGACCTCGATCGAATCGAGCCGTTGATTGATCCGCTCCGGGTCGGTCAGCGGCGACGTCAACCGCTCGGCGAGCAGGCGCCCGCCGCCGCTGGTGACGGTTCGATCGAGGGCTCTGAGCAGGCTTCCGTCACGGGAGCCGGACAGCGTCTTGACGAGTTCGAGATTGGCGCGGGTTGCCGGGTCGATGAAGAGGGTGGAGGCGGCACTCTCCCTCTCGGGAATACCGAGCGCCGGGCGCTCGGCGAGCTGCGTCTTCTCGACGTAGGAGATCGCCGCCGAGGCGGCCGCGAGTTCAGCGCGCGAAAAACTCCCGAAACCGTCGAGGGTCTTCACGCCGTAATAGCGGGCAATCCGGCCCTCGGCCGTCGCACTGTCGAACAAGACCGTGGGCTGCGGTACCGCCACCCGGCCGAGCACATCGAAGACCGGGCGCAGCTCCGGATCGTGGAAGACGGTATCCGGCAGGATCAGCTCGCGCGGCTCGACGCGGAGAATGTCCGCCAGCAGCCGGCTCTCGGTCGTCTCGGCGAGGCGGAAGATGCCGGTCGAAATGTCGATCCAGGCGAGCGCATAGGCAGGCTCCGAGCCGCTCCGGATGCGGGCGAGCGCCATCAGATAGTTGGATTCCGAGGGCGAGAGCAGCTTGTCCTCGGTGATCGTTCCCGGCGTCACCAGCCGCACGACGTCACGGCGCACGACGGACTTGCTGCCCCGCTTCTTGGCTTCGGCGGGATCTTCCACCTGCTCGCAGACAGCGACCCGGAAGCCGAGCGCGATCAGCTTTTGGAGGTAGTCGTCGGCGGCATGCACCGGCACGCCGCACATCGGGATTTCCTGGCCCAGGTGCTGGCCGCGCTTCGTCAGCGTGATGCCGAGCGCGCGGGAGGCCTCCACCGCATCCTGGAAGAACAGTTCGTAGAAATCGCCCATGCGGTAGAATAGGAGCGAATCCGGATTGTTAGCCTTGATCTCGATGAACTGCTCCATCATCGGCGTCGCGGCGGAGCGGCTCTCCTCGCTCGCGAGATCGGACACGGAAAGGACGTCGCCCGTGCGGTTCGATGCGTCAGACACGAAATTCATGATTGTTCCAAAAAAAGAGATGTCACACTATCCGCAAGCATTTATAGACGACAACAACAAAGCGGCAGACCGGAACGGTCGCCCACAGGAGGTTGAGGAAACATGCCGGCTACCGACAAGTCCGACCGCACGATGACGAGCGTCACCGCCCAGGAGGCGCTCGACTTCCATGCCCAGGGTCGTCCCGGAAAGCTGGAGATCTCGCCCACGAAGCCGATGGCGACGCAGCGCGACCTGTCGCTCGCCTATTCGCCGGGCGTCGCCGTGCCCGTCAAGGCAATTGCCGAGGATCCGGCAACGGCTTACGACTACACGGCGCGCGGCAACATGGTGGCGGTGATTTCGAACGGAACGGCGATCCTAGGCCTCGGCAATCTCGGGGCGCTTGCCTCGAAACCCGTGATGGAGGGCAAGGCCGTACTCTTCAAGCGCTTTGCCGATGTCGATTCGATCGATCTCGAAGTCGACACCGAGAATGTCGACGAATTCATCAACTGCGTCCGCTTCCTCGGCCCCTCCTTCGGCGGCATCAATCTCGAGGACATCAAGGCACCGGACTGCTTCATCATCGAGCAGCGGCTGCGCGAGGTCATGGACATTCCCGTGTTCCATGACGACCAGCACGGCACCGCGATCATCGCCGCCGCCGGCCTCATCAATGCGCTGACGCTGACCGGCCGCGACTTCAAGACGACGAAGCTCGTCTGCAACGGCGCGGGTGCTGCCGCCATCGCCTGCATCGAGCTCATCAAGGCGATGGGCTTCAACTCGGAAAACATCATCCTGTGCGACACCAAGGGAGTGATCTACAAGGGCCGCACCGACGGCATGAACCAGTGGAAGTCCGCGCACGCGGTCGAGACCGACCGCCGGACGCTGGCCGAGGCGGTCGAGGGCGCCGATGTGTTCTTCGGCCTATCCGCAAAAGGCGCGCTGTCGCCCGATATGGTGCGCTCGCTGGCGCCGAAGCCGATCATCTTCGCCATGGCCAACCCGGACCCGGAAATCACGCCCGAAGAGGTCACCCAGATCCGCGACGATGCGATCGTCGCGACCGGCCGCTCCGACTATCCGAACCAGGTCAACAATGTGCTCGGCTTCCCCTACATCTTCCGCGGGGCGCTCGACGTGCGCGCCTCGACGATCAACGACGCGATGAAGATCGCCGCGGCGGAATCGCTTGCCAGTCTCGCCAAGGAAGACGTTCCGGACGACGTCGCCGCAGCCTACCAGGGCAACCGGCCGCGCTTCGGACCGCAATACATCATTCCAGTGCCCTTCGATCCGCGCCTGATCTCGGCGATCCCAATGGCGGTCGCGAAGGCGGCCATGGAAACCGGCGTTGCGCGCAAGCCGATCGCGGATCTCAATGCCTATGGGCAGCAGCTTTCCGCCCGGCGCGATCCGATCGCCTCGACGCTGCAGCGCATTTTCGAGCGCGTCCGCCGCCATCCGAAGCGCATCGTCTTTGCCGAGGGCGAGGAAGTGCAGATGATGCGCTCTGCCATCGCCTACGCGAACCAGCAGCTCGGCACAGCCATCCTGCTCGGGCGCGAGGAGCAGATGCGCGAAACCGCCGAGCGGGAAGGCATCGACCTCAATCGGCCCGGCATCCAGATCGTCAATGCTCGTCTGTCGAAACGCGTCAGCGCCTATACCGACTTCCTCTATGCCCGGCTGCAGCGCAAGGGTTACCTCTTCCGCGACGTGCAGCGACTGATCAACAACGACCGCAACCACTTCGCCGCCTGCATGGTCGCGCTCGGCGATGCCGACGGCATGGTGACCGGTCTTACCCGCAATTACTCGACAGCCCTCGAGGACGTCCGCCGTTGCATCGACGCGAAACCCGGCCACCGGGTGATTGGCGTATCGATTGCGCTTTGCCGCGGCCGCACCGTGCTCGTCGCCGATACCGCGGTGCACGACATGCCATCGGCCGAGGAACTGGCCGACATTGCCGAGGAAGCCGCTGGCCTCGCCAAGCGGCTCGGCTACGTGCCCCGCGTCGCCATGCTTGCTTACTCGACCTTCGGCCATCCGTCGGGCGAGCGCTCCGAGCGGGTGCGCGAGGCCGTGAAGATCCTCGACAGGCGCCGTGTCGATTTCGAATATGACGGCGAGATGGCTGCCGACGTGGCACTCAATGCGCGGGTAATGGAGCAATATCCGTTCTGCCGGCTTTCCGGTACCGCCAACGTGCTGGTGATGCCAGCCTTCCACTCGGCCTCGATCTCCACCAAGATGCTCCAGGAGTTGGGCGGCTCGACGGTCATCGGCCCGCTGCTCGTCGGCTTCGACAAGTCGGTGCAGATCGCCTCGATGTCGGCCAAGGACTCCGACATCGTCAACCTGGCCGCAATCGCCGCCTATAATGCCGGGACATGAATGGCCTGACGTGCCGTTTTGGCGCGGCCTGCCTCATCGTGACCGAACGCATTTGCGAGTCTGTACAATAACGATACAAATGCTCTAATAAAACAAGAGCCCACTTCTTTGGAAAGGAAGTGGGCTCAATACATTGTGGCCGATCTACACCTTACGTCATAAAAAAATTACAGGAATTTACCGCGACCCCGCGGCTCCCTCCAGCCGCATCGGCGATCATCCCTTTGTTTTCTACGTTGCTTCGTGATGAAATTTAGACCCAACCACGAAGATAGATTTCTATCTTTGTAAGTTAGGAGTCAAACATATACTTAATAAGTGGTTAATACTTGATCGACTTCAAGCATGGCATGGCTTCGCTGGGCCGAATCGGCAACGCTGGTCGGCCTGGCAAAGAGATCAGGAGACAGACGAAGAAAAACGGCCGGCGTCGGCACCGTAGTAGTTGAGATAACGACCGGAAATATTGCTGATCGGCAGAACGATCAGCACGTCCGTCGTCCGGAAAGCGTGATCGACCACGGCACCTTCTCCGACCATGGCGCCGAGCCGCATATAGCCCTTGATGAGGGGCGGCAGGGCCGCAAGCGCCTTCTTCGGATTGATCGCTTCGGATGGCATCAGATCCATCGTGCGATAGAGTTCCGGCCGGGCGGCGACCGCCCATTCGTCTCGGGCCAGGAGGTTGTGGTGCAGGAAGGAAAGCGCCAGCGCGTGTTCCTCGGGAACGGCCCCCGGAAGGGAACCACAGCCGAACATGGCATCGATGCCATGCTTCAGCGCATAGGCCCAATTGCCCTGCCAGAGCAGTTCCACCGTGCGTTTGGTTCGGTATTCCGGCAACACGCAGGAGCGGCCGAGTTCCATGAAGCGCTTATCCGGGTGACGGGCGAGAAGATCGTCAATTGCAAACTCGGAAGCCGAATAGAAGGCGCCCGCCCGCGCGGCGACCTCCTGGCGCAGCAGGCGATAGGTGCCGACGATCTGCTCCTCCGGATCGCCCTCGATGGACGTATCGAGAACGAGCAGATGGTCGCAAATCGCGTCCCAGCCATCGACATCGCGCTTGCGCCGTTCGGCTTCGGGCGCCACTTGCGCCTTCATCTCCTCGACGAAGACCCGGTAACGCACGGCCTGCGCCGCGTCGATCTCCGCTGCAGAACGGGCGAGCCGCGTTTCGAGATTGGCGATGCGGCCGAGAACATCGGCTGCCGGCGCCGCAATCGTCTTGCGGACGCAAGCCTGTGAAGTGTCAATCACGCTCGTCGAATCCAGAAGGTCGATCGTCATGCCGTGTCATCCCGAATCGTCAGTGTCGTTCGGGCTTAGACCACGTTTCTGCAACAACATAGTGACACGAAGGCGCGAGGCAACCCCGATCCGGGACAATGCCGGAGGACAGAAGCTACGGTTGCCCGGTTTCGAGTAGCCGAGCGACTTCATCGAGGAGCCGCTCCGGTTCGGCCGGCTTTGTGAGTACGGCGTCCGCACCGGCCACAATCAGCAGCCGATGAAGTTCGCTGCGGGTGTCCGACGTCAGAACGACCAACGGCACCCGGCTCCACCTCCCGGGCGCTTCCCCCCCGCGAAGGCGCCGCAGCAGGGCAAGACCGTCACCGCCCGGCATATTGAAGTCCGTTACAATGAGTCCCGGCGCATCCTTCCCTTGCAAGACAGCGTCAAGCGCGGCGAAGTCGCCGACATGGTCGACAGTGTGCCCGGCCCTCTCCAGGATCTTGCGCAGGACCAAGGCGTTCACCGGATCGTCCTCGGCGAGCAGCACCCGGCGGCCATCCTGTGAGACCGCGGCGGCCTTCGGCGGCTCCGCCCGCAGGACTGGGCTGTTGTCGTTGATCCCGTCGCGTTTTTCGATGCCCGTCAGCCGGCCGAGCAGCACTTCCACCAAGGATTTTTCCCGCAAGGGACGGATCAGCCAGGCTTCGTACCCGCCCATCCGGTTCACAGGATGGCTGGTGCGCTCTTCGGGGCTGATGAGGCAGGTCCTGCGCAATCGCTGGCGTTCGAGTGCCGGCTCCAGGGACAAGAGTTCACGGAACTGCGCCGCATGGCGGTGATCAACAATGATATCCGTCAGCGGCACGCGGCCGGCGAGCACCTTGGCCATGACACCGCGTGCGCTCGACAGGGTTGGCGCGCGATAGCATTGGCCACCAAGCGTCTGTATGGTCGAGGCAAGCGCCGTCGACGCGGGGCCGTCGGGAGCGAGCAGGAGCACATGCGCGTCGGCAAGGACGCCACTGCGGGGCTGGGCCACTGGTTCAGCCCCTTCGACCAGAAAGCGAATTTCGAAGCGGCTCCCCTCTCCCGTGACGCTCGACGCCGTCAGGCTGCCGCCGAAAGCCTCCATGATGCGGCGCGATATCGCCAGTCCAAGACCCGTTCCCTTGGAGCGCTGGGCGTCGTCACCGGCCTGCTCGAACTCCTCGAAGACGCGCGCCAGTTCGTCGGCCGACATGCCGGGGCCGCTGTCATCAACGCGGATGCGGACTCGTCCTTCGTCGAAGTCGGCCGTTACGAGCACGCCGCCGGCTTCGGTGAATTTCACGGCATTGCCGATCACGTTGAACAGCACCTGCCGCAGACGTGCCGCATCGAACGCCACGCGGGCGGGCACAGTCGCTTCGATCACGGCGCCGATTTCGATGCCTTTCTCGTGGGCGCGATGAGAAAGCATCTCCACCACATTCTCGATGACGAGGCGCAGGTCCTGCTGCGACGGATGCAATTGGAAGCGCCCGGCCGAGAGAGAGGAGAAATCGATCAGGTCTTCGACAAGTTGAACGAGGGCGTGGCCCGACTGCTGCATGTCGGCAAGATAGTTCCGCTGCTCGGCCGACAATTGCGTCTGGGCGAGCAGATGGCTCATCCCGAGGATGCCGGAAAGCGGCGTGCGGATCTCGTGCGTGACGGTCGCCAGCAGCCGCGATTTTGCCTGGCTCGCCTCTTCGGCGCGCAGTCGTGCCTCCTCTCCACGACGCGCCGCCTGCGCCTCTTCCGTCACGTCCCTGGCGATGCTGTGGCGCATCAGCCGGCCGGTTGCCGGCTCGCGGATGACAACGTCGTGCCAATCGTAGAGGCGCAAGCCGGCTGGCGTCGCGAAACGGACGATGAAACGGTCGGGATCCGGCCGCGGCTCAAAACTCAGGCCCAGCGAAGCGCAGGTCAGCCCCCGCAGGTCGGCTCGGCCGCAAATTCGATTGAACACGGCGTTCGCCTGGACGATCCTGCCGTCCATCCCGCGAATGAGGGCGATGTCCCCCAGCGCATCATGGATCGTCGACAGCAGCTTCGCCGTCTCGCAACATTGCCGCTCCGCATCACTTGCGACCTCGCCCGTCGCCGATGCCTGCCGGACCGCGCCATCGCCGGAGAGCAGCAGGAAAGCGCCGGCGAGAGCACCGACGGCTGCAAGGGCCGGCAGCAGATGAAAATCGGCGCGCGCGCCCACGACGAGGAGAAGTACCGCGGCAATGAGGCCAGCGAGAGCAAAGAGAATGCGGCCGACGGACGTTTCGCGGTCGGTCGCCGCCCGGCGCGCCGACAGGAAAAGACCACCAGCCCTCGCCGTGACCATAGCCGATGGCGCGACTTCAACGACTGCGGATTTTGCGCCCGAGCCGGCTCGGTTGCGCTGTTTGACTGATGAAGGCTCGCTCATGCCTTCAACCTGGCATAGCAAGCCTTCCGAATGGCTTCAACGGACCTCTAAAGTTTTAGCGACCGCGCTTTTTTCGCCTGCAACAGCTCGTCCAGGATAATCGCCCCGGCGCCGACGGTGATGAAGCTATCGGCGAGATTGAAGACGGCGAAGGACCAGGTGGTGGTGTGGAACAGGATGTAGTCGATGACATAGCCGAAGAGCACCCGGTCGACGAGATTGCCGAGTGCGCCGGCGATGATCATCGCATAGCCGAGATGGGCAAAGAAGCGGTCCTTCGGGGTGCGGCGCCACAACCAAAGGACGAAGGCGACGACGGCCAAGCGGATGCCGACGATGAACCAGCCTTCCATGCCGGACAGCATGGAGAAGGCGACGCCGTAATTGTAGGTCCGGTAGAGGGCGAGCATCGGAATGACCGGCACGGCCTCCTGGAAAGGCAGGAAGGCTTCCACCAGATATTTGATGGCCTGGTCGGCAACGAGCGCGACAAGAATGAAGAGCGCGATCGGCAGCGGCCGGGAAAACAGGGTCTGGCGGGCGCTCATAGGCGGGCATCCAGCGACAGAAGGTGGCGGCGCGCTTCGAACAGCATGATGCCGGTGGCAATCGCCAGATTGAGGGAGTCGGCACGACCCGCCTGGGGGATGCGCGCCAGCGCGCCGGCTTCGCAGGCGAGTTCCACCGGCAGGCCCGCCTGCTCGTTGCCCATCAGCAGGACGACCGGCTTCGACCTGTAGTCGATGGTGCGGTAGTCGACGGAGCCCGCCAGATGCGTTGCCACGACCTGGACCCCCGCCGACTTCTGCCAACGGACGAACTCCTCGGCGCTGGCGCGCGCGATCGGCATGGCGAAGACGGAGCCCATCGTCGCCCGCACCGTTTCGAGCGAGAATGGATCGGTGGTCTCGCCGACCAGAATGATGCCGGAGGCCCCGGCGGCGTCGGCCGTGCGGATGATCGTGCCGAGATTGCCGGGATCGCGCACCCGATCGAGTGCCACATAGGTCTCGTCCTCCCCAGGGCGGATATCCTTCAACGGCTGGTAGCGCTGCTCGAAGATGCCGACCACCATCTGCGGGTTGTCGCGGCGGGTGATCGTCGAGATCACCTTCTCGCTGACCTCGAGGACGAGCCCGCCCCTTGCCACGGCCTTTGCGGCAACCTGCTCGACCTGCGGCTTGCCCTTGGCCGCCTTGGCATAGACGAGCGTCTTTATCTTCCAGCCGAGATCGAGCGCATCGATCACCAGTTTCAGCCCTTCGGCCATGAAGGAACGCGTCTCGTCGCGATGCTTCTTCTGAGAGAGCGCCCGGATGTCCTTGATGATCGGATTGGTGAGGCTGGTGACCTCCTTGACCTGGCCGACGCGCGGCGTGCCGTGATCGCTTCTGTCAGTGTTCATTTGGGTACCCAGCGGCTGAAGAGGGAAGTGGAAAGCGCCCGCCCCGGCGCCTTGCCGTCGAGACCGCCCTCGCGGATGATGAGTTCGCCCGATTCCACCCGGCCGCCGCGCCCGCGCATCGTCTCGCGCATGAGCTCGTGGATCGAATAGAAGCTTGCGCGGATGGAATAGGCGGTCAGCACCAGGCCGCGGGCATCGTGCGACAGGATTTCGCGGCAAACGTCGAGCATCGCCGCCAGGTGATCGAAAAGCTGCCAGACCTCGCCGTTCGGCCCTCGGCCGAACTTGGGCGGGTCGGTCAAAATGATATCGTAGCGGCTGCCGCGTCGCTCCTCGCGCTGGATGAATTTCATGGCATCGTCGCAGATCCAGCGGATCGGCAGTTTCTCGGCGCGCGCCATGGCCTGGTTCTCGCGCGCCCAGCCGATCGCCCTCTTCGAGGCATCAACATGAGTCACCTCCGCGCCCGCCTTTGCGGCGATCAGCGAGGCGACGCCGGTATAGCCGAAAAGGTTGAGCACCTTCAGCGGCCGGCCGGCCGATCCCACCTGGTCTTTCATCCACGACCAGTGGGCAAGCTGTTCCGGGAAAACGCCGACATGGCGGAAAGACGTAAAGCGGCCGAGAAAATCCGTCTCGAGAAGCTGCATCGGCCAGGTTTCCCCGAGCGCCTCGCGCGGGAAGCGCCAGCGCCCCATGCCGTCCTCGTCGGTGTCGCCGGTGAAGATCGCATCCGCCTTTTCCCAGACGGCGGCCGGCAATGCCTTCGGCCACAGCGCCTGAGCCTCGGGCCGGACGATGCGATAAGGGCCGTACTGCTCCAGCTTCTCGCCGTCGCCGCTGTCGATCAGGTGGTATCCGGCGGTCGGTGCCGTTTCGAGGATGAGCGGCACCGTCTCGGCCGGCTTCTCGCCGGCCCGCGGCTCTAAGCGACGCGCCGGAGCGCTCTCCTGGCCAGCCGGCCGCTGCATTTTCTGCGGCGTCGTCTTGGGCGGCGGCAGCCCGCCGGCCTTGCCCTTCGGAGGGCCGCTCTTTGTCGGTAAGTGCGTTTGCTCGTGACGACCGCCACGCGCCTCCGCGCCGCGTCCCTTTGCCGCCGTGACCGAGGCGTTCTTCGATCGCCGATCTTTTTCCTTCACGCGCTGACCCTTGGATTTTCGCTCGACCACCGGCACATCCGCTCTCGCCCTGCGATCAGACGGAATGCCTCCCCGCGCGCCCAGGATGGATGCGCGGCATGCTCACCGCGTGCAATAGCATCGTGGATGCTCTTGGCAAAGCCGTTTCCGGTCTGCGAAGATCGGTGGCGTCACCAGACGGGAGGAAGCACTATGGACATGACCGGAGAGGAGCGGATCGCGGCACGCCGCGAAGCGGTTTGGCAATGCTTGAACGACCCTGAGATCCTGAAACGATGCATTCCCGGCTGCCAGGCGATCGAAGCGGTCTCGCCGACCGAACTCACCGCCGTCGTGAAGGTCAAGATCGGCCCGGTTTCGGCGACCTTCAACGGCACTGTCACGCTCTCCAACCTGAACCCGCCCGAGAGTTACAGGATATCGGGTGAAGGAAAGGGCGGCATCGCCGGATTCGCCAAGGGCGGGGCAGATGTCGCACTTGCCGAAGCAAGCGACGAAACGGTGCTCAGCTACGACGTTAAGGCCGAAGTCGGCGGCAAGCTCGCTCAGCTTGGCTCTCGTCTGATCGATTCGACGGCCAAGAAGCTCGCGCAGCAGTTCTTCGCTAACTTAAATCTCGCCGTCAGCGGCGACGCCGAAGCGGCGAGTTGAAAGAAGCCTGCGCCGGCGCCCGTCAGTTCTGCGGCGCCGGCAGGTTCGTCTGCGCCAGCCTTTCGGCCTCGCTGCGGTGCTTTTCCGCCTCGCGATGCCACTTCAGCGCCTCATGGGCCTCGTTGCGCGCGCGGCGACGGTATTTTCCCTGGCTGAGCCAGACCGCGGCCGCTCCGAGCACTAGGCCGACGATGATCGCCAGAAACAGAAAGAGGAAAAAGGGCGCGGACACCGAAAGCACGCTGTCCGCCGTATCGAACGGATTGAGCGCCAGCGTCACGGTCTGGCGGTTGGCGACGCTCAAGGCGATGAGGATCACCCCCAGCGGTACGAGCACGACGATGTTGACGATTTTCTTGAACATGCACCGCTCCGGCTATGGCACCGGCTAGGAATGCTCTTCGGCAGGCACCAGATTGAAATGAGAGGGGCGCTCGCCGCTTTCGGAAAAACGGACCGCCCTGGCCGATGCGCCTCTCGTTCAGTCTTCTTCCTTGTCGTTCATGCCGGGATTGAGCCGCTCGCGCAGTTCCTTGCCCGTCTTGAAGAAAGGCACCCATTTTTCCTCGACGAAGACGGAATCGCCGGTGCGCGGGTTGCGGCCCGAGCGCGACGGCCTGTTCTTCACCGAGAAGGCACCGAAGCCGCGCAATTCGACCCGGTTCCCGGCCGCGAGTGCATCAGTGATCTCATCGAGAACCGCATTGACGATATTTTCGACATCACGGTGATAGAGGTGCGGATTGCGCGCGGCCACAATCTGCACCAGTTCTGACTTGATCACTTTCGCCCCCTTGGTTTTTTTGCTTCTTCTGTCTGCTTTGTGACGCTGGGAAGGTCTCGCCCGACGCCCAGTCTTACGGTGAGGGCCTCATGGCGCCTCAGGGCAACTTGTCGCGCCTTCCTTATCGACCATCAACCTGCCAAACCGAAACAAGACCGTCAAGAAACAACTTGTCGCCGCCGATCTTTTCGAGTCCGTTCATCGCCGGAAAAGTGTCATATCCCAACAGCTTGAGCCAATTGGAGGCGACCGTCGAAAGCCCGAACGGAAAGGAGCCGCCCGGTGCTTCCCAATCCACCACGGGTAGATCCTTCGACACCTTGCGTTCGGCCAGAAAGGCCCTGATCTCGTCGTCTCCGCCAATCGTATCGATGAGTTTGCCCTTTAGGGCCTGCCGCCCGGTGAAGATGCGACCATCCGCCAGCGCCAGTGCCTCCGGCCGCGGCAGCTTGCGCCGTTCGGCCACCAGATCGACGAACCAGCTGTAGCTGTCGTCGATCATCGTCTGGATCATCGCCCTCGCCTCCGGGCTCGGCGGGTGGAACGGAGAGGGCTCGGCCTTCAGCGGCCGCGACTTTATCGACTCAAGCGACACGCCGAGCTTGTCCATCAGTAGCTTGACCTGCGGGTACTGGAAGATGACGCCGATCGAGCCGGTGATGGAGGTCTCGCCGGCGACGATGCGATCGCCGGCGAGCGCGATCATGTAGCCGGCAGAGGCGGCGAGCGTCCTGACATCGGAAACGACCGGCTTCTTGGCTGCGACCTTACGGATCGCCTTGTAGATCACTTCGCCTCCATAGGTGGTGCCGCCTGGCGACGATATCGTCACGATCAGAGCCTTGGTGGAATTATTGTCGGCGATCCTCTCCAGCCTCTCGACCAGTTCCCGGTCATCCTGGATGACGCCCGACACAGTGACGCGTGCAACGTGCTCGCGGGCCCGTTCGCTGACTTCGGTCCAGCCGGAAAAGGCAAGCAGCGCGAGACCACCAAGGACAAGAATGGCGGCAGCTGCCCAGCGCCAGAAGCTCAGCTTCCTGCGCAGGCTGCGGCGATCGGCAATGGCGAGTTCGTCCATGGGCATCTCCCAATTTTTAGCGCAGGTCCTGTCAGTTTCCTCAGGAACATGCTATCTGCGCGCGCAGTGGCAGGCTAGATAGGCGCGGCTGGCGGCCGAGGAAAGCCAAAACCCGCGTTTTTCGCAGCCCCTTCAAAGTTTTTGTCGCTCCATTGCCGGACGACAACAAAATAACCATATTCGCCGTGACTTACGCCATTGTATGTAAATGCGGATCCCGCGGATATCGCAGGAACCCAACGGAACTGACGAGCCCTTGATGCTGAACCAAGCGCGCTTTCCCGATATCCTTGCCGATTCGGGCACGAGCTCAGCGGATGCCTATGCATCTGCGGCGCGGCACTCCGCGCGGGTGAGGCGCCTGAAAGTCGTCTTGCCACTCGCGGCCGGCGTAATCGCACTCATCTTTGCGGCCGTTTCCTTCGTGCGCGCTTTTCTGCCGGAAGACTTGCAGCTCGAAACCGCGACGATCGAAAACGGCAAGATCGTCATGCAGAATCCGGCGATTTCCGGCCGTAACCGGCAGGATATCAGCTATTCCATGAAAGCCCAGCGTGCGCTGCAGGACATCGCCAATCCGGACATCATCACGCTCGAGCAGATCCACGCCGAAATGCCGGTCAACGAGACGCTGATCGCTACGGTGGGCGCGACAAGCGGTATTTACGATCGCGGCGCAAATACGCTTGATATGAACGCCCCGTTCACTATTTCGATGAATAATGGCGTCAATGCCGATTTCCAGTCGGCTTATCTGGATATCGACGCCGGCGAGATGGAAACGAAACGTCCGATTGCCATCAGCATGAACGGCGGATCGATCATTGCGCAGTCGCTGCGAATGACAGATAAGGGACGTATTGTAACATTCGAGGGCATGGTAAGGGTCAATGTCGAACCCAGCGCCATCCGCAAGAACGCCAAATAGGACCTGGTGCACCCCATGTCGGTCACTTCTACCGTTTCTTTTAAGATATCCGCCACCCTGGCTGCCGCCGGGATCGGCGCTTTGATGATTGCATCCGGTGCCCTGGCACAGGCCACATCCAGCCGCATGAAGGGCTTGCAGCTTTCCAACGACAAGCCGATCCAGATCGAGAGCGACAAGCTCGAGATCAAGGATCCCGAAAGCAAGGCGATCTTCACCGGCAATGTGAAGGTCGTGCAGGGCACGACGACGCTGCAGGCCGGCAGCATGACCGTCTTCTACAAGACGGGCGGCGGCACGATCTCCAGCGGCAATGCGGATATCGACCGAATCGAGGTCAGCAATCGGGTTTTCCTGAATTCCGGCGTACAGCAGGCAACCGCCGACACCGGCTCCTTCGACCTGACCCGTCAGACCTTGGTGCTCAAGGGCGACAAGGTCGTCCTGTCCGAAGGCAAGAACGTCTTCGTCGGCTGCCAGTTGAATGTGCAAATGGATACGGGCGAAGCCCAGCTCGAGGCCTGCGGCGGCCGCGTGCAGATTCAGCTCGATCCGCAGTCCCGCAAGCAGAATTGATGCAAGATTCGGACGTGCAGATTCCCTTTCTTCCCAAACGCAAACGGGTCAAGACGCCGTCGGCGGCAGCCGTTGCTGCGCGAACGGTCGACAAGGCCCGCTATGACGGCACGCTGATCGCCCGCGGCCTCACGAAATCCTACCGCTCGCGGCGCGTCGTCAACGGCGTCTCGCTCGTCGTGCGGCGCGGCGAGGCGGTCGGCCTGCTCGGCCCGAATGGCGCCGGAAAGACGACGTGCTTCTATATGATCACCGGACTGGTTCCCGTCGACGAGGGATCGATCGAGATCAACGGCAACGACGTCACCAGCATGCCCATGTACCGCCGGGCGCGCCTCGGCGTCGGTTACCTGCCGCAGGAAGCCTCGATCTTCCGTGGGCTGACGGTGGAGGAAAATATCCGCGCGGTGCTTGAGATCCACGACAAGAACGTCGATCGGCGCGAGAGCAAGCTGAACGACCTGCTTGGCGAATTTTCGATCACGCATCTGCGCAAATCGCCGGCCATCGCGCTTTCGGGCGGCGAACGCCGGCGCCTTGAAATCGCGCGTGCACTTGCAACCGACCCGACCTTCATGCTGCTCGACGAGCCCTTCGCGGGCGTCGATCCGATCTCGGTCGCCGACATCCAGGCGCTGGTCCGGCATCTGACCTCGCGCGGCATCGGCGTCCTCATTACCGATCACAACGTGCGCGAGACGCTCGGACTGATCGACCGCGCCTATATCATCCATGCCGGCGAAGTACTCACGCATGGCCGCGCCAACGACATCGTCACCAATCCGGATGTCCGCAGGCTCTATCTCGGAGATAATTTCAGCCTGTAACGATGCGTGCAGGCGAATTGGCCGACCCACAACGCCTCGGCGCTTGACCAAATCAAAGTAATAAGCAATTTTTGGGCCAATTAAGAAATGGCCCGTTCACGCAAGACAGGCCCGGAGATATGACGGGAGTTTCGCGTCAGCATGGCTTTGTCCGCCAGCCTTCATTTGCGACAGTCACAGTCGCTGGTCATGACGCCACAACTGATGCAGTCGATCCAGCTGCTTCAGATGACGCATCTCGAACTCGGTCAGTTCATTGCCCAGGAAGTCGAAAAGAACCCGCTGCTTGAATTTCAATCAGCCGAGGAGATGGGCATCGGCTCGGATCGATCCGAACGCGACGAGGCAGGCCTGGCCGTGGAGGCGGGCGGCGGGACGGAGGAACCTGTCGGCCAGGGCGACCTCTATGACAGCGCCACTTCAAGCCCCGGCGAACGGCTCAGCGAAGAACTCGACGCCGACTTCGCCAATGTGTTCCAGGACGACACGGCCCCGCAGCGCGCCGATGCGCCGGAACTACTCGGCCAATGGAAATCGATGCCGGGCGCCGGCGGCAGCGACGATGGCGAGGGATATGACCTCGATGATTTCGTCGCCAGCCGGAAGACCCTGCGCGAGACCCTGTTCGAGCAGATCCCCTTTGCGCTTGGCACCCCCGGCGACCGGCTGATTGCCCAGCATCTCATCGATCAGCTCGACGAAGCGGGCTATCTGCATGCGGATATTGCGGAAACGGCGGCAAGGCTCGGCGCGGCCACGGAAGATGTAACGCGCGTCCTTCTCGTCCTGCAGCAGTTCGATCCGCCTGGCGTCTTCGCGCGCTCGCTCAGCGAATGCCTGGCCATTCAGTTGCGCTTGCGCAACCGCTTCGATCCGGCCATGGAAGCGCTTGTCGCCAATCTCGAGCTTTTGGCGCGCCGCGACTTCGCGAGCCTCAAGAAGATCTGCGGAGTGGACGAGGAGGATCTCGTCGACATGCTTGCGGAAATTCGCAAGCTCGATCCGAAGCCGGGGACAAGCTTCGAGACCAGCGTCACCGAGGCGATCATACCCGATGTCGTCGTGCGTACGGCGCCCGATGGCGGCTGGCTGGTCGAGCTCAATCCCGACGCGCTGCCGCGGGTTCTCGTCAATCACGACTATTTTGCCGAGATCTCGCGATGCAGCCAGAAAAACAGCGCCGAGCAGGCCTTCCTCAGCGAATGCATGCAGAACGCCAACTGGCTGACGCGCAGTCTCGACCAGCGCGCCAGAACGATCATGAAGGTCGCGAGCGAGATCGTCAGGCAGCAGGATGCCTTCCTGGTCCACGGCGTTGACCACCTGCGGCCGCTGAACCTCAGGATCGTCGCCGACGCAATCAAGATGCATGAATCGACGGTGAGCCGCGTTACCTCGAACAAGTACATGCTGACCCCGCGCGGCCTTTTCGAGCTGAAGTACTTCTTCACCGTCTCGATCGGCTCGGCCGAGAACGGAGATGCCCATTCGGCGGAATCCGTCCGGCACCGCATCCGCACGATGATTAGTCAGGAGAGCGCCGATGCCGTGCTATCCGACGACGATATCGTCGACATCCTCAAGCAAGCCGGCGTCGACATCGCGCGACGCACCGTCGCCAAATATCGCGAGGCGATGAACATCCCCTCCTCGGTCCAGCGGCGTCGCGAGAAGCGCGCCCTTGCCAAGGCAGCCGGCTTCTGATTGCGGTTTTTTTGCGGCTGCAATTGACTCCCTGACACGCAGGCGATATGAGGCCGCCGCGAATTGCCGAGGCCACCACTCCACTTCGGCGGCTCCAGGCGGGCCATCCGAACCCCTTGCTGAAATGCTTGGATGACGGAAGCGCTTGGAATAGACTGGATACGCAAGTCACGAACGAGAGAGGAAACTCCATGAGTGTGCGTGTATCCGGTAAACATATGGAAATCGGCGAATCGTTTCGCTCGCGCATAGGCGAGCAGGTCCGCGAGGCCGTAACCAAATATTTCGACGGAGGATATTCAAGCCAGGTCACTGTGGAAAAATCCGGCTCGCGCTTCAGCGCCGACTGCAAGCTTCATCTCGATACGGGCGTGGTTTTGCAGGCAAATGGTCAGGCGAATGAGCCACAGGCGGCCTTCGACGCAGCTTCGGAGCGCATCGAAAAGCGGCTCCGGCGCTACAAGCGTAAGCTCAAGGACCATCACAACGGCAATGGTCAGAATCCCGCCGAGGTGGCCTATTGGGTGATGGACGCGGTGCCTTCCGACAACGACGAGGTTCCTGACGACTACGCACCGACCATCGTCGCCGAAAGCACGAAGCAATTGAGGACGATGTCCGTCGCCAACGCCGTCATGGCGCTGGACATGACGGACGAACCGGTGCTGATGTTTCGCACCCCCGGCAAGGAAGATCTGAACATCGTCTATCGGCGCAATGATGGAAACATTGGCTGGATCGACGCTGCCAATATCAAGGGATGAGTGGGATTGGGGAATGCCGGCGCGTTCGGCTTTCCCCGCCGCTCCGTTCGGCGGGCCGCCAGGAAAAGCTCGACTTTTCTGTGCACGGAACCCGCCAGGCTAAAGATGGTTAGAGCCATTGCGGCACAATTGTGATGAAGTTGTCAGGCTCTAACCGGCGAACGAGGATAAAAGAATGGCATTGGCAGGCTTGCTGCACCAAAATGCGATCATCCCGGCCATGAGGGCCAACTCGAAAAAACAACTCCTTCTGGAATTGGCGGCAAGAGCAGCGAAACTCACCGGTCTGCCGGAACGGGAGATTTTCGACGTCATCCTGCAACGCGAACGGCTCGGCTCGACCGGCGTCGGCAACGGCATCGCCATCCCGCACGGAAAGCTCAGCAATCTTTCTTCGCTCGTCGGCATTTTCGCACGGCTCGAGACACCGGTCGATTTCGAGGCACTCGACGACCAGCCGGTCGACCTCGTCTTCCTTCTGCTCGCGCCGGAAGGCGCTGGGGCCGATCATCTGAAAGCACTGTCGCGCATTGCGCGGGTGCTGCGCGACCATGACATGGTGACGCGAATCCGGGCGACCGATTCCGCAAGCGCCATCTATATGCTCCTCAACGAAGACACGACATCGCACGCCGCGTGAGACGACAGCGCCGTGCGTCCTATCAGACGCACAAAGGTCGCTGTAAAACTGTGTGCATGTTTTTAAATCGGCTCCGATTTAAGGAAACATGCGGTAGCGGCTGCAATGGAGCGACGCCAATCCAACACGATCGATGAAAATCCGGAATCTCGCGGCTTGGCCCGACGACCGATGCGACCGTGCCTTCGGCAGCCTCCGTCGGCTTGTCTCCGCAACGGGGCTGCACGAGCCCCGAATGGTCAAGTAATTCAAGCGTTACGCTGCTCCTCGACTATCTCCGAAAGGTTGCTGTCGCATATCCCCAGGGGCTATCGACAGCTTCCCCGTCGTCAACAATAATCCACCACAGCATTCGATCGGCGACAAGGGATGCGGGAGGAGGACACCATGACGGGCAGGCTTTCGGGCAAGGTCGCGCTGATCAGCGGCGGCGCCGGCGGCTGCGGGCTGGCGGCGTCCCAGCTCTTCGCGCGCGAGGGCGCCAAGGTCGGCGTTGTCGATCTGCCGCGCAGCAAGGGCGAGGAGGTTGCCGCCGCCATTCGCGCCGAGGGCGGGCAAGCCGTGTTCGCGGCCGCCGATGTCTCGGTCTCGGCCGAGGTGAGCGCCGCCGTCCGCACCGTCGAGGATGCCTTCGGTCCGATAACCGTCCTCTTCAACCATGCAGGCATTCTCGCTGTCGGCCCCTTCCTCGAAACGGAAGAGGCGGAGTGGGACCGGCTGATGGCGGTGAACGTGCGAAGCATGTTCCTGATAACCAAGGCGGTACTCCCCGGCATGATCGGCGCCGGCGGCGGCAGCATCGTCTGCACCTCGTCAATTTCGGCGGTTGCGGCGACGCCGATGGAAGTGCTTTACGATACGACCAAGGGTGCCTGCCACATGTTCGCCCGGGCGATCGCCGTCGAGTTTCGCGACCGGGGCATTCGCTGCAACGCCGTCTGCCCGGGCTTCATCGCCACCGATCACGGCAAGCGCGAGATCGCGGGCTTGAGCAAATTCGGCGTCGATGTGTCCGAAGCGGCGATCGCCGCCCAGCAGGGGCGGATGTGCGATCCGATGGAGGTCGCCAACGCCGCCCTGTTCCTGGCGAGCGACGAGTCGAGCTTCGTCAACGGCACGCACCTGTTCGTCGACAATTGCTTCACGGCTGTCTGAGGAGACGAAAGTATGCTGCAAGCGGGTGGTCATTGGCGTAACTGGGTGGGAAATCAGTCGTGCATCGTCCGTTACAGGGGCGTGCCGGAGAGCGAAGCGACCCTTGCCGAGATGGTGCGGGAAGCGACGTCCGCCGGTCTCAGCGTGCGGTGCGCCGGCTCCGGCCATTCCTTCACCCCCGTCGCCTTGACGGGCGGCCTCATGCTGACACTTTCCGGCATGCAGGGCGTCGTCAATATCGATCAGGCACGCAAACGCGTGTGGGTGAGCGCCGGGACGACGATCAACCAGCTCGGCAAGGTGCTGAAATCGAACGGCCTGTCGCTCATCAACCAGGGCGACATCGACAGCCAGGCGCTGGCCGGGGCACTGACCACCGGCACGCACGGCACCGGAGCGGCGCTCGGCAACATGGCGTCGCAGATCGTCGGCATGCGCCTCGTCCAGCCGGACGGCAGCATCCTCGTCGTCGACGAAACGACCCCGGATCTGCTGGAGGCGTCACGCGTCTCCGTCGGCGTGCTCGGCGTCATCTCGGAAATCACGCTCCAGGTGATGGACAGCTACAACCTTCATGAAAAGCTTTGGCGCTGCGACTTCGACGAATGCATGGAGCAGCATGACGAACTCGCCGCCAAGCACCGGCATTTCGGCTTCTTCTGGTGCCCGGTTCCCGAAAGCCGTCATTGCTACTGCCTGCCCGATACCTCTGCCGTCTCTACGACAAGCAAGACGGCAGACGTCTGCGAAATGAAGGTGATCGACATCACCGACCGGCCGCCCATGGAGGCAGCCTTCGAAAGGATCGCCTATTCCTCGGAAATCTACCCGATCGAATATGTCCCCAACTTCCATGAGCTCGAATATGCAGTGCCGGTCGCCCACGGCAAGGAGGCGGTGCGTGCGGTGCGCAAGCTCATGCTCGAGAAGCACCCGACCTGCATCTATCCGATCGAATACCGCTTCACCGCCGGCGATTCCGGCTGGATCAGCCCGTTCTACGAACAGGATTCGATCACGCTCTCCGTTTCCGGCGAGCCCGGCACCGACTACTGGGAATATCTGAAGGATGTCGACACGATCCTGCGCCAATACGGCTCGCGGCCGCATTGGGGCAAGCTGCACTTCCTCGGCGCCGAGGATGTGACGGCGCTTTATCCGCGCTCCGGCGACTTCCGGGCCTTGAGGGCGAAGGTCGATCCCGAAGGCCGCTTCCTCAACGACCATCTCCGCCAGCTCTTCGCATAGCTGACAGACCCTTCCCGGTCATCCGCGGTTCAGGCCCGAGGCTGACTTATGGAGGACTATGAAAGACGAAGCGCCGCGCATCCCAAGAATGCACGGCGCTTCGTCATGGTCTCAATCCATCCGCGACGTCAGGCGGCCGGCGACTCGTTCTCGGCAGCGGCGACCTTCGGGCCACCCTTGGCGACGCCGACCATTGCCGGACGCAGGACGCGCTCGCCGATCGTATAGCCAGCCTGGACGACCTGGACGACGGTGTTGTTTGGAACCTCGCTATTCGGAACCTCGAACATGGCCTGATGGAAGTTCGGATCGAACTTCTGGCCGGTCGGGTCCAACTGCTTCACGCCATGGCGCTCGAGCGCCGCCAGCATGGAGCGCTCGGTCATTTCGACGCCTTCGATCAGCGCGGTGAGGCCCGCATCGCCGGACTCCCTCGCCTCGGCCGGAATGGCTTCCAGCGCGCGGCGCAGATTGTCGGAGACGGCCAGCATGTCGCGCGCGAAACCGGCGACAGAATAGGACTTTGCATCCTTCACCTCACGCTCGGTGCGGCGGCGCAGATTGTCCATCTCGGCGGCGAGGCGAAGATATTTGTCGCGTAGCTCCGCACTTTCCGCCTTGGCGAGCTCCAGCGGATCCGGCGCGGCGGCGGAAGCATCCGCTTCCGGTTTTTCCGCCGCTTCCGGCGCGGCAGCCGTTACAGTCTCTTCCGGCGCTGCGGTCTCAGGTCCGTTCTTGTTCGTTTCGTCGGTCATGACGTTCTCCGAATTTCTTCTCTTTGGTGTGTTCGGCATCATCAAACCAGCGGAAGTCGCTTTGCTTGAACGTTCTGTTGCCTGGATTTGAAGCCGATATCGAGGTTTGAGCCCAAAAAATCAAGGGTCCATCGGTTCATCGATCGAAAGGATTGTCTAAAGCGCGTCGCAACGGAAACCGCGCGACGCGCTTTACCTTTAGCTTGTGCACGTCGTTATCCCAAAACGCTGCATACTTTTGGGCGACATGCATCAGCGCGACAGCCGCGACATGAGCTGGGCAGTGTAATCCACCATGGGGACGATCCGCGAATAGTTGAGCCGCGTCGGGCCGATGACACCGACCGCGCCGACGATCCGGTCGTCGCTGTCGCGATAGGGGGCGACGATCAGCGACGATCCGGAGAGCGAAAACAGCTTGTTTTCCGAGCCGATAAAGATGCGTACCCCGGGCCCGCTTTCGGCAAGATCAAGGAGCTCGATCAGGCTGTCCTTCTTTTCGAGATCGTCGAACAGCATCCGCAGCCGTTCGATGTCTTCGGTTCCTTCCAGTCCTTCGAGCAGGTTGGCACGGCCGCGCACGATGAGGCGCGCCGGCTTCTCGTCGCCCTCGCTGCCCGACCAAACCGCTAGGCCGCGCTCGACCAGATCCTGCGACAAGGCATCGAGCTCGCCGCGCACGGTCTGCTTGACCCTCTCCAATTGGGCGCGCAATTCGGCGATCGTCTGTCCCGCAAGATGGGCATTGACGAAGTTTGCCGCCTCGGTGAGTTGCGCGCTCGTGACGCCCGCCGGCAGCTCGATGATGCGGTTCTCCACCTGGTCATGCTCGCCGACGAGGACGGCGAGCGCCTTGGTCGGGGCCAGGCGGATGAATTCGACATGCTTCAGCACCGGATCGCTTTTCGTCGTGATGACGAGACCGGCGCCGCGGGACATGCCGGAAAGCATCTGGCTTGCCTCGGCGAGAAGGCTCTCGACCGGCTGATCACGGTCTCCCCGCCGCACCTGCCGCTCGATCGAGGCACGTTCTTCGGCGGAAAGGTTGCCGACCTGCATGAAAGCGTCGACGAAGAAGCGCAGCCCCGTCTGGGTCGGCAACCGTCCTGCACTGACATGAGGCGAATAAATGAGTCCCAAATCCTCTAGATCGCTCATGACGTTGCGCACCGAGGCGGGCGACAGCGACATCGGCAGGAGCCGCGAAAGATTGCGTGAACCGAGCGGCTCGCCGCTTTCCAGATAGGTCTCCACGATGCGGCGGAAGATCTCGCCGGAGCGCTCATCCAGCGTCGATGCGATCCCCTTCTTTTGAGGGTTGCGCAGTACCATGTCACTCCATGCAAACAGCCGTTCGTGTCCTCGCCGAATATAGTGACCCGCGGGGGCAATGGCAAAAGGGAAAAATCACCGCCCTCCGCCGATATCAACCGGTTCCCTTTACCCCCGCCATGATCTAGAAGGCTGAGCAGACAGATAGGAGTTTACGATGCGGCCATCGGGCAGAAAAATCGACCAAATGCGCAAGGTTTCCTTTGAGCGCAATTTCTCCAAGCATGCGGAGGGGTCCTGCCTCGTGCGCTTCGGCGACACGCATGTCTTGTGCACGGCGAGCCTCGAAGAAAAGGTTCCCGCTTGGCTGCGCAACGGCGGCAAGGGCTGGATCACGGCCGAATACGGCATGCTGCCGCGGGCGACTGGCGAGCGGATGAGGCGCGAGGCGGCAGCCGGCAAGCAGAGCGGCCGCACGCAGGAAATCCAGCGGCTGATCGGCCGTTCGCTCAGAGCCGTGGTCGATCTGCCGGCCCTCGGCGAGCGCCAGATCTCGATCGATTGCGACGTGATCCAGGCGGATGGCGGCACTCGCACTGCTTCGATCACCGGCGCCTGGATCGCGCTGCACGACTGTCTGAAATGGATGGAAGCGCGCAACATGATCAAGGTCGAGAGGGTGCTCAAGGACCATGTCGCCGCTATTTCCTGCGGCATCTTCGCCAACCAGGCGGTGGTGGACCTCGACTATCTCGAAGACTCCGCCGCTGAAACCGATGCCAATTTCGTCATGACGGGCAGTGGTGGCCTGGTCGAGATCCAGGGAACGGCGGAAGGAAAACCCTTTACAGAGGATGAATTCGCAAGCCTGATGCAACTCGCCAAGGACGGCATTGCCGAGCTCGTCGCGTTGCAGAAGCAGGCGATCGCCGGCTAGAGCGCCGTGCGTTCAAGTGAGCGCGCCGCGCCAACTTGCAGCTGAGAGGAATGACGTTGGCTCCCGCTCTTGAAGGCATCCTCGAAACCGCGCTTTACGCGGACGATCTCGACGCCGCCGAGGCATTCTACGGGAACGTGCTCGGGCTCAAGCGGATCACCCGCGTCGCCAACCGCCACGTCTTCTTCCGCTGCGGCGACGGCGTGCTTTTGATCTTCAACGCGGCGGAAACGATGAAGCCGCCCGCGGCAGGCGCACTGCCCGTGCCGCCGCATGGCACGCAGGGCAAGGGGCACATGTGCTTCCGCGTCGGAGCGCAGGCGCTCGACGCCTGGAAGGCGAAGCTCGCGGCGGCTGGCGTCGCGATCGAGGCGGATATCCGCTGGCCGAACGGCGCCCGCTCCTTCTATTTCCGCGACCCGGCTGGGAACAGCCTGGAGTGCGCGGAACCCGGCCTCTGGGCCATCGATTGATGAGGCTTTAAGAGTTTTGGACGGAACGGAAGTAGATGCGCAAACTCGTTGACAAAACGCTCGTGGTCGCGAGCCACAATGCCGGCAAGATCCGCGAAATCCGCGATCTCATAGGACCGCTCGGCTTCGAAGCAAAATCGGCGGCCGATCTCAATTTCGTCGAGCCGGAGGAAACCGGCATGACCTTCGAGGAGAATGCGACGATCAAGGCACTGGCCTCGGCCAAGGCCTCTGGCCTGCCGGCGCTTTCGGATGATTCCGGCCTTGCCATCGATGCGCTAGGCGGCGCCCCCGGCGTCTACACCGCCAATTGGGCGGAGCGCGAAGACGGCAGCCGCGACTTCGCCATGGCGATGGAAAGGGTCGAGAAAGCGCTGCGGGAGAACGGCGTAACGAAGCCGGAGGATCGGACGGCCCGTTTCGTCTCGGTGCTCTGCCTTGCCTGGCCGGATGGACATGTCGAGCTCTTTCGCGGTGAGGTCGAGGGCCACGTTGTCTGGCCGCCGCGCGGAACGAGCGGTTTCGGCTACGATCCGGTCTTCCAACCGGAAGGCTACGACACTACTTTCGGCGAAATGAGCGCGGAAGAGAAGCACGGCTGGAAGCCGGGCGTCAGCCAGGCGCTTTCGCATCGCGCCCGCGCCTTCAAACTGTTTGCCGAGACCTGCCTCGGCGCCTGAGAATCCAATGATCCAGACGGTCCCGCTTTCGGCATTCGGTGACGGCATGGACCCCGGCTTCGGGGTCTATGTGCACTGGCCATTCTGCGCGGCCAAATGCCCCTATTGCGACTTCAACAGCCATGTCCGCCACCAGCCGGTGGACCAGCCGCGGTTCGTCGCAGCATTCCTTCAGGAGATGGCGGCGGTGCGGGCACTGTCCGGCCCGAGAACCGTGACCAGCATCTTCATGGGCGGCGGCACGCCGTCGCTGATGGAGCCGGCGACCGTCGCAGCAATCCTCGACGACATCTCACGGCACTGGCATGTGCCGGATGGGATCGAGATCACCATGGAGGCCAATCCCTCGAGCGTCGAGGCGACGCGCTTCCACGGGTACCGGGCGGCCGGCGTCAACCGCATCTCGCTCGGCGTCCAGGCCTTGAACGACCGGGACCTCAAATTCCTCGGCCGGCTGCACAATGTCGAGGATGCGCTGAAGGCGGTGCGGCTGGCGCGCGAGATCTTTCCGCGCATGTCCTTCGACCTGATCTACGCTCGCCCGAACCAGACGGTCGAGGAATGGGAGCGCGAGCTGAAGGAGGCCGTCTCCTATGCCGTCGACCATCTCTCGCTATACCAGCTCACCATCGAGGAAGGCACGCCCTTCTTCGGCCTGCACAAGGCAGGCAAGCTCATCGTGCCGGATGGCGAGCAGTCGGCGGTGCTCTACGAGGCAACGCAGGAGATCACAGCGGCGATCGGCATGCCCGCCTACGAGGTCTCCAACCACGCCCGTCCGGGGGCGGAAAGCCGGCACAACCTCACCTATTGGCGCTATGGCGACTATGCGGGCATAGGCCCTGGCGCCCACGGGCGGCTCACCATCAACACCGCCAAGGTGGCGACCGCAACGGAACGGAGCCCCGAAGCATGGCTGCGCCTCGTCGAAGAGCGCGGCGACGGCATTGCCGAGCGGGAATCGCTCGACCTAGAGGCCCAGGCCGACGAACTGCTGCTGATGGGGTTGAGGCTTCGGGAAGGCGTCGACCTCGCCCGTTGGCAGAGCCTCTCCGGCCGCGATCCGGATCCCGACCGCGAACAGTTCCTCATCGAGCACGGCTTCATCGAACGGCTCGGCAATTCGCGCTTGCGCTGCACGCCGGCCGGCATGCTGATCCTCGACGCCGTGGTCGCCGACCTCGCCTGCTGAAACTACGGCGCCATGCAGCTGTGTCAGTGAGCCGGTTGCTTGCCGGGACGTTCAGTCATGCGTATCGCCGCAGAGTGGCGTTGCCCGCATTGAAGGGCGCTGCTCGAATGCGTCGAACCACTGGGTCAGTTTCGGTCGGTCGCGAAAGGACGGCAGGCCGCGGAACGCCATCCAGGAAAGCGCCGTCGCCAGCGCAATATGGCCGACATGGAGCGGCGCCTCGCGGTCCGAAACCGCCTCCAACCAGTCATAAGTCGCCTCGATCTTGTCGATATAGCCGTCCCGAAGCGCTTCGTAGCGCAGCGGTTGCGGCCGCCGCACGGTTTCCCAGCGCAGCGCAATCCCCGTCTGCGCCAGCCCTTGCGCGACCGACTGCAGCGTCAACGCCTGCCACCGGCTTTCACCGCTGTCTGGAATGAGCTTTCTGCCGCCGTGGATCGTATCGAGATAGGCGCAGATCACATCGGAATCGAAGATCGGCGCCCCATGGGCACGCAGCAGCACGGGGACCTTGCCGAGCGGGTTCTCAGCGTAAACCCGGTCGTTGCGCAGGGTCGGGCTCGTCTCATGATGGATGGCCTCCAGCCGATCCGCCATCCCGGCTTCGTGGGCAAAGACGAGCGTCTTTCGGGCAAAGGGAGAGTGGGTCTGATAGTACAGGATCATGTTGCCTCGCGTGAGCCGACCGGCGGTGCTCCGCGAAAATAGAAGATCAGCTGTGAGATTTGCGCTCTGTTTCACCGCCCAGCGCGCAAGTTTGTTTCACGTTGCTGCATGATTCCTTAAATCAGAATCGATTCAAGGACATCCAGAAATTCAAAGAACTACAGCGACCCTTGCGCGTCCCACTGGACGCGCGTCGCTGTAGGCGGTGGCTCAGCCCGCAGGTCTCATCAGTCGCTCTTCTTCAACGGTGCAACGATCGCCCAGCTGATACCGAAAGGATCGCGCAGCTGACCGTAGTAGTCGCCCCAGAAGGCAATCTCCAGCGGCATCGTCACTTCCGCCCCCGCGGCCACCGCGCGCTCCCACCAAGAATGGGCGTCGTCGACGATGAGGTGCAGGACGAAGCCCTCCGGCGGCTTCCACGGATAGCCGAATTCCGGGAAGGGGTCGTTCAGCATCAGGGCGCCGCCATTGATCGTCAGATGGCAATGGATCAGGCGTTTGCCGTCTTCGGCATATTTGCGATCCACCTCCGTGGCGCCGAATGCGCGACCGTAATATTCCGCCGTGGCATTGGCGTCCTCGACGCCGAGATAGGCGATGACGCCGGCCATCGGCGGATGCGAAGGGGCGTTCCAGTCGATCTTTGACGTGGGATCGAGATCGATCGCCGCCTTGAAGCTTCCGTCCATATAGAAGGGGACGGACTCATGCTGGTGGGCGATCTTCCATCCCTTGTCGGTCCGCTTAAGACCGAGCGTTTGGCGGTACCAGAGCGCGACTTTCGCCCCGTCCTGCTTTTCGCCGGAGAGATGTGTCAGTGCCGTGGCGAAGGCCACGTCACCGCTTGAAGAAATCTCGAGGTCCTGAAACTGATAGCCAAGCGGACCTTTCCAGGTCGAAAACCACTGCTCAAGTCCCTTGGCATCGGCGTCCGAGGCCTTCAGGGGCGGCGCCAGCGAAAAGACGAGGCATTCCTCGGCGCCGTGGGAAAGGACGCGACCTGCATCCTTCTGCCGCATGGCCTCCGCCCAGTCTTCGATCACCGCCCGAATCTCCGCGGCTGCTGCAGTCCTGCTCTCGGTGGTGGACATGATTTATCCTCCTGTCAGAGTTTTGCGACAAGGGCCGCGAGCTGATCGGCGCATTGGCCCCAGCCCTCGTGAAAGCCCATCTTCTCGTGCGCCTCTCGGTCCGCGACGCTCCAGTGGCGGGCGCGGGCGGTGTAGCGGGTCTTGCCACCCTCGTCCTCGAAGGTCAGGATCGCCGTCATAAAGGGCTTTTCGGAAGGCTTCCAGGCTTCGGTGAAGGCATCGGTAACGACAAGTTTCTCGTTCGGCACGACCTCCAGATAGACGCCCTGATTGGGATAGAGCTCGCCCTCCGGCGAGCGCATGACAAAGCGGTTGGTGCCGCCTGGCCTGACATCGAGCTCCGCTTCCGTGATCGTCCAAGGCAAGGGCGCGAACCATTGCTTCAGGAGCTCGGCATCCGTAAAGGCGCGATAGACCTTTTCGCGCGGAGCATCGATCAGGCGGATCAGAACCAGCTCGCGTTCGTTGGCGGTGTCGATGTCGGTCGTTGCGGTCATCTCGAATTCCTCCTTGGTGGGTTCCAACATAGGACGACCGTGAAGATCGGATTCCGACAGCGGTCGGTTATTTTTTATCGCTGTTCTTGGACGAAGTCCGAGGCGTCCGCTTCACCCGCAAGGTGATCGAGCTGCTTACGGATATAGGCAGCTTCTGCAGCGTTGGTTGCGAGCGCGATCGCCCGATCGAAGGCTATGCGTGCCTCACGCGCCCGCCCCATCTGTTTGAGCAGACCGCCGCGCAGGCCGTGATAATAGAAATAGCTGGAGAGCCTGTCGGCAAGCGGCTCGACCAGTGCCAGCGCCGCCTCCGGCCCTTCGCGCTTCGACACCGCGACCGCCCGGTTGAGCGTGACGACGGGCGACGGCTGCAACCGCTCGAGCGCCTGGTAGAGCAACTCGATCTCCTCCCAATCCGTCAGCTCCGGCCGTTCGGCACGCGCATGCAGCGCCGCGATCGCGGCCTGGATCTGGTAGGGGCCGGGGCGACGGTGACGCATCGCCTTGTCGATAATCGCCAGCGCCTCGATGATCATCGGCCTGTTCCACAGCCGCCGGTCTTGGTCCTCGAGCAGAGTGATGGCTCCATTGGCATCGAAGCGGGCGCGAGCGCGCGAATGCTGGAGAAGCAGAAGCGCTGTCAGCCCCATGATCTCCGGCTCCGCCGGAAACAGCCGGAGCAGCAGCCGGGACAGGCGGATCGCCTCGTCGCAGAGATCGGCGGAGACCCCTTCCGGCCCGTTCATGGCCGAATAGCCCTCGTTGAAGACGAGGTAGATCATCGTCGCTACCGCCGCGAGCCGCTCGGCGCGATCGGAGGCGTCCGGCGTTTCAAACGGGATGCCGGCGGCCGCGACACGCGCCTTGGCACGGGTGATGCGCTGTTCCATCGCCGCCTCGCCGACAAGGAAGGCGCGGGCGATCTGCCTGACGGAAAGGCCCGAAACGATCCGGAGCGCCAGTGCGATCTGCTGCGTCGCCGGCAGGACCGGATTGCTGCAGACGAAGAGCAGCCGCAGGATGTCGTCGCGGTAATGCGCCCCGTCGAGGCGGTCCGCCAGTTCGCTTTCCCGGTCCTCGAGATCGGAGAGCAGCTCTTCCGGCGGCAGCGCCGTTTCGCGCGCTTGCCGCCGCACCTTGTCAATACCGCTGTTGCGGCCGACGAAAATCAGCCAGGCGGCCGGGTCGCGCGGCGGTCCGTTCTTCGGCCAGGTCTTCAATGCCCGGATGCACGCCTCCTGGAAGGCTTCCTCTGCCAGATCGAGATTGCGGAAATAGCGCAGCAGCGCGCCCATTGCCTGCGGCCGCGCGGAAACTAGGGCAAGGTCGATCCAGGCGGTGTCGGTCATGGGGCAAGCTCACCTGGCTTGTAGAGAGAAAGGGGGCGGATCTCGTAAGAACCCGCAGCCGGATTGGCGGCACTCAGCTCGCGGGCGAAATCGAGCGCCTCGTCGAGCGATGTGCAATCGATCAGGTAAAAGCCGAGCAGTTGCTCCTTGGTTTCGGCAAAAGGGCCGTCTATAACGACGGTTTCGCCTGGGCTGTGGCGCAATGTAGTGGCCGCCGTCGTCGGTAGAAGCCGCGCAACAGGGCCGAGCTTGCCGGCCTCGACATATTTGCGCTGGACGGCAGTAAGATCACGCATGACCTTGTCGTCCTCCTCCTTCGTCCAGCCGCCGGTGACGTCTTCCGAATTATAGCAAAGCACCGCGTAAAGCATCGAGACCTCTCCCGCTTCGGTTAAAAAGACGAATGACGAAAGAGATAGCCGACAAGCGAGGCAAAAAAAATGCTCGTCAGCGCTCCGTCTCGAAGGAAGCAAGCCGAGACGGAGCGGCTGAGCTCAAGCGCACTCTTGCTGGCCAGGATTTCGTCCCGTCAGACTACGCCGCAGGAGACCAAGCAGGCGGCCGTCGATCGCGGCAAGGCCGAGCGCGATCAAGGCCATGCCGAGAAAGTGCTTCGGCTCGAGTTGTTCACCGAGAAAGGCGGCGCCCAGGAGGATGGCGCTGACGGGAATCAGGAAGGTGACCAGCATCAGGTTGGTGACACCGGCCATCTCGAGAATGCGGAAGAACAGGACATAGGCGAGCGCGGTCGAGATGAGCGCAATCCCGATGAGGGCGCCCCAGACCTCGAGCCCCGGCCAGGAGAGGGTCCAGGGGTGGTCCACGACGAGGGCAAGCGGCACCAGCATTAAGCTCGAGGCGCTGACCTGGCCGGTCGCGGTCAAAAGCGGCGCGACGCCCATCCGCTTGAAGCGTCGGGCAAAGACGCCGGCCAGCGAATAGGAGAGCGCGGCGGCGAGCACGGCAAGCTGCGCCAGCACGTTGGACCCGACGCCGCCAAGGGCTGCCGGGCCGATCATCGCCGCAACGCCGAGAAAGCCGATCAACACGCCCGCGAGCCGGTTCGCCGTCATCTTCTCGTCGTCAGTCAGCCAATGCGTGACGACGACGCTGAAAAGCGGCGTCGTGGCGTTCAGAATGGAGGCGAGACCGCTGGCGATATGGGTCTGCCCCCAGACGATCAGCGAGAATGGAATGAGGTTGTTGAGGAGGCCCATGCCGAAGAGCGCCAGCCATACCTCGCGCCGGCGCGGCAGTGACAAGCCGAGAAAGCGGATGAAGACGAGCAGCGCCGCGGCGGCAAGCGTGACCCTCAGCGCGACGATCGTCAAAGGCGGCAGCGCCTTCACTGCAATGCCGACAAAAAAGAAGGAACCGCCCCAGAGGACGGACAGAGCGATCAGCATGCTCCATTCCCGCGCACCCATGACTTTCGCCGTGACCAAGCCACTCATTCCATGTCCCTCCATGTTTTAGCTGGACTATCTATTTTTCCTTATTATCATGCTGATATTCTTCACTAAAACGAGCAATTTTCGCTAGATGATTTAGGTGAACTAAAGCATGAACGCGCCTCTCCCCTCTCTTTCGGCGCTCCGTGCGTTCGAGGCGGCCGCCCGCAATCTGAGCGTCACACAGGCGGCGCGCGAGCTCAACGTCACGCCGGGCGCCGTCAGCCTGCAGGTCCGCGAGCTCGAAGCGGCGCTCGGCGTGAAGCTCTTCGAGAGACGACCGCGCCAGCTCCTCTTGACCGATGAGGGAAGCGCCTATGCCGCCACGCTCAGACGCGCCTTCCGGATGATCCGCGAGGCGACCGAGGATCTCGCAGGGCGCAACCGACGACCAATGCTGACGATCAGCTGCACGCCGACCTTCGCCGCCCAGTGGCTGGTGCCGCGGTTGAACAACTTCGAGAAGCGCATGCCTGGCATCGATGTCCGCCTCAACGCCTCGAACCGCCTGACCGATTTCGAGCGCGACGCGGTGGATGTGGCGGTCCGCCATGGCTTCGGCCACTACGAGGGGCTGGTCAGCGACCGGCTGATCGACGACGAGCTCGTCCCCGTCCTCAGCCCGGCGCTAATGCGCGCCCGGCCTCTGGAGAGGCCCTCCGATCTTCGCGATCACATCCTACTTCACGACGTTCAAAGGCAGGACTGGCGCTTGTGGCTCGATGCCGTCGGGGCCGACGAGGTCGCCAGCACGCAGGGGCCGGTCTTCGTCAACAGCAACGGCGCCATCGAGGCTGCTAAGGCAGGCGATGGGATCGCGCTGGTGCGGCTGTCGCTGGTGTCACGCGAACTGAGGGAGGGCAGCCTAGTCGCGCCGTTTCCGGACGGCATCGCGACGGACCTCGCCTATCACCTGGTCTATCCGCCGACGGCCCTCGAACGGCCGGCAGTCGCCGCGTTCCGGACCTGGATCCTGGACGAGGCGCGCAAAGCATGAAAGCCACGACGACCCATTCGACGGACAGGGGTGCGGGCAGCCTGTTCCGCAACGAAAAAGGCCCGGCGAACCGGGCCAATATGTAATCCTAGACTTACTTATTCATTGATCAAGCGCTTGAGCAGCTCGATCTCGTGACTGAGTTTCGTGTCGCCAGCTATGAGTTCTTCGATCTTGCGCACCGCGTGCAATACCGTCGTGTGGTCGCGACCGCCAAAGCGGCGGCCGATTTCCGGGAAGGAGCGCGGCGTCAGCGTCTTCGACAGGTACATGGCGATCTGGCGCGGCTTGACGATGACGCGCGTGCGGCGGTTCGAGACCAGTTCCTGGCGCGAGACATTGTAGTGCTTGGCGACGACGCGCTGGATGTCCTCGATGCGGACACGGCGCGGCTCGCCGGCATTGACGAGATGGCCGAGGAGCTCGTCGACACGCTCGATCGACAGCTGCGGCTCGAAGGAGCGGCGGAAGAGGAGTTGGTTGAAGGCCCCTTCCAGTTCGCGGCCGCTGGCGGTGACATTGCGCGCCACATGGCTCAGGATGTCTTGCGGGATGTCGAGCGACGTATCGTCCTGGCGGGCCACCTCCAGGCGGCGCTTCAGCATTTCGAGACGCATGTCGTAATCAGGCCCCTCCATCTCGATCGCCACGCCGCCCTGAAGTCGCGAGCGAACGCGGCTGTCGAGCGATTCCAGTTCCCAAGGCGCCCTGTCCGCAGCCACGACCACCTGCTTGGCCGAGTCGAGCAGCATGTTCAAGAGATGGCAGAATTCATGCTGAATGGACTTGCCCTGCAGGAACTGCATGTCGTCGATGACGAGAAGATCGATGTTGCGCAGCGATTCCTTCAGCGACAGCGCGTCGTTGTCGCGGATCGCGGTGGCGAAACGCCACATGAAATATTCGGCCGTCAGGTAGACGACGCGCGGCGCCCGGGCGCTCTGCAGGGCAGCAAGCGCGATCGCCTGCAGGAGATGCGTCTTGCCGAGCCCGACGCTCGAATGAATAAAGAGCGGATTGAAGCGCACGGCGCCGGCACCGGCCTCCGCAATCGTACGCGCCGCGGCAAGCGCCACGCGGTTGGACGAGCCCTCGACGAAGCTCTCAAAGTTGTAGCGCTGGTCGAGCGGCGAGCCGAAAAGCGGCGCCTGCACCGGCTTTGCGGCGGCTGCGACCGCGGCAGCGGCAGCGGCGACCGGCTGTGGCGGGCGGCGAACAGGGGCAGCCGGCGCCGGTTCGGCTGCCGTAGGTACTGCCTCTTCGTGAACCGCCGGGCGCTGGCCGCGGGTCGCGGTACGGACCAGAATCTCCACCTTCAGGATCTCACCGTCTTCCTGCTGGAAAAGGTTGGTGATCAGATCGAGATAGCGATTGTTGATCCAGGATTTGAGAAAGGTCGTGGGCACCGACAGGCGCACGACGCTTTTCGATACCGAATGGAGCTTGAGACGCCCAAACCAGCTGGCGAAGACATCCGGACCGACCTGGGCTTTTAGACGCGCACTTACCCGCTCAAAAAGTGCGTCATGCCGCATGTCGTGTTTTTCCCCCGCCGCCTGAGACTGCTTGCTTCCGGCCTGAAATCCTTCAGACGCCGTCGCCAAATTCATCTGCATGTTGCCGCCTTCCAATATCATTCTCCGATACCGTCATCACTGCCGGCCTCATCTCTTATGCCCATCGGCCGCGGCTGCCTCCAAAGCCATGCCGCGCCCGACGGACGCCCTGTCGCAGCGAAACCAGGCTCCTCATATCCCGTCCCGCTGCGCGCTGCGCTCACCCGCTCGCCTCGATCAAGCGAATGTCCCCTCGCGCCTAGTCCTATCGATTCCGTGCGGCTGCTTTCAAGCCACCCGAAATCATTTCACCCATTATGACTACACCGCACCCTCGTACGAAGCGGGCAGTCGGGTCTCCTTCCATCTTGAACGCACATCAGCACAGTACCGATGGGAACCGCACGCGCCACAACCATAAGGCGAAATGTCCTCGTTCCGCGACGAAGGTTCGTCCGGCTTAACCATCTCGACTTGTCTGATTGAACGACGTGGATTTACCCCGCCACAGGGAACAGAAAGCCCGAAGCCATCTCATTGAAATGACCCCAAAACCTCCTTGATACAGATGTGATCCGTGTCCCCTGTGAAAGTCATTTAGGCAGGATCGACGGGCAAGATCAATCGCGATTTTTACCGCTCCTTAAGCGCTGCCAGTTGACTCTCGTGCTGCGTTTTGCATGCGCCTTTGCGAGTCCCGCAAGAATCGCTGTTGAATCAAGGGTTTTGATTTTTGCTGCCATGCTTAGCTGGCGAAAAAGAAAAAAAAATAAAAATTCTCTTGACTCACTTTGCGTCGAAGATGCCGACGCGCCGAGACGGGAAGCAAGCGAGAACCTCTCGCAACCAATTGAAATTACTCGAACATATATGTCACGCCACTGACATAACCGCCATCCGGGCAGGTTAACCATGACGATGGCAGAATTATGAATCCGAAAAGCCCGGCGCAAGCGCCGGGCTTTTCATCATTTGCATTTTATTTAGCCGGATTAGGCCGAAAGGGCCTTCACGCGCTGTGCCAGACGGGACACTTTGCGCGATGCCGTGTTGGCATGCAGCACGCCCTTTGTGGCGGCACGCATCAGCTCCGGCTGCGCTGCCTTCAGGGCAGCAGCGGCGAGTGCCTGATCGCCGGAAGCGATCGCCTCTTCTACCTTGCGGACGAAGCTGCGGACGCGCGAACGACGAGCCTTGTTCACTGCGGTACGGCGTGCGATCTTGCGGGTCGCCTTTTTCGCCGAAGTTGTATTGGCCATTGATGCCTCTCTTCGAAAACTGACATGAACTCCGCCTTCGCCGTGCCGGGTCACTGCGACCTGTCATCCAAGCAATTCGGGAGCATTATCGGAAAGCCATGCGAGATGGCGTTTCAAACTGAGGGCGGCGTATAACGGGAATCCGCCCTCGCGTCAACGCGCATTTTGAGAAAACCGGCGCGTTCCAGACTTACCTGTGTTTGAATTCCGCTTTGCGCTTCGCGACAAAGGCGGACATCCCCTCCTTCTGGTCTTCGGTCGCGAAAAGCGCCTGGAAGAGCCGCCGCTCGAAACGCAGGCCTTCGGCGAGCGTCACTTCCAGCGAGCGGTTGACGGCCTCCTTTGCCATCATCACCGCCGGAAGCGCGAAGGAGGCTATCTTTTCCGCGGCGGCGAGCGCCTCTTCCATCAGTTTGTCGGGCGCGACGATGCGCGCAACGAGACCCGCCCGCTCTGCCTCGGCCGCGTCCATCATGCGGCCGGTCAGGATCAGATCCATCGCCTTCGCCTTGCCGACCGCCCGCGTCAGGCGCTGCGACCCGCCCATGCCGGGAATGACGCCGAGGGTGATTTCCGGCTGGCCGAATTTCGCTGTCTCCGACGCGATGATGAAGTCGCACATCATGGCGAGCTCGCAGCCACCGCCAAGCGCAAAGCCGGAAACGGCCGCAATCATCGGCTTGCGGGCGCCGGCGACGTGCTCCCAACCGCCGAGAAAGTCGCCGAGGTAGCTGTCGACGAAATCGAGCGCCTGCATTTCCTTGATATCGGCACCGGCCGCGAATGCCTTTTCGGAGCCGGTGATGACGATCGCGCCAATCCCCTTGTCCGCATCGAAGGCCTTCAACGCTGCGTCAAGCTCGCGCATCAGGGTCGAATTCAGCGCATTCAGCGCCTGCGGCCGATTGAGGGTGATCAGGCCGACGCGCCTGCGCGCTTCAACCAGCAGCGTCTCGTAACTCATTGTCGTCTCCTCCACTTTCGAACTCGATTCTGACAAGGGAGAGCGGCATGAGACGGGCCGATAAGCGCCCCACTCCTCCACCCCCTATTTCTGGCAGCGCGGGCAATAGAAGGTCGAACGCCCTGCCTGAACCATGCGGGCGACCGTACCGCCGCAGCCTGGCTTACGGCAAGCCTCGCCCTCCCGGTCGTAGACGGAGAAGGCGTGCTGGAAATAGCCGAGGCTGCCATCCGCCTGGATATGGTCCTTGAGCGACGAACCGCCGGCAGCGATCGCGTCGGCAATCACCGCGCGGATCGCCTCCACAAGTGCGAACAAGGCCTGTTTCGGACGACCGCGCTTGTCTACCAGCGTGCCGGCAGCCCTGTTCGGCGACAAGCCCGATCGCCACAGGGCCTCGCACACATAGATGTTGCCGAGGCCGGCGATCGTCCTCTGGTCGAGGAGCGCCGTTTTCAGCGGCTGCGACTTTCCGGTGAACCGGGCGGCCAGATAGGCGGCGTCGAGTGCATTGCCCGTCGGTTCCTCGCCGAGATCGCGGAAGAAAGCGTGCTCGGCGATCGTATCGCGCCGCGCCAGATCCATGAAGCCGAAGCGGCGCGGGTCGTTGTAGATGACCCGCGCCAGGCCGGATTGTCCGTCGAGATGGAAGATCACATGGTCGTGCTTCGCGTCCTTGCCGCGCAGATGATGGAATTCGCCGGGCGCAACAGGCTCCGCGCCGGCCTCGATGCGGAACGACCCGGACATGCCGAGATGCGCAACGATCACATCGCCGCCCTCGAGATCGATCATCAGATACTTGGCCCGGCGCGACAGCGCGAGGATGCGGCGGCCCGAAACGGCGGCGGCGAAATTGTCGGGAAAGGGAAAACGGAGGTCCGGCCGACGCAGTTCGGCGCGCACCAGCAGCGCCCCCTCCATCGTTGGCGCCAATCCGCGTTTGACCGTTTCGACCTCAGGCAATTCCGGCATCGGCCGTCGTCCTTCATTCTTTGTTCATGCCGTCGGCTACTGCATGTTCCTAAAATCGGTTCGATTCGAGGATTGAAACACGCAGCATTTCAAAGTGCTACAGCGACCTTCATGCGTCTCAAAGACGCACGAAGCTGTAGTGCTGTGAGCGCCATTCCCATGGCAAGATTGATATCCTATAGGGATACGCTGTGTCGCTGCCACGTCCCGCCGCTGAGATAGCGCGCGCGGGACGATTTCGCTATGGTGCCGGCAAAATTCGTTGAAGTGGAGTTTTCGTATGACGGATGAGCGCGTATCGGCCAATGGCGGGATGGAGACCTCCTTCGGTTTCCGCGAAGTCGGCACGGGCGAAAAGCAGCCGCTCGTCAACGACGTCTTCCACAAGGTCGCCAAACGCTACGACATCATGAATGACGTGATGTCGGCCGGTCTGCATCGCGTCTGGAAGGATGCGATGATCGCCGCGCTCAATCCGCCGCGCCGGGAGGACTACCGGGTCCTCGATGTCGCCGGCGGCACCGGCGATATCGCTTTCCGCATCGTCGAAGCCTCCGACCGCCGGGCGCATGCTACCGTGCTCGACATCAACGGCTCGATGCTCGCCGTCGGCGCCGAACGCGCCCGCAAGAAGGGGCTCCTCGCCAATCTCGATTTCGTCGAGGCGAACGCCGAGGACCTGCCGTTCGCGGCAAATTCCTTCGATGCCTATACGATTGCCTTCGGCATTCGCAACGTGCCGCGCATCGCGGTGGCGCTCGAGGAGGCCTACCGCG
This sequence comes from Sinorhizobium shofinae, assembly GCA_001704765.1. Classification (GTDB taxonomy): domain Bacteria; phylum Pseudomonadota; class Alphaproteobacteria; order Rhizobiales; family Rhizobiaceae; genus Sinorhizobium; species Sinorhizobium shofinae. The sequence continues at coordinate 59,739 of MBFK01000061.1, forward strand.
TGCTGAAGCGCGGCGGGCGGCTCCTGGTGCTCGAATTCTCCGAGGTCGAGATGCCGTTGCTCGACCGCTTCTACGATACCTGGTCGTTCAACGCGATCCCGAAATTCGGCAAGCTCATCACCGGCGACGAGGCGCCCTACCAATATCTGGTCGAATCGATCCGCAAGTTCCCGAACCAGCGCGATTTCGCCGCGATGATCCGCACTGCCGGCTTTGGCCGCGTCTCCTTCACCAACTATACCGGCGGCATCGCAGCCTTGCATTCCGGCTGGAAAATCTGACCGCATGAGCACACCTGGAGCATATTTCCGTCTCGTGCGGATCGGCTGGGTGCTGGCGCGCGAGGACGCCTTTTCGGCAGTCCCTCCCGAACACCTTCCTCCGCTTGCGCGTTTCGTGCAGAGGCTCGCCGGACTGCTCGCCCGCCGCCGGGCTCGGTTCGAGGTGCGCAGCGGTCGGCTCGCCCGGGCCGTCGAACGGCTTGGCCCCTCCTATGTCAAGATCGGCCAGTTTCTCGCCACACGCCCGGATGTGGTCGGCGCGGAGTTGGCTGCCGACCTGTCCCTCTTGCAGGATCGGATGGCGACGTTTCCTGAGAGCGAGGCCCGCGCCGCGATAGAAGGCTCCCTCGGCCGCTCCGTCGATGCGCTCTTCGTCGAATTTTCCGAACCGATGGCAGCCGCGTCGATCGCTCAGGTCCATCCGGCCGTGGTCATGCGCGACGGCAGGCGCGAAAGGGTGGCCGTCAAGGTCATCCGCCCGGGCGTGCGCCAGCGCTTCGCCGCGGATATCGAGGCGATGTACCTGGTTTCGCGCATGCAGGAGCGGTTCCTGCCCTATACCCGGCGGCTGAGGCCGGTCGAGGTGACGAAGACGCTCGAACAGACGACAAAGGTCGAAATGGACCTGAGACTCGAGGCCGCCGCACTTTCCGAACTCGGCGAGAACACCAAGGAAGATTCTGGGTTTCGCGTACCCAAGGTCGACTGGGAACGCACGGGTCGCGACGTCGTGACGATGGAATGGATCGACGGTGTGAAAATGTCGGACATCGAAGGTCTGAAGCGGGCCGGCCACGACCTCAACACGCTCGCCGAAACACTGATTCAGTCCTTCCTGCGCCACACGCTGCGCGACGGCTTCTTCCACGCCGACATGCACCAGGGAAACCTGTTCGTCGACGAGGCCGGCCATATCGTTGCGGTCGACATGGGGATCGTCGGCCGGCTCGGCAAGAAGGAGCGCCGTTTCCTTGCCGAGATTCTCTTCGGCTTCATCACGCGCGACTACCAGCGCGTCGCCGACGTACATTTCGAGGCTGGCTACGTGCCCTCGCATCACGACGCCGCAAGCTTTGCCCAGGCGATCCGCGCAATCGGTGAACCGATCCACGGCCAGCCGGCCGAAACCATCTCGATGGCCAAGCTTTTGACGCTGCTCTTCGAGGTGACCGAGCTCTTCGACATGCAGACGCGTCCCGAGCTCGTCATGCTGCAGAAGACTATGGTCGTCGTCGAGGGCGTGGCGCGAACGCTCAATCCGCGCTTCAACATGTGGAAGGCATCGGAGCCGGTCGTCGGCAAGTGGATCCGAGACAATCTCGGCCCGAAACGCATCGTCACGGATCTGCGCGACGGGCTGCACGCAGCGCTTCGGGTTGCCGAAGCCCTTCCGGAAATCGCCGCGCGCACCGAACGCTTCTCCGCCGAAATCATTGCGATGGGCGAGAACGGCTTGCGCTTCGATACAGAGACGGCGGAGGCAATCGGCAAGGCGGAGGCGCGCCATACGCGCTCGGGCCGCCTTGCGCTCTGGGTGATCGCGGCAACGCTCGTTTTCATCGCCTGGCAGCTTGCCTGAGCGGCAGGAAAATCGCTTCCGATTTCCCGCATCCTGGAATAGTATCCGCCCATGGATAGCCGTTATTCGCTCGCGATGGTAGTGACCACGCAGACCTCAGGGTGGGCGGGAGACCTGTTGCGCTAAGCGGGCCGTCTTCAAGCCAACCCTGCCGAGGCGAGCAGGGTTTGGCTCTGTTTCCTCGGAAAGTGAGAAGAGAGGAAACAATGATCGCTGGTTCGCCCGCACTCCATATCCGCGCCGCATCCGTCGCCGACTGGGAGGCGCTCGCCGCCTTGAGGGATCTGCCCGGCGTTCGCACCGGAACGCTGCGCCTGCCCTTCGCCCCGCCGGAGCAGACGCGACGTTGGCTCGAAAGCCTCACGGAAAACGACATGATCATCGTGGCCGAGTTCGAAGGACAGATCGTCGGGCTCGCCGGATTGCACCGCCACAAGGGGCGGCGGCAGCACGCGGCCGACCTCGGCATGTCGGTCCACGACGACTACCGCCGGCGCGGCATCGGCAAGGCTCTGCTAGAGGCGCTAATCGAGGCGGCGGACCGCTGGCTCGGCATCTCCCGCATCGAACTGACGGTCTTCACCGACAACGAGGCAGCGATCGGCCTCTACCGCAACGCGGGTTTCGTGACCGAAGGCGTCCTGAAATCCTATGCCTTGCGCGACGGAGCGCTCGCCGACGTCTTCGCAATGGCGCGGCTGCGCGCCTAAGCGGATCGGCGGACGAGGAATCCTTTCTTTCTTGCCGACCGCTCAGCGGTCCAACAGCAGCAACGGGAACGAAATGCCCCTCAATCGCCTGACGCAAATGCCGGGACAAGCATCGCGGCGCCACCTCCTCGCCGCACTCATCATTCTGCTGAACCTAGGAGGAGTGGCTGAGGCTACCATTTTAGAGAAGGAGCTTGTCACCGCCGCCCGACTGGGCAACGCTGCGGAAATCCGTGCCCTGCTCAAGCGACGCGCCACGGTCGATGGGCGCGACGACTCGGGCGCCACGGCACTGCTTGTCGCAACGCGCGAAAACCACGTCCAGGCCGCGAGGGTGCTGATCGACGCAGGCGCCGATGTGAACGCCAAGGACCGTATGGAGGACAGTCCCTATCTCTATGCCGGCGCACGCGGCTATCTTGAGGTTCTGAAGATGACGCTGACGCATGGGGCCGACCTCAGAAGCACCAACCGCTACGGCGGCACGGCCCTCATCCCGGCGGCCGAGCGCGGCCATGTCGAAACGGTCAGCACGCTGATCGACGCCGGCGTCGACGTCGATCATGTCAATGACCTCGGCTGGACGGCGCTGCTCGAAGCGATCATTCTCGGCGCCGGCGGCGACCAACATACGGAGATCGTCAGGCTGCTGATCGATGCAGGCGCCGATGTCAATCTTGCCGATGGCGACGGCGTTAGGCCGCTCGCCCACGCGCAACGACGCGGCTTCCGCGAGATCGAACGCCTTCTCGCCGCTGCCGGCGCCCGTTGAGAGAGGAGAGGACGATGCAAGAGGAAGAACGCTTTCTGCGCGAGGCCGTATCGCTCGCGCGCACCAACGTGGAGAAAGGCGGCCGTCCTTTCGGAGCCGTCATCGTCAGGAACGGCGAGGTGATCGGCAGAGGCGTCAACGAAATGCTTGAGACCGGCGACCCGACTTCGCATGCCGAACTCAATGCCCTGCGCGCCGCGGTGAAGACGGTTGGGTCCTTGCGGCTCGATGGCGCAGCCGTCTACGCCAGCGGTCAGCCCTGCCCCATGTGTCTCGCCGCCATGCGCATGGCGGGTATCGCGGAAATCGCCTACGCCCATTCCAATGCGCAAGCCGAGCCTTACGGACTTTCGACGGCGGCGATCTATGCGGAACTGGCAAAGCCTCTTGCCGAACAGGCGATGCGCTTCCGCCATGTGCCCTTGGAGGAGGACAGCAAGGCGCTTTATGCCGATTGGCAGGCACGGCAAGCGACGCAGCAACGATCGTGACAAGCGCCAGGTCCGCGGCGCTCGCTCCAATTGCGCACAACGGTTCGCTCGGCTAGGGTCGCGTCAAGCACCAAGGAGCGGCGACAAGCCGAAGCGGAATGACACTGTCGGGCAAGCGTATTCTCCTCATCATTTCCGGCGGCATCGCGGCCTATAAGAGCCTCGACCTCATCCGCCGGCTGCGCGAGCGCGGCGCCGAGGTCCGGCCGGTGATGACGGCTGGAGCGCAGCAGTTCGTGACGTCGCTTGCCGTTGGCGCGCTTTCCGCCTCCCACGTGTACACGGAGCTCTTTTCGCGCGAGGACGAGCAGGATGTCGGCCATATCCGGCTCGCGCGCGAGTGCGACCTCGTCGTCGTGGCGCCGGCCACAGCCGACCTGATGGCCAAGATGGCGAACGGCCACGCCGACGACCTCGCCTCGACGATACTGCTCGCGACCGATCGCACCGTGCTCGTCGCGCCGGCAATGAACCCGAAGATGTGGACGCATCCGGCGACGCGCCGCAACCGCGCGACGCTGGCCGCCGATGGCATCCGCTTCGTCGGCCCCGCCTCGGGCGAGATGGCCGAGAGCGGCGAGGCCGGCGAAGGCCGGATGGCCGAACCCCTGGAGATTGTCGCGGCGATCGAAGACTTGCTCACAGGCGCAAAACCACTTGGCGCAAAGCCGCTTGCCGGGCGGAAAGCGATCGTCACCTCCGGGCCGACGCACGAGCCGATCGACCCGGTCCGCTACATCGCCAACCGCTCATCCGGCAAGCAGGGCCATGCGATCGCCGCAGCGCTGGCGCGGCTCGGGGCAGATGTCACCCTGGTGTCCGGGCCGGTGACGATCCCGGACCCCGCCGGCGTCCGCGTCGTTCGGGTCGAGCGGGCTGAGGAGATGCGCGATGCGGTCGTTGCCGCCTTGCCGGCCGATGTCGCCGTGATGGTTGCGGCGGTTGCCGACTGGCGCGTGGCCTCGGCCGCCGGCAACAAGATCAAGAAGCGGCCGGGCGAGGCCCCTCCGCCGCTCCAGCTTGCCGAGAATCCCGACATCCTGAAGACCATCGGGCATCATGCATCACGACCGAAACTGGTGATCGGCTTTGCAGCGGAGACGGAAAACGTCGCCGAGAACGGACGCGCCAAGCTCGAAAGGAAAGGCGCCGACTATATCCTGGCGAATGACGTCTCCCCGGCGACGGGGATCATGGGCGGCGATAGCAACCGGGTCAAACTGATCGGCCGCGACGGCAAGGAGGAATGGCCGGAGATGGCCAAGGACGAAGTAGCGGACAAGCTCGCAGCACTGATTGCCGCGAAGCTTTTGCCGTAACCGCGCGTCCTCGATCAGGCCACAGGGAGGCCGCTTGCGACCTTCACGGAAGAGGACGCGGCGGCAACTGGCTCCCGAACCGGAACGTCCGCCGCGCTGAAAAGTCGAACGTCGACGCCGTTTTCGCCAACAATGACGGCTGAGCCGTCCGGAATCTCGGCCCAGGCGTTGTCGTCGTCGTTAAGCGGCTCCGAGACGAGGCAGTAACCGCCCTGCGGCCCCATCGGGGCGGCGTAGAGCGTTGGCGCCTTGCGGTCGGAGGCGTATCGGACCGCATAGAGATCATGGCCGTTGGAAAACGCCGCGGTGAAGCGCACGAGCACCCGCCGGCTCAGTTGATATGCCAGACGTTCCACGAAGCCGAGCGCTTCGGCAACCGCGCCGAGCGGGTTGCGGTCGAGGCCGAACTGCAGGGCCAGGAGGAAAAGCAGCTCTGAATCCGTCGTGCCGGTGCGCGCCGCATAGAGATCGTCATTGAGCATGTTTTCCATCGGCCGGCGCAGATGCTCGAAATCGCCGATCTGGCCGTTGTGCATGAAGGCCCAGCGGCCATGCACGAACGGATGGCAATTGTCGCGTCGCGTGCCGCCGCCGGTCGCCGCGCGAACGTGCGCCAGGAAGAGACGGGAGCGGATCTGCCGCGCAATGCTCCTCAGGTTGCAATCGGCCCAGGCGGGCAGAATGTCGCGATAGCGGCCGGGCTCAGCGTGGTCGCCATACCAGGCGATGCCGAAGCCGTCGCCATTGGTGGCCGTCTTCGCTCGTGTCGCGCAATGGGACTGTTCGATCAGCGAATGCGCCGGCGAGGTCACCAGCTCCTCGAGATAAAGCGGCTCTCCACGATAGGCTGCCCAGCGGCACATGCGTCGATCACTCCGGTTCCGGGTCTTCTGATAAAAGGCGATTCGCTGACCATCGTCACGGCGATGTTCCAATGGAACATGGTAAAAATGCGTTAAGACTTTTCGTATGGCGTGCTTTTCGACAGTTGCGAGACCCCGTCACCGGCGCTGTCTCCATTGGCACAACAGAAAAGCGATTTCGAATAAACATTCCATGTTGACAAATTTCGCACATTTCATTTCATTTCCGCCTGTCATGCGAGGGCTCGGCCCCGGGGAGGAACGACATGAGCGGCAAACGCAGATTGGGTGTGGGCCTGATCGGCACGGGCTTCATGGGCAAGGCCCATGCGCTTGGCTTCACGATCGCAGCCAGAGTCTTCGACCTGCCCTTCGAACTGGATCTGGTGTCGGTTGCCGACGTGACCGCCGAAAGCGCCGAGGTCGCCCGCGCGCGCCTCGGCTTCAGGAAGGCGACCGCCGACTGGCGCAACCTCTTGACCGATCCGGATATCGACATCATCGACATCACCACGCCGAACCTGCTGCACAAGGAGATGGCGCTGGCGGCCATTGCGCATGGCAAGCACGTCTATTGCGAAAAGCCGCTGGCGCCGACCGTTGCCGACTGCGCCGAAATGGTTGCGGCGGCCGAGAAGGCGGGCCTCGTCACCCAGGTCGGGTTCAACTATCTCAAGAACCCGCTGATCTTCCTCGCCAAGGACATCATCGACAGCGGCGAGATCGGCGAGATCCGGTCATTCCGTGGCATTCATGCCGAAGACTTCATGGCCGACGCCACCATTCCGTGGGCCTGGCGATTCGATCCGCGGAGCGGCGGGGGCGCCCTCGCCGACATCGGCAGTCACATCATAGCCTGCATGCGCCACCTCGTCGGCCCGATCAAATCCGTCCTCGCCGAAACCGTGATCCATATACCGGAACGTCCGGTGTCGCGCGGAGCGACCGAGACCCGTGCCGTCGAAGTCGACGATATCACCCGCGCCTTCGTGCGCTTTGAGAACGGGGCGAGCGGCAGCTTCGAGGCGAGCTGGATCGCCACCGGGCGCAAGATGCAGCATGACTTCGAAATTTACGGTTCAAAGGGCAGCATCGTCTTCACCCAGGAGCGGCTGAACGAGATCAAGGTCTATTACGCCGGCGACGACATCCGCAGCCGCGGCTTCCGCACCATCTGGGCGGGACCGGAGCACCCACCCTACGGCGCCTTCTGCGTGGCACCCGGACACCAGATCGGCTTCAACGATCTGAAGGCCATCGAGGTGCACGAATTCCTGGAGGCGATTGCCAAGGGCGGAAAGCCTTCGACGGATTTCCGCGAAGGCTGCGAGGTCCAGAAGGTGCTTTCGGCCACCTACCGGTCGGCCAGGACCAACGAGTGGGTCGACATCGGCTGATCCAGATTGCGGGCGGGAAACATCTGCAAAATAGAACGTTCGTTCTATGCCCGCGACGCCTAATCGATTAGAATGAGGCAAACGGAACACGAGCTAGCCTGGAGACGCTGAACGATGTCAACGCCGGAGACGACCACGGATGTTCCGCAGGATTTCGAGGCGCTTAAGGCCGTCATCCTGGAACGCAAGGCGCAATTGCCAAAGCGGTTGAAACAGGTGGCCGCCTATTCGCTCGACAATCCCGACGAGATCGCCTTCGGCACGGCGGCAAGCATTGCCACTTCGGCCGATGTCCAGCCCTCGACGCTCGTGCGCTTCGCCCAGCATTTCGGCTTCGAAGGCTTTTCGAGCCTACAGCAGATCTTTCGGGCGCGCCTGCGCGAGCGAACACCGGGCTATGAGGAACGGCTCAAAGCGCTGCGCGGCAATGACCACAGCAGGCTCGAAAGCGGCTCGATCTTCAACGGCTTCGTCGCGGCCGCGCATCGCTCGCTCGACAATATCGCGACATCTGTCTATCCGGAAGCCTTCGAGCAGGCCGTCGACATCCTCGCCAAGGCGGACACGATCTACCTCATCGCCAAGCGCCGCTCCTACCCCATCTCCAGCTACATGGCCTATGCCTTCGGCAAGCTGAAGGTAAAGTACCAGCATGTCGGCACGGCGGCCGGCATTGACGACGACATGCTGGCGATGGCGACGAAACAGGATGCCGCCTTCGCCGTCAGCTTTTCGCCCTATGCATCGGAGAGCGCGGCCCAGGCACGCCTGCTTGCCAGCCGCAGGGTGCCGGTCGTGTCGCTGACCGACTCCGCCTTCTCGCCGCTCGCCGAGTCGTCGAAGGTCTGGTTCGAACTCGTCGAGGCTGATCATGCCGGTTTCCGCTCGCTTTCGGCCAGCATGGCCTTCGCCATGGCACTGACTGTGGCGATCGCCGAAAAGCGCCGTCGCGCAGAGGATGCCGCCGCAATATAGAACGTAAATTCCATATTGACGAAACGGCGGAATTTATGTTTCATATGCGCGTCGCCCATGACATAATCATAACTGTCGGCGCCAGCGCGGCGTCCGCGGGGAGGAAGCAGTGAGCCAGATTCCATCGGCCCAAATTCCATCGGCAAAGGGCGCCAAGCCCCTCGACATCATCACGATCGGCAGAGCCTCGGTCGACCTTTACGGTCAGCAGATCGGCACACGACTTGAAGACGTCGCGAGCTTTGCCAAGTCCGTCGGCGGCTGCCCCTGCAATATTTCGGTTGGCACCGCGCGCCTTGGCCTGAAATCGGCGCTGTTGACGCGGGTCGGCAACGAGCAGATGGGTCGCTTCATCCGCGAGCAGCTTCAACGCGAGGGAGTGGAGACGCGCGGCATTGTCACCGATCCGGAACGCCTGACCGCACTCGCGATTCTTGCCGTCGAGAACGAAAAATCTTTTCCGCTGCTCTTCTACCGCGACAATTGTGCAGACAACGCCCTGTGCGAAGACGATATCGCGGACGATTTCATCCGCTCCGCCCGCGCGATCCTCGTGACGGGCACGCATTTCTCGAAGCCGAACACGGATGCCGCCCAGCGCAAGGCGATCCGGATCGCCAAGGAGAGCGGCGCGAAGATCGTCTTCGATATCGATTATCGCCCGAACCTCTGGGGTCTCGCCGGCCACGATGCGGGCGAAAGCCGCTATATCGCTTCGGACCGCGTCTCGGCGCACTTGAAGACCGTGCTCGGCAACTGCGACCTCATCGTCGGCACCGAGGAAGAGGTCCTGATTGCCTCGGGCGAGAGCGATCTACTTCAAGCCCTCAAGACGATCCGCTCCCTGTCCGAGGCGACGATTGTGCTGAAGCGCGGACCGATGGGCTGCATCGTCTATGACGGACCGATCTCGGACGACCTCGAAGACGGTATCGTCGGCAAGGGTTTCCCGATCGAAGTCTATAACGTGCTTGGCGCCGGCGACGCCTTCATGTCCGGCTTCCTGCGCGGTTGGCTCAAGGGCGAGCCGCATGCGACCTCCGCCACCTGGGCCAATGCCTGCGGCGCCTTCGCGGTGTCGCGGCTGCTCTGCGCGCCAGAAATCCCGACCTGGGTCGAACTGCAGTTCTTCCTCGAGCACGGCAGCAAGGAAAAGGCGCTGCGCAAGGACGAGGCGATCAACCACGTGCACTGGGCGACGACGCGCCGCCGCGACATCCCGCTTCTGATGGCGCTCGCAATCGACCACCGCAGCCAGTTGGAGGATATTGCCGAGGGCAAGCCGGAACTCCTGGCGCGCATCCCGGCCTTCAAGGCTCTGGCCGTCAAGGCCGCCGCTGAAGTCGCGGCCGGCCGGCCCGGCTTCGGCATGCTGATCGACGACAAATATGGTCGCGACGCGCTCTTCGCCGCCGGTGCCCACCGCGATTTCTGGATCGGCAAGCCGATCGAGCTTCCGGGCTCTCGGCCGCTGCAGTTCGAGTTCAGCCAGGATCTCGGCAGCCGCCTCATCGACTGGCCGGTCGATCATTGCATCAAGGTGCTGTCCTTCTACCACCCGGACGATCCGGCCGAACTCAAGGCCGTCCAGATCGCCAAGCTGCGTTCGGCCTTCGAGGCGGCACGCAAGGTTGGCCGCGAAATCCTGATCGAGATCATTGCCGGCAAGCACGGCACGCTCAATGACGACACGATTCCGCGTGCGCTCAACGAGCTCTATGATGCCGGTCTGAAACCCGATTGGTGGAAGCTCGAGCCGCAGGCGAGAAGCGGCGCCTGGGCCGCCATCGACGCCGTGATCGAGAAGCGCGACCCGCTCTGCCGGGGCGTCGTCCTCCTCGGCCTCGAGGCCCCCTACGAGGTACTCAAGGACGGCTTTGCGGCCGCAAGGACCTCGAAGACGGTGAAGGGTTTCGCCGTCGGCCGGACGATCTTTGCCGACGCCGCCAAGACCTGGCTCACCGGTTCGATGACCGACGAGCAGGCCGTCGCCGACATGGCGGCGAAGTTCAAGGCATTGGTGGATCTGTGGCTCCAATTGGGTGAAACCAAGGCTGCATAAGCCGGACGAGGAAAAGTGGGAAGCGCCCGCATCCTGCTCTAACTTATGGAATCGATAGCCGGCCGGCGGCATCAAACGACAATAGGCGGAGCGGACTTCGCCACCTGGAGGAAATTCAAAATGAGCCAGAAAACCGTGCGCCTGACCATGGCACAGGCCGTGGCGCGGTTCATGACCCGGCAGATGACCGTCATCGATGGCAACCGCGTGCCGATCTTCGGCGGCGTTTTCGCGATCTTCGGCCATGGCAATGTCGCCGGCGTCGGCGAGGCGCTCTATGCCGTGCGCGAAACCCTACCGACCTACCGTGCCCAGAACGAGCAGGGCATGGCCAACGCTGCGATCGCCTTCGCCAAGGCGAGCTTCCGCCGCCGCTTCATGGCCTGCACGAGCTCGATCGGCCCGGGCGCGCTCAACATGGTGACGTCGGCGGCGCTCGCCCATGTCAACCGCCTGCCGGTGCTGTTCCTGCCCGGCGACGTTTTCGCCAACCGCCGGCCCGACCCGGTGCTGCAGCAGGTGGAAAGCTTCGGCGACGCAACGATCTCGGCCAATGACTGCTTCCGCCCGGTGTCGCGCTATTTCGACCGTATCACCCGGCCCGAACAGATCATTCCGGCGCTTCGCCGCGCCATGCAAGTGCTGACCGACCCGGCCGACTGCGGCCCCGTCACGCTGTCGCTCTGCCAGGACGTTCAGGCTGAAGCCTACGACTATCCGGAATCCTTCTTCGACGAGAAGGTCTGGGTGCCGCGTCGCATCGAGCCCGATCTCGACGAGCTGGCGTCGGCGATTGCGACGCTGAAGGAAGCAAAGAAGCCGATCATCATCGCCGGCGGCGGCGTGCTCTATGCAGAAGCGACCGCGGAACTGGCTGACTTCGCCGAGAAGCACGGAATTCCGGTCGTCGAGACGCAGGCCGGCAAGTCCGCGCTGCCGCATTCCCATCCGCTCAACATGGGCTCGGTCGGCGTCACCGGTACCTCCGCCTCCAATGCACTCGCGGAGGAGGCCGATGTGGTGCTCGCCGTCGGCTCGCGGCTCCAGGATTTCACGACCGGCTCCTGGGCGCTCTTCAAGAACGATGAACTGAAGATCGTCGGCCTCAATGTCCAGCCCTTCGATGCCGGCAAGCATAATGGCCTGCCGCTGATTTCCGACGCACGCGCCGGCCTCAACCGGATGTCCGGCGGGCTCGCTAGCTACAGGGCCGACCCGAGTTGGACCGAGAAGGCAAAGGCGGCCAAGGCCGAGTGGCTAGCCGCGGCCGACAAGGCAACCGCGACGACCAATGCGACGCTTCCCTCCGACGCCCAGGTGATCGGCGCCGTCCAGCGCGCCCGCGGCGGCAGGAAGACAACGCTCGTCTGCGCGGCGGGCGGCCTGCCCGGCGAGTTGCACAAGCTCTGGCAGGCGGAAGAGCCCGGCGGCTACCACATGGAATACGGCTTCTCGACCATGGGCTATGAGGTGGCCGGCGGCCTCGGCGCCAAGCTCGCCAGACCCGAACGAGACGTGATCGTCATGGTCGGCGACGGCAGCTACATGATGCTGAACTCGGAGATCGCTTCCTCGATCATGCTCGGCGCCAAGGTCACCATCGTGCTGCTCGACAATGCCGGCTACGGCTGCATCAACCGGCTGCAGATGGAAACCGGCGGGGCGAACTTCAACAATCTGCTGAGGGACACGCATTACGTGGAGTTGCCGCAGATCGACTTCGCCGCGCATGCCGCCGCCATGGGTGCCGTCACCCGCAAGGTCGGCTCGATCTCCGAACTCGAAGCGGCACTTGCGGAGACCGCAAGCGAACAGCGCACGACCGTGATCGTCATCGATACCGATCCGCTGATCACCACCGAGGCGGGTGGCCATTGGTGGGACGTCGTGGTTCCGGAGGTTTCGGACCGCGCACAGGTGAAAACGGCCCGCGAAGGCTACGAAAAGGCGCTCCAATCGCAGCGCTTCGGCTGATAATCAGAACTCAGCGCTCGCGTTTCCGACGCGGGCGCTTTTGCATGTCCGGGCAAACAGCTCACCGCCCCCGCGCCAATCAAGACAAGGAACCGTCCGCACGCCAGCGGATGACGCGATAGAAAGTGAAAGACATGATCCGCTATGGAACCAATCCGATCGCCTGGAGCAATGACGACGACCATTCGATCGGCGCGCATCTGACACTCGAGGATTGCCTCTCCGATTGCCAGAAGATCGGCTTCGACGGTATCGAGAAGGGCCACAAGATGCCGTCCGATCCGGAAGCGCTGAAGCAGAAGCTCGCCGCTTACGATCTCGTCTTCGTCTCGGGCTGGCACTCGACCAATCTTCTCACCCACGACGTCGAAGCCGAGAAGAAGGCGATCCAGCCGCATCTCGATCTGCTGAAGCACAACGGCTGCAAGGTGGCGATCGTCTGCGAAACCTCGAACGCCATCCACGGCGATGATTCCAAATCCCTCGTCAAAGACAAACCGGTCCTGCCGAACGATCAGTGGAACAAGTTCGGCGCCGATCTCGAAGCGATCGCGCAATATTGCGCCGACCAGGGCATCGAACTCGTCTATCATCACCACATGGGCACGATCGTCCAGACCGCCAAGGAAATCGACCTTTTGATGCAGAACACCGGCCCGGCGACGAAGCTGCTGCTCGATACTGGCCACGCCTGGTTCGGCGGCTCCGATCCGGCGGAAGTGGCGCGGAAATACATGCACCGCGTCCGCCATATCCACTGCAAGAACGTCCGCCCGGCGGTTCGCAAGATCGTCGAAGGCGAAGGCCTCTCTTTCCTCGAGGGCGTGCGCCGCGGCGTCTTCACGGTCCCTGGCGACTCCCAAGGCGGCGTCGACTTCCTGCCGGTGCTGAAAATCGCGGCCGAACACGGCTACGATGGCTGGTTGGTGATCGAGGCCGAGCAGGATTCGGCCGTGCGCAACCCCTTCGAATACCAGTCGCTCGGACTGAAATCGTTGAAGGCGTTTGCGAAGGAAGCCGGGCTCGACAAGTAGACCCGGGCGGCTGCGCGCTTGACAGGTAACGCCCCTCATCCGCCCTGCCGGGCACCTTCTCCCCGCAAGCGGGGAGGAGGGACCTAGGGTGAGGGGCTGTCGCACGAGCTGGTCCAAAGGTGAACAGAACATAAGGAGACCGTCGACATGTCCAAACTGCTCGTCAAACCCCAGGCACAATCCGGCCTGGTGCAGGAGATCACGCCCGAGAGCGCTGGCTGGACCTTTGTCGGTTTCGCGCTCAACCGGCTGAAGCCCGGCGAGAGGGCCGGCGGCGAAGCGGGAGACAAGGAGCTCTGCCTCGTGCTTGTCACCGGCAAGGCGAAGATCTCCGTCGACGGCGAGGATTTCGGCGAACTCGGCGAGCGCATGACGCCCTTCGAGGGACAGCCCTATGCGGTTTATGTGCCGAAGGGCAGCAAGTGGCAGGCGGAGGCGACGACGGACCTCGACCTCGCCATCTGCTCGGCGCCGGGCGGCGAGGGCTTCAAGGCCAAGGTCATCCGCCCCGGCACCCATCCGCAGATGACGCGCGGCAAGGGCACCAACACCCGCTACGTCACCAACATCATGCCGGAGGACGACGGCTCGGCGCAGTCGCTGCTCGTCGTCGAGGTGATCACCCCGGGCGGCCACACCTCGTCTTACCCGCCGCACAAGCACGACCAGGACAACCTGCCGGCCGAAAGCTATCTGGAAGAAACCTATTACCACCGCCTCAACCCGCCGCAGGGTTTTGCTATGCAGCGCGTCTATACGGACGATCGGTCGCTCGACGAGACCATGGCGGTGGAAGACGGCGACGTGACGCTCGTTCCGAAGGGCTACCACCCGGTTGCCGCTATCCACGGCTACGACGCCTATTATCTCAACGTCATGGCGGGTCCCAAACGGATCTGGAAATTCCACAACGCCAAGGAACACGAATGGCTGTTTACGGGCATCTGACCGGCTCCTGAATAAGACACGCGGCGCTATAGACGAACAGCGTCAAAGCTCTATCGTATTCTTTCCTACAACGCCGTGCGTCTTTTTAGGCGCACAAAGGTCGCTGTAGCACTTTGAATTGCTGCACGTCTTAATCCTTAAATCGGCTACGATTGAAGGAAACATGCAGTAGGGAAGAGCGACGAGGAGCGTTTTCATGCGTGTCGACGGCCAATGTCATTGCGGCTTCGTGACCTATGAGGCGGAGATCGATCCCGAAGACGTCACGATTTGCCACTGCACCGACTGCCAGCGACTGACCGGCTCCGCCTATCGCGTCACGGCGAGCACGCCGCGCGCGTCGTTCCGGCTGACCGGCGGCGAGCCGAAGCTCTACATCAAGATCGCCGAGAACGGGCGCAAACGCCTGCAATTCTTCTGCCCGCAATGCGGCTCGCCGATCCATACGACCGGGACGGACGAGGATGCGGAAGAGATCGGCATCCGCGTTGGCACGATCAACCAGCGGCGCGAGCTCCGGCCGCGGGCGCAGATCTGGTGCGCCTCCGCCCTGCCCTGGATCGGCGACATCGCGCAACTGCCGGGGCGGCCGCGGGAATAGCCGACGCGTCGGGCGACATGCATTAAGCCACCGGATAAGGCCCATCCGCGAAGACCTCGTCGTGATAGCCCTTGGCACCGATCTCGCGCGCCAAGGGGCTGCGGAAATCGTCGTCGCGACGGAGGCAGGACAGCACGTGGCGGAAGTCGTATTTCGGCTTCCAGCCAAGGGACGCCATCGCACGTGCGCTCACATAGACGCGGTCGATCGATGGAAAGAGCTTCCAGCCCCGCTCCGCATAAAGCGCCTCGCAGTCAGGGAAGTGACGCAACACGATACGCGCGGCATCCGTCCGCAATGCGACAAGGTCGTCCGGCGTAAATGGCGTGGGTGCCGAGACGATATAGCGCCCGAAGCCGATCTCCTTCGCCTTCTCCAGCGCCGAGAGATGGGCGCTCACGACATCCTCGATGTCCGCCCGCCGGTAGAGCAGCTCGTTCGCCTGGGCGTTCTCCGTCTCGTAACGGCTGCGGATCTCCGCATCGTCGTCCGCCTCGGGAAAGAAGCGCGAGGTGCGCAGAATGATGACGGGCAGACCGTGGCGCCGGGCGAAGAGTTCGCAAAGCCCTTCCGCCGCAACCTTGCTGACGCCGTAGATGTTGCGCGGGATCGGCGTCACGTCCTCGGTGATCCAGGCCGCCGGAGCGCCGGGTTCCGGGGTAAGCGCCGATCCAAAGGCACTTGTGGTGCTGGTGAAGACGAAGGCGCCGACGCCCACCTCGGTTGCCGCTTCGACCAGATTGAGCGTGCCGGCGATATTCGTCTGGACGAATTCGGAGTAACCATGAGTGGCGACATGCGGCTTGTGAAGCGTCGCCGCGTGGATGACGGCGCGCACGCCCTTGATGGCATGATGCACGAAGGCGGGATCGGCGACCGAGCCGACATGATCGGTGCAATCTGAAGCCTTGATGTCGATGCCGCGCACCGGACGCCCTGCCCCGCGCAACATCCGCATCAGCGCCTCACCCAGATGGCCGGCGCTTCCCGTCACCAGAATCGTCATGCGTCACTCCTCGTTTTCCTTGAGGCTAACCGCGGTCGGACGGGAGGAACAACGCATAAATTATGCGTCGCAATCACGTCAGCGTCGTCACCAGGCGCCCCGTCGCCCCGTCAGCGAGAGGAAGGCGTTCCCAGAGCACCCGGCCCGCGACGATCGGCACGTCGTCGCGGCCGTTCGGCCCGGTCTCGACGACAAGCGACGCCGTTTGACCGTCGTACCAGCCAAGGTCTTGAAGCGTTCCCTCTGCCTGCTGGATGCCTTCGGATGCATAACGGAACATCGGTATCCCGAGCATGTCTCGACGCCATTCCATCCGCCGGGCCGGTGATGCCACCAGCAGCCGATGCGAGTGGTCGCAAATGAGATGGACGCGCGCCGTCGAGGTTTCGACCAGTCGCTTGATGGCCGCATCGGCGGTCGATGCCCCACTTGCGAAAAGGCGTTCAAGGGCGGCCTGCTGATCCTCGGCAGGTATCAGGACGCCTGTCTCCCAGCGTGACACGGTCGCCTGCGTGACGTTCAAAAGTTCCGCCACGTGGCTCTGCTTGAAGCCGCGCATGAGCCGCAAACGCTTCAGCGCCCGCCCTGTGTAAAGCATTGCCACCTCCTTCGAAGCCGAACCGCGTGCCCGCTTTGCCGCCAGACAATTGAAAGGCTATACCAGTATTCGGGCTCAACGAAGCAAAGCTATGGCGATCGAAGCGTGACGAAAGGCCAATTCAGGGTGATGCCGCACCGCATTGCCGGCGTCGAGGTGGTCGAGGCCGCGACGCGCCACGCCTTCGCGCGCCACACCCATGAGCAGTTCGGCATCGGGCTCATTCATCAGGGCGCGCAGACGTCGCTGAGCGGGCGCGGCACCGTCGAAGCGGAGGCGGGCGACGTGATCACCGTCAATCCGGGCGAGGTCCATGACGGAGCGCCGATCGGCGACGCCGGCCGCTCCTGGCGGATGCTCTATCTCGAGCCGTCGCTGGTCGACGCCGCCGTCGGCGACATCAGCGAAGGGCGAAGGAAGACCTGCGAGTTCGCAGATCCGGTCATCCGGAACGTCGCCCTTGCCGGCCGGTTTCGCGCCATCTTCGCGGTCACGGCGACCGCAGGTGGCGACGAGGCGAAGCTTCGTTGGGAGGAATTGGCCGTGACGATGCTGGCCGAGGCGATGCGTCTCGTGCCCCGGTGCCCCGACAAGCACAAAGTGCCCGCTTCAATCGCGGCCGCGGTCGGCCTGATTGACGACGATCCGCTGATGCCCCTCACCCTTGCGGACCTCGCCCGCGCGAGCGGATTGAGCCGATTTCAGGTCGTACGCGGCTTTGCCAGGGCGACCGGCCTGACGCCGCATGCCTATCTCATGCAGCGGCGCATCGATATCGTTCGCCGGCTGATCGGCGAGGGCACGCCGCTTGCGGATGCGGCGATTGCCGGCGGTTTTGCCGACCAGAGCCATATGACGCGGGTCTTCGTGCGCAAATACGGCTTTTCGCCCGGCGCCTATGCGCGGGCTGTGAACTGAGATCCTGCAATTTCGTTCAAGACCGCCGATCCCTGATCAGGTTTCCTGCCGCCTACGATCAAGGGAGCGGCGGCATGTCTAAGCAATTTCAAGGTTATCTCTGTCTGTCGCTCGCTATGGTGCTGGTGGGCAGTACGGTCGTCGCGAGCAAAGTCATCGCCTCCGGCCTGCCGCCTTTCACGGCGACGGCGATGCGTTTCGCCATCGCCTTCCCGCTCTTCTTCTTCCTCATTCGGCTGACCGCAACGCCGTGGCCGCGCGTCACAAGACGCGACTGGGTCATTTTGCTCCTGCAGGCGGGTGCCGGCAGCGTCGGCTATACGACCCTGCTCATTTCCGGATTGAAGATCACCCCTGCAGCGGACGCCGGCGTGATCATCGGCACGCTTCCCGTCGTTTCCGCTGCGATCGCCATCGTCGTCCTCGGTGAACGACCGCGGCGCTCCGTTCTCCTGGCGGTCGCCCTTGCCGCCGCGGGGGTCCTGGCGATCGTTTTCCGACCCGATGCCGGCCGTCCGCATTCTCTCGCGGGCAGCGCCCTCATACTCGGCGCGGTCGTCTGCGAGGGCCTTTTCATCCTCCTCAACAAGCGCCTGAAGACCGAAATCCCGCCGCTCGCCCTGTCTTGCCTGATGGCGTGTCTCGGTGGCGCGATCGCCGCGCCGATTGCGGTTGCGGAGCTTCCCTTGATCGGCTCGATAACCGTGCCGGCCATCGCCGCGGTCATCTATTATGCGCTCGTGCCGACCGTCGGTGGCTTCGTGCTCTGGTATGCGGGGCTGGCGAAAGTGAGCGGCTCAGAAGCTTCGGTCTTCACGGCGCTGGCGCCGGTTTCCGCGGTGCTTCTTGCCTTCGCGGTGCTCGGCGAGCCCTTGGCGCTCAATCAGTTGCTCGGCATCGGTTGCGTTCTTGCCGCTGTCGTCTGCATTGGTCTGCCCGCATCGAGGACGCCGAGCGCCCTGCGCCCGCAATCCAAAGCACTATGAGAAAGAGGGACCCATGTATTTCCGTCACTCGAGCGATGTCTGGAGCGAGTTCCCCGAGCTTGCGGCGGGCGTCATTTATGTAGAGGGCATTCATCGGGCCGTATCCGTCACACCCTGTGTCGCGCAGTTCGAGGCCGTGGCGAAAGCCCGACTTGCAGATGATGCGGAGGGCGAACTTCCCGAAATACAGGCCTGGCGTCGCGCCTTCTCGCGCATGGGGCTGAAGCCGACGCAATATCGCTCAGCCTCCGAGGCGCTGCTCAGGCGGTTCAGGAAGGAGGGAGCGCTGCCAAAAATCCATCCGCTGATCGATCTTTGCAATGCGGCTTCGATGGCACTTGCCCTTCCCGTTGCAGTCTTCGATCTCGCCAGGGTGGCCGGTCACCTGGAGGTGCGGCGTGCCGCCGGCGACGAGATCTACATGACGTTTACCGGCGAGATCGAGCATCCCGAGCCGCAGGAAGTCATCTTCGCCGACGCGGAAGGGCGTGCCCATGCACGACGCTGGACCAATCGTCAGGGTGGCTATTCGGCTGTCCGCGACGAGACTGCGCGCGTGCTGATCGTCGCCGAGGCGCTGCATGCCGACGCGGCGGCTGACGTGGAACGGCTGGTCGATGCGCTCGACACAGCCATCCGCGTTGTCTGGTCCGTCGAGCCCCGAAGCGCGATATTGGGCCGGACGGCGTCGCGTTTTGATTGCTGAGCGGACGCCTTCTCCTTGGGCATCGCCTCACTGCTGCCAAAATGCTTTGACGGGCTAAAAAGCGTTCCAATGTCATCTGCCCCGAACGGCGATACCGGACGGCAACCGCATGCGCGACCGACGCAATCCATCACTTGTTGCGCGCGCCAAACAGGCGCTCTTCGATCACGGCGGTCTCGAAGAGATTTTCCGTCACGCCCGCAACCTGGTGGTCGCGACGCTGGTCTCGGCGGCGGGAATCCACGCCGTCGAAAATCCCGACCTCATCGAAGCCAAGGGACTGCTGAATATCTCGCTCGCTGGCTATATCGTCTTCGCGATCGGGATTGCGCTGTTCTTGATGAACTTCGTTGACGGTCTCTACAGGCTATCGAAAGTCCGGCGGCATGTGGCACTCCAGCTTCTCGTCGCTGCCGTCTACGTCATCGTCACGATCCGCGTCGCCCAACTGATCCTGGCGCTGCGAATGTCGTTCTCGTAGCGCCAGCCTCAAGGGCGGTCACGCCGCCTTGGCGACGTGATACTCCTTGATCGCCACCATCTTGATCGCCGGATAACGTTCCGCCTCGTAGCGTAGCGAGAAGCCATCCTGCGCCATGAAGACCGGGTCGCCGTCGAGGTCGCGCGCGATGTCGCCCCGGCGCGCCGTTATGAACTTGTCGAGTTCGGCCGGATTGTCGGCGGAGACCCACCGGCAGACGGAGAAGCGCGACATTTCGAAGGAGACAGGCAGGCCGTATTCCGCCTGCAGGCGCTCCTTCAAGACGTCGAGCTGCAGCGCGCCGACGACGCCGACGATTGCCGGCGCGCCATCGTCCGGCGAGAAGAGCTGCACGACGCCCTCTTCCGCCATCTGCTGCAGCGCCTCTTTCAGCTTCTTTGCCTTCATCGCGTCCTCGAGCCGGACGCGGCGGAGAATTTCCGGCGCGAAGTTCGGCACGCCCTGGAAGACGAGTGGCTCGCCCTCGGTCAGCGTATCGCCGATCCGAAGCGTGCCGTGGTTCGGAATGCCCACCACGTCGCCGGCAAAGGCGGTATCGGCAAGCTGGCGCTGCGAGGCGAAGAAGAATTGCGGCGCGGTCAGCCCCATCTGCTTGCCGGTGCGCGACAGCCGTGCCTTCATGCCGCGCTCGAGCTTGCCCGAGCAGACGCGGACGAAGGCGATGCGGTCGCGGTGGTTCGGGTCCATGTTGGCCTGGATCTTGAAGACGAAGGCGGTCATCCTGTCGTCGGTCGCCTCGACGGTGCGGATGTCGGCGACCTGGGCGCGCGGCGGCGGCGCGAAGTCGCCGAGCGCATGGATCAGGTCACGCACACCGAAGTTCCGGAGCGCCGAACCGAAGAAGACCGGCGTCAGATGGCCTTCGAGGAAAGCCTTGCGGTCGAACGGCTTGCAGGCCTCGATCGCCAGCATCGTCTCCTCGATGAAGGCGTCGCGCTCGTTCTCCGGCAGGCGATGCGAGGCCATTTCCGGATCGTTGACCTTGGTCAGCCGCTCCTGCGTGTCGGCGCCGCGCACCTCGTTGGTGGCGAGATGATAGGTGCCGCAGAAGGTCTTCGAGCGGCCGATCGGCCAGGTGACCGGCGCGCAGTCGAGCGCCAGCTTGTGCTCGACCTCGTCGAGAATCTCGAAGGGATCGCGGCTCTCGCGGTCCATCTTGTTGACGAAGGTGATGATCGGAATGTCGCGCAGGCGGCAGACCTCGAAGAGCTTCAAGGTCCGCGGCTCGATACCCTTGGCGGCGTCGATCACCATGACGGCCGCATCCACCGCCGTCAGCGTGCGATAGGTGTCGTCGGCAAAGTCCTCGTGGCCGGGCGTGTCGAGCAGGTTGAAGACCGTGTCGTTGTATTCGAAGGTCATCACCGAGGTGACGACCGAGATGCCGCGCTCGCGCTCGATCTTCATCCAGTCGGAACGGGTCTGGATACGATCCTTCTTGGCCTTCACCTCGCCGGCGAGCTGGATCGCGCCGCCGAAGAGCAGCAGCTTTTCGGTGAGCGTCGTCTTACCGGCGTCCGGGTGCGAAATGATCGCAAATGTGCGGCGGCGGGAGACCGCCTCGGCAATGCTTTCGGCCATAATCTGAGTATCCTGTGAGTTGCGGCGTCCTTTACAGGCTCGGGCGGCAATATGCAATTGACTGCTGGGAGGCCGACCCTGCTTATGGCGGAATGACCACGTACAATTCCGAAGACCGCCCCGCTCTCACCCTCATCCGCCTGCCGCATGCGCGGGATCTTGACCTGCCGACCTATGAGACGGCGGGCGCCGCGGGCATGGACCTGCGCGCCGCCGTCCCCGGCGATCAACCGATGACGGTCCGGCCGGGCGGCCGGGTACTAGTGCCGACGGGGTTCATCTTCGAAATTCCCGCCGGCTATGAAGGCCAGGTCCGGCCGCGCTCCGGGCTTGCCTTCAAGCACGGCATCACCTGCCTCAACACGCCGGGCACCATCGACAGCGATTATCGCGGCGAAGTGAAGGTGCTGCTCGCAAACCTCGGCGAGCAGGATTTCATCGTCGAGCGCGGCATGCGCATCGCCCAGATGGTGATCGCGCCGGTGACGCAGGTGGCGATCCGGGAGGCAGACGGCGCGACGACGACCGCCCGTGGGGCCGGCGGTTTCGGCTCGACCGGGTCCAAGTAGGCCCAGGACCTAAAGCGGCGGCAGGCGTCGCTTGACGGGCGTCGACTTGACGATCGAGGTGTTGGTCTGCGCCTTTTCGGCGATGCGATCGAGGATCGTGTCGAGCTCTCCCATGTCACGCACGAGCATCTTGGCGATAAAGCAATCATCGCCCGTAATCTTGTCGCATTCGACGATCTCCGGCGTCTCCTGGATCAGCCTTTCGACGATATGCAGCATGCCCGGCATGGGCCTGACGCGGACCACCGCCTGCAGCGGATAGCCGAGCCGCGCCGGGTTGACGGAGACGGTGAAGCCGTTGATCACGCCGCGCTCCTCAAGCTTGCGCAGCCTTTCGGCGACGCTCGGCGAGGAGAGTCCGGCTTCCAGCGCGAGTTCTTTCAGCGACACGCGAGCATTCGCGGCGAGAATTTCAAGAATGCGACGGTCAAGCTCGTCCAGCATCAAAAGCCTCATAAGCACGATTGGCGATTTGCCTTTCACTATTAGGCATATTTGCACAATTTCCTTTTATTTTCCATAGCAGGCCGCCGCATGACTCATTATTCTCTTCACAGTCATATAAAGGAGCCATGCGATGGACAGGGATTTGCGGCGCGGAAGCGCCGAGATGACGGCGGCAATGCTGATTTCGGGGACGATCGGCTGGTTCGTACTGATGTCGGGCCAGCCGGTGGCCGGCGTCGTTTTCTGGCGCTGTGTCTTCGGAGCCGTGACGCTCGCCATCCTTGCCGTGGCGCTCGGCCTCATCGATCTCAGGCAATTGCGGCCGAGGGTCGTCGCCCTCTCCGTGCTCGGCGGTGTGGCGATCGTCGTCAACTGGCTCCTGCTCTTCCAAGCCTATTCGCACGCCTCGATCTCGATAGCGACGATGGTCTACAACACGCAGCCCTTCATGCTGCTCGGTCTCGGGGCGCTTTTCCTCGGCGAGAAGATCACTCCCACCAAGCTCTTCTGGCTCTCGGTCTCCTTTATCGGCATGATGGCAATTGTCGCCGCCAAGCCGGCGGGCGGCGCCGGAACTGGACACTATCTCGCGGGCATCGCCCTCTCGCTCGGCGCCGCCTTCTTCTACGCCATTGCGGCGATGGTCACCAAACTTCTCAAGGGTACGCCGCCGCAGCTCATCGCGCTGATCCAGGTCGTCACCGGCGCGGCGATGCTGGCCCCCTTCGCAATCTCTGCACCACTGCCGCAAACCGCGTTCCAGTGGACGTTGCTAATCACCATCGGTGTCGTCCACACCGGCATCATGTACATCCTGCTCTATGGAGCGATCCAGCGGCTACCGACCCATGTGACGGGCGCGCTTTCCTTCATCTACCCGATCGCCGCGATCCTGGTCGATCGGATCGCCTTCGGGCACGAATTGCAACCGGTGCAGATTGCCGGATCGGCCGCGATCCTGCTGGCAGCGGCCGGTACCAATCTCGGCTGGACGCTTCGTTCTGTCCCGCTTATCAAACGCGTAGAACGGAGCGCTCCATGATCACCTGCTATCTGAAATACGTCATCGACCCCTATAAGCTCGCAGAATTCGAGCATTATGCGAGGCTCTGGATTCCGCTGGTGAACCGGCTCGGTGGCACGCATCATGGCTATTTCATGCCGCATGAGGGCGCCAACAACATCGCGCTCGCGCTCTTCAGCTTTCCCTCGCTCGCTACTTACGAAACCTATCGCAAGAAGATGGCCGCCGATCCCGAATGCCGGGCGGCCTTCGCCTATGCCGATGAGACGCGCTGCATCATCAGCTACGAGCGCAGCTTCATGCGCCCCCTCTTCGGGTAAGCCTTGTTCGACTAAGGCTTCTTATCGGCGAGCCTCGACGGCCATGCTGACCGCAAGGTTCGCGAGCGCCGTGCTCATCATCCAGCGCTGCACCTGCATGAAGAGGGGACGGCCGGCCAGGAAGGCGGCGATCGACCCGGCCGTCAGCGCGATCAGCGCATTGACGGTGACGCTGATAATGATCTGCAGGCTGCCGAAGACGAGCGACTGCAGGAGCACGCTTCCGGACTCCGGTCGGATAAACTGCGGCAATAGCGAAAGATAGAGCGCCGCCACTTTCGGATTGAGCAGGCTGGTGACAAGCCCCATGATGAAGAGCTTACGGGGCCCATCCTTCGGCAGGTCTCGGACCTGAAACGGCGAGCGGCCGCCGGGCTTCACGGCCTGCCAGGCGAGGTAAAGGAGATAGAGGCCGCCCGCGAAACACAGCGCGTTATGGGCGAACGGGACCGCCAGCAGCAATGCGGTGATGCCGAGCGCGGCAAAGACCATATAGAAGACGAAGCCGAGCGCCACGCCGCCGAGCGAGACGAGGCCGGCGGCTGGGCCCTGGCAGATCGAGCGGGAGATCAGATAAATCATGTTCGGCCCCGGCGTCAGCACCATGCCGAGGGCGATCAGGGCGAAGCCTATGAGGTTCTGAATTTCCGGCACGATGCACCCCTTCCGCAGTTTTCCGGAAGGTGTACGGCTCCCCGGCTCTGGGCAACGGCGTTCTTGTCACTGGATCAATTTTTTCGCGAGAACAACGGCGATCGTTGCACTGGGCGCTCGGGTCGGGCTTTCGCGAAACCTTCTCGGCCTGATTCTCGGCGACATGGTCTATCTGACCGCCGTCGTGCTCGGGCTTGCCTTCGTCGCCCAGACCTTCGCGACGGCCTTTCTCCTCGTGAAGATCGCCGGCGCACTGTATCTCGGCTATATCGCCTGGAAGCTCTGGACCGCCGGCCTCTAGTCGCAGAATATCGAGGCCCGGAGATCGACAAGTGCGGTGCTGTCCTTCCTCTCGGGCCTGACGGTCACGCTCGGCAATCCGAAGACGATGCTCTTCTGTGTGGCACTGGTTCCGACACTGATCGACGTCGCCTCGATCGGGGTCAGGGACTATGCCTTGCTGCTCATCGCGACCTTCCTCGTCCTTCTTGTCGTGCTGCTGCCCTATATGCTGCTTGCGGCCCGGGCTTGTTCGCTTCTGAAGTAACCAAAGGCGCTCAAGACCCCGAACCGAGCCGCGGCTGGCATCCTCGCCGGAACGGCGGCTTACATTGCGACACGCGTGACCTGAAAAAAGATCTCCCAACCAGCGGTTTCACAATCTTTTTTTCTTCCGCTGCTCTGATCCGGGGCTTTCCCGCTCTGGCATAGCCCGCTCAATATTCCTATTCTCCTGACAACCATTTCAAAAATGTAGGGAGAAACCCATGCCTGAAGCGCGCAAGCCCGGCCGCGGCCGCGTCTTTTCATCGATCACCGAAACGATCGGCGACACTCCCATCGTGCGGCTCGACAAGCTCGCCAGTGAAAAGGGCGTGAAGGCAAACCTGCTCGCCAAGCTGGAATTCTTCAACCCGATCGCCTCGGTCAAGGACCGCATTGGCGTTGCCATGGTCGAAGCGCTCGAAGCGCAGGAGAAGATCGTGCCCGGCCGCACGACGCTAGTCGAACCGACCTCCGGCAATACGGGGATTGCGCTTGCCTTTGTGGCCGCCGCCAAGGGCTACAGGCTGATCCTCACCATGCCGGAGACGATGTCCGTCGAGCGACGCAAGATGCTGACGCTGCTCGGCGCCGAACTGGTGCTGACGGAAGGGGCGAAGGGCATGAAGGGCGCAATCGCCAAGGCGCAGGAACTGGTCGAGACGCTGCCCGACGCGATCATTCCGCAGCAGTTCGAAAATCCCGCCAATCCGGAGATCCACCGCAGGACAACGGCCGAAGAAATCTGGAACGACACCGAGGGCAACGTCGATATCCTAGTTTCAGGTATCGGTACAGGCGGGACGATCACCGGTGCCGGCCAGGTGCTGAAGGCCCGCAAACCCTCGGTCAAGGTGATCGCCGTCGAGCCGGAGGAGTCTCCGGTTCTCTCCGGCGGCCCGCCTGGGCCGCATAAGATCCAGGGGATCGGTGCCGGTTTCGCGCCACCGATCCTCGACACGACGATCTATGACGAGGTAATCACCGTGAACTCCGCCGAGGCGGTCGAGGCGGCGCGACTCGTCGCGAAGCTCGAAGGCGTGCCGGTCGGCATTTCCTCCGGTGCGGCGCTCCAGGCTGCAATCGAAGTCGGCCAGCGCGAAGAAAACGCCGGCAAGACCATCGTCGTGATCATCCCGTCCTTTGCAGAACGCTATCTCTCGACGGTGCTTTTCGAGGGGCTTGGCGCGTAACGAGCAGTTCTCGTGGTGGCGCCGCTCTTTCGATGTCCCGGCGCCGCGGCATTCAATATCAGGGGCGCTTTCTGGCGCCTCTTTTTCATCCTTTGTCGGTGGCGACCCCTGCCGCGGCGCTCATCCGGTGAAGGCCGCGAGGTTTGCGAGCGTCGAACTGAGGCCGGCCACATGATCCTCCTGCGCGATTCCATGGGGCACATTCTCGCAGACGACCCGCACCGAAGTTCCCCCCGGGACTGGAGCAAGCGTCCAGGCAATGGTCATCGTGCCGGCAAAGGCGGGGTCGTCGGACTCGAACTTCACCTGCTGCACGACACGCTTGTGGGGGGGATCAGTTCAACGAAGCTGCCCTCGACGAGATCGGCATGCTCGCTGGTCTTGCCCGGTGTCCGATGGTCGGGCGCATCATGAATAAGCGCCACGCAATAGGCACCGCCTTCGCGCGGATCGAATCGATGGATCTGCGCTCGCATGCCGGCGGGCGGCAGCCAAACGGCCACGGCCCTGGGATCGAGAAGCGCCCGATAGACGGTTTGCGGCGAGGCTTTCACGATCCGCGATGCACAGTCCGTTCTTCCCTGGTCCGGTTGCTTTTCCATGGCCACCTCCCCAAGAGCGGGATGAGAAAGTCTATGCGCTTGTCCGTCCCGCTCGAAACTCTACAGCGCGGTGCGTTAGACGCACAAAGGTTGTTGTAGCGCTCTCAATTGCTGCATGTTTTTATCCTTAAATCAGCTCCGATTTAAGGAAACATGCAGTAGAAACGGAACGCCGCCGCCGGCAGGCGCTCGCCGGCGATCCGATAGGAGATCGCTTCGGCAAGATGGATGCGGTCGACCGTTGGCGCCTCGTCGAGTTCGGCAAGCGTGCGGGCCACCTTCAAGACGCGGTGGTAGCCGCGCGCGGAGAACTTGAGCTTTTCGGCCGCGTCTCGCAGGAGTTGGAGGCCGGCGGCGTCCAGCTCGGCAATCTTCTCGATCATCGCCGTCGCGCAGCGCGCATTGCTCGTCAACTCCGGGTGGCCGAGTGAAGCGATCCGTCTGCAGTTCGCGGGCGCGGGCGACGCGGCGGGCGACGGCGGCGCTCGCCTCGGCCGTGCCGGGTCGGATCAGATCGGCGGCGCTGACAGCGGGCACGTCGATGCGTATATCCAGGCGATCCATCAAGGGGCCGGAAATCCGCGACTGGTAATCGGCCATGCAGCGCGGGCCGCCGCCGGATAGCTGACGCGGTGGTTGGCGCGCGCGATGATGCACTCGGCGGTTTCGAGCGGCTGGCGCAGCGCATCGAGTACCTGCGGCGCAAATTCCGGAAACTTGTCGAGAAACAGCACGCCATTATGGGCGAGCGACGCCTCGCCCGACTTTGCCCTGAGGCCGCCGCCGATCAGCGCCCGCCATGGTAGCCGAGTGGTGCGGCGCGCGGAACGGCCGGCGGTCGGAGAGCTTGCCGCCCGGCAATTGCCCGGCGATCGAATGGATCATCGAGACCTCGAGCAATTCGGACGGAGAGAGCGGCGGCAGAATGGAGGGCAGCCGCGCCGCGAGCATCGACTTGCCGGATCCTGGCGGTCCCCCGCGACCTCCAGCGCCCGCTTGGCGCTTTCCTGGCCCTTGATGTCGGCGAGATCGGAAAGATTGGCGGCGGCGGCGCGGATTGCGGGCTCGGGACGGGAGAGTACTTGCGTGCCGCGGCAATGATTGGCGATGGTGATCAGGCTGCGCGACGCGAGGATGTCGATTTCCGACCGGGCCCAGGCGGCTTTCCGCACCGCTTTCGGCCGGGCAGATCAGGCCCTTGCCGAGCGCATTGGCGCCCATCGCCGCCGGCAGCGCGCCGGCGACCGGCGCGATCGTGCCGTCGAGATTGAGCTCGCCGATGACGACATAGCCCAGAGCGCGTCAGCAGGTATGGCGCCGAGCGCCGCCATCAGGCCAAGCGCGAACCGGCATGATCAGCCGCGCTTCTTCTCGATAGCGTCCCAGAGCAGGCTAGCGACATCGGCGCCGCCAAACTTCTTGACCTCGCGAATGCCGGTCGGCGAGGTGACGTTGATCTCGGTCATATAATCGCCGATCACGTCGATGCCGACGAAGAGAAAGCCGCGGACCTTGAGCGCCGGGCCGATGCGGGCGCAGATTTCCCGTTCACGAGCGGTGAGCTCGGTCGCCTCCGCCCGCCCGCCGACATGCATGTTGGAGCGCGCGTCGTCCTGTGCGGGAACCCGGTTGATCGCCCCCACCGGATCGCCGTCGACGAGCAGGATGCGCTTGTCGCCCTTCCTCACCGCCGGCAGATATTCCTGGGCGATGAAGGGCTCGCGGAACATCTGGCCGAACATTTCGAGCAGCGAGGAGAGGTTGCGGTCGTCGCGCGCTGAATGGAAGACCCCGGCGCCGCCATTGCCGTAGAGCGGCTTCAGGATGATGTCGCCCATCTCCTGACGGAAGCGGGCGATCTCGCCCGCGTCACGCGTGATCAATGTCCTCGGCATCAGATCGGGAAATTCGGTGACGAAGATCTTCTCCGGCGAATTGCGGACCCAGGCGGGGTCATTGACCACAAGGGTCTTCGGGTGCAGCCGCTCGAGCAGGTGCGTCGAGGTGATGTAGGCCATGTCGAAGGGCGGATCCTGGCGAAGCAGGATGACGTCCATGGTCGAAAGATCGATCCGCTCCGGTTCGCCGAGGGTGAAGTGGTCGCCCTTGACGTCGCGCAGCGTCATCTGCTGGGCGGTCGCATAGACCTTGCCGTCGCGCAGCGAAAGCTTGTCCGGGGTGTAGTGGAACAGGCGGTAGCCGCGCGCCTGCGCCTCGAGACTCATGGCAAAGGTCGAATCGCCCGCAATGGTGATGCCCGACACATGGTCCATCTGGACCCCGACATTGACGATTCTTGCCATTCTACCGTTCCTGGTTGGATCTTCGCCGCATGAGCCCGGGTGAACATCGCTTCGGGGCGAATTATACAGCAATTCAAAGCGCTACGGCGGCCCTGATCGGCTCCAAAAGACGAGCGAGGCGCCAAGGCGCCCGCAACATGTAGAATGCGGAAGGCGCTTAGGCAAGCAGCGCAGAGGCTATTCGAAACCCTCGACTACGCAGGTGATGAGGTCATGATCGGAGAGCGGACGGCCAGAGGCATCGAGCGAGGGAATGATGCGGCTTTCACCGATCTTCAGACCACGCGCCAGGAACCAGTCGAGCTTCATCGCCCGCTTCGGCCAACGCGTGATCAGGCTGGCGCGGGTCGTCATCTGGTCGATCGGACCGCCGTGGCGAGTGAAGCCGCGCGCGACACTGACCGCAAAAAGCCCCTCGGCCTCGAAATCGCCGTCGGCATGATTGCCCGTGTTCAGATCACCGCCGATCAGGATGGGAAACCCCGGAAATACCGCCTCCAGGGCATCGATCAATTCTTGGACCTGACGCTCGCGATAGGCGGCGGTCGTGGCGCTTTCCATATGGGTGGAAACGGCGACAAAGGGGCCGGCCTCGGTCTCGATCATCGCCCCGAGCGCGATACGCTCGCCAAGGCGCGGCTGATCGCCGCCATCCATAAACCAGAGGCGCTCACCCCAAAGCCGCAGCAGGAAGGGGCGTCGAACCGGAACGGACGCCATAAGCGCGTTGCCATGGAAGCCCTTCTCGTTAAAGTCGTCGTTGCAGAATTCGCGTTCGGTCTCGGCTCCCAGTCCGAGCTCGATGAACTCGACGCCATAGACGTATTGCATCGCCAGCGCCGCCGCGACCTCGGCCGCCGTATGACGCTGACCGGTGCGGGCCATGCCGTTGTCCATCTCCGAAAGGAACACCAGCGGCGCGGCGGTCGCGCGAAGATGTTCGGCGCTTTCTTCGGGAAAGAGGCAGCGCTCGAGGTTCCAGGCCGCAGCGGCGAAGGGAAAGGCAAGCGGTCTGCTGGCGGAAACGTCGCCGCCGAGCTCGATCGCGTTCATCGCCTCGAGCCCCGCCATGACGGCGTCATGGCCGGCTATGCTGCGCTCCATCCGGGCAAAGCCCTCGCGGTCCTCCTGCGAAGGTACGGCGAGCGTCGATACGGTCTCTTCAATCACGGTACAGGCTCCATATTCACGGTTTGCTGGCGGGCAGGCGCAACAGCTGTCGCCGCGTCGGTCACCACTGGGCGATAGAGCCGCCTCGACGATATCGATCGCGGCCATTGGCTGCCTCCATTCATGGATTGCGAGTCAGGGCGCGGGCTCTAAACCGCGTCGCCCTCTCTTCGTTCCGTTCTCACTCTTTAGTTCTTCGCATTTCCGGACGGCGAACCGCTGCACACTTCACCTGGAAATGCTCTATTTGTCGCTTTCGGTGAGCCCCTTGATGAACCGCCGCTGGAAAACGACGACGATCATCACCGGCGGCATCATGGCGAGGATCGCCAGGGGCAAAAGCCTCGTTGTAATCGGGAATGTTGGAGCCGACCCAGACGAGCAGGATCTGCTTGATGCCGCGCACCAGCGTGAAGAAGCCTTCGTCCGTCGTCATCAGAGTCGGCCAGACGGTTCCAGCCGTAGACGAATATGATGATGAAGATCGCCGCCATCATGGTGCGCGACAGCGGTACCAGCACGTCGATGAAGAACTTGAAGGGTCCGGCCCCTCGATGCGCGCCGCGTCGAGCAATTCGTCCGGCACCGACTTGAAGAGCTGGCGGAAATAGAAGGTACCCGTCGCGGAGGCGAGCAGCGGCACAATGAGCCCGGTATAGGTGTTCGTCAGCCGCAGCGTGTTCATCACCTCATAGGAGGGGAGGATTCGCACCTCGAGCGGCAGGAGCAGCGTTGAAGATGACCCACAGGCCGGTAATGCTTTTGTGTCGGAACGATTACAAATTTGCCTGTTTGGTCAAAAAGCATCCGGCAGGTGCCGCGGCCAGGGCCAGGACATGACGGCGACGATGTCGTAGAGGCGGCGAAAATCCGCCTGGCGTGAGAGCCAGACGTCGCTTGCCGCCCTGATCCGCCGTTGCGCCGTATCGGAGACGGCGAAGACCGCCCCGTCGAAGCTGCTTCAGATCCTTCACTTCGACGCAGGCGATCAGGTCGCCGCGCCGGGCGATGATGTCGATCTCGCCGAGCTTGGTATGATAGCGCATGGCGACAATGCGGTAGCCCTTGACCATCAGGCAGAGCGCGGCGCGGAATTCGGCAAGATGGCCGCGCTTCAGCGCCTTCAGCTTGCGGGCATTCGGCCGGTCAGCCCTCATCGCTGTCCTTGAGGCTCAAAAGCCTGTCGTAGAGCTCCTTACGCGGCAGTCCGGTGCGGCGCGCCGCCTCCGTCGCAGCCTTGCCCATCGGCATGTCGCGGGAAAGTGCCTTCAGGAGCGCGTCCACATCCGCGGCCTCGGGGACTGGCTTTGCGTCCGGTGGACCGATCACCAGAACGATCTCGCCCTTGACGCTCGCGCCTTCGTCATAAAAGGCCTTCAACTCGCCGAGCGTGCCGCGGCGAAACTCCTCGAAGGTTTTGGTCAGTTCTCGGCAGACGGCGGCCCGTCTCGCCGCGCCGCAAACCTCGGCGGCCGCGGTGACTGTCGCGGCGATGCGGTGCGGCGACTCGAAGAAGAGGAGCGTCGCAGGCACGCCAGCGAGTTCCGCCAGCCGATCGCGCCTCGCCTTGTCCTTCGCCGGCAGGAAGCCGGCAAAGAGGAAGGCGTCGCTTGGCAGGCCGGAGCCGACGAGTGCGGCGAGCGGCGCCGACGGGCCGGGAATGGGCACGACCCGGTGACCGGCGTCGATGGCGAGTTGAGCCAGACGATAGCCTGGATCGGAGACCAGCGGCGTGCCGGCATCGGAGACCAGCGCCACCGATTTCCCCTCGGCAAGCGCCGCAAGCAGCCGCGGGCCGGCCTCGGCGGCATTGTGCTCGTGATAGGGAACCGGCCGGTTGACGATGCCGTAGCGGTCGAGCAGCACCCGCGTCACCCGCGTGTCCTCGCATGCGAGCAGGTCGGCGCCGGCGATGGTCTCCAGAGCTCTCAAGGTGATGTCGGCGAGATTGCCGATCGGCGTCGCCACCAGATAGAGCGACGGCTCGAGCGGGCGCGCCGGAATGCTTGCATTGTGCAGGCGAAAACTTCGGTGCCTCTCCTTCTCCGCCGCCTCGGTCGATTGCTGCTTTTCCAACGCCATGTTCCCGCTCATGCCCGGCTTGCCGGTTCGCGCCCTTTATGAGTGAGCGGCAAGCACAGGGCAAGGGCGCCCCGCCGCGCACGCGCCTGCATTTGGGAAAAGCCCGCGAAACCGCTTGCTTTCGCGGCAATTTTTCTGCCATTTTGCCCGTCCACATCGCTCCGGCCGACCGGCCGGGACACACGCAGTTTGACGCTGCGGCGGGCGGCTCGCCCGCCCGGCAATGGTTGAAAGCGGTAGCATCCCATGCGCATTACTCTCGAGCGGTCCAACCTTTTGAAATCGCTGAACCATGTCCACCGCGTGGTCGAACGGCGCAACACCATCCCGATCCTCTCGAACGTGCTCCTGCGCTCCGACGGCGCCAGCCTCGAAATGAAGGCGACCGACCTCGACCTCGAGATCACCGAGGCAACGCCGGCGCAGGTGGAACAGGCCGGCGCTACGACCGTTCCGGCCCACCTGCTCTACGACATCGTTCGCAAGCTGCCGGACGGTTCCGAGGTGTTGCTCGCCACCAACGCCGAGGGTACGGCGATGACGGTTGCCTCGGGCCGCTCAAAGTTCTCGCTGCAGTGCCTGCCGCAATCGGATTTTCCGGACCTGACGGCCGGCAGCTTCTCGCATTCGTTCCGCGTCAAGGCGACCGATTTGAAGATGCTGATCGACAGGACGCAGTTCGCGATCTCGACGGAGGAAACGCGTTACTACCTCAACGGCATCTTCGTTCACACAGTCGAAAACAAGGGACAGCTGAAGCTGCGCGCCGTTGCGACCGACGGCCATCGCCTCGCCCGCGCCGACATCGAGGCGCCGGCTGGCTCCGAGGGCATGCCCGGCATCATCATTCCGCGCAAGACGGTCAGCGAATTGCAGAAGCTGCTCGACAGTCCGGACGTGATCGTGACGGTCGAGGTCTCGGATGCGAAGATCCGCATGACGATCGGCTCGATCGTCATGACCTCGAAACTGATCGATGGCACCTTCCCGGACTATCAGCGGGTGATTCCTGCCGGTAACGACAAGGAGCTGCGCGTCGACTG
This sequence comes from Sinorhizobium shofinae, assembly GCA_001704765.1. Classification (GTDB taxonomy): domain Bacteria; phylum Pseudomonadota; class Alphaproteobacteria; order Rhizobiales; family Rhizobiaceae; genus Sinorhizobium; species Sinorhizobium shofinae. Next base: position 92,992 of record MBFK01000061.1, read on the forward strand.
CCAGTCCTTCGCCCAGGCGGTCGACCGCGTCTCGACGATCTCCTCCGAACGCGGCCGCGCCGTCAAGCTGGCCTTGAACGACGGCCAGATGACGCTGACCGTCAACAATCCCGATTCAGGCAGCGCAACCGAAGAATTGCCGGTCGGCTATGAGAGCGATCCGCTCGAAATCGGCTTCAACGCCAAATATCTGCTCGACATAACCGCCCAGCTTACCGGCAATGACGCGGTCTTCATGCTGGCGGACCCGGGTTCGCCGACGCTGGTGCGTGACCTCGCAGCGGACGACGCGCTCTACGTGCTCATGCCGATGCGCGTGTGAGCCTACGGCGCCGTGCGTCTTAATCAGACGCACAAAGGTCGCTGTAGCACTTTGAATTGCTGCATGTTTTTATCCTTAAATCGGCTGCGATTTTTGGAAGCGTGCAGTAGAGCGATATCGGATTGAACCCGCCATGCGCCCGCTTGGCGGGTTTTTCACAGGTCCGACGTCGCTGCTTGTTGATAAAGTGTCGCTTTCAGACGCAGGCAGACTTGTTTTCGCCGCAGATGGGAGCACATTATGAGCAGAGGTTCGCGCGAGGCCGCCGAATTGCGGCGACGCGTGCGTTGTTATGGAACAATGAAGCCGAGGGGATTCTATGAGTCTGCGCCTGAAGGTGAAGGAAAAGTTCGGTCAGAAGTTCGACGAAGAGATTCGCTTCTTCAAGGGCTGGATGAACAACACCCGAGCCGTCGGCGCAATCCTGCCGACATCCGCGGTGACGGCGCGACGCATGGCGAGCGTCGTCAACCCGCGTTCCGGCCTGCCGGTTCTCGAGCTTGGCCCGGGGACGGGCGTGATCACCAAGGCGATCCTGGAGCGCGGCATCTCACCTGAAAGGTTGGTATCGGTCGAATACTCGACCGAATTCTTCAATCAGCTGAAGGAGGATTTCGCCGGCGTGCACTTCATCAACGGCGATGCCTTCGACCTTTCGCACACGCTCGGCGCGCTGAACGGTCAGCAGTTCGACAGCGTCGTCTCCGCCGTCCCGCTTCTGAACTTCCCGATGCACCGCCGCGTCGAGCTGATCGACGACCTGCTGTCGCGCATCCCCTTCGGTCGTCCTGTCGTTCAGATCTCCTACGGGCCGCTGTCGCCGGTCGTCGCCATGCCGGATCGCTATCGCATTCAGCATTACGATTTCGTCGTGCGCAACATCCCGCCGGCTCAGCTCTGGATCTACAGCAAGGCACATTAGACTGCAGGCCCGCCCGTGTTCGGCGTCTATCTCACGCACCCGCAGGTAAAGATCGATCCTGCCGTCGCGGTGCCGCAATGGAGCCTGTCCGATCTCGGGCGGGAACGGGCGCGCATGACGTCCGAACAGCCATGGGTCCGGTTGCTCGGCCGCGTCATCTCCAGCGCCGAGCGGAAGGCGATAGAAACCGCGATGATCCTCGCCGACGCCGCAGGCGTTCCGGTCGAGACGGACGAGGAAACCGGCGAGAATGACCGCTCCTCGACGGGCTTCCTGCCGCCCGAGGACTTCGAGCGGGCAGCGGACCGGTTCTTCGCCCATCCCGAAGAGAGCTACTTGGGCTGGGAACGCGCCAGCGACGCCCAGGCGCGCATCTGCAAGGCCGTGTTCTACATACTCGATCGCCATGATCCGGCGATCCCGATCGCCTTTGTCGGCCATGGCGGCGTCGGCACGCTGCTCAAATGCCGGATGACGGGCATGCCGATCGCCCGCAGCGCCGACCAGTTGCCGGGCGGCGGCAATCTCTTTGCCTTCCGTCTTGCGGATCGCGCCGTCACATGCGACTGGACGCCGATGGAAATCTGGCAGGGGTGATCTCGACATGAGCACAAGCGCGCGCGACCGGCTGATCGTCGGCCTCGACATTCCTACGGTCGCCGAGGCGGAGCAGATCGTCTCGACCCTTGGCGATGAGGTCGTCTTCTACAAGATCGGCTACCAGCTCGCCTTCGCCGGCGGCCTGGAATTCGCCCGCGATCTCGCGGCCAGCGGCAAGAAAGTCTTTCTCGACATGAAGCTGCTCGACATCGACAACACGGTGGCGAAGGGCGTCGAGAACATCGTCAAGATGGGCATGTCGATGCTGACCCTGCACGCCTATCCGAAAGCGATGAAGGCGGCCGTCGAAGCGGCGAAGGGTTCTGACCTCTGCCTGCTCGGCGTCACGGTGCTGACGTCAATGGACGCGCAGGACGTTATCGATGCCGGTTACGGATCCGATCCGCATAGTCTGGTGCTGCGTCGTGCCGAACAGGCGCGCGCGGCCGGCATGGGCGGCATCGTCTGTTCGGCGGAGGAAGCCGCCGCCGTGCGCAACATCATCGGTGCGGAGATGGCGCTGGTCACGCCCGGCATTCGCCCCGCCGGTGCGGAGAAAGGCGACCAGAAGCGGGTGATGACGCCGGTCGAAGCGATCCGCGCTGGATCGAGCCATCTCGTCGTCGCCAGACCGATCGTCAAGGCGGCCGATCCACTGGCTGCCAGCCGCACCATCCTCGCGCAGATGGAGAGCGCCCTCTCCGGTTGATCGGCCGCAAGGCGGCAACCGGCCTTGGCTTTATCATCCTCCCGTTAGCCCGGTGCGCTTGACCTCGACCAAGAATTGCCGGAAGTAACGATCCCGTCTGTACTTTTCGAGAAAGACGAGGTGTTCGTAATGGCCAAGGGATACTGGATTGCTCGGGTCGATATCAGAGACCCCGAACGGTACAAGGACTATGTGGCAGCCGCAAAGCCGGCGTTCGAGAAATATGGCGCGACATTCCTGGCGCGCGGTGGAGAATTCCACCGGCTGGAGGGCGCCGTCCGCGCCCGCAACGTGGTGATCGAATTCCCCTCCCTGCAGGCCGCGATCGACTGCTACAATTCCCCGGAATATCAGATCGCCGCGGCAATCCGCCAGGAGGTCGCCGATGCCGAGATGGTCGTGGTGGAGGGCGTCTGAGGGCTGCTACCTGGTACCGCCAAGGGCGGCGGGCGCGAGGCTCGCGGGCATGCGCGGAATGGCCTTCACCTTGCCCGCCGCTTCGGCTATGTAGCAAGCAATTCTTCCAACGACTTCAGGAGTGCGCTTCCCATGACCTTGTCCAACCTTCCGCCGCTGGTGACTATTTTCGGCGGATCCGGATTTGTCGGCCGTCATGTGGTGCGCGCGCTTGCAAAGCGAGGCTACCGCATTCGCGTCGCGGTGCGCCGGCCGGATCTTGCAGGTCATCTCCAGCCGCTCGGCAGCATGGGCCAGATTTCCTTCGTCCAGGCCAATTTGCGCTATCGCAAGTCCGTCGATCGCGCCGTCGAGGGTGCCGACCACGTGATCAACTGCGTCGGCGTGCTCTTCGAGAGCGGCCGCAACACCTTTGACGCGGTACAGGATTTCGGTGCCCGGGCCGTCGCCGAAGCCGCCCGTGCGGCAGGTGCGACGATGACGCATATTTCGGCGATCGGCGCCGATACGAGGTCCGAGTCGAGCTACGCCCGCACCAAGGGACGGGCCGAGATCGCAATCCTCGAAACGGTCCCCGAGGCGATCATCCTGCGCCCGTCGATCATCTTCGGGCCCGAGGACGACTTCTTCAACAAGTTCGCCAGCATGGCGCGCTTCTCGCCCATGCTGCCGCTGATCGGCGGCGGCCGGACCAAGTTCCAGCCGGTCTACGTCACCGATGTCGCGGAAGCCGTTGCCCGTGCCGTCGATGGCAAGCTTACGCCCGGCACTATCTATGAACTCGGCGGGCCTCAGGTTCTGTCATTCCGCGAATGTCTCGAGATCATGCTGAGGACGATCGATCGCAAGCGTCACTTCGTCTCGGTCCCGTTCGGCATCGCGTCGCTTCTGGGAAGAGTCGCTTCGCTCGTGCCCTTCATCGCGCCGCCACTCACCGCCGACCAGGTTGTGTTGCTGAAATCCGACAATATCGTCTCAGCGAAGGCCGAAGCGGAGGGACGGACGCTTTCGGGAATCGGCATTGAGCCGACCTCGGTCGAGCCCATCCTGCCGACCTACCTGGTACGCTACCGCCCGCAAGGCCAGTATACGCGGGGCGGCGGCCGCGCGGCCTGATTGCCCTCCAAGCAAGACGCTTTTCATTCTAGCCGCCGGTCCCGCCGGCGGTTTTTGCTTGTGGCCATGATGCAACAGCGTTGCAGTTCTGCCGCAGTCGAAAACGGGAATGCTGTTTACCGCAGATTCAGCATGTCCTGATATTGATCATGACACGCCCGGCGAATAAACACCGCTCGCACCCACGGCGCGGCGAGCGCAGGCGGTGACAACATCATACTCGAAAGGCATAACTTCCCATGGGCAAGTCGATCGCAATCTTTTTTGCGTCTGCGGCACTGATTATTCTGGCTGGCTCATTCATCGCACCGAGCACAGTGGCGAGCAGCAGCAAGGGCTGCGCGCCTGCCTATGGCGTCGACCCATGCACGACGGCGTCGATCGGGGCTTCCGGCTGGTAAGCCAGTCAACTGCCTTGCCGCGTCATTCGCGGTTCAAGGCAGATTTTCAGTTTTGGCGGGGGCCAGGGGCCGCATGCGTTTCGCAAGAAACGTATGCGGCTTTATGTTTTTGCGGGGCTGCGCTTAGCCGAGCAGCCACAGGCCGATCAGACCTGCAGTGCCGACGATGATGCGCCAGATCGCGAAGGGCGTGAAGCCGCGATGCGAGACGAAATCGAGCAGCGAGCGCACGACAAAGATCCCCGCGACGAAGGCGGCGATGAAACCGATGCCGATCGTGGTGAGATCGTCGAAAGTGAGCGCATCGCGGTTCTTGTAGAGATCGATCGTGAAGGCGCCGAGCATGGTCGGCATGGCGAGGAAGAAGGAGAACTCAGCCGCCGAACGCTTATCGGTTCCCATCAAAAGGGCACCGGCAATCGTCGCGCCGGATCGCGACGTGCCCGGGATCATCGCGAGGCACTGGAAGAGGCCGATCTTCAGGGCGAGCGACGGCGGATAGTCCACCACATCCGTGTAGCGTGGCGTCAGCGGCAGGTGGTCGATCACATAGAGGATGACGCCACCGACGATGAGCACGACGCAGATCAGCATCGGCGTCTCGAACAGGACCGACTTGATGAAGTCATGCGCCGCCGCCCCGATCAGCGCCGCCGGCAGGAAGGCGAGCAGCACCGAGAAAACGAAGCGCCGCGCCTTGGCGCTCGTCGGCAGGGCCAGTGCGATCGACAGGAGCTTCTGGAAATAGACGAGCAGGATGGCAAGGATGGCACCGAGCTGAATGAGCACGGCGAATGTGTTTCCCGGCGACTTGAAGCCGAGGAAGTGCCCGGCGAGGAGCACATGCGCCGTCGACGAGACAGGGATGAACTCCGTCAGCCCTTCGATAAGCCCGAGCACGAGCGCGCTAATGATCGATTGATCGGCCATATATGAAAGTTTCCTGATACTCTTGGATTTGGGAGGAGAAAGTCGATTCTCTTGTGTTTGCCACCGCAACTACCTATAGCTCGTAGTAGCAAGCCGTGGCCAGTTGCATATGCCGCGACGCTGAGATCCCCGAAAACAGCTGCAATCTGATCATCGATGCCGACACTGTATCATCACCCTATGTCCTCTGCCTCGCGGTTCGTACGCCTTATTCTCTCAGAATATGGCTATCAGACGGAACTGAGCGAAGAACAGCCCTGGGAGAACCGGCGCGACTTCCTGGCGCTCAACCCGGCCGGCACCCTGCCGGTCTATGTCGATGACAGCATGCGGGCGCTTTGCGGGGCGACAATCATCTCGGAATATCTCGACGAGACCAGCGGCATCATGAAGCGCGATCGCCGGCTCCTGGCCGAGGATCCGTTCCAGCGGGCCGAGATTCGCCGGCTCACCGAATGGTTCCTACAGAAGATGGAGGCCGACGTGACGCGGCCACTCGTGCGCGAGCGCATCTTCAAGCTGCAGATGACGCCCGACCAGGGCGGCGGCGCCCCGGATTCGAAGATCCTGCGAACCTCGCGGAACAATATCCGCCAGCACATGAAGTATCTCTCCTGGCTCGCCGGCTCGCGCCCTTGGCTTGCCGGCGACCGAGTCTCCTACGCCGATCTCGCGGCCGCCGCCGCGACCTCGGTGCTCGACTATCTTGGCGAAATCGACTGGTCCGACGCGCCGACCGCCAAGGAATGGTACCAGCGGCTGAAATCCCGGCCGTCCTTCCGCCCGCTGCTCGCCGAGCGCGTGCGCGGTGTAACCCCCGTCTCCCATTATGCGGATCTCGATTTCTAAGGACACGACGATGCCCGGCGACGCTGCAAGAGCGGAGAACCAGGGCAGGAAACGACGGACGCTCACCGCCTTCCTGAAGGAGGAAGCCGCGGCCAAGGGCTTCGACCTCTGTCGGATCACCCGGCCGGACGCCATACCGCATGCGCCGGACCGGCTCCGGCAATTCCTTGCCGCCGGCTGTCACGGGACGATGGAATGGCTTTCCGAGACGGCGGAGCGACGCTCCGATCCGCGTGTGCTATGGAGCGAGGTCCGCTCGATCGTCCTGTTCGGGATGAATTACGGCCCCGACACCGATCCGCTCGCGATCCTCGCCAAGCGGGACCGGGGCGGTATCTCCGTCTATGCACAAAACCGCGACTATCACGACGTCGTCAAGGGGCGGTTGAAGGAGATCGCCACACGGTTTGCCGCTCGCGCCGAAGAGGATGTGAAGGTTTTCGTCGATACCGCCCCCGTCATGGAAAAGCCGCTCGCGGAAAAGGCCGGCATCGGCTGGCAGGGCAAGCACACCAATCTCGTCAGCCGCGAATTCGGCTCTTGGCTCTTTCTCGGCAGCCTGTTCACCACCGCCGATCTCGACATCGACGTGCCCGAGCGCGACCATTGCGGCTCCTGCCGGGCCTGCCTCGACGTCTGTCCGACCGGCGCCTTTCCGGCGCCCTATCGCATCGATGCGCGGCGCTGCATCTCTTATCTGACGATCGAGCACAAGGGGCCGATCGACCCCGAATTGCGACCGCTGATCGGCAACCGCATCTATGGCTGCGACGACTGTCTGGCCGTGTGCCCCTGGAACAAGTTTGCGCGCTCTGCCTCGCAAATGAAGCTCAAGGCGCGGGAAGACCTCAAGGAACCGGAGCTCGACGCCCTGCTGACGCTCGACGACGCCGCCTTCCGCAGCTTGTTTTCCGGCTCTCCGGTGAAACGCATCGGACGCGACCGCTTCGTCAGAAATGTCTTGATCGCCGCCGGCAATTCCGGTGAAGAGAGGTTCGTACCCGCCTGCAAGGCATTGGCGCGTGACGCCGCCCCGACCGTCAGGGCGATGGCCGTCTGGGCGCTTTCGCGTCTAATGCCGACGGACGACCTGGCCGCCTTTGCCAGGGAGTGCGAGCAGGAAACCGACAATGAGGTGCTTTCGGAATGGGAAATGGCAGGAGTGAGCCGATGGATGTCCTGATTCTTGGCGCCGGCTATTCCGGCACGGCCATCGCGAAGGCGCTTGCGCCGGCCGCGCAATCGGTGACGGGAACCACCCGCTCGCCGGACAACCTGCCGGCGCTGGAGGCGGCCGGCATCGAGCCCCTGCTGTTCGACGGAATGACGATTTCCGCGGAGCTCGCCGGCGCGATGGGCAAGACGACCCACCTCATCCAGTCGATCGCCCCGGGGGCCGACGGCGATCCGATGTTCCGCGCCGGCACGCCGCCGCTCAACGAGCTCCTGCCGCGGCTGCGCTGGGTTGGCTATCTCTCCACCGTCGGCGTCTATGGCGATCATGGCGGCGGCTGGGTTACCGAAGAGACGCCGATAAAGCCCGTCTCGGTGCGCTCAAAGCAGCGGGTCGAGGCGGAAAAGGCCTGGCTGGACCATGGCGCCAGACACGGGATTCCGGTTGCCGTGCTTCGGCTTGCCGGCATCTACGGACCGGGCCGCAATGCCTTCCGCAATCTCGCCGAAGGCACGGCGCGCCGCGTCGTAAAGGCGAACCAGGTCTTCAATCGCATCCGCGTCGAGGATATCGGCTCAGCCGCCGCATTTCTGGCCAGCCAAGGCATGGGCGGAATCTTCAATGTGACCGACGACGAACCTGCCCCGCCGCAGGATGTGGTGGCAGAGGCCGCCCGGCTGATGGGCGTCGCACCGCCGCCGGAAGTGCCTTTCGAAACCGCCGAGATGTCGCTGATGGCGCGCTCCTTTTATGGCGAGAACAAGCGCGTCTCGAATGCGCGGCTACGCGAGGCCGGCTTCGACTTCGCCTTTCCGAATTATCGCGTTTCGCTTGCACAGCTGTGGGCGAACGGTACCTGGCGCGGCTAATAGATTTACTTCGACAATACTTCGATCAGATTATCGCCCCACCGCCAAAAGCATGTCGTGAGATCATCCGAAAGTAATAGATTCGGAAGACTCAGCTTGACTGCCTCATACTGCCATATTTCGACCTATACTTCGCCATCGACCACAACCTAGGCGATAGTTCAGATTTTTAATGATGGAAATTCGTGGGAATTCACGCAAATCGAAATTTTAAATGATTTTTTACGTCGGCTTGGCAGCTGCCCGGAACCAAAGCTCTCGAAAATCGTTTAGTCGCTGATTCCAAAGAATTTCTTTTAACATTCTAAAACAATTCAAACGGCACTCTATTTTAAATTTACGGCGTTTTTCAATAATTCCTAATCAAAGGTTAACGGTTGAAGCACGGTTTTGCCATTTTTCGCCCTAATTAGCTCAAACTGCAAGGGAACTAATCGAACATTCAATCCGAAGGGGTCGTCGCTTGAAGCCAGCGAGAATCAAGACTGCTGCCGCCGCAGCGCTATTCACCGTCGGGATGGGGTTGGTCTCGGCATCCGACAGTCAGGCAAAAGGAACGGGTTGCGGTGGCGCCTCCTGGTATGCCCTCACCTCGAAAACTGCCTCCGGCGAGCGCATGAACGCCGCGCGCCTGACGGCCGCGCACCGCAGCCTGAAATTCGGCACCAAGGTCCAGGTCACGAACAAGCGAAACGGCAAATCCGTCGTCGTCCGGATCAACGACCGCGGTCCCTTCATTCGCGGTCGGGTACTCGATCTTTCCAAAGCGGCTGCCTCGCAGATCGGCATGATCCGCTCGGGCACCGCCAGCATCTGCTATCAAGTCGTCAGTTCCTGATCGGCCATCCGTCCACCGACTACGGGCTGGACGGATCTGTTCTGCGGGTCACTGCATGTTTCTTTAGATCGGCGCCGATTTAAGGATAGAAACATGCAGCAATTCAAAGTGCTACAGCGACCTTTTTGCGACTGATAAGACGCACGGCGCTGTAGGTCGCTCCCGCATATAATGCGGCCGCTGTCTTGCTCTTCGATGCCATCGCCGCTACCACGGCGAAAAAGGAGTTGATCGAAGATGCGATTGGGCGGGCGGCTCTCGGGAGCCATTGACGTTCTTGACGATATCGAAAAGCGGAAGCGCCCGGTCGCCGACGCGCTCAAGGACTGGGGCCTCTCACATCGCTTCGCCGGATCGGGCGATCGCGCCGCCATCGGCAACATCGTCTACGATGCGCTCCGGATGAAGCTTTCCCATGCCTATCTGATGGATAGCGACAGCGCAGCCGCCCTTGCCCATGCGGTCATGTACCGCCAATGGGGCTTTGCCGTCGATCGACTCGCGGCGGAACTCGCCGACGACAAGTTTGCCCCGGAAGCGCCTACGGCTGAGATGATGAAGGCGTTCCGCGAGCGGCGCATCGAAGACGCGCCGCTGCATGTGCAAGGCGACATCCCCGAATGGACGCAAGCCTCCTTCGCGGAGAACTTCTCCGACGACTGGCTCGAAGAGGCCAGGGCACTGGCCGGCCGCCCGACCCTCGACCTTCGCGTCAACACGTTGAAGGCAAGCCGCGACAAGGTGCTGAAGTCCTTGGAGCGCAGCGGCGCAGAACCTGCGGCGATCGCCCGCTACGGCGTACGCATTCCCGCCGGCGAAGGCGCCTCGCGCCTGCCGAACGTGACTGCCGAGATCTCGTTCCAGAAGGGCTGGTTCGAGGTTCAGGACGAAGGCTCGCAAATCGTCGCCGACCTGGTCTTCCCGCGGGAGGGCGAGCAGGTGCTCGACTATTGCGCCGGCGGCGGCGGCAAGACGCTCGCCATCTCGGCCGCCATGAACAACAAGGGCCAGGTGCATGCCTACGACACCGACCGCAAGCGGCTCGCGCCGATCATCGAGCGGCTAAAGCGTGCCGGCACCCGCAATGTGCAGGTGCACGAGTCCGAGGATTCGCTCGCAACGCTCGTCGGCCGCTGCGACCGGGTGCTTGTCGACGCCCCCTGCACCGGCACCGGAACGTGGCGGCGCCGGCCGGACACGAAGTGGCGTCTGACGCAGAAGAACCTCGAGGAGCGACTGGCGCAGCAGGAGGAGGCGCTTGCCGGTGCCGCCCAGTTCGTCCGTCCCGGCGGGCACCTGGTCTACGTGACCTGTTCCGTGCTTCCGGAGGAAAACGAAGCGCAGGTCTACGGTTTCTGCGAAGACAATCCGGAGTTCGAGATCCTCTCGGCCGCTGACACATGGGCGACGCTGTTCGGCACCGATAAGCCGCAGCCCTGGTCAACCGACATGAAGACCGTCACCCTGACGCCCGCCTCGACCGGAACCGACGGGTTCTTCTTCTGCCTGATGGGCAGGAAAGGATAGCACCCCCGGCGGCCGCAAGGGGAAGTCGCAAATTTGAAAATGTTCTAAACTATACGCTTTGACACCAGTTTAGTTTTGGTTCATGACAACGGCGCTTTACCCGGCCTCGAGCGGTTTTGCTCGGCCGGCCTGCGAGAAGCGAAGGAGAGGGTCATGACCAAGAATTTCATCCGCGCCGCCGCGCTGGCACTCGTGACGGCCACGTCTGTGCTGGCCCTGCAGCCGGCCAGCGCCGCGATGGACGCCGCCGCGGTCGTCAAACACTATGCCACCGTGGCGCACGCCAAATATGAGGACGCGCTGACAACGGCCGAGGCGCTCGACAAGGCGGTCGATGCGCTGATCGCAAGCCCCAGCGAGGAGGCGCTGAAGGCGGCGCGCGAGGCCTGGCTCAAGGCGCGCAACCCCTACCAGGAGACCGAGGTCTATCGGTTCGGCAATTCGATCGTCGACGAATGGGAAGGCAAGGTGAACGCCTGGCCGCTCGACGAAGGCCTGATCGACTATGTCGATCCGAGCTACGGTACGGAGAGTGACGAGAACGCGCTCTTCACCGCCAACGTCATCGCCAACAAGTCGATCAAGATCGACGGCAAGGACGCCGACGCGACGAATATCACGCCGGAATTCCTCTCCAGTACACTGCAGGAAGCCGGCGGCATCGAGGCGAATGTCGCGACCGGCTATCACGCCATCGAATTCCTGCTCTGGGGCCAGGATCTGAATGGCACCGGCCCGGGCGCCGGCAATCGAGCCTATACCGATTTCGATAAGAAGGCCTGCACGAACGGCAATTGTGACCGCCGCGCCGCCTACCTGAAGGCGGCGACGAGCCTGCTGGTTTCCGATCTCAAGGAGATGGTCGCCAACTGGGCGCCGGAAGGTGCCGCGGCCAAGGCGGTGGAAGCAGACCCCAAGGCCGGCCTCGCGACAATCCTCACCGGCATGGGCTCGCTTTCCTATGGGGAACTGGCCGGCGAGCGCATGAAGCTCGGCCTGCTGCTGCACGATCCGGAAGAGGAGCACGATTGCTTCTCGGACAACACCCACAACTCGCATCTGCATGACGCGATCGGCATCCAGTCGGCCTATACCGGCCAATACACGCGGATCGACGGCACGAAGCTTACCGGCCCCTCCCTTTCCGAACTCGTCGCCGCCAAGGACGCCGCGCTCGACAAGGAGATGGCGGCCAATCTCGCAACCACGGTCGAGAAGATGCAGGCAATCGCCAAGCGCGCCGAAACCGTCGAGGCCTATGATCAGATGATCGGCGAAGGCAATGCCGAAGGCAACGCAACTGTTCAGGCCGCCATCGACGGGTTGGTCGCCCAGGCCAAGACCGTCGAACGCGTCATTGCGGCGCTCGACCTCGGTACGATCGAGCTTGAAGGTTCGGACAGCCTGGATAATCCTAACGCGGTTTTCCAATAAGCCGAAAAGGCGGGCCGCCCCGACGAGGTTCGGCCCGGCCCCCGCCCGATGAAGGTCCTGACCGCCCGCTTCCTCTCGCTGCCGCTCGCCGCGCTCATCGGCCTCGCCGCCACGGTGTCGGCGACGTCGGGCGACCATCAGCGGCTCTCTCCAAGACGCAACGATCTTTCCGAACGGGACTTGCAGCGCGTCGAGGCCGTCACCCGACCGGCGACCGACTTTTCGAAAGCCGAACAGTTCGAGGCGATGTCCGGCGGCGCGACGACGACGATCGCGCCGATCGACCAGAAGGTTTTCTCGCAATTTTCGGCCAACCTGCCCTTCGAGGACGAGGAGAATTTCAAACTCGGCAAGGTGCTGTTCGAAAAGCTCTGGGTTTCCGCCCCGTCCTCGACTCAAGCTTCCGACGGGCTCGGCCCCCTCTATAACGCCCGCGCCTGCGAGAGCTGCCATCTGCGCGACGGCCGCGGCCATCCGCCGGAGGGGGCGGACGCGACGTCGACGGTCTTCCGTCTCGCCCGACCGCCGCGCGACGAAGTCGAACGCCGGATGATCGCCGCCCACCAGGTGGTTAATTTCCCTGACCCCGTCTATGGCGCGCAGCTGCAGGACAGCGCCGTGCCCGGACTTGTCGCCGAAGGCAGCCTCAGGGTCGCCTATGCGGAAGAGTCGGTGCCCCTTTCTGGCGGCGAGACGGTCTCGCTCCGAAAACCGCAATACTCGGTTGCCGATCTTGGCTATGGTCCGATGCACCCGATGACGACTCTTTCGCCCCGTGTCGCCCAGCCGATGATCGGCCTCGGCCTGGTCGAGGCGATCCACGAGGCCGACATCCTTGCAAGGGCCGACCCGGACGACCGGGACAGTGACGGCATCAGCGGACGGGCGGCGCTCGTCCGGGATCGCGACGCCGGCACGATCGCCCTCGGGCGCTTCGGCTGGAAAGCCCAGAACCCGACCATTCGCCAACAGGCCGCAGACGCCTTCGCGATCGATATCGGCATTTCCACCCCGGCCTTCGACCGCAGCCAGGGAGACTGCACCAAGGCGCAGGGCGCTTGCCTGGAGCTCCCGTCCGGCGTGCAGGCGCGGCTCGGGCCAGTCGAGGCGCCCGACCCCGTGCTCGGCCTCGTCACCTTCTATTCCGCCAATCTCGCGGTACCGGCCCGCCGCAAGGCGAGCTTTCCGCAAACGTTGAAAGGCAAGCAGCATTTCTACGAAGCGGGCTGTCCAGCCTGTCACCTACCGAAATACGTTACCCGGCGCGATGCTCCTCACAAAGAGCTGGCGTTCCAGCTGATCTGGCCCTATTCCGATTTCCTGCTACACGACATGGGCGAGGGACTGGCTGACGGCCAGCAGGTTGGTGTCGCCAGCGGACGCGAATGGCGCACACCGCCGCTCTGGGGGCTCGGCCTGACCAACACCGTCAACGGTCACACGTTCCTGCTTCACGACGGGCGTGCCCGCAATTTTGCCGAGGCCGTCCTTTGGCACGGCGGCGAAGCGGAAAAAGCCCGCAATGCCTTTGCCGCCATGTCGAGAGACGATCGAAACGCCCTGCTTTCCTTTCTGGAGTCGCTCTGATGCGCCTGAGTCTTCCCCTGACCCTCGGCTTCCTGCTTCTTGCAGTCGTCGCGCCCGCGGCGGCACAGGAGAGCAATGCCCTTTCGCCGCGCGTCCTCGACGAAGCCGCCCTGCCGGGCGTGATGGCGAAGGCGGTGGATTATTTCATTGTCCCCGGTTATCGCGACCTGTCGCGGGCAACCGCCGACCTCGTCGAAGCAAGTGCCGCGCTCTGCGAGACACCGTCCGCCCCGGCGCTCGCAGAGACGCGATCGGCCTTCTCGGATGTCGTGCGAAAATGGTCGATGATCGAAATCGTCCGCCTTGGACCGGCCCTCGAACAGAATCGCTTCGAGCGCTTCCTCTTCTATCCCGACCGCAAAGGCACCGGGCTCAAGCAGGTGCAAGCCATCCTTGCCAAGCGCGACGAGAGCGCGACGCAAGCACAGAACCTCAAGATGAAGAGCGTCGCCGTGCAGGGCCTCGGCGCGCTCGAATATGTTCTTTACGGCACCGGAGCAGAGACGCTCAACGATGAGGATGGCCGCTTTCGCTGCCGTTACGGAATGGCGATTTCGCAGAACCTGACGGCGATTGCCGGCGAGCTTCTTGCAGCCTGGGAGAAGCCCGAGGGCATCCAGTCCGACTGGAAGGCGCCAGGCCCCGACAACCCGCTCTTCCGCGACAATAAGGAAGCGGCGACGGAACTGCTCGGCGTTCTCGTGCATAGCGTCGAGATGGTCAAAGACCAGCGGCTGCGCCCCTTCTATGACGGGGTGATGGACGGCAAGCAGGAAAAGGGCCGTCCGAAGCTCGCCATCTACTGGCGATCGGGTAATACTATGGAGTCCATTGCCGCAAACCTCCGCGGCCTGCAGACGCTCTTCAACATCGCCGGCATGGAGAATCTGCTTCCCAGCGACAGCCGCTCGATCGCCGGTTCGGTGAATTTTCTTTTCAAGGCGTTGATCAGCGCGACCGACCGCGTCGAGGGCCCGATCGATGCGGCGCTCGCCGATAATAGACGGCGCTCCAGGCTCGACTTCATCGCTCTCAACACCGCCGACCTCCTCGACCGGCTGAACCGCGACTTCGGCGGCGCAATCGGGCTCGGGGCCGGGTTTTCCTTCGCGGACGGCGATTGACACGCGAACGTGAAAAAGCCTGCAGAAGCCTGCGGTTGACAAGCCACGGATTTCGGAGCAAAGCCCATTCCATGTCCGCTCCGCGGGCATGCTTCACCCACGAAGGATCAACCCAAGATGAACCCCGACAGTCGAAGTCGAGCCTTCATTGCGGCCGTTGGGACCTGATTGATCAGGGCTCCAGGCGGTCGGATGACCTCGCCCATGGAGCCCAAAATGCTGCGCATCTACAAAAGCCAGAATGGCCATCTCGTGCTCGTCGATCATGCCACCGGTCCTGCCTTCCAGGAGCCGGTGACCTGGTTCGACCTTTTCAACCCTTCCGCCGATGAGACGCGGTTCGTCGAGGGTCATCTCGGCATCGCCATCCCGACCCGCGACGAGATGCAGGAAATCGAGCTCTCCGATCGACTCTACCAGGAGGGCGGCGCGGAGTTCATGACCATGACCGCGACTGCCAAGCTCGACAGCGACTATCCGGTCAAGGTGCCGGTGACATTCGTCCTGAAGGGCGCGACGCTCGTCACGGTGCGCCACGCCGACCCAAAGCCGTTCCAGATCTATGCCAACCGGATCCAGAAGCCGAATGGCGCCGTCTGTGAAACGGGCGAACTGGTCATGCTGGGTCTGCTCGAGGCAATGATCGACCGGATTGCCGACGCCCTGGAGCGTGCCGGCAACGAGGTCGATGCGATCTCGCGCGAGGTCTTCCGCAAGTCGCATGCCAGCGCCACCAAGAAGACGCGCGACCTGCAATCGCTGATCGAGCAGATCGGCCAGAAGGGCGACCTTCTGACGACCATCCGCGAAAGCCTGGTCAGCATCGGCAGGCTCGTCGCCTACCACGTCGCCCTCGAAGGGAGCACAGCGCGCAAGGCCGCCAAGGAGAGCCGCCAGCGGATCAAGCTGATCCAGCGCGACGCCGCTTCGCTCGGCGACCACGCGCTCTTCCTATCGAACAAGATCAACTTCCTGCTCGACGCGACGCTCGGCCTGATCAATCTCGAGCAGAACCAGATCATCAAGATCTTCTCGGTCGCGGCTGTCGTGTTCCTGCCGCCGACGCTCGTCGCCTCGATCTACGGCATGAACTTTGACGCCATACCGGAACTGCACTGGCGGCTGGGCTATCCCTATGCGCTGGCCGCGATGGCTATCTCCGCGCTGCTGCCATATCTCTATTTCAAGCGCCGGGGCTGGCTCTGACGGGGTGATCCGCAACAGTCTCGCGCCAAGAGCGCGGCCGGGTGCCGCTCAGTCTGACAACAGTGGGATACGCATGGACGCCAACAGGCTCATCGATCGACGCAGCTTCGTCAAAATGGCGGGCGCCGCCTGGATGGCGACGCTCGCCCCCCGCGGCGCCTTCGCGCTCGAACGGACGGACGCCGTCTTCGCCTCGGCCTTCATGGCACCGGACGGCAGCTACGGCGTCGCGACGCTGACGGAAGAGGGAAAGATTGTCGAGCGCACGATGCTGCCCGCGCGGGCGCACGGCATGGCGTTTTCGCCGGTGACCCGCCGAGCCGTCGCCTTTGCGCGCCGGCCGGGGGCCTATGCGATGATCCTGGCGACCGACGGTACTGCCGAGCCGGTCGTGATCACCACCGCCGAAGGTCGCCACTTCTTCGGCCACGGCTGCTTCTCTGCCGACGGGAGACTGCTCTACGCCACGGAGAACGATTTTTCAGCCAATCGCGGCATGATCGGCGTCTATGACGGAACACACAGCTTTACCCGCATCGGCGAATTCCCGACCTATGGTATCGGCCCGCACGACATGACGCTCGGCGCTGACGGCCGGACGCTCGCGATCGCCAATGGCGGCATCGAGACACATCCGGATTTCGGCCGCACCAAGCTCAATCTCGACCACATGGAACCGAGCCTCGCCCTTGTCGACACGGCGACCGGAGCGCTCATCGAGAAACATGGCCTGCCTCCGGAGCTCAAGCAGCTTTCCACCCGGCACGTCGACATAGGCGCTGACGGCAGGATCTGGTTTGCCTGTCAGTACGAGGGCGCACGCGACGACCTGCCGCCGCTTGTCGGACATTTCGCCAAGGGAGAGACGCTGACATTTGTTCCTCTGCCCGAACGCACAACGGCCGCACTCGCCAACTATGTCGGCGCCATCGCCATTAACCGCCGCGAGGGACTGGTCGGGCTCACATCGCCGAAGGGCAATGTCGCCGTCACGCTCGATGCGAAAACGGGCGCGGTCGTGAAGGAGGAGCGGGTAGCGGATGCAGCGGGCGTTGCCGCCGCGAAGCCCGGCTTCGCCGTCTCGTCCTATGGCGGCCTGTTCATGAAACGCCGAAGCCCAGTCGCCTGGGACCAGCACATCGTCCGGCTTGGTAACGACTAGGTTGCGATATCTGCCGCGCCGGAAAGCGTTACGAGATCGTCCCAGCGATAGGCGATCTGCTCCAGGCTCTCGCGGCCGACGCTGACGCGCCCCTGCCCCACGGCGCGCGCGCCGAGCCGCTCATAGAACGCCCGGTTCGGATTGCCCGCCAGCACCCAGGCAAAGAGCGACAAGGCATGCATCGCCCGGCAGTGGACCGCGACCGTGCGCACCAGCGCCGAACCGATGCCCGCGCCATGAAACTCCGGCAACAGATAAAGCTCGTAGAGTTCCCGATCGAAGGCGGGCGGCATGGCCCTCGCCCGGCCGTAATTCGCGAAGCCGATCACCCGCTCTTCCGACATGTCGACGGCGACCAGAAGGAAGGCGCCCGGAATCCGCATCCGCCGCGCATGCCCGATCGCCTGGTCTTCGACTTTCATCGCATCGAGATAGGCATCGGAAATGATGCCGCGAAAGGTCGCGCGCCAGGTCCTGACCAGGACCGAAGCGATCATCATCACGTCATCCGGTACGGCCGGTCGGATCTCGATGCGTCTGAAGCTCCTCATCGAGAATGATATATGAATGCGGCCCGTCTCCCGAAAGTCCGAGCGCCTCGATTCGCAGCCTGTGGCGCGCTGATGATTGCGCTTGTCCTTGCTCGCGACGCATGCAACTGTCGGCGCGACGCGGGCACTACAGCGCCGCGCGTCTATTCAGACGCGCAAAGGTCGCTGTAACACTTTGAAGTGCTGCATGATTTTGTCCTTAAATCGATTCCGATTTAGGGAATCATGTAGTGGGGCCCGCCTTGGCAAGGGGCTTTGCATTGAGGGACGACAGCGAACCGCACGATTTTCGTGGCCGCATCCGGGAGAGCTTCGGCCGCCAGGCCGCCATGCGCACGATCGGGGCGGAACTCACCCGCGTCGAGCAGGGCACCGTGGAGATCGAACTGCCGTTCGATCCCAAGCTGACACAGCAGCATGGTCTCCTGCATGCCGGCGTGATCTCGGCGGCGCTCGATGCCGCCGGGACCTATGCGGCCTATTCGCTCATCGATCCCGACGCATCGCTGCTGACGATCGAGTTCAAGGTGAACCTTCTGTCGCCCGGTCGCGGCGAGCGGTTCCTCTTCCGCGGCGAGGTGACGAAGCCCGGCACGACGATCATCGTTTCGGACGGCCGAGCCTATGCGGTGAGGTCAGACGGGCCGGCGAAGCTCATCGCCTCGATGACCGGAACGATGATGGTGGTGCGCGGCCGCGAAGGGATCGAGGGATGAGTTTCGGGCTGAAGCCAGTGGCCGGCAAGAAGATCCTCTACGTGATGGCCGTCGACCCGGAATACGGCCCCTGCCTGCGCAAGCGGATCACGCCGCTGCTGACCGGCGTCGGCCCGGTCGAGGCGGCCGTCGGCCTAACCAAGGCGCTTTGCGAGCTCAAGGCCTCAGGCAGGCTGCCGGATCTCGTCGTCTCGCTCGGCTCGGCGGGCTCGGCAAGGCTCGAACAGACTGAAATCTACCAGGCGACCTCGGTCGGCTATCGCGACATGGATGCCTCGCCGCTCGGTTTTGAGAAGGGCGCAACACCCTTCCTCGACCTGCCCGCCGTCGTCGAACTGCCGCTTCGGGTCCCGGGCGTGAAGGGGGCGCGGCTTTCGACCGGCGCCAATATCGTCTCCGGCAAGGCCTATTACGAGATCGACGCCGACATGGTTGAGATGGAGACCTACGCCATCCTGCGCGCTTGCCAGGCCTTTGGCGTGCCGCTCGTCGGGCTTCGCGGCATATCGGACGGCAAGGCGGAACTGAAGCACGTCGACGACTGGACGGAATATCTACACGTCATCGACGAGAAGCTGTCAGACGCGATCGACCGGCTTGAAGAAGCGCTCGAAAGCGGCGGAATCCGGCTCTGACGGTCCTGCAGCAGATCCTAAATTGTCGGGGTGCAATGTAATCGTTGCGCCGGCGGCGGGCTTTGATTAAAGGCTCGCCATGAATAGGTCCTGATCCTAGCTTGTTTGAAGGCCCGCCATGACCCAGACAGCCCATCCCGACACCGTCCTCATCGTCGATTTCGGCAGCCAGGTAACGCAGCTCATCGCCCGGCGCGTGCGCGAGGCCGGTATCTACTGCGAGATCCTGCCGTTCCAGTCGGCCGAAGAGGGGTTCAAGCGCCTGAACCCGAAGGCGGTGATCCTGTCCGGTAGCCCGGCCTCGACCCTCGACATCGGCTCGCCGCGCGCACCGTCGGTGATCTTCGAAAGCGGCCTGCCGGTCTTCGGCATCTGCTACGGCCAGCAGACCATGTGCGCGCAGCTCGGCGGCAAGGTCGAAAGCGACCATCACCGTGAATTCGGCCGCGCCTTCCTGGAGGTCGAAAAAGACTGCGCCCTCTTCGACGGGCTCTGGTCGCTCGGCTCCCGCCATCAGGTCTGGATGTCGCACGGCGATCGGGTGACCGCGCTGCCGGAAGGCTTCGAGGTTGTGGCGACCTCTTCCAACGCCCCCTTTGCCTTCATCGCCGACGAAAAGCGCAAGTATTACGCTGTGCAGTTCCATCCGGAGGTCGTGCACACGCCGGACGGCGCCAAGCTCATCTCCAACTTCGTCCACAAGATCGCCGGCATCAGCGGCGACTGGACGATGTCGGCCTATCGCGCCAAGGCGGTCGAAGCGATCCGCGAGCAGGTCGGCGACAAGAAGGTGATCTGCGCGCTTTCGGGCGGCGTCGATTCTTCCGTTGCCGCGCTCCTCATCCATGAGGCTGTCGGCGACCAGCTCACCTGCATCCTCGTCGACCATGGCCTGATGCGCAAGGACGAGGCGGCAAGCGTCGTCGCCATGTTCCAGGAGCATTACAACCTGCACCTTCTCCATATCGATGCCTCCGACCGCTTTATTGGCGAGCTCGAGGGCGTCAGCGATCCGGAGACCAAGCGCAAGATCATCGGTCGCCTCTTCATCGAGGTCTTCGAGGAAGAAGCGAAGAAGCTCGGCGGCGCCGATTTCCTCGCCCAGGGCACGCTCTATCCGGACGTGATCGAAAGCGTTTCCTTCACCGGCGGCCCGTCGGTGACGATCAAGTCGCACCACAATGTCGGCGGCCTGCCGGAGCGCATGAACATGCAGCTCGTCGAGCCGCTGCGCGAACTCTTCAAGGACGAGGTGCGTGTGCTTGGCCGTGAGCTCGGCCTGCCCGACAGCTTCATCGGCCGCCATCCCTTCCCCGGCCCCGGCCTTGCGATCCGCTGCCCTGGCGGCATCACCCGCGAGAAGCTCGAGATCCTGCGCGAGGCGGATGCGATTTATCTCGACGAGATCCGCAAGGCGGGCCTCTATGACGCCATCTGGCAGGCTTTCGCCGTGCTTCTGCCGGTGCAGACGGTCGGCGTCATGGGCGACGGACGCACCTACGAATATGTCTGCGCGCTGCGCGCCGTCACCTCGGTCGATGGCATGACCGCCGATTTCTACCACTACGACATGGAATTCCTCGGCCGCGCGGCAACCCGCATCATCAACGAGGTCCGCGGCATCAACCGCGTCGTCTACGACGTCACCTCGAAGCCGCCGGGCACGATCGAGTGGGAGTGAGTTTCGGACGGCCAGCAGTATCCTAGCTCCGGTCCGAGACGTCGATCCGCATCGGGCCGAAGTCGCGGCACATCAGACCGTCACGACGATCTTTCCGAACTGTTCGTTCGTCTCGAGAAAGCGATGGGCCTCAATGATCTGGTCGAAGGGGAAGGTCCTGGTGATTGTGGGCCTGAGGGCGCCGGACTCCAGACCCTCAAGGACGAATGCCTTGGCCGCGGCCAATCTCGCTGGATCGCTGACGATCTCGTGGACAAGGTAGCCGCGCAGAGTCAGGCTCTTGCTGAGTACGGGAAACAGTGGGAAGGGCGTTGGCTCCGCGCTCAAGCCGCCATATTCGATGAGAATGCCGCCACGTGACATTGCGGCAACTAAAGGCTCGAAAATAGGCCCGCCGATCGGGTCGAAGGTAACCCGAACGCCTTCCGGTCCGCTGATCTCCTTGAGGCGGGTCTCCAGTTCCTCCTCCGCAGACGCAACCGCATGCTCGGCACCGTGCCCGAGCAGGGCCGACTTCTTGCGGGCGCTGCGGGTGACCGCGATCGTGGTCGCGCCAACCATGTTGGCAATCTGTATCGCGGCAAGCCCGACACTACTGGAGGCCGCGGTTATGACAGCAAAGTCGCCGCTATGAAGCTTGGCAATGTCAATCAGCGCACCGTAAGCGGTGAGATATGGCATCCAAAGGGCCGCCGCCGCTTCAAAGCCAAGCGACGGCGGGTGCTTGACGACGAGCTCGGCAGGAAAGGTGGCAAGCTCCCCATAGGCCGGATAGCGGACCATCGACAGCGGCGGGATAACGCTGACCACGTCTCCCGGTACAAAACCGTCCACGCCCTCGCCGACCGCCGCGACGATACCCGCTGCCTCAAGGCCAAGTCCGGAAGGCAATTTAGGCGTCTCGATATAAGCGCCCGACCGCAGCAAAGCCTCCGCCCGGTTCAGGCCAAGCGCCCTGACGCGGATCTGAACTTCGTACCGACCCGGCGCCGGAACATCCACATGCTCGATACGCAGCACCTCGGGACCACCATGCTGATGAAAACGAATGACGCGCGCCATTTATCAACTCCAAAACAATTGAATTGAATAGGCTATGCCGGAGAAGAAAGATTGGATAAATGTCGCTTTAGGCAGAACAGTAGAAACCATGAGTTTTGAAAATGGATCGCCTGACCAGCATGTCCGTCTTCGTCAAAGCCGTCGATCTGGGCTCGTTCGCGGCGGCTGCGGACGCCCTCGACCTGTCCGGACCGATGGTCGGCAAGCATGTCCGATTTCTTGAAGAACGTCTGGGCGCACGTCTCATCAACCGAACCACGCGTCGCCAAAGCCTGACAGACTTCGGGCGTGCCTATTATGAACGGTGCCGGCTGGTACTCGCGGAAGTCGAGGCTGCGGACGCACTCGTGACGGGGCAACTCTCCGAGCCACGCGGCAAGCTGCGTGTCACCATGCCCGCGCTCCTGGGACGTCGCTGCGTTGCCCCCATTCTGCTGCAGTTAGCGCAACAATATCCCACGCTGGAACTTGATCTGTCGTTCGGCGATCGCATCATCGATCTCGTGGAGGATGGTTACGATCTGGCCATACGGACCGGCAATCTGGAGGACAGGGCCGGCGTTATCCAGCGCCGCGTCGCGCGTCATCGCATGATTGTCTGTGCGTCGCCTTCCTATATCGAGGCGAACGGCCGGCCTTACGCGATTGAGGATCTTGGTCGCCATCACGCCATCATCTACACCCGCCCTGGATGGATCCACCCATGGCTGTTTCCGCGCGACGACCAGCCACCCATCGAGGCGACGCCGATCGTCCGGATGCGGCTCGACGATCTCGATGCGATCGCGGATGCTGCGACGGCCGGGATGGGGCTTGCCTGGCTGCCGTCTTGGCTGGTCCGCGAGCGTATTCAGGCAGGCACGCTCGTCGCGCTGTTGGCGGATCAGCCGGGATATTTTTTCGATAATTACGTGCTATGGCCGAAGACACCTCATCTGCCGCTGAAGACCCGCCTTGCCGTAGACGCCCTGGCAGCAGGATTGCCGAAGTTCATGGCGTGAATTCTGGCCGCTTGCCCTTTCAATTTTGCCGCCCTATCGGTCGTTAGCCCGGAGTCGCGCCGAAGGCACCTGTCAACTCGTCGCCGGCAATTATGAGGATCCAAAATTGACCGTTTCCGAGATCATCATCGTCGGTGATACGCCCGGCCTCGAGTGGCGCCTGCCAGTCTTCCATTTCAAAGGCTCTGAGCCTGAGGCACCGCGGACCTATATCCAGTCGGCCCTCCATGCCAACGAACTGCCGGGCACGGCGCTGCTTCATTTCCTCCTGGAGAGGCTGCGGCAAGCCGGGAGCGAAGGCGGGATCCTTGGTGACATCACGGTCGTTCCCCAGGCGAACCCGATCGGCTCGGCGCAGTCGCATTTCGGCGATCTGCAGGGCCGGTTCGATCTCGGCACCCGCACCAATTTCAACCGCGACTTTCCACTGATTGCGCTTGGTGAGCGCCCGGGCCTCGTCGAGGACATCGATCGGCACACGGCGGCGGACAGGCTGAAGCGGCGTCTGCTGCACATGGCGCTCGGCGCTGAGCTGGTGCTCGATCTCCATTGCGACGACGAGGGGCTGCAGTATGCCTATTTAGACGAGGCGTTCTGGCCGGAGGCGGCGGACCTCGCCGCAGCGCTCGACATGCAGGCGGTGTTCCTCTCCGACGGCGAAAGCTCCGCCTTCGAGGAAGCCGTTGCCTATGCCTGGAAGCACGAGGGCGCCGGTGAGAGGAAGACCCTTCTGCAAGGGCGGCTCTCGGTCACGGTCGAGCTTCGCGGCACGCGCGACGTCTATCCGGATATGGCCCGCAAGGATGCCGATGGGCTCTACCGTTTCCTCGCCGGGCGCGGCGTCGTCGCGGCGGATCGCCAACCACTTCCGGCATTCGGTGGCGTCGTCGCGCCGCTCGACAACATCGAGATGGTCCGCGCGCCGGAATCGGGTGCGATCCTGTTCCACCGCGACATCGGCGAGAGCGTGAAAGCGGGAGACCTGCTGGCGACGATCATTACGCGGCCCGGCATGGCGGATGGCGCGATGGAGGTCCGCGCACCGCAGGACGGTCTGATCGTCACCCGCGTTTCGACCCGTTTCGCACGCCGCCTCTCCGACCTGATGAAAATTGCCTGCGCCGGGCCGTCGCGCGCAGCGCGCAAGCCGGGCACGCTGGAGGCGTGACTATCCGCTTATCCGCTCAAGATTGTCCCTCACCCTTACCCTTCCCGCGCGCGGGGACGCAGGGGAGAGGGGACTGCTTCGCCCCGCTTGCGGCAGAAGGTGCCGGCAGGCGGATGAGGGGCCATTGAGGCGGCGGGCGACGGGCTTTCCGCGACCTACGGCAGAACGCCGGTGGCTGTCTTTGGGCTGTCGAGCAGAATGGTCGAGCGTAGCGTCTTGATTTCGGCGATCTGCTCGAACTCGCTCCAGAGCAGGCGCTTGTAATCCGCGACATCGCGCACCGCGATCTTCAGCAGGAAGTCGAAATCGCCGGCAACCGTGTGGCATTCGACCACCTCCGGGATGCGCGACACCAGTTCGATGAACCGTTGCCCGACCTTGCTGGCAGTGCGCTCCAGCGTCACCTCGACAAACGCCTGGAAGCCGATCCCCAGCGCCTTCGGGTCGACGACGACCGTCTGGCGGATGACGCCGGTCGAGTAGAGACGTGCCAACCGTCGCGACAGCGGCGCCGGTGACAGCCCCACCCTGGCAGCAAGCTCGTTGTTGCTCAGTGACGCATCTTCGACCAGCAGCCTGATGATGCGCCGGTCGGTCGCATCCAGTTCCGTTCGTTCGGTTTCCATGAGGCTTCCACCTTGTTTCAGCAATTTCGATGCAGTTATTTTGCATTTTACCGCAAAAATGCGCATTAGCAGCAGCGAAATCAGGCAAATATATCGTCGATTTTGCCCCATTCTTATTCTACAGAGGAAACCGGCAAGCCACTGATGCGGCTTGCCTTTCGGCCAACTCAAGACGACTATCGATCGGTTCTCAGCTCCAAGGATTTTCCAGCATGTTCGACGCCCTCACCCGCCAACCCGACGATCCGTTGCTGGCCCTGATCGGCCTCTTCCGCAAAGACGAACGCCCTGGCAAGGTGGATCTCGGCGTCGGCGTCTATCGCGACGAAACTGGGCGAACGCCGATCTTCCGCGCCGTCAAGGCGGCGGAAAAGCGGCTTCTCGAAACCCAGGATACCAAGGCCTATGTCGGCCCCGAGGGAGACCTGGTGTTCCTCGATCATCTCTGGAACCTCGTCGGCGGCGACACAGTCGAGCGCAGCCATGTTGCCGGCGTGCAGACACCCGGCGGCTCCGGCGCGCTTCGCCTGGCGGCTGACCTCATTCACCGCATGGGCGGCCGGCGCATCTGGCTCGGCCTGCCGAGCTGGCCCAACCACGCGCCGATCTTCAAGGCGGCGGGGCTCGAGATCGCCACCTACGATTTCTTCGACATCGCCTCGCAGTCGGTCATCTTCGACAATGTCGTCAGCGCACTTGAAGGCGCGGCCGCCGGCGACGCGGTGCTCCTGCATGCGAGCTGCCACAACCCGACCGGCGGCGTCCTGACCGAGCCCCAATGGATGGAGATCGCAGCCCTCGTCGCTGAGCGCGGCCTGCTGCCGCTCGTCGATCTCGCCTATCAGGGCTTTGGCCGCGGCCTCGACCAGGACGTCGCCGGACTCCGGCACCTGATTGGCGTCGTTCCGGAAGCGCTGGTGGCGGTCTCTTGCTCGAAGTCCTTCGGCCTCTATCGCGAGCGCACCGGCGCGATCTTTGCCGTGACGACATCGCCTTCGTCCGCCGACACGTTGCGTTCCAACCTCGCCGGGCTTGCCCGCACCAGCTATTCCATGCCGCCTGATCATGGCGCGGCCGTGGTGCGCACGATCCTCGCCGACCCCGAGCTCGCCCGCGACTGGGCGGAGGAACTCGAAGGGATGCGGCTGCGCATGACCGGCATCCGTCGGGCGCTCGCGGAAGGGCTCAGGAACCGCTGGCAGAGCCTCGGGGCAATCGCCGGTCAGGAGGGCATGTTCTCGATGCTGCCGCTCACCGAAGCGGAGGTCATGCGGCTGAGGACCGAACACGGCATCTACATGCCGGGCTCGGGCCGCATCAACATTGCCGGGCTGAAAACGGCAGAGGTCGCCGACGTCATTTCCAAATTTACGAGCCTCTGATCGGACCGCTAGAATGACAACCGACAGGAAGGCGGATGCGGACGACGCCGCGGTCGAACGCCATAAACTCTACGAGGACGTGCTCGCCATTCTGACGGGCACGCTCATCGTTTCCCTCGGCGTGGTGATCTACAGCAAGGCTGTGCTGCTGACGGGCAGCACAGCCGGGCTGGCGCTGCTTCTGCAATATGTGACCGGCACGAGCTTCTGGCTGATGTTCTCGCTCGTCAACCTGCCCTTCTACCTCCTGGCGATCCGGCGGCTCGGCTGGCTGTTCACGTTGCGCACTTTCCTCGCCGTCAGCCTCGTTTCGCTCTTCTCCCAACTGACAGCGCATTGGGTGGAGTTCGCGCGGCTCGAGCCGATCTACGCGGCGGTGGTCGGCGGCGGGCTGATGGGGATGGGCCTGCTCGTGCTCTTCCGCCATCGCACCGGGCTCGGCGGCATCAATATCCTGGCGATCTACCTGCAGGAGAAATGCGGCATCCGCGCTGGCTATTTCCAGCTTGCGGTCGATCTGGCGATCCTCGCCGCCGCCTTCTTCGTGCTGCCGCCTGCCAACTTCATGCTCTCGGTCGTCGGGGCGGCCGTCGTCAACATGATGCTGGCGATCAACCACAAGCCCGGACGCTACGTCGGCGTGACCTGAGTTCGCCGCCTTTCGGACTTTTCTCGAGGCAGGCGCCCGGCTATGTGTGATACCGATTTTTTTCGGAAGAAGATTCGACAATGACGGTTACGATCTACGGCATCAGGAACTGCGACACGATGAAGAAGGCGCGCGGCTGGCTTGACGGCCGCGCCACGACTTACCGGTTCCACGACTACAAGGCTGAAGGCATCGACCGCGCAAGCCTGGAGCGCTGGTGCGCCGAGCTCGGCTGGGAAACGGTCCTCAATCGCCAGGGCATGACCTTCCGCAACTTGCCCGACGCGGAGAAGCAGGATCTGACCGCCGAAAAGGCGATCGCGCTGATGCTCAAGCAGCCGTCGATGATCAAGCGGCCGGTGCTGCAAGCCGAGGGCAAGCTGCTCGTCGGTTTCAAGCCTGAGCTCTACGAAGCCGAGTTCGGCGCGTAGCTGCCCATGTCCAAGACGACACGGGCAACGCAGACGCTCACAAAAGCCGGCGTCTCATTCACGGTGCACAGCTATGATTACGATCCGGGCGCCGAACGCGTCGGATTGCACGCGGCGGAGGCGCTTGGCGAAGACCCGTCGCGGGTTTTGAAGACGCTGATGGCGGAGGTGGACGGCAAGCCGGTCTGCTGCATCGTGCCCTCCGACCGGGAAGTCAGCATGAAGAAGCTCGCCGCCGCCTTTGGCGGCAAGTCGGCGAATATGATGAAGCCGGCAGACGCCGAGCGGCTGACCGGCTATCACGTCGGCGGCATCAGCCCCTTCGGCCAGAAAAAAATCGTGCCGACGGCGATCGAGGAAAGCGCACTCGGCGAAGCGCTGGTCTTCATCAATGGCGGCCAGCGTGGGCTGCAGGTGCGGCTTCACCCAAAGGACGCGCAGGCCGTCCTCAAGGCGATTGGCGCCCCGCTGATCGCCTGACCGCCTTAAGTCTGGCAAGCGCCTCAGAGGAGTCGTGAAAGCAGCGCGGCGAGTTCCCTTGCCTCCGGCTCGCTGAGCCTCGCCCCAATGTGCTTCTCGATCGACCGCGAATAGGTCTCCCACATGCGCGCCCGCATCCCCCGCCCCGCCTCGGTGGCGACGACCCAGCAGCCGCGGGCGTCCTCGTCATAGGCTTCGCGGCGCACCAACCCTTCCTTCTCCAGCCGATCGATCAGGCGGGAGAGATTGTATTGAGCGAGCAGTGTCCGGGCCTCGATCTCGAATGGGCGCAGCCTGCCCGCTTCGGCCTTCACCAGCTCCCACAGCACGTCGTACCAGCCGAGCGGCGGCAGCCCCGCCGCCTTGAAGTCCTTTTCGATTGCAGCAAGCGCGCGCTGTTGCGCCCGCATGAGCCCTACCCATGCCTCGGTGGTCGCCGATGTTGGCGCGCTTCGCTCTGACACGTCCTCGTCCTTCATATATGCAATTGCATCTATATTGACGAATTTGGCAAGGCATTATATATGCACTTGCATCTACTTTAGCAAACAGCGGAGACCCCGATGACCGCATTACTCATCCTGATCAGCCACCATCTCTGCCCCTATGTCCAACGCGCCGCAATTGCGCTTCACGAAAAGGGCGTTCCCTTCGAGCGCGTCTATATCGACCTTGCCAACAAGCCCGACTGGTTCCTGAAGATCTCTCCGCTCGGCAAGGTGCCACTGCTGCGCATTCCGCAAGACAAGGGCGAGGCGATCCTCTTTGAAAGCACGGTGATCTGCGAATATCTCGAAGAGACGCAGCCCGGCGCGAAGCTGCACCTGGCCGATCCTCTGACGAGGGCACGCCACCGCGGCTGGATGGAGTTTGGCTCCTCCATCCTTTCCGACCTCTGGGCCTACGAGACGACGCAGGACGGCGAGACGCTCGAAGCCAAGCGCTACACGCTCAAGACGAAATTCGCGACGATCGAGGCGGAACTTGGTGACGGCCCCTATTTTGCCGGAGCCGATTTCAGCCTGGTCGACGCCGTCTTCGCGCCGATCTTCCGCTATTTCGACGTGTTCGACACAATTGGCGACCATGGCATCTTCGACGGCCTGCCCCGCGTCAGCACTTGGCGGGACGCACTGGCTGCGCGGCCGAGCGTCAAGGCAGCGGTCACCGACGACTACGCCGAGCGGCTGATGGCGTTCCTCAGGAAACACGACGCGGTCTTGCTGAAGACGGGAAAGATGGCCGCCTGATTTGGGGGATCGCAGAGCCTTCTGTTTTTGCGGGAAGCGGTTTAAAACAGGCCACCCGCATAACATCGCGAGAAGGAGCTGCCATGAACGCCCCCCTCCAGTCGGCCAGAAATCCCGTCGATCCCGCCAAACTCGAAAAGCTCGCCGAGGTCGCCGTCAAGGTCGGCCTGCAGCTTCAGCGCGGCCAGGACCTGGTGATGACCGCGCCGATTGCCGCGCTGCCGCTCGTGCGCCTGATCACCAAGCACGCCTATAAAGCGGGCGCCGGGCTGGTGACGACCTTCTATGCGGACGAGGAGGCGACGCTCGCCCGCTACGCCCATGCGCCGGACGAGAGTTTCGACCGGGCGAGTGACTGGCTCTACGAGGGCATGGCGAAGGCCTTTGCGGGCGGCGCGGCCCGTCTGGCGATCGCCGGCGACAACCCGATGCTGCTCTCGTCACAGGATCCGCAGAAGGTGGTACGCGCCAACAGGGCCAATTCGATCGCCTACAAGCCGGCGCTCGAAAAGATCTCCAACTTCGACATCAACTGGAACATCGTCTCCTATCCGAACCCGTCCTGGGCGAGGCAGGTCTTTCCGGACGATGCGGAGGCGATTGCCGTCGAGAAATTGGCGAACGCCATCTTCGCCGCCTCCCGCGTCGACGTCGACGACCCGATCGCCGCCTGGAAGGAGCACAATGCCAATCTCGGCCGGCGTTCGGCCTGGCTTAACGAGGAGCGCTTCGCGGCGCTGCATTTCAGCGGGCCGGGCACCGACCTGACAGTCGGGCTCGCGGACGGCCACGAATGGCACGGCGGTGCCTCGACCGCCAAGAATGGGATCACCTGCAATCCGAACATTCCGACCGAAGAGGTCTTCACAACGCCGCATGCGCTGCGCGTCGAAGGGCATGTATCGAGCACCAAGCCGCTGTCGCACCAGGGCACGCTGATCGACAACATCCAGGTACGCTTCGAAGGCGGCCGCATCGTCGAGGCCAAGGCCTCGCGGGGGGAGGAAGTGCTGAAGAAGGTGCTCGACACTGACGAGGGCGCCCGCCGGCTCGGCGAAGTGGCGCTGGTGCCGCATTCATCGCCGATCTCGGCCTCCGGCATCCTCTTCTACAACACGCTTTTCGACGAGAACGCCTCCTGCCACATCGCGCTTGGCCAGTGCTATTCGAAATGCTTCCTGAATGGCGCCAGCCTCAGCGAAGAGCAAATCCGCGCCCAGGGCGGCAATTCCAGCCTCATCCATATCGACTGGATGATCGGCTCCGGCGAGGTCGACATCGATGGTGTGCGCGCCGACGGCAGCCGTGTGCCGGTGATGCGCAAGGGCGAGTGGGCCTAGGCGATCAACGACAGGCGCCGCGGCATGACTTGCCGCGGCAGCGCTTCTGCCAACCAGTTCGCTAGGCGCGGGCGGGTGCGGGGCGACGCACCATCTGCGCCTGCTGGCTCATCCAGACGCTGGCAAAGACGACGACGATCCCCAGCAATTGTATACCCGTCATCTGTTGGCCGAGTGCGCCCCAGCCAAGCAGGATTGCCACCACAGGGCTGAGGAAGCCGAGCGGCGCCACCTGGGATGGCTCCAGTCGTGACAGGCCGCGGAACCACAGGAGATAGGTGAAGGCGGCGCCGACCAGGCCGAGATAGGCGAAACCCATCAGGTTCGATGAGGTGAGCGGCGGGAGAGACGGCTCGAAGAGCAAAGCTACGGGGACAAGGAGAAGACCACCGGCCGCCAATTGCCAGGCGGTGAAGGTCAGCGGCGAGACCGGCGGCGCCCAGTGCCGGCTAAGCACCGTGCCGAAAGCCATGGAGACGGCGCCCGCGAGACCCGCCGCGACGCCGAGAGGATCGAGTACTGCACCGGGTGTCAGCACCAGCAGCGCGACCCCGGCGATGCCCGCGACACCGGCAAGGATGCTCAGCACCCGGATCGGCGAACCAAGCACGACACGCGACAGCACCACGACGATCAGCGGCTGGATGGCGCCGACGGTTGCGGCGACACCGCCCGGAAGCCGGTAGGCGGACACGAACAGCATCGCCCAGAAGAAGGAAAAGTTGAGCGCGCCGAGCAGAAAGCTGCGCGGCCACCAGATACCCTTCGGCAACTGCCGGACGACGAGCAGCAACAGGAGGCCGGCTGGCAGGGCCCTCAGCATCGCCACCGTCAAGGGGTAACCGGCAGGGAGCAATTCGGTGGTCACCAGATAGGTGCTGCCCCAAATCGCCGGCGCTGCGGCTGTCAGGGCGATATCGAAGCTGCGTGTTGTTTCCATATCTCAATCTCAAGAATCTCTACATCAAGATAAATGCATGGTAGCGCAATTTATCTTGACGTCAAGATATCTGCGCGATAGTCACGGGGGACAGAGGAGCGGCTGATGGACCATGTCGACAAGATCCTGGCGCAATGGCGCCGCGAACGGCCCGATCTCGATGTTTCGGCCATGGGCCTTCTCGGCCGCTTCACACGGCTCAGGACCCATCTCGGCCGCGAGATCGAGAAGACCTTCACCGACCATGGGCTGACTTCGGCAAGTTTCGACGTGCTGGCGGCGCTCAGGCGTTCCGGCCCGCCCTTCCAGCTTTCCCCGGGCGATCTGCTGGCGACCACCATGGTGACCTCCGGAACGATGACGAACCGCATCGACCAGCTCGAAAAGGCGGGGCTCGTCGAAAGGCTGGACAATCCCGACGACCGGCGCGGGGTCATCATCGCGCTCACTTCGGAAGGCCTTAAACGCGTCGACGCGGCGGTGAGCGCGCATGTCGCGAACCAGCATCGCCTGCTTTCGGAGCTCAGCCCGCAAGAACGGGAAGCGCTCGATGCGCTGCTGCGCAAACTCCTTGCGGCCTTCGAGTAAGAATTGCCCTAGACACGGCTGAGCAATTTCCGCACCCGCTCGAGGTGGCGCTTGCGCCTCGCGTCCGTCGCCCGGTCCATGTCGTACAAGCTGACCATGCGAAAATCGAGACCTTTGCTGCAGAAGGCGGCGATGCCGCGCTTGAGCAGGCGCTGCACCGGATTGCCCATATAGAGATACACGACCCACCAGGGCGAACCAGTGCTCGTCAGCGTCCAGAAGAGCTTGATGTTGGTAAGGCGCGGGATGATACGTCCTCCCGCCGGGTCGTGCTCGAAAGCGACCCCCGGCGCGAAGACCCGATCGAAGAAGCCTTTGAGGATCGCCGGAAAATTGAACCACCATTGCGGAAAAACCAGTATCAGCCCATCGGCCACCTTCAGCCGCGCAATCCAGCCGGAGACCTCGGAGGCGTCATATCGCTCCATGAAATAGCTGCCGCGCTCCGCGGCGGTCAGCCGCGGGTCGAAGCCCTCGCGATAGAGGTCGAGCAGATCGACGATGTGGCCGCGGCCTTCCAAGGTCTCCTTGGCCGCCTGCGCGACGCTTGCTGCAAAACTCTCCTCGAGCGGATGGGCGAGCACCATCAGAATACGCATCGCGCCCCACCTTCTCTAAAATAAGCTGCCCTGCTTCGTCGGTTCCGCCGGCCGCGCCGGGCGCTTCTTCGGCGCCTCGGTCGGGGCTGACCCGCCCTCGCCCGCGACCGCCGAGACGCTGCCGTCGGCAAACTCCAGCGACAGCGCCATGCCCGGCGTCACCGCCGCCGCCTGCTTCACCGGGTCGCCTGCGCCATCGCGCACCAGTGCAAAACCGCGCTGCAGGATGTTGCGGTAGGAAAGCGATTGCAGCACGCGATCCTGGGCCACAAGGGCGCCTTTCAATCGACGCAGCTCGGCGGCCATCGCTCCGTCGGCCCGCGTGCTCAAGCCCGAAATTCGGTCCGATGCGCGATGGATCTGACCGAGGAGACGCGAGGGCAACGCTCGAAGCGATGCGTCGGCGGCCGAAACGTGCGCCTGCCGCCGGTCGATCTGGCGCTCAACGCATCGCTCGGCCTTGCTCATCGCTTCCAGGAGATGCCGCCGGTGCTCGCGGATCTTTGTCGTCAGCAACTCTGATCGCAGATGCGCGGCAATGCGCTCGAAGCTGCGGCGCTTGTTGGCGGTGTTCATCTGCAGGCCGCGGCCGAGACCAGCGGCCGCCTCGTCAAAGCGCCGCCGCGGCAGCGCCAGCAACTGATCGAGCGATGGCAGGGCCCGGGCCAGCGCGCGCAGCGCGTGGCGCCGGTGATCCATCTGCCGCGTCGCGGCCGCCTGCAGGCGGGCGGAAAGATTGGCGAGTTGTGCCTCGAGATCGGCCTTCACCGGTACCGCCATTTCGGCCGCTCCGGTCGGCGTCGGCGCCCGCTGGTCGGCCGCGTGGTCGATCAGCGTCCAGTCGGTCTCATGGCCGACGGCCGAGATCAGCGGAATGCCGGAGGCGGCCGCCGCACGCACCACCGCTTCGTCGTTGAAGCCCCAGAGATCCTCGAGGCTGCCGCCGCCACGCGCCACGATCAGCACGTCCGGGCGCGCAATAGGCCCGCCTTCCTCCAGGGCATTGAACCCCCGGATCGCCGCCGCGACCTCCTCGGACGCCCCGTCGCCCTGGACGCGCACGGGCCAGACGACCACATGAACCGGGAAACGATCGGCAATCCGGTGCAGAATGTCGCGGATGACCGCGCCGGTCGGTGAGGTCACGACACCGATCACCTTCGGCATGAAGGGAAGCGGCCGCTTCCGCGCAGGGTCGAACAGGCCCTCCGCCGCAAGCTTGCGCTTGCGCTCCTCGAGCAGCGCCATCAGCGCGCCGGCGCCGGCCGGTTCCAGCGAATCGATGACGATCTGGTATTTCGACGAGCCGGGGAAGGTCGTGACCCGGCCGGTCGCGATGACCTCCATTCCCTCCTCCGGGCGGAATTTCAGCCGCGCAAAGGTGCCCTTCCAAATCACCGCCTCGATGCGGGCGCGATCGTCCTTCAGCGCGAAATAGGCATGGCCGGAGGAATGCGGGCCGCGATAGCCGGAAATCTCGCCGCGCACCCGGACGTGCTCGAAGGCCTGCTCGAGCGTACGCTTGATCGAGCCGGACAGCTCCGACACCGAATATTCGGCGACATTGGACGGAGAATCGGAATCGAAGAACGAGGTCATGCGCCCTTTGTAGCCGACCGCGCGCGGAAGATCAGCAGTCAGAGCCGCCTATCTGCGGTTTTTCTGGCGGCGGAGAGATCGCCTTCTCGAAAAAGCACCGCGTGGCCTCGTCGGCCGGGAAGAAGGATTCGATCAGGACACCCTCCACCAGCGCATCCTGGGTCGAACCGAAGGTCGAGAGCGTCGTGATGAAGCGCAGTTCCGTTTCACCGAGGCGCAGTTCGATCGGCAGCACCGGCATCCGATCCGTGGCCGGATGACTCTCGATTGCCTTCACGACCGCCGAATCGGCGGCGAGCCGGTCGAGCCGGCGCTGCAGCGGACTGCGCGGCCCCTGCAGCCAGGCTTCCATGCGGACCCTCTGGACAAGGTCGGCTGCAGCGGCCTCCCAGTTGATCACGAGGGTACGGACGCTCTCGGCGCCAAGGAAGCCGTCGAGGAAGTTCTGTCCTGGCCTGAACGGAATACCGGCCGCCTCGACAAGCGCTGCGAAGACCGGATTGGTCAAAAGCACCGTATATTGATGATCGAGGACAAGACCGGGGTACGGGTCGTGCCGGTCCAGCATCAGGCGGATCGCCCCGGCGATGGCGGCAGGCATCGAATCCAATCCGGCGGCGGGCCGCGTCGCCATGCGCGGTCGATAGCCGGCCGCGGAAAAGAGCGAGCCCTGGTCGCGCGCGGGGATATCGAGCACCGAGGCAAGCCGCAGGATCATCCCCTCGCTCGGCCGCGAACGGCCTGTCTCGAGGAAGGAGAGATGGCGGGTGGAAATGCCGGCAGCGGTCGCCAGATCAAGCTGGCTCATGCGGCGATGACCGCGCCATTCCTTCAAGCGACTGCCGAATTCCATGGGAAGCCTTCCTTCGTTGCGCGGCAAGAATGGGCTGAACGCGGCGTGAAATCCATTACCTCCGAGGTAATTGGTTTGATGACTACAACAGGCCAGCATTGCTCCATCGACAACCGAAGGAGACAGACATGCTCGACCTTTCCAACCGCTCGCTTCTCAACAGGACATTCGTCGCCGACGGCATCTTCTCCCTCATCGCCGGCACGGTCCTGATCGTCGATGCGCAGCCACTGGCGGCGCTGGTCGGCCCCGTTGTTGCGCCGGAGGTCATCGGGGTGCTCGGTATAGGCCTGTTGCTCTGGGGCGCTTTCCATCTTGCCTCAGCGAGAAAAGCAGGCCCGAACGCGCTGGCTGCCCGGATCAGCATCGCCGGCGACATTCTTTGGCAGATCGCCAGCTTCGTCATCCTCGTCCTCGCCAACGCGTCGCTGTCGGCAGTCGGGATCGGACTGATCATCGTGGCGATGATCGGCGTCGCAGACTTTCTCTTCCTGAAGCTGAAGGGGGCCGCCCAGGCGGGCATGAGGCAGGCCGCCTAGGCCCCGAAATGCGGCGGCCCTTCGTTTTGTCGGGCCGCCTTGTCATCCGGCCTCAGACCGTTTCCCAGCCATCTTTCTCGCTGGCGCGATAGATCGCATCGATGAACTTTTGATTGAGGCGCGAGCTCTCCAGCGTCACCACCTCTTCCGCCTCGCCCTTCGCCGCTCGCGCGAAGGCTTCCGCCTCGAGCTTGTACTGGCGCGCATCCTGGAAGCGGAAGAGTTGCGACTGGGCATGATTCTGGTTGGTGAGCTCCACTTCCTCGCGGCCGTAGCGGTCCGCATTGAAGGGCGACTTCACTTCGATATAGCCCTGGTCCCCATGGAAGACCATGACCTGGCGGGCAGCGAGCTGGGTGGAGATGTAGAAGCTCAGCTCGAAATCGCCGAAGTCGGCGCGCACGCTCGAATAGATGTCGGTGCGGAATTGCGGATCGCGGTCTGTATCGGCCTGGACGCGCAGCGGCTCCTTGCCGGTGGTGAACCGGGTGGTGATCGCCGGATAGACACCGATGTCCGGCAGGCCGCCGCCGCCCAGCGCCGGGACGTTGCGCATGTTGCCGGGATCGCGGTTGTAGTAGGTGAAGGCGCCCTGGACATGCCGCAGCTTGCCGATGGCGCCCTCGGCCAACAGCGAGCGAACCTTGCGCCAGACGGGGCTGTAGGTGACCATATAGGCTTCCGAAACCAGCACCTTGTTGCGATCGCGAGCTGCGATCACGGCATCAATTTCCTCGGCCTTCAGCGCCAGCGGTTTTTCGCAGAGAACATGCTTTCCGGCATCGGCCGCCTTGATCGCCCATTCCACGTGCTGCGACGTCGGGAGCGGAATGTAGACGGCGTCGATCACGTCCGAGGCGAGCATCTCTTCATAGGAGCCGAAGGCATGCGGCACGGAGAAGCGGTCGGCCATGGCCCGCGCCTTCGCGTGGTCGCGGCTGGCGATCGCCGAGACGACGCAATTTTCCGCATCCTGGATGGCTGGCACGACGAGTTCGCGGCCAATCCTGGCCGTCGACAGAATTCCGAAACGCAGCATGGGGCAGTCTCCTTGTAGAGCGGACTCGTGAAGAGAGGCAGAGGCTCCGCCTCGGTCCGCACCTTGATTTGTGTGGATCGATCGCGTCCGGATCTATCCAGATCGCGCGATCGGGCGGCGCCGAGACTACTGCATGATTCTTTGAATCGGAACCGATTTGAGAGCAAAACTGCGCAGCGATTCAACGTGCTACAGCGACCATTGCGCATCTGACAGACCCGCGGCGCTCCAGGCGAGCCGCGTGCCTTGTGAGCCGAAGAGCGCAGGAAAAACGCGCCGGGCGCGTGTCATCTGCAGGGAACTGACCTATGTTTTCCCGGCAATCCTCCCGATCGCAGCTTGTTTTTTATCCAACCGCGGAGCGAAACCATGGAATTGCGCAGACTTGGCCGTACGGATCTTTCAATCGCCCCGCTCGTCTTTGGCGGCAATGTGTTCGGCTGGACCGCGGACGAGAGAACGTCCTTCGCCCTTCTCGATGCCTTTTTCGATGCGGGCTTCAACGCCGTCGACACGGCGGATGTCTATTCCTCCTGGGTCCCCGGAAACCAGGGCGGTGAATCCGAGACGATCATCGGCAAGTGGCTGAAGCAGTCCGGGCATCCGCGCGACCGGGCGGTCATCATCACCAAGGTCGGCTCCGAACTCGGACCCGGCCGCAAGGGGCTCTCGCGTCGCTGGATCCTGCAGGCGGTCGAAGACTCGCTGAAGCGCCTGCAGACCGACTATATCGACCTCTATTTGTCGCATTGGCCCGATCCTGACACGCCCTACGAGGAAATGCTCGCCGCCTATGAGACGCTCCTCTCGCAAGGCAAGGTGCGGGCGATCGGCGCCTCGAACCTCGACGCGGGACAATTGCGCGATGCCCTCGATGTCGCGGCGGCAAAGCGCCTGCCGCGCTACGACGTGTTGCAGCCCGAATACAATCTCTACGACCGCGCCTCCTATGACGGTGCCTTGCGCAATCTCTGCATCGCCGAGGAGATCGGCGTCATCACCTATTTCAGCCTGGCTCGCGGCTTTCTTTCCGGCAAGTACCGCTCGCACACGGATCTCGAAGGCTCGGCGCGCGGCGGCGGCGTCGAAAAATACCTCGACGGGCGCGGCATGCGCATTCTCGGCGTGCTCGACGAGATTGCCGAGGAGACCGGCGCGAAACAGGCGGAGATCGCACTCGCCTGGATCATCGCCCGCAACGGCGTTACCGCGCCGATCGCCAGCGCCACCAATCTCTATCAGCTGGCAAGCCTCGTAAGGTCGGCGGAGCTCAAGCTCTCAGAGGAGGCGATCGGCAAGCTGAACGACGTGAGCCAGTAGCGGAGTGGGCTTATATCACGCGTAGAGGTGGGGATGCGCGGCCACGAAGACCCCTCCCCACACGAGGGAGGGGCTTGCACCCGTCGCCCCGGCCAATGTCATTTTCAACATCCGAGAGCGCGGAACCGCCGAGACATGAAGGGAGCGGGCGCGGCATCGTAAGCCCCTCCCATTTGTGGGGCGGAACCTTACCACCTCGCCGCCGACGCGAGCGGCGGAAAACCCGGATAAAGATGCGCGTGGCTGCCTTCGTGGTTGGCCATGGCCGGTTTCGTCAGGAGGCCGCGCGGTTCGGCGAAGCTGCGGATCGTCCGTCGCGGCCGCTCGTGCCATTGGATGTTGAAGGCCCAAAGCTTCGGGAAGAAGCAGAGCGAGGCATAGGGAAGGTGGTCGTGGATCCACCAGGCGAGGCTCTGCCAGCCACCCTCCCCACGCTCCCGGTCCCAAACCCAGGGAATGACGATGCAAGCGGTCGCACCCATAAAGCCGTCCGCGTCGCGCATGTCCCAGATGTGGTCGGCGGCCGTCGCGGCATTGGTCGAGCAATTGAGCTTGTTGGCATTGCCGAAGGCATTGACGGCGCGGTTGCGATAGGCGGAGCGGATGTGGAGCCGGCCGAAGGTCGCCTGCAGCGGTTCGAGAAGCTCCTCGCAGAGCTTGCGACCGGCCTCGATGGCAAGATCCGGATCGTCCGGGATGTTCGGAATACGGTAGAAATCGGCGATTTCCGAATGGAGGAAATCGCGCAGGAAGAAGTTTTTCGACAGGCGCACGCGGCCGAGATCCTCAAGCGATTTCATCGATCCCGGTTTCCTCATTCTTCCCTCCGCACCCGTTCAGATTGCAAGCCGTGCATCATGTCCTGCTGATCGAAACGCCGCCATCGACGAGCAATGCGGTGCCGGTGATGAAGCTAGCACCGTCGGAGGCAAGATAAAGCGCGGCCTCGGCGATTTCCGCCGGTTGTGCCATGCGTTTCAGCGCATGAAGGCCTTCGACGAAGCCGCGCGTCTCGGGAGAAGCACCGGGCAGGTTCGCGGCATTGGACGGCGTGTCGGTGCCGCCCGGCAGTAGCGCATTCACCCGCACGCCGCGGGCTCCGAACTCGACAGCCAGAGACTGCACCAGGCCGATCAGCCCGGCCTTGCTGGCCGCGTAGGCGGCCATGCCCGGGAACCCTGCCGTGTGACCGACGAAGCTCGATGTGAAGACGAGCGAACCGCCGCCGCGAGCAATCATGGGCGGAGCCTGATGCTTGGCGGCGAGAAAGGCGCTGGTCAGGTTGGTGTCGAGCGTCTCGCGCCATCCCTCGACCGAGACCGACGAGACCTCGCCCATGGCGCCCAGTGCGCCGGCATTGTTGAAGGCAATGTCCAATCCGCCGAAGCGGCCGAGCGCCAGACCCACCAGCGCCTCGTTCAAGCTTTCGTCGCGCAGGTCGCCGGCGAGCATTGCCGCTTCTCCGCCTTCTTCGGTGATCTCGCCTACGAGCTGCTCGAGGGCTTCAACGCGCCTTGCGGCGATCACGACCTTTGCGCCTTCCCGCGCAAAGAGAGAGGCGGCCGCACGGCCTATTCCCGAACTTGCACCCGTCACGATCGCCACTTTTCCTTCAAGTCTCGACATTTCACTTTCCTCGCGCCTGTTGTCATTGACGCGCGGAAAATCCCAGATGGCGGTCAATGCGGCCACCCGATTTCCTACAAGGCACGCCATTTTCCCCGAGGGCAGGAACAAATGCCTCTGTCTGATGTTGAGTGGGCGTCACTGCCAAACCTCCCAAACCGGACAAGGAAGGAAATCGACAATGCCCAAGGAAAAGACAATGGACGACCTGTTCTACGACGCACTCAAGGACATCTACTATGCCGAGCGCAAGATCCTGAAGGCTCTTCCGAAGATGGCACGCGGCGCGCAGGCACCGGAGCTCAAGGCAGCGTTCGAAAAGCACCGCGAGCAGACCGAAACCCATGTCGAGCGGCTGCAGCAGGTCTTCGAATTGATCGGCAAACGCGCGCAAGGGAAAACCTGCGAAGCGATCGAGGGGATCATTGCCGAGGGCGAGGAGATTATGGACGAGTTCAAGGGCACGGCTGCCCTCGACGCCGGCCTGATCTCAGCCGCGCAATCTGTCGAGCATTACGAGATCGCTCGCTACGGTTCCCTTAAGACCTGGGCGCAGACCATCGGTCTCAAGGACGCCGTGTCGCTTCTCGACGCAACGCTGAAGGAAGAAGTCGTCACCGACCAGGATCTGACGAAGCTTGCGACGGCGAAAGCGAACAAGAAGGCCGCATGACCGCTACCGGCGACCGGCGAGAAGGCCGGTCGCCGGTCAATCCGTATGCCGGAAGAAATCGATGAAGGCCCTGAGCGCCGGACGCATCTGGCGACGGCTGGGATAATAGAGATAGGGGCCGGCATAGGGCGCACACCAATCCTCGAGCACCCGTTCCAATTTCCCCTCCTCCACATAGCCGCTGACGCGTGGTTCGAAGAGGTAGGCGAGGCCCGCTCCGCCGATCGCCGCCTTGATGATCGGCCGGTCCTCGCCGAGGATCAGCGGGCCGCTCACCGAAACGGTAATCTCCTCCCCATCCTTCTCGAATTCCCAGCGATAGATCGTGCCGTTCGAAAAGCGCCGGCGGATGCAGCGATGTGCCGCCAGGTCGCGCGGGTGCAGGGGCCGCGGGAATCGCTCGAAATAGGAGGGCGATGCGACGACCGCGCTCTTAAGATCCGGGCCGATCTTGACCGCGATCATGTCCGCTTCCAGGCTCTCGCCCAGCCTTATGCCCGCGTCAAAACCCGCCTCGACGATATCGGTGAAGCCGTCCTCATTGGCGATCTCCAGCACGATATCGGGATAGCCGGCAAGGAAGTCGCCGAGCCGCGGCGCGAGAATAAGGTCGGCGGCAAAGCGCGGCGCGGTGATCCGCAGGTTTCCGGCCGGTCGCAGCCGCGCATCCACGGCCAATTCCAGCGCTTGGGCAATCTCGTCGAGCGCCGGCCGTAGCCGGTCGAGGAGCCGCCGGCCCTCTTCGGTCGCCGCGACGCTGCGCGTCGTACGCGCAAGCAGCCGGACGCCGAGGCTCGCTTCCAGGCTCGCGACGGCGTGGCTGACGGCCGACGGCGCAATGGCGAGCTCTTTAGCCGCACCGCGGAAGCTGCCATGTGCGGCGACGGCGGAGAGGACGGCGAGCTGGGAGAGCTGGGTGCGATTCATTGATCGAAATAATAGAACAACCTGTGAGAATTGGCAGCGATTTTCAGCCGCCGATGACGGGCCTATCTTCCCCTCGTCGTCGTGCACGCCGCCGAACCGACCTGGCGCGAGGCCTCCGACGGTCACCTCTCAGTTCAACGCAGACGCTTTGTGCCTTCGGCATGACCGCGTCCAAGCGTATTCCAGCCGGAAAGGAAATCCCATGAGAACCCGCAAGCTCGGCAATGAACTCACCGTCTCGGCCATCGGCCTCGGCTGCATGGGCATGAGCTTCGCCTATGGCGAGGCCGACGAACGCGAATCGATCCGAACGCTCCATCGCGCCGTTGAGCTCGGCGTCACTTTCTTCGACACGGCAGAGGTCTACGGGCCCTATGAGAACGAGAAGCTCCTCGGCCGGGCGCTGAAGGACAGGCGCGACCAGGTGGTGATCGCCACGAAATTCGGCTTTCTGATCGAGCCGGGCAAACCGGCCGCTGAGGCGATCAAGGGGGTCGATGGCCGGCCGGAAAATGCCAAGGCCGTCGCCGAAGCATCGCTGAAGCGGCTCGGCATCGACGTCATCGATCTCTATTATCAGCACCGCATCGATCCGAATGTGCCGATCGAGGAAACCGTCGGCGCCATGGCGGAGCTGGTGAAATCGGGCAAGGTTCGGGCGATCGGTCTTTCCGAGGCGAGCGCCGCCACCATCCGTCGCGCCCATGCGGTCCATCCGATCGCCGCGGTGCAGAGCGAATATTCGCTCTGGTCGCGCGATCCGGAAGACGAGGTACTCGCCACCTGCCGCGAGCTCGGCATCGGCTTTGTCCCCTATAGCCCGCTTGGACGCGGTATGCTGACGGGCACCATCCGCAAGGTCGAAGACCTCGCCGCCGACGATTTCCGTCGCTCGCTGCCGCGCTTCCAGGCGGAGAACTTCGACGCTAATGCCGCGCTCATCGAAAAGCTGCAAAGGCTCGCCGCGGAAAAAGGGGTGACGGCCGCCCAGCTGGCGCTCGCCTGGGTCGTCAACCAGGGCGACAACATTGTGCCGATCCCCGGCGCCCGCAAGCTCGAGCATCTGGAGCAGAACGCCGCCGCCGCCGATATCGTTCTTTCTGCAGAGGAACGCGCCGAACTCGGCGAGGCATTGTCCCCGGCGCTCGTCGCCGGCAGGCGGTACACCGACGCGTCACTGGCGCTGACGAATCGCTGAGGGCCGGCTGCGGCCACGGGTATCGCAATTCCGTTGCGATACCCTAACTATGATGTGTCCCGCCTTGATGATGGCTGGAGCGGCATCAGAGGCGGAAGAGCTTCGATCACGCGCAACAGCGTTGTGTTCCCTTGGCCGCTCCAGGAATGGAGGAATCAGGTATGTCCGATGAGCAGGCCATCAGCGCGGTCGTCCATCTCTATGTCGACGGCATGGCTTTCGCCAATGAGGCGGCGCTGCGCAAGGCCTTTCACCCGAGCGCCTCGATCGTTGGCAATTACGAAGACTCGGTCGAATGGCTGAGCCGTGACGCCTTCATCGCCGCCGTCGTGACGGAGGGCTCGGCGCCGCCGGAGACGCAGCCGCTCATGGAGGTGGAGATGATCCACATCACCGGCGACGCGGCGAGCGTGAAGGTGATCGATGAATTCGGCGGCTTGCGCTATACGGACTATCTAACCCTGCTCAAGGTCGACGGGCGTTGGCTGATCGTCAACAAGGTTTGGCATCGCCACACATAATCCGTGCAGAGACCTGGCTTCGGAACCAACGCTGTTCGAGGGGATCATGCCGCAAAGCGCATCCGGCAAGGTCGTTGCAATCGACCACGTGCAGCTTGCCATGCCGGAAGGCGGCGAAGCGGAGGCTCGTCGGTTCTACGCCGACCTGCTTGGAATTCCGGAGGTGGCCAAGCCGCCCAATCTCGCGGCGCGCGGCGGTTGCTGGTTCGAGCAAGCCGGCCTCAAGGTCCATCTCGGGGTCGAGAGAGAATTCTTGCCCGCTCGCAAGGCGCATCCCGCCTTCCTTGTCGATGACCTCTCCGCGCTGATCTCGCGCCTCCAGGCAGCGGGAATTCCAACCACGGGAGACGAGCCGCTCGCCGGCTTCCTGCGTCGCTATGTCAGCGATCCGTTCGGTAACCGGATCGAGCTGATGCAACCAGCCGATTGATCGCCTCAACGAAAAAGGCCGCCGCAATGAACGGCGGCCTTCGCATTCCTCAGGCGCGGAGCACGCCACCTGTGCTCTTGGCGACGTTGGCGACGATCCGGGAGGTCAGCGCCTCGAAATCCTCGTCGGCCAGCGTGCGCTCGACCGGCTGAATCGTGACCTCGATGGCAATCGACTTCTTGCCTTCGCCGAGCGAGGCCCCTTCGAAGACGTCGAAGACATTGACGCCGGTCACCAACTTGCGGTCGGCGCCGGAGGCGGCCCGGACGATCGCGGCCGCTTCGACCTCCTTGTCGACCACGAAGGCGAAGTCGCGCTTCACCGCCTGGAACGGCGAGAGCTCCAGCGCCGGCTTGGTGCGCGTCGTCTTCTTCTTCGGCTCCGGCATCGCATCGACATAGATCTCGAAGCCGGCGATCGGCCCGGACACATCGAGGGCGTCGAGGGTTTTCGG
Source organism: Sinorhizobium shofinae (assembly GCA_001704765.1). Lineage (GTDB taxonomy): Bacteria > Pseudomonadota > Alphaproteobacteria > Rhizobiales > Rhizobiaceae > Sinorhizobium > Sinorhizobium shofinae. Next base: position 136,457 of record MBFK01000061.1, read on the forward strand.
GTGGAACTCGCCGAAGGCGCCAAGCACGATCTTCGGGCCGAGCTTGATCGTTCCGGAACGACCCGGATGATACCAAGCTGGACCACCGGCTTCGAACTGGACATTGGCCATCGGCACGCCGCAGGCTTCGAGCACGGCGATCGCATCGGCCTTCGCGTCGAAGACGTCGACCGGCTTGCCGCCGCCCTTCACCGCGTTCGACCAGAGCCGGCCGGCGCCGTTGAGTGACGCGTTACCGCGCCGGACGCCGCCGGCGACGCGGCGCTGCGTCTCGGGCGTGTCGCCCTCATAGGTGCCGGACACCTCGAAGATCGCCACATCGCCATAGCCCTTGTCGGCATTGCGCTGCGAGGCGGTCAAAAGCCCCGGCAGCAGCGACGGCCGCATATCGGACATATCCGCGGCGATCGGATTGGCGAGCCTCAGCGCCGGCTGACCGCCGCCGAAGAGCCTCGCCTGGTCTTCGGAGATGAACGACCACGTGACCGCTTCGAGCATGCCGCGGCTTGCAAGAGCGCGTCTCGCCTGGCGGGTGCGGATCTGCAGCGTCGTGAGGATCTTGCCATTGACGGCGTTGTGGCTCGGCAAGGCCGCGGCGACGATATTGTCGACGCCATGGATGCGCATCACTTCCTCGACCAGGTCCGCCTTGCCGTCGATGTCGGGCCGCCAGGAGGGCACGGTGACGCGGAAGCGCTCGCCGGAGCCCTCGACGCCGAAGCCGAGCTTGGTGAGAATCGAAAAGCTCTCGTCGGAGGAGACCTCGAGACCGGTCAGCCGCTTCACCTCCGAGACGGGGAAATCGACGAGCTTGGGCGTGTGGCCTTCATAGCCGACGACGTCCAGCTTCGCGGCGGTGCCGCCGCAGAGCTCCCGCACCAGTTCGGTCGCCCGTTCGAGGCCCGGCACCATGTAATCCGGATCGACGCCGCGCTCGAAGCGATAGCGCGCATCGGTGATGATGGCGAGCGTGCGGCCCGTCTTGGCGATGTTCATCGGGTCCCAGAGGGCCGACTCGATCAACACGTCGGTCGTGTTCTCGTCGCAGCCGGAGTGCTCGCCGCCCATGATGCCGCCGATCGATTCGACGCCGTCCTCATCGGCAATCACCACATTGGCGGGCGACAGCGTGTATTCGCGGCCGTCGAGCGCCAGTACCGTCTCGCCTTCCTTCGCCCGGCGAACCGCCAGGTTGCCGGTGACCTTCGCTGCGTCGAAGACGTGCAACGGCCGGCCCTGGTCGAAGGTCAGGTAGTTGGTGATGTCGACAAGTGCGTTGATCGGCCTGAGCCCGATCGCCGTCAGCCGCTGGCGCATCCAAGCCGGGCTCGGGCCATTCTTGACGCCGCGCACCAGGCGGAGCGCAAAGCCGGGGCAGAGATGCCTGTCCTCGCCAAGCTCGAGCCGGACCTTGACAGGTGTCTCGCCCTCGACAGGAAAAGACGGCGCCGGCCTCGTCTTCAGGGTGCCGAGGCCGGAGGCGGCGAGGTCGCGGGCAATGCCGTGAACGCTGGTGCAGTCCGGCCGGTTCGGCGTCAGGTTGATCTCGATGACCGGATCATCGAGGCCTGCATAGGCCGCGTAGCTGGTGCCGACCGGGGCATCCTCGGGCAGGTCGATGATGCCGGTGTGGTTATCGGATATCTCCAGTTCCTTTTCCGAGCACATCATGCCGCGGCTTTCGACGCCGCGAATGTTGCCCATCGAGAGCGTGACATCGATGCCGGGAACGTAGGTGCCCGGCGCAGCGAAGGCGCCGATGAGACCCTTGCGCGCATTCGGGGCCCCGCAGACGACCTGTACTGGTGAGCCGTTGCCGGTATCGACCATCAGCACCCTCAACTTGTCGGCGTTCGGGTGCTGCTCGGCCGAAATGACCTTGGCGATGACGAAGGGCTTGAAGGCGGCCTTGTCGTCGACATCCTCGACCTCGAGCCCGATCATCGTCAGGCGCGCGCAGATTTCCTCGAGCGAGGCGTCGGTTTCCAGATGGTCCTTCAGCCAGGAAAGCGTGAACTTCATGATTTCACCTGTGTCCTAAGAATTCTTGCGCGAGCGATCAGGCCGAAAGACCGCCGAACAGCGTCGGCATGTCGAGCGGTCGGAATCCGTAATGGGTCATCCAGCGGACATCGGCATTGAAGAAGTCGCGCAGGTCCGGCATGCCGTATTTCAGCATGGCGATGCGGTCGAGGCCCATGCCCCAGGCGAAGCCCTGATACTCGTCCGGATCGAGGCCGCCGGCGCGCAGCACGTTCGGATGCACCATGCCGCAGCCGAGGATTTCCATCCAATCCTTGCCCTCGCCGAACTTGACGATCGGGCCGGAACGGTCGCACTGGATGTCGACCTCGAAGGACGGCTCGGTGAAGGGGAAGAAGGACGGCCGGAAGCGCATCGTCACCTGGTCCACCTCGAAGAACGCCTTGCAGAATTCCTCGAGCACCCAGCGCATGTTGGCGACATTCGACGTCCCGTCGATCACCAGGCCCTCGACCTGGTGGAACATCGGCGAATGGGTAGCGTCGGAATCCTGGCGATAGGTCTTGCCGGGAATGATGATGCGGATCGGCGGCTCCTCAGCCTCCATCGTGCGCACCTGCACCGGCGAGGTGTGGGTGCGCAGTACCTTGCGCTCGCCCTTCTCGTCCGGCTGGAAGAAGAAGGTGTCGTGCATTTCCCGGGCCGGGTGCCCTTCCGGGAAGTTCAACGCGGTGAAGTTGTAGTAGTCCGTCTCGATATCCGGACCCTCGGCGATCGAGAAGCCCATGTCGCCGAAGATCGCGGTGATCTCGTCGACGATCTGGCTGATCGGGTGGATGCGGCCGCGTTCGGCAGGCGAAGAGCGCACCGGCAGGCTGATATCCACCGTCTCGCGCGCCAGCCGCTCGGCGATCGCCGCATCCTTCAAGGCCGACTTGCGGGCCGAAATCGCGTCGGTCACGGTATTCTTGAGCGCATTGATGCGAGCGCCGCGCGTCTGGCGCTCTTCCGGGCTCATCGTGCCGAGCGTCTTCAGGAGTTCCGAAATCGAACCCTTCTTGCCGAGCGCACCGACGCGCAACGCCTCGATCGCCCCCTCGTCGGCGGCGGCATCGATTTTTGCCAGCAATGTCCGTTCCAAAGTTTCCAGTTCGCTCATTCTGTCCTGCCTCGATGCGGGAATGGTTCGGTATATCGGTTCAACACTTCAGCGATGTGATCGCGTCCGGCGTCTAGGGGCCCTGGCGGGCCGGTTCCCGTGGTTGCGATCGCGGGCGATGCGCCGAATAAGAAAAACCCGCGCCAGCCCTGCCAGCGCGGGTTTCCCAACAATTTCAGAAACGGTCTTGGGAAAACGCTGGCTTAACGGACAGCGCTTTCAAACTCGTTTGCCGTGCCGGCTTCCTTGAGATAGGCGAGCGCCTTCTTGGCAGCTTCGACCAGCGCGGTGAATGCAGCCGTCTCATGGATCGCCATGTCGGACAGAACCTTGCGGTCGATCTCAATACCGGCCTTGTTCAGACCGTCGATGAAGCGGCCATAGGTCAGGCCGTGCTCGCGGACTGCAGCGTTGATACGCTGGATCCAGAGGGCGCGGAAATTGCGCTTGTTGACCTTGCGGTCGCGGTAGGCGTACTGCTTGGAACGGTCAACCGCTGCCTTGGCGGCGCGGATCGTGTTCTTGCGGCGGCCATAGAAGCCCTTGGCGGCCTTGAGCGTCTTCTTGTGCTTGGCGTGAGCGGCTACACCGCGCTTTACACGTGCCATGTCATGATCTCCTTAAGTATCCAATATGCCCGACGTCTCAGAGACCGTTCGGCAGGTAGTTCTTGACGACTTTCTTGCCATCAGGCTCGGCGAGAACCATGGTCCCGCGCGCGTCGCGAATGAACTTGTTGGAACGCTTGATCATGCCGTGGCGCTTACCAGCAGCGGCAGCTCTCACTTTGCCAGTAGCGGTGACCTTGAACCGCTTCTTGGCAGACGACTTCGTCTTCATCTTGGGCATTTTGCTACTCCATTGTTCTTGATATGCGAAACCGGCTGACGAGGCTGGTTTCCAGCGTTAAGAACGGCCACGGCATGCCCTGCCGGACCGTTCGGATGGGGGCTTGTAGCCGAAGTCCTGCAAAAGCGCAAGCCGCCCGTTGATCATGGCGGAACGGCTGAGCCGGCGCGTCAGGCGGGATCGCGCAACGGACGCCGCACGCCCCTGACCGGAAAGGTCAGCCGCGCTCTCAGCCCTCCGAGGTCCGACTGCTCGAGGGTCAATGAGGCGCCATAGGCGTCGGCGATGTCGGCGCTGATCGCGAGACCCAGCCCCGTGCCTTCGGGCTCTCGGTCGTCGGTGCTGTCGAGCCGCGCGCCACGTTTGAGGATCGCCACGCGGTCCTGTTCGGCAATGCCAGGCCCGTCGTCCTCGATCAGGATGGTGATTGCGCCGTTGGCCCGGTGTGCCGAGAAGCGGATGAACGAACGCGCCCATTTCGCGGCGTTGTCGAGCACGTTGCCGAGGCATTCGGCAAGGTCGGCCGGATCGACGTCGAGGGAAAGCGAGCTGTCGATCGAGACCTTCCAGGCGACATCCCGCTCGGCGGTGACGGGACTAAGGACGCTGACGAGCTTGCCGCCAAGGCCCATGACCGACGTCGTCGCCATCCGCTCGACGCCCATGCGCGCGGCCTGCAGCTGCCGGTCGGCCCGCTGGCGGGCGAGTTCCACCTGTCTGAGCGCCAAGGCGCGATCCTCCGGCGGAAGCCGCTCGGCAAGCTGCGCCAGCACCGTCAGCGGCGTCTTGAGGCCATGGGCGAGATCGCTGGCGCGGGCACGCGCGCGCTCGACCGCCACTTCGCGTTCCTTCAGGAGGAGATTGATCTCGCTGACCAGCGGCTGCACCTCGCTTGGGCCGGAGGTTCCGAAATCCCGGTCGCGGCCGGCGCGCACCGAAGCCGCCCGCTCGCTGAGACGGCGGAGCGGCACGAGCCCGATGGCATTCTGGAAAAAGGCGGCGGCGGCCAGGACCCCGGCGGTCGCAAGCAGCATCAGCCGCAGCGGCGCTTGGAAATCGCCCAGCGCTTCGTCGAGTTCCCGTTGCGGAAACGCCGCTGACGCGACGAATCGGATCGCCGGGGCATTTTCGCCAAGCGATAGGGTTTGGCTGTACACCAGCATCGGACGTCCGTCCGGACCTTCGCTGGTGGAAAAACCCTCGTAGCGCGAACCGACCGGCGCGTCGGCATCAATCGCCACGTCCCAGAGCGAGCGCGACCGCAGGATATTGCCGTTGACGGGTGAGATCTGCCAGTAGCGGCCGCCGTTCGGCAGGTCGAAACGCGGATCTGCCGGCTCGCGCGCGAGCATCAGCTTGCCGTCTCGCAAGGCGAGTTCGGCGGCGAGCGTGTCGACGATCGTCATCATCTCGCTGCGGTACCGCCCGACCACGTAGTCGGTGAACAGCCGCGTCAGGGAAAGCCACGCCACGAGCAGCACGAGGCCGATTGCGATCACCGCTCCGACCGCCAGTCGCAGCCGCAGCGAGCGCATCATGAAGGGTCGTCCGGCAGGAGATAGCCGAAGCCGCGTCGCGTCTCGATCGCGCCGCTTTCTGTCTTGCGGCGCAACCGGGCGATCATCGCCTCGACGGCGTTCTTGGCCGAATCGTCGTCGCGTCCCTGGACATGGCTTGCCAGTTCGAGCGGGGTCAGCACTTCGCCCTTGCGTTCGATGAAGTAGGCGACCATCCGGAATTCGAGCGGGCTGAGGTCGAGCGCCTCGCCGTCGAAGGTGACCCGGCGGGTCGCCTCGTCAAGCGTGAAGCGGCCCGCCGATTTGATGATCTGGAAACGCGGGCCGGCGCGCCGCAGAAGCGCCCTCAGCCGCGCCAGCAGTTCCTCGGCTCGAAACGGCTTGGGAATATAGTCGTCGGCGCCGGCGTCGAAACCGTCGACGCGTTCCATCCAGGATCCGCGAGCTGTCAGGACCACCACGGGCGTTTCCACACCGTCGTGGCGCCACCGCTTGAGGATCGACAATCCGTCGAGGCCGGGCAGGCCGAGGTCGAGGATGATAGCCGCATAGCCGCCCTCTTCGCCGCGCTCCCAGATGTCGGGGCCGTTCACAAGCGTATCGACCGCGTAGCCTTCGGCCTCGAGTTTCCCGCGGACATGGCCAGCGATGTTGAGGTCGTCCTCTGCCAGAAGTATACGCATGTCTGCCTCAGAATTTCACGAATCTGCCGGTGCGCGCATCGATCCTGAGGTCGCGGATGACGCCTGCGCCATCACGCGTCTTCAGCCGATAGACGTCGCTCCCCATGTACCGCACCAGATCGACCGCGATGATCATGCCGTAGAGATCGGGGTCGACCAGGGCGAGCAGCTTGCTGAGCGGCAGGATCTCTCCCTTGACGACGGCCTCTCGCGCATCCTCCTGGCCTCCGGTTTCCCGGTTCCCGTTGTCTTCGGGGTCCGGCGGGCTGCGACGGTCTCCGCCACCGGTGCCGGTATCGCCGGTGCTGCCGCTGGTACCCGACTGGTCGCGGCCGCTCTGGCCGACCTCGGCGCCGCTCGCGGACAACGGCACGAAACACGACGCAAGCGACCAGCAAAGAAATGCAGCCAGACTCCGGCGCATGAGCGAAGTGGGACGATATCGTGCAGCGCGCTCCGGGCAGATTTGATCTCTCATTGTCCTCTCAATAACAGGTCGCCACAGCATCAGCCAGAAAAGTGACGGAAACACGGGTGGAACTTCGATTTTTGCTGAAGCGGACGTGCCCCTTGCAGCAGGAATGATGCAAGAGGCACGAATTTGACTATGAGGCCTACGGCGATGGCGACAGCCACCGCCGCAGTGAAGGGCTCAACCCGAAATCGGATCAGTTCGCCGTCGCAGTTCCGCCACCGGTGCCGTCTTGTCCGCCGCCGGTGCCGGTATCGCCGCCGCCGGTTCCGCCAGCAGTGCTGCCGCCGTCGCCGCCCGTGCCGCCAACGGTTCCGCCATCGCCACCGCCGGTGCCACCACCAGCGCCGGTGTCTTGGGTTCCGATCCTGCCGGTGTCCTGGGCTCCGACACGACCGGTGTCTTGTCCGCCGCCCGTTCCAGTTCCGCCGTCGCCGCCGGTAGCAACGCCAGTGCCGCCGGTTTCACCACCGGTGCCGCCGGTTTCACCACCGGTGCCGCCGGTTTCACCACCGGTGCCGCCTTCGCCGCCTGTGGCGCCGGTTTCACCACCGGTGCCGCCGGTTTCACCACCGGTGCCGCCGGTTTCACCACCGGTGCCGCCGGTTTCACCACCGGTGCCGCCTTCGCCGCCTGTGGCGCCGGTTTCACCACCGGTGCCGCCTTCGCCGCCTGTGGCGCCGGTTTCACCACCGGTGCCGCCGGTTTCACCACCGGTGCCGCCTTCGCCGCCTGTGCCGCCGCTCGTGTCGAAGCCGCCGCCAGGGCCGGCTTCGAAGCTGCTGCCAGTGGCGCCGGTTTCACCACCGGTGCCGCCGGTTTCACCACCGGTGCCGCCTTCGCCACCTGTGCCGCCGCTCGTGTCGAAGCCGCCGCCAGGGCCGGCTTCGAAGCTGCTGCCAGTGCCGGTTTCCGCAAGGGCCGTCGCGGCCAGGGGATGGTTCGGAGCGAGCGCAAGCAACGAGGTTGTTACCGGTCCTCCAACGACGCCGAACAATCCCATTGTGGAAACGAGCAGCACTTTTTTGAATGCGCTGTGCATATCTTTGTCCTTTTCCTTGTTGCGGAACGGGCAGAGACTGGCATCCGGCAACTGACAGGCGGCTGAGCGCGGCTGTCAGCATTCTGTCAGGCGCAGCAAACGATGCGCCGGAACGCAAAAAGCCGCCCCGAGGGCGGCTTCAGACAAGGATGCGATCCACGTCAGATGGCATGAATTTTACGGATTCCGCGCATTTGGCGAGGAATGAGGGGCGAGGGGCCCCTGCCTTTATTTCGGCGCAAGCACCATCATCATCTGGCGGCCCTCGAGCTTCGGCTCGGCTTCAACCTTGGCGATCGCTTGCGTATCGTCCTTGACCTGAAGCAGAAGCTTCATGCCGAGCTCCTGATGGGCCATTTCGCGGCCGCGGAACTTCAGGGTCACCTTGACCTTGTCGCCCTCCTCGAAGAACCGGTTCATCGCCTTCATCTTCACCTCGTAATCGTGGGTGTCGATGTTCGGGCGCATCTTGATTTCCTTGATCTCGACGATCTTCTGCTTCTTGCGCGCCTCGGCCGCCTTCTTCTGGTTGGCGTATTTCAGCTTGCCAAGATCGAGAATCTTGCACACCGGCGGTTCGGAATTCGGTGCGATCTCCACCAGATCGAGACCGGCCTCTTCCGCCATGCGGAGCGCCTGGTCGATTGGAACGCTGCCCATGTTCTGGCCGTCGGCATCGATGAGCTGAACCCGGGGAACCCGGATTTCCTTGTTTGCGCGCGGCCCTTCCTTGACTGGGGCGTCCGCTTTGAACGGTCTGCGAATGGTCGTACTCTCCTCGAGCTGTTTACGAAATAGTGGTCAATCAAACGATCAGCGTCATCTCAAACTTAGCGCTTGAAACAGTCACTGACGGCAATGTGTGAATTGCGGCTCGAGAGTCAATAGCATGGCCCGCAAGGAAAATCACCACTGTCGAGGCCTTGGCGAATCTGTTTTTAGCGGGATATCTGATCGAAACGGGTGCTTGCGAGGAATTAAGCGATGTCAGCAATGCCGGCCGAAACCGAAATCACGCGGATAATGGTGGGTACGGACGCCTCGGCGCGCAACATCGCCATGCGGATTTGCCGCGCGGAACCTGCCTCGAACCGCCCGGCCCTCATCTGGCTCGGCGGCTACCGATCCGACATGACCGGCACGAAGGCGCTCGAGGTCGAACGCCACGCGCAAGCCAACGGAACGGACTGCGTCCGCTTCGACTATTCCGGTCATGGCGCTTCCGGCGGCGACTTCAAAGAGGGCACGATCTCGCGCTGGCTCGAAGAAAGCCTCGCAGTCGTCGATCACGCGGCCGCCGGGCGCATGATCCTGATCGGTTCCTCCATGGGCGCCTGGGTCGCACTGCGCCTCATCGAAGAGTTGAGGGCGCGCGGCCAAGGGAAACGCGTCGTCGGCCTGGTGCTGATCGCCCCTGCCCCGGATTTCACCGCCGACCTGATCGAGCCCAACCTGACGCAGGCCGAGCGGACCACGCTTGCCGAGCGGGGCTATTTCGAGGAGCCTTCGGAATATAGCCCCGAGCCCAATGTCTTCACCCGTGCCCTGATCGAGGACGGGCGGGAAAACCGGGTCCTCAAGGGGCCGATCGAGACGGGCTGCCCGGTGCATATTCTCCAGGGCATGCGCGATCCGGATGTGCCCTATACGCACGCGTTGAAGCTCATGGAGCACATGCCCGCGGACGACGTCGTCATGACCCTCATTCGCGACGGCGACCATCGGTTGTCGCGCGAGGAAGACATCGTCAAACTGAAACAGGCCATCAGCGCCATGCTTGCCAAGGCCTGAGCCCCCGGCCGGCATCCGTCAACACATCGATGCCTTATCAGAACGTATCCCGGACGGCCCGGGACGCAGGGGCTTCTGCTGCCTTTCGCGGGGTGATCTTAACCATAAAGGTCAATCCGACGAATCGGTAGATTGACTCAAGCGGCGCGACAATATTAACTCTTTATTAACGATTAGAGCAGCGCTAGGGGAAGCCTACAAAAGCTGTCATCAACTTGAGATTGCGCGAGCAGTGCAGAAGATCAAATCTGGCACGCGCGCTGGCAGGGGATCTGTATGGCATTTTGGACCGGGGTAAAGGCAGGCGTCGCGGCATTCTGCGTAGTTTTCATTTCGGCAAACACGGCAGTTCCCGCCCAGTCGGGAGCCTCTCCCTGGATGCAGACCGGCTCGGCAACCTCGCAGCCAATCGGGCATTTCGAGTTCTGTCAGAAGCACAGGAGTGAATGCGGCGTCCGGTCCAGGGCGGGCGCCCCGCCGCGTGTCACGGCGAGCGGCTGGGCCGTTATCCGGCAGGTGAACGCCACCGTCAACCGCGAGATCGCCCCGGTCACCGACCAGGAGCTTCTCGGCAGGGATGAGGTCTGGTCCTATCCGAAAGGTCGGGGCGACTGCGAGGACTTCGCGCTCGAAAAGCGCCGGCGCCTGATGCAGCGCGGCTTTGCCGCCGGCAATCTCCTCATGACCGTGGTGCGCAAACCCGACGGTGAGGGCCACGCGGTTCTGACGGTGCGGACCGCCCAGGGCGATTTCATCCTCGACAATCTCGACAGCGGCGTCAGGCTCTGGACCAATACGCCTTATCGCTTCCTCAAGCGCCAGGCTTCGAACAATAGCGGTCGCTGGGTCACGATCGACAACAGCGCCGAGGTGCTCGTCGGTTCCGTCGGCAAATAAGCGGCCGGATAATACGATTTACGGCGACAAGCCGATCTCAAGAAAGGGCCGGTTTTCGGCCCTTTTTCATGTCGTTTCTTCGTATGCATGTCGTTATCCCAAACCGCTGCGCACTTTTGGGCAACATGCATTAAGCATTGCCTATGACGATGCCCGCCGCGAGCACCAGGCCGCCGCCGAGCACGACCTGGAAGGCCGCTCTCAGGAATGGCGTCTCCATGAAACGGTTCTGGATGAAGGCGATGGCCCAGAGCTCGAAGAAGACGATCGCCACTGCGGTCACCGTCGCCGTCCAGAAATACGGGATCAGATAGGGAAGCGCATGGCCGAGGCCGCCAAGCGCCGTCATGATGCCGGAGGCAAGGCCGCGCTTTACCGGTGAGCCGCGGCCGGAAAGCTTGCCGTCGTCATGCGCGGCTTCGGTGAAACCCATGGAGATGCCTGCACCGACCGAGGCCGAAAGCCCGACCAGGAAGGTCTGCCAGGTATCCTGGGTTGCGAAAGCGGCGGCGAAGATCGGCGCCAGCGTCGAAACCGAACCATCCATCAAGCCTGCGAGGCCCGGCTGCACGTAGGTGAGAATGAACTGGCGATGGGACGTCTCGTCCTCCTCGGCGCGCACGTCGGAGGGCGTATGCCTTTCGCCGAGCCGGCGGGCAAGAGTTTCATGCGTCTTCTCGGCAATCGCCAGATCCCCCAACAGCTTGCGCGTCGCCGCGTCGCGCGTGCGTGCCGCCGCCTCGAGATAGAAGCGGTGGGCAGCCTCCTCCATGGTTTCCGCCTCGGCGCGTGCCTTTTCAATCGGCATTTCGGCAATCAACCAGTCCGGCTTGCGCTCCGGAAAGTCGCGCACATGGTCGCGCCGGATAAGCGGAATGCGGCTGCCGAAGCGAGCGACATGCAGGTCGATCAGGGCCTGTCGATGGTGGCTCTCCTCCTCGGCCATGTCCTCGAAGACCTTGGCGGAGTGCGGATATTTCTCGCGCAGCGCATCCGCATAGGCGAGGTAAATGCGACCGTCGTCTTCTTCGGAAGAGATGGCGAGCGCCAGGATTTCCTGTTCGCTGAGAGAAAGAAAAGGACGCTTCGAACGGGAGAAGAGGCGGGAAAACATCAGCAGCAACCTTCTTTAGAATAATTCTAAAGAAATAGGAGTCGCCGGCCCGAGCGTCAAGACGGTTTGGTGAAACGGACGCGCAGGTCCTGCTGTATGCTTCCTTGATCTCGGGCTTGGTTCAAATCGCCAGATCCAGCGCCTTTTCACGCTCGATATAGGCGCGCTGCTGGTCGGTGATGTAGTCGCGCGCGATTGGCGCCGCATCACGCGATCGCGACAGCTGCATGTGGAAGACGAGCTGGCTGCCGGTGCGGAACATCATTTCGGCGCTGATCAGGTAGAACTCCCACATCCTGGCAAAACGCTCGTCGTACATCGCAATCACCTTGTCGCGGTTGGCATCGAAGCGCGCGCCCCAATGGGCAAGCGTCGTCGCGTAATGAACCCGCAGGAATTCGAGGTCCGTCACCCATAGGCTGTTGCGCTCGACGACCTCGAAAACCTCCGACAAAGCCGGCGAATAGGCGCCAGGGAAGATGTACTTGCGCAGCCAGGGGCTCGCCATTCCGGGCGGGCTCATATGGCCGATCGAGTGCAGCACGGCGAGGCCGTCATCCCGCATCAGTGCGTTCAACTTCTTGAAGAACTCGTCGTAATGATGGACGCCGACATGCTCGAACATGCCAACCGAGACGATGCGGTCGAAGGGTCCCTCGACGTCGCGATAATCCTTCAACTCGAAGCGCACGCGGTCGGCCAGGCCCGCGGCGCGCGCCCGCTCGGAGGCGAGCGCCTGCTGCTCCTTCGACAGGGTGACGCCGATGACCTCGACATTTTCGAGCGCCGCCAGATAGAGCGCCAGATCGCCCCAGCCGCAGCCGATGTCGAGCACTTTCATGCCGGGCTTCAAGCAAAGTTTCGCGGCCAGCAGCCGCAACTTGTTGCGCTGCGCCGCCTCCAGCGTCTCATCCGGCTCGCGGAAATAGGCGCAGGAATAAAGCATGTTCTCGTCGAGGAAGAGCCTGTAGAAATCGTTGCCGAGATCATAGTGATGGGCGACGTTCTGCTGCGCCTTGCCCTTGGGATTTGCCTGCTGGCGCTTGCGGAAGCGCATCTTGATCGCCCGCAGCAGCTTCTGGATCGGGTAGGAGCCGAGCGACAGCCGGTTGATCGAGAAGAGCGTGAGGAAGTCTCGCAGCGTCGACCCCTCTTCGAAGCGCATCGTCCCGTCCATATAGGCCTCGCCGGCGGCGAGCTCGGCATTGAGGACGAGGCTGCGATAGAGCCGCTTGTCCGTCAGGCGCATCGTGACGCTCGGCCCGGGCTCTCCGGCGAAGACGTGCCTTTTGCCGTCGGCATCGATCACGGTCAGGCTACCTTTGCGGATGAAGGCTTTCATCATATGCGACAGTGGAAACATGCAATCCCTCGATCTCGTCCCGCTTCCGGCGGCACGTGACCCTAAACATCGAGCCTCCAAAATGCACGCTCAATTTTTCAGGCCTTCCGCACCCGCATCTTGAGTTGCGGGAAGCGGCCAAAAAGAAAAGGGCGGCAGGTAAGCCCGCCGCCCCGTTCCATAGCGCTCAGGGCGCTATTCAGTCCTTGGCGCGCTCGACGTAGGAACCGTCTTCCGTCGCGATGACGACGCGGGTGCCTGCCTGAATATGCGGCGGTACGGAGGTACGAACGCCGTTCGAAAGAAGGGCCGGCTTGTAGGAGGAAGACGCCGTCTGGCCCTTGACGACCGGTTCGGTCTCGGTGATCTCGAGGGTAACGTGGCGCGGCAGGTCGATGGCGATCGCGACGGCTTCGTGGATCGACAGCATCACGGCCATGCCTTCCTGAAGATAGGCCTTCTGGTCGCCAATATCGTCGGCCGACATGACGAGCTGGTCGTAGGTCTCCGGATTCATGAAGTGGAAGCCTTCGGCATCTTCATAAAGGAAGGTGTGCTCGCGGTCCTCAACAAAGGCGCGCTCCACCTGCTCGGTCGTGCGGTAGCGTTCCGAGACCTTCACGCCGTCGGAGATGCGGCGCATGTCGACCTGCGTGACCGGCGTGCCCTTGCCCGGATGGAAGTTCTGGGCGGTGAGCACGACATAGAGCTTGCCGTCGACGTCGAGAACGTTGCCCTTGCGGACCGAAGAAGCGATGACCTTGACCATTAGTCTTCCTTGTAACAGAGGTATGCGCGACACGAGCGGGCCGGAGATCGGCCCGGAAAGGACGCGAAAATTACGATTTCGCGCCGCCACTACCCTAATTCCGCGCAAATAGCCAGCCTGAGCCGGCATTCGCGCCGAAGAAAGCTTGGATCGAACCGACCATGCCGCATGCTTCTCCCTGGTGGACCCCGGATGTCCATGCCGACCGGCGTCCCTTCCTGATCGGACGCAACCGCATCCAGTCGGCGCTCCGCCGGTTCTTCGGCGAGCGGGACTTCATCGAGGTCGACACGGCGACGCTGCAGGTGTCACCGGGCAACGAGGCGCATCTGCACGCTTTTGCAACACACGCGCTCGGCCATGACGGCTCGGTGCAGCCGCTCTATCTGCACACCTCGCCCGAATTCGCCTGCAAGAAGCTGCTGGCTGCCGGCGAGAAGCGCATCGCCTGTTTTGCCCATGTCTATCGCAACCGCGAGCGCGGCCCACTGCACCACCCGGAATTTACCATGCTCGAATGGTACCGCGCCGAGGAGACCTACGAGACGCTGATGCGCGATTGCGCCGAGATCCTCGCGCTCGCCGCCGAGACTGCCGGCGCGCGATCCTTTTCCTACCAGGGCCGAAGCTGCGATCCCTTGCGGGAACCGGAACGGCTGTCGGTCGCCGAGGCGTTCGTGCGCTTCGCCGGGATCGACCTCCTCGCCTCCATCGCGAAGGACGGCACGACCGATCGCGAAAGCCTGGCAGCGGCCATGCGACAGGCTGGTCTGCGCGTTGCCGACGACGATAGCTGGGCGGATCTTTTCAGCCGCGCGCTCGTCGAAAAGATCGAGCCCAATCTCGGTTTCGGCCGGCCAACGATCCTCGACGAGTATCCGGTCGCCGAAGCCGCGCTCGCCCGACCGACGCCGCGCGACCGCCGGGTCGCGGAGCGCTTCGAGCTCTATGCCTGCGGGGTCGAGCTTGCCAATGCCTTCGGCGAACTGACCGATGCGGCGGAACAGCGCCGCCGCTTCGAGCTGGAGATGGCGGAAAAGGCGCGCGTCTATGGCGAAACCTACCCGCTCGACGAGGATTTCCTGGCGGCGCTTGCCCTCATGCCCGAGGCGAGCGGTATCGCGCTTGGCTTCGATCGGCTCGTGATGCTGGCGACCGGCGCTTCGCGCATCGACCAGGTCCTCTGGGCGCCGGTGGCGGAGGCCAGGGCATGACCGCGGAACGCGTCTTCAGGACCGCACGCGAGCTCGTCGACGCCGGCCTTGTCGACGCTCAATCCGAAGCGGCAATCGCCCGCGTCGCCTCCCGCTACGCGGTGGCAATCACGCCGGCAATCGCAAGCCTTATCGACCGCGACGATCCGAATGATCCGATCGCAAGACAATTCGTCCCCGATGCGGCGGAGCTGATGCTCATGCCGGAAGAGCGGCCCGACCCGATCGGCGATCGGGCGCACAGTCCCGTTTCGGGCATCGTCCACCGCTATCCGGACCGGGTGCTGCTCAAGGCCGTCCATGTCTGCCCGGTCTATTGCCGCTTCTGCTTTCGCCGCGAGATGGTCGGCCCGCAGGGGCTCGGCACGCTGACGACCGGCGAGCTCGACGCGGCGATCGCCTATATCGCGGCGCATCCGGAGATCTGGGAAGTGATCCTCACCGGCGGCGACCCGCTGGTGCTCTCGCCCCGGCGGCTTGGTGAAATCATGGAGCGGCTCGGCGCGATCGGCCACGTCAAGGTCGTCCGTTTCCATACGCGCGTACCGGTCGTCGAGCCGGACCGCGTCGACGCGGATCTCATCGCGGCGCTGAAAGCGAGCGGCAAGGCGACCTATGTGGCGCTCCACGCCAATCATCCGCGGGAGCTGACGCCCGAAGCGCGCGGCGCCGCTGCCCGGCTGATCGATGCGGGGATCGTTATGGTCAGCCAATCGGTGCTGCTGAAGGGTGTCAACGACGACCCGGAGGTGCTTGCCGAACTGATGCGCGCCTTCGTCGAGACGCGGATCAAGCCCTATTACCTGCACCATCCGGATCTCGCGCCCGGCACCGGCCATTTCCGGCTGGCGATCGAGGAGGGCCAGGCGCTCGTCGCCTCGCTGCGCGGCCGCGTCTCCGGCCTTTGCCAGCCGACCTATATCCTCGATATTCCCGGCGGTCACGGCAAGGCCGTCGTCAATTCGAGCTCGATCGAAGCGCAAGGCGGCGGCTGCTACACCGTCACCGACTTCCGCGGAAACGAGCACGTCTATCCGCCGCAAGGCTGAACTTCGGGCTCGCGTCCTTCGAGGGACGGTCAGTCCGATTGACGACATCGACAACTTTGTAAGCATCACGCGCCGTGACGTGCGATATGATTGGCGATGGAGTCATGTGGGCTCCATGCCAACGGCTTGAGCGGAAGACCGCACACCTTATCTTCATCCCACTCCAAATGCCGGAGAGAGCGATGGAACGGGAGATTGCCCTCACTGGCGTCAGCGCAACCCCGCTGATCACGCTGCAAGCGAAAGCGGAGGAGAGCGCCATGCCGGATTCCCTGCTCCGCGACCACTTCGCCGCCGCCGCGCTCAAGCGTATCGGCAAGGATCTGACGCATTTTAAGCTCGGTCACGACATGACGATAGCCATCGCCATGAGGGCTTACACGCTGGATCGCTGGACGGCCGCCTTCCTAGCCCAGCATCCCGAAGCGATCGTCCTTCATCTCGGCTGCGGCCTCGACAGCCGGGTTTTCCGCGTCGATCCTCCACCGTCCGCACTCTGGTTCGACGTCGATTTTCCCGATGTCATCGCGCTTCGCCAGCGGCTTTACCCCTGCCGTGATCACTACGCGACGATTGCCACCTCCATCACCGAGGAGGCGTGGATTTTCGAGCTTCCGTCCAAAAGACCGGCAATGGTCGTCGCCGAGGGGGTGCTGCCCTATCTGGAGCAGGACGAGGTGCCGCTGCTCCTCAACAGGCTCTGCACCCATTTCGCGTTCGGCGAGATCGCCTTCGATGCCTATAGCCGGCTACTGATCTGGCTGCTCAGCCTCAATCCGGCGATCCGCGCGACCGGCGCCGATCTTCACTGGGCCCTCGACGATCCGGCGGAACTTGAACGTCGGGTGCAAGGGCTGGTGCTGGCGGAAGACATTTCGGACTGGGACGCCGATCAGCTCGCACGCATGACGGCGACAACGCGGATGACCCTGCAGTTCCTCGACATCATGCTTGCGCATTATCGGATGGGCCGTCTGCTGCGCTACCGCTTCTAGTTACCGATGCAATGCAAAAGGCCGCGCGGAGCGCCACGCGGCCTTGCCAGATTGTCTGCAGTAGGCGGCTCAGCCCTGCTTAATCGGCGCGATCGAAATTTCGACGCGGCGGTTCTGGGCGCGGCCGGCCTCGCTGGTGTTCGATGCGATCGGCCGCTCCATGCCATAACCCATGGTCGAGATGCGCCGCTGGTCGACACCGCGGCCGGCGAGATAGTTGGCGACGGAGGCGGCGCGACGTTCCGAGAGGCCCTGGTTGTAGGAGGCGCTGCCGGTCGAATCCGTGTGACCGTCGACGTCGATCAGCGTCTTGTTGAACTTGCGCAGCACGATCGCGACCGAATCGAGCGTCGGGTAGAAGGGCGGGATCACCTGGTCGCGGTCGGTCGCGAAGGTGATGTTCGACGGCATGTTGAGGATGATGCGGTCGCCGGCACGCGTCACCGAGACGCCGGTGCCCTGCAGCTGGGCGCGCAATTCCGATTCCTGCTGGTCCATGTAGTTGCCGATCAGGCCACCGCCGAGCGCACCGATGCCGGCGCCGACCAGCGCAGCATCACGGCGTCCGGCGGAACTGCCGCCGACCAGGAGGCCGGTCGCGGCGCCGAGGCCCGCACCGATCAACGCGCCGCCGGCCGTGTTCGACATCTTCTGTTCTCCCGTATAGGGATCGGTGGTCGTGCATCCGGAAAGATAGACGGCCGCGACAGCCAGGATGGCGCATTTCTTGATCATCGAATCAATGGTCCCCATTGGTGCTAAAGGTGCTTCATACTATCGATTGCGGCAGGAAGATGAAGGGGCGCCACGCTTTCCACATGGACGGGCAAGACGTAACGTTTCGGCAGTGCAGCATTTGAGCCTTGCTTCGCCACATTGCTGTCCAGAGCGCCCGCTAACCGAAGCTTCACATGCTCGCGCTAGGGTGTAATTGCCTGGCCGGGGAACAAAGCGAGAGGGACGATATATGGCGATCGAATTCGACGACACGCAGCGCAGTCTCAACGATACGCTGGCCGGCATGATCGCTTCGATCAGAGGCAATACGATCACACTGCGCGAGCTGATGATCGAGATCGGCGAACACGGCTTCCTGCTTCTCTGCGCGCTGCTGACGCTGCCCTTCCTGATCCCGGTATCGATTCCCGGCGTCAGTACCGTCTTCGGCGCGGCGATCATTCTCATCTCGCTGGCGATCACCCTCAATCGCTTGCCCTGGCTGCCGCAGCGCATTCTCGACCGGCAGATCGAAACCGAAAAACTCGTACCGACCTTGCAGAAGGGGGCGGCCCTTGTTTCGAAACTCGACCGCTACGTGCGGCCCAGGCTGCATTTCCTGACCCAGGGCGCCGTCATGAACCGCTTCAACGGCTTGATGATCATGGCCGGCGGTGTGCTGCTGATGTTCCCGCTCGGCCTGATCCCGCTGTCGAACACACTGCCGGGCATTGCCATCCTGCTGTTGTCGCTCGGCATCATTCAGCGCGACGGGCTGATGGTGGCCGGCGGCTATCTCTTTCTCGTCGCGACCACGGTCTATTTCACCGTGCTCGCCTACGCAGCCTTCGCCGCGGGCCAAGGTCTCTCGCAGTTCCTCGTGTCGTGAACCGGTTTCAGGCGGGAAGGAACTCCAGCGCCTTGTAGCTGCCGAAATCCGTGCGGATGTCGAGCCGGGCCATCAGCGCCTCGCGATCGAGCCCCAATTCCCGGTCCAGGTCGCGCAGCGCGGCAGCGACCCGTGGCGCCACGTCATCGCTCGCGAATTCGATCATGGTGACGAAATTGAACACGCCCGGACCGGAATTCTGCTCCAGGATCCAGTCCCGCACGTAACCGTCCTGCCGGCGGACGACGGCAAATGTCTTTGCAACGAGATCCAGGAATTCCTGCCGCGCCGCCTTCGGCACAGCGAACTTGTTCACGCGGTATAGCGGTTCCGTACCGCCGGCTTGCCCGTTTGCGCTCATCGCTCTTTCCTCGTGTGGAGAGGCCGCCACGCGGCGGCCTCGGTACGCGAGCAGTGTTACGACCTCAACCATAGTTGAGGTCAATAGGCGCGCAACGAGATATCAGCTAGCAATCCCCCTCAACACATTGGCGACGTTGAGGCCGATTTCAGGCACG
Source organism: Sinorhizobium shofinae (assembly GCA_001704765.1). GTDB lineage: Bacteria > Pseudomonadota > Alphaproteobacteria > Rhizobiales > Rhizobiaceae > Sinorhizobium > Sinorhizobium shofinae. The sequence goes on from MBFK01000061.1 coordinate 155,457, forward strand.
CCATAGCCGCCTTCCATGCAGACGACGACCGGCAGGCCCGTCTTCCTCAAGTGTTTGCCCATGTGCAAAAAATCCTCCGATTTCAGCCTGAAGAAGCTGATCGGATCGCGCTCGAACGTATCGACGCCGAGCGAAAGGACGAGGGCCTCCGCGCCGAAATCGGTGATGCGCGAGAGGGCGTCGTTCATCGCCGCGACCCACGTCTCGAACGTGGTGCCGCGCGGCAGGGGATAGTTTTTGGTCGAACCGAGCCCCGCTCCGGACCCCTCCTCGTCGGCAAAGCCCAGGAAATGCGGAAAGGCATCTACGGGATCGCCGTGCAGCGAGGCGAAGAACACGTCGCCGCGTTCGTAGAAGATATCCTGCGTGCCGTTGCCATGGTGGAAGTCGACATCGAGGACGGCGACTTTCGCGGCGCCGAGGTCGCGCAGGCGCTGGGCGGCACAGGCGGCATTGTTGATGAAGGAGTAACCGCCGAAGAGATCGATCGCCGCATGATGGCCGGGCGGACGGCAGAGCGCGAACGCGGCGGGATTGCCGGCAGCGACACGATCGGCCGCCGAAATCGCGCAATCCATCGCGGCGCGAGCGGCGACAAAGGTGCCTTCGGTGATCGCCGTCTCGGCAGCGAAGGCATAGTAGCCGAGCGCGCCGTCGATATCCTTCGGCGGATGCTGGCGCATGCGACGGGCCGGAAAGCAGGCCGGGATCGCCTCGCCACGATAGCCGTCAGCCACCCAGCGCTGCCAAGCGGTCTCGAGGAATTCGAGATAATCCGCCGAATGCAGCTTCAGCGCCGTCTCCATGCCATGCCGTTCGGGCGCGACGACATCGGAGAACCCCGCTTCCTTGACCGCGGCGAGGATCCATTCGGCCCGGAACGGCGCTTCGAAGGGCGGCACGAGCTCGCCGCCATGGAGTTCGGTTTTGGCGTCCCTCAGCTTATGAACTTCGGAGTAGAAAACGCGCATTCTGCCTGTCCTATTCGAGGCTAAAATCCATCTGGAGTTCATCGACCATCACAGTTGACGATTCGGCAATTCGGGATGGGTCCGCATTTCGGCCCAGGCACCGTGCCTAAGCCGATAGATGCTTGTAGAAGAAGGTAGTCGCGCAGTAGCGCCCGTCCGGCATCAGCGCGTAGTCTGGAACGACGCCGGCGCGCAGCCAGCCGAAGCGTTCGTAGATTGCCTCCGCCGGCTCGCCGGTCGCCGTGTCGAGCACCAGCACTCTCCTGCCACGCTTCCGCGCCTCGGCTTCCGCCTGTTCCATCAACCGGCGCGACAGGCCGAGGCCGCGCGCGTTGCTGTGCACCAACAGCTTCTTGACATCGGCGCGATGCGGCTGGTTCGGCATCGTCGCGACGCCGAGCTGCACGGTCCCGACGGCTCGCCCATCCACCTCGACGACGACGAGAACGGTCTCGTCGCGGCCGACCGCAACGGCAACGCCCTCCCAGAAGGGCACTGCGTCTTTCGGTCCGAAGGGCTGCATGAAGCCAACCGAGGCGCCGCCTTCGACGCAATCGGAGAGGATCTCCGCGAGTGTCGGCAATTCGGCGCGGGTTTCTTCTTCGGTAAGCACGCGGATGAGGATATCGCTCATGATTAAACCTTGGTGCGGCAGAGGATGACAGCGTAGTGCGCCGGCTCGTCATAGGGATTGTGGAAGACGTGGGCCTCTTCGAGCCCCATGAAGAGGCAGTCGCCCGCCTCGAGTATTTGCGGCCCGCTCTCCATCGTCAGTTCCAGTCGCCCGGAAAACAGCCAGAGATGCTGGGTGATGCCGCGATCAGCGGGCTGGCGCTCGAAGACGACGCGGGCTCCCGTCGGAAACTCGACCTCGACGATATCGACCGGCGAGCCGAGGCCCTCCGGCGAAACCGAGCGGCGCAGATAGCCGCTTTCCGGATCGCGCCAGAGCCGCTGCTCCGCCCGCCGTGCGACCGGCGAAGCGTTCTCCGCGGTTGAGGCAAAAAGCGCCGAGAGCGTCGTGCCGAGCGCGCTGCAGAGTCTTGCCAGGAGTTGCGCTGTCGGGCTCGCCTCGCCGCGCTCGATGCGCGAGATCATGGCGCGGCTGACGCCCGAGCGCGTTGCCAGTTCGTCAAGCGTCAAAGCTTGAGCGCTGCGCCGCTCCCGCACACGCTCGCCGATGGTCCGTTCAAGTGAGGTGACCGCCTGTTCCATTATTTGAGATTGCATTTCTCATATAATGGAGTCAAGCCATCGCTCCGCCGCAAAAATAAATTTCTCGAATGCCGCTCAGGCGACAATGCGACGCGCGACGCCGCGCTAGTTTGCCTCGGGAGAAGCGGCTGCGGAGGACCGGCACATGGAAAGCGACCGCTCGTCGCTCTTGTCGATTGCCAGCATCGTCACGTCGATGACCGCTGTCGCCATCGGCAACGGCATGATGCTCGCTTACGTGCCCTTCGTGCTGACGCGCTCCGCGGCACCGGACTGGATTCCCGGCGCTGCGGTCACTGCAATCGCCTTCGGCGGCCTGATCGGCTGCGTGCTGGCGGGTCCGCTGATCCGCCGCGTCGGCCATGCGCGCGCCTTCTCATGCTCGATGGCGCTCGTCATACTCGCAGCCGTGCTGATCAGCCTCGGCGTTCACCCCCTCCTCTGGATCTTCGCCCGCGCCCTATACGGTGCAGCCGCCAACACCAACTTCATCATCACCCAGAGCTGGCTCAATCACGCGAGCGACAACCATTGGCGCGGCAAGGCCATGGCGCTCTTCTACATGGCCTATGTGATCGGGCTTGGAGCCGGCGCATGGCTTTTCGGGCGCGTCCCGGTCGAAGGCAATCTCGCGCCGATCGTGACGATCTTCTTCACGGCGATCGCCATCTTGCCGATCGGGCTGACGCGCCTGCCGACGCCGCCCGCCCCTGCCAAGGTCAGCATCGACATCGCGATGGCCTGGCGCAACTCCCCGGTCGCCTTCATCGGCGTGCTTGCCTCGGGCGGCCTCTCGATGCTTGTGCAGGGCTTCACGCCGATCTATGCCGCCGCCAATGCGATGAGCCAAAAGGACGTGGCGACGCTGATGTTCGTCATGCAATTCGGGTTGCTCGTCATCCAATATCCGATGGGCGCGCTTTCCGACCGCATCGACCGGCGCATCGTGCTTGTCGCCACCTGCCTGCTGATTGTGGCGGCGGGGCTCGCGGCGCTCGTCGTCTCCTTTGACAGCCTTCCCCTGCTGTTGCTTGTTTTCGCACTCTTCGCCGGTGCCGTCGAGACGGTCTATTCCATCGCCAATGCGCATGCCAACGACCGCACCGATCCGGCCGATTTCGTGCCGCTCGCCAGCACCATGCTCGTCGCCTGGTCGGCGGCGGCGACGCTGGTGCCTATGCTCGTAACCCTGCTGACGCCCGCCTTCGGCGCGCATCTGTTCATCCATGCGACGATCGCGGTGGCCATCCTCTATGCGGCCTTCGTGCTGGTTCGGCTGCGCGTGCGTGAGCGCGTGCCCCCGCAGCTCTGCGAGACCTTCGAACTCCGAAGCGCGCAAGTGCCGAACGCCGGGGCGCTCGCCGAGGCCGAAGCACAGTCGGAATAGCCGGATTTATAGTGAACGAAGCCTCCATTTCCCGCTTTGCGCCGCCTGATCGCGCTGCTATATGCGGCCCATGAGCACACCATCTTCCAAGACGCCCCTGTCGCATATCCGCAACTTCTCGATCGTGGCCCACATCGACCACGGCAAATCGACGCTGGCCGACCGGCTGATCCAGCTGACCGGCGGGCTTGCCGAGCGCGAGATGTCCGAGCAGGTGCTGGACAGCATGGACATCGAGCGCGAGCGCGGGATCACCATCAAGGCCCAGACCGTGCGCCTGCACTACAAGGCCAATGACGGCGACATCTATGTGCTGAACCTGATCGACACGCCCGGCCACGTCGACTTCGCCTACGAGGTTTCACGCTCGCTTTCGGCCTGCGAGGGCTCGCTGCTCGTCGTCGATGCCAGCCAGGGCGTTGAGGCCCAGACGCTCGCCAATGTCTATCAGGCGATCGACAACAACCACGAGATCGTCACCGTGCTCAACAAGATCGACCTGCCGGCGGCCGAGCCCGAGCGGATCAAGGAGCAGATCGAGGAGGTGATCGGCATCGACGCCTCCGACGCGGTACTGATCTCGGCGAAGACCGGTCTCGGCATCCCGGAGGTCCTGGAAGCGATTGTGCACAAGCTGCCGGCGCCGAAGAGCCCCGGCGGCGAGAAGGCGCCGTTGAAGGCGCTGCTCGTCGATAGCTGGTACGACACCTATCTCGGCGTCATGGTTCTGGTGCGCATCATCGACGGCGTGCTGACCAAGGGCCAGACGATCCGCATGATGGGCACGGGCGCGAAATACACCATCGAGCGCGTCGGGGTGCTAACGCCGAAGATGGTGGCGATGGATTCGCTCGGCCCCGGCGAGATCGGCTTCATCACCGCCTCCATCAAGGAAGTGGCCGATACCCGCGTCGGCGACACCATTACCGACGACAAGCGCCCGACGGCGGAAGCCCTTCCCGGCTTCAAGCCGGCGCAGCCGGTGGTCTTCTGCGGCCTTTTCCCGGTCGATGCCGCCGACTTCGAGGAACTGCGCAGCGCCATGGGGAAACTCCGCCTCAACGACGCCTCGTTCTCTTTCGAAATGGAATCCTCTGCCGCGCTCGGCTTCGGCTTCCGCTGCGGCTTCCTGGGACTCCTGCATCTGGAAATCATCCAGGAGCGCCTGTCGCGCGAATTCGACCTCGACCTGATCGCAACGGCGCCTTCGGTCGTCTATCAGCTGACGATGACAGACGGCACCGAAAAGGAACTGCACAACCCGGCCGATATGCCCGACGTCGTCAAGATCGCCGAGTTCCGCGAACCGTGGATCCGGGCGACGATCATGACGCCCGACGAATATCTCGGCGGCATCCTGAAGCTCTGCCAGGACCGGCGCGGCATCCAGATCGAGCTCACCTATGTCGGCAACCGCGCCATGCTGACCTACGACCTGCCGCTCAACGAAGTCGTCTTCGACTTCTACGACCGGCTGAAATCGATCTCCAAGGGCTACGCCTCCTTCGACTATCACCTCTCCGACTATCGCGAGAGCGACCTCGTCAAGATGTCGATCCTCGTCAACGCCGAGCCTGTCGACGCGCTGTCGATGCTAGTCCATCGCTCGGCGGCGGAAAAGCGCGGCCGCGTAATGTGCGAGAAGCTCAAGGACCTGATCCCGCAGCACATGTTCCAGATCCCGATCCAGGCGGCGATCGGCGGCCGCATTATCGCTCGCGAGACGGTGCGGGCGCTCCGCAAGGACGTGACGGCCAAGTGCTACGGCGGCGATGCCACCCGCAAGCGCAAACTTCTGGAAAAGCAGAAGGAAGGCAAGAAGCGCATGCGCCAGTTCGGCAAGGTGGAGATCCCGCAGGAAGCCTTCATCGCCGCGCTGAAGATGGGGGATGAGTGATTGTTTCCTTACCATAAAGATGCGCATATAATGTGCGCATCATTATAGGAGCGAGCATGAACCGATCGACTGCAAGACGCCCGACCAATCTGTCTCTCGACGGCGATCTGCTTTCGCGGGCGCGCGACCTCAAGATCAACGTGTCGCGCGCGGCCGAAGAGGGTATCGCCCAGGCAATCAGAACCGAACAGGAAAGGCTCTGGCGCATGGAGAACGCGAAAGCGATAGCCGACGCCAACGCCTTTGTCGAAAAACACGGCCTGCCGCTCGCCAAACACCGGCAGTTCTGATGGCCCGCTTTCACGTCTATCGTCTGAAGCAAGGCAAAACGCTGGTGGTCGATCTTCAGGCCGATCTCTTCGACGCGCTTAGGACCCGGATCGTCGCACCGCTCATTCCAGCCTCTGAATTTGGTCACGCGATGTCCCGCCTCAATCCACCCGTGACGATCGGCGGGGAGGCTCACGTCATCGCTACCCATCTCATGGCTGCGGTCTCGGTAAGCGAGATCGGTGATGTGGTCACGGATTTGTCGAACCACCGCAACGCCATCGTCGCGGCCACTGATTTTGCATTTCAGGGATTCTGAGATCGCGTCAGGGCGAACGAAACGTTCCTAGAGTAGATATCGCTTCGATATCCGGTCGACAGGTCGACCATCCTCCAGCGGCACCGCTTTATCGATCTTGTAGTCGATAAAGCCCATCTTGCCGTAATAGGCCAAGCCGGCAACGTTGTCGGCACGGATCGTGGCGTTGATCGCCTTGAAACCGGCGTCGCTGGCATGCGCTCTCGTTGCAGCAAAGAGTGCGCTGCCGGCACCGCGAACCCTCGCATGAGGGCGGGCGAAGGTTCCTATATCCGCCCACCCATCGGGGAGACCGTCCCAGTGCTCCAGCGCCTGAAAGGCGCAAGGGCGACCTGCGCCATCCTCGGCAACGAAGCAACTGACGAAGCCTGGGGACGCAAGGAAATGAGCGGTGAAGCTCTCGTGCGTGAACGGCGCTTCATGGGCCGTGGTGCCGCCGATCCGTATGATCTCGTTCAGGAAGGCGCACAGCGCCGGCACGTCCTCGGAGCGCGCTGGACGGACATTGATCGTTACTGCGTCAGCCATCGATTGTCTCCCACGCTGCATCCCTTTCCGCTCAGCGCAGAACCCGGGCCGGGTTCCCCACCACCGTCACCCCCGGAGCCACATCCCGCGTCACCACAGCGCCCGCGCCCACAATCGCGCCATCACCAATCGTCACGCCAGCAAGGATGATCGCCCCGCCGCCGATCCAGACATCCTTGCCGATCGTCACGGGCCGGGCGATCTCGAGGCCGGCGCGGCGCAGCGCGACATCCTTGTGGTGCTCGGCGCAGTAGATGTGGATGCCCGGCCCCAGCATCGAACCATCGCCAATCATGACCGAGGCGCTGTCGAGAATGGTGCAGCCGGCGTTCAGGTAGACGCCGGCGCCGAGCGTGATATTAAGGCCGTAGGAGCAATGAAACGGCGCTTCGATGAAGACGTCCATAGCGACGGCCGCGAAGAGCGCCTCCAGCGCCGGGGCCATACGGCCGCGTTCGTCCGGTGCCATCGTGTTGTGCTGGTGGACGGCATGCGCGCGCGACCGCGCATCGCATCGAGTTCCGGATCGAGGCACGAGTACCACTCGCCCGCCGCCATCTTTGCACGCTCGCTTTTCGTCACGGCCTGGCCTGCCCCTTCGCCTTGGCACGTGCCTCGGCGAGCCGCTCCAGGCTCTCCTTCGGCCATTGCTCTTGAACGTCGTAATAGGCCTCGAAGACCCTGGCCCCCGCCGGCAGCGGCACCCAATCGAGTTTCGAGCGCGTGTAGATATGCACGTCCGGCGCAAATGCCGACGGCCGGTCGAGCGTCGCGAGACGCAGGAAAGAGAGCCACTTGCGCCGGCCATAATCGCTCCAGAGCGCCGACTGGCAATCGGCGCAGCGATAGACGTCGTGCGGGCGGCCGCTGTCGGTGGAAAGCGCGACCATGACCGGCTCCCCCTTGATGATTTCGAGGTTTTCCGCCTCGACGATGCCGTTGATCACGAAGGCGCTGCCGACCTGCCGCTGGCAGTCGCGGCAATGGCAGCAATGGACGAACATCGGCGGGCGCCTCAGCCGATAGCGGATGCGGCCGCAGAAGCAGCCGCCTTCGATTCCCGGCGTGAGATGAGCACGGGTGAAGCTGCCGTTCAAGTGCAGCCGCGAAGAGACGATCCCTCCCTGCTGCAGCGGGGACTGAAAACACAGGCCGATTGCCCATGTCTCCACCGTTCGGATCAGAATTGCCTGCCGAGCTTGGCGTCGACCGACTGGCCGTTGGCACCGCGGATGGCGAAGAAGAGGGTGATTGCCGCCCAGAGGATCGACTTCTCGGCGCCGCCGAGGCCCTGGCCCTGGACGATGCCGTGGAAATAGACAGTGACCAGCAGGACGATGGTGGCCGCAAAGGCGGCGGGCCGGGTCAGGAAGCCGATGGCGATGAAGATGCCGCCGAAGAACTCTGTGGCGGAAAGCAGCGGCGACCAGAAGACACCCGGATGGAAGCCGAGCCCCTCCACCATGCTGACGGCACCAAAGGGGTCGAGGATCTTGCCGTAGCCATGGGTGACGAGCAGCGCGCCGGCCAGTACGCGCAGCAGCGTTTCGGCGAAGGTGTCGAGCGGCAGGTAGATCTTTTCGAGGGCCGGCAGGATCGGGCGCGGACGGCTGTTCGTTGCAGTGGTGTCAGTCATGGAATCCCTCTCGCAGTGTGTTGCAATGCAAAGGTCTCTTGCCGCACATCCCTGGGAAAGCAAGAACCGCACGATAAAAACATGATTGTTCAAGTTGACATTTATGTGAAGAGCCGTTGAAGCGTCGGTTGTTCGAAGAGAGTCGGGAAGCTATGGTGTCCGCAAACAGGACAAGTGAGATGAGTGAGAAGCCGCGCGTCACGATCCTCTACTGCACCCAGTGCAATTGGCTGCTGCGCGCCGGCTGGATGGCGCAGGAGCTGCTGCAGACCTTTGCCGATACGCTCGGCGAGGTGGCGCTCATCCCCGGCACCGGCGGCAATTTCGAGATCCGCGTCGATGGCGAACTCGTCTGGGAGCGCAAGCGCGACGGCGGTTTTCCGGGTCCGAAGGAATTGAAGCAGCGGATCCGCGACGTGATCGAGCCGGAGCGCGATCTCGGCCATGTCGACAGGACTTGAAGCCCTGGATTTCAGTGTCCTAGCCGGCGTCTTTGCCGCAGCCTTTCTCTCCGCAACCCTGCTATTCGGCCTGTCGGAGGCGGCGGTAGTTGCTGCAGCCCTCACAGCCGAGACGAGCCGGTCGGCGCTGTTTCTTGCCGCGACCGGGGGCAATGTGCTCGGCGCCCTCGTCAACTTCGCACTCGGCCGCTTCGCAATCCGTTTCGAGGGCCTGCGCTCGTTTCCGGTTTCCGCATCCGGACGGCAAAAAGCCGAAACGCTCTTCGCGCGCTACGGCCAGCCGGTCCTGTTATTCTCCTGGCTGCCGATCGTCGGCGATCCGCTGACGCTTGCCGCCGGGCTACTCCGGACGCCGCTCGCCGTCTTCCTCGCCTATGTGACGATCGGCAAGGCCGCCCGCTATGCCGCGCTGCTGTGGCTGACGCCGTGAACCTGTCGTCGCCCAGACACCCAGCAACCCGTCATCCTCGGGCTTGACCGGTCAAGCCCGAGGATGACGGTGGATCGGGTCAAACCGAAGTATTGAAGGGGAATCGGGGGTCAAGCCCGAGGGTCACGGCGGAAACCGTGCGAGGAAGGTGCCCTAGAACAGTCCGCTCAACTATGTGCAAAAATATCGGTCTCCTCCCAGCCGAGCAGGTCGAGCTTGGCGCGCGTCGGCAGGAAGGCGAAGCAGGCTTCGGCATGTTCCATGCGGCCGTCGCGCAACAGGCGTGCCGTCAGCTTGTCGCGCAGCGCATGCAGGTGGAGCACGTCCGAGGCGGCATATTCGAGCTGCGCCGGCGAGAGGATATCGGCGGCCCAATCGGAGGACTGCTGCTGCTTCGAGATATCGATGTCGAGCAGTTCCTTGAGGTTGTCCTTGAGGCCGTGGCGGTCCGTATAGGTGCGGGTCAGCCGCGAGGCGATCTTGGTACAGAAGACCGGAGCGGCGGTGACGCCGAAAGTGTGGAACAGCACCGCGATGTCGAAGCGACCGAAGTGGAAGATCTTCTGGCGCGCCGGATCGGCAAGCATCGCGACGAGGTTCGGCGCCTCTCTCTGGCCGGCGGCGATGCGGATCACGTCGGCGGTGCCGTCGCCCGGCGAGAGCTGCACGACGCAGAGACGGTCGCGGCGCGGAACGAGGCCGAGCGTTTCCGTATCGACGGCGATCGCGCCGCTATAACGGGCCGCGTCGGCTGCGGAAATGTCACCTTCGTGGAACCGTATTGTATTCGCCATCGAGAATCCCCAGATCGTTCTACCGTAGCTGGCCTATAGCGCAAGTTTGTCGGCCGCGATACCGTGTCACTGCTTCGGCGTTTTTTCGCCTTCCTCCCGAAAGTTCACAGTCATGACTTCGTTTCGTTCGGCGCTGTCGCTTTCCCTTGTCGCCTTGATGCTGAGCCTCTCGTCCAATGCCGGTCTGGCAGACGAAGCACCTCTCAAATTTGCGCAGAGCTTTCAAGACCTTCCCGGCGTGCGACCACTCAATCCGCTGCAGGATGGCGAGAGCACGGCCTGCGAGCAGGTCTTCATCGACCGCTATGGGCCCTTCGAGTCCTCGCATGGCCGCCCGCGCTATGACACGATCTACCGATGCCGCAAGGGCGACGGCCCGGTCTTCCAGAGCGGGCGGCTGCCGCCATCGCTCGAAAGGCAGAAGCGTGGTCTGAACTATTGAGAGCGGCCCGGTCGCGGGGTTTTGTTTGAGACAGCCGTTACCCACGCGACAAAAATTGAGAACGTTGCGGCTGAATTTTGCCGCCTGAGAATGGAGGAAAATCGATGCCCGAGACGAACCGACCCCTTGTCATCAGTGCGCCTGCGCCCCGCACGCTCGACCTGATCTTCACGCGGGAGGCTCTGGACGCGCTCCACGGGCGGTATCGCGTCGTCGAAGCCGATCCGGAAAACATCGCCGGGCTTGACGACGGAACGCTCGCCGAGGTTCGCTACATCATCGGCCAGCCGCCGCTCGACGAGAAGACGCTCGAGCGCATGCCACAGCTGCGCGCCATCCTCAATGTCGAGAGCAATCTCCTCAACAACATGCCCTACGAGGTGCTTTTCCACCGCGGCATCCACGTCGTGACAACCGGCCAGGTCTTCGCCGAGCCGGTGGCGGAGATGGGGCTTGCCATGGCGCTCAATCTCGCCCGTGGCATCGTCGATGCCGATGTCGCCTTCCGCGAGGGACGCGAGCTCTGGGGTGGCGACGGCAACCGTTCCGCGCGGCTTCTCTCCGGTTCCGAGGTCGGCATCATCGGCTTCGGCGATCTGGGGAAGGCGTTGAACCGCGTGCTTTCCGGGTTTCGTGCCAAGATACGCGTCTACGATCCCTGGCTGCCCGCCTCCATTCTGCGCGACGCCAGGGTTGACCCGGCATCGCTCGAGACGGTGCTGACCAGCAGCGATTTCGTCTTCGTCGTCGCCGCAGTCACGAGCGAGAACGAAGGTTTTCTCGGTGCCGAGGCCCTCGCGAAAATGCGCCCCCGAGCGGCCTTCATCCTCTTGAGCCGCGCCGGGGTCGTCGATTTCGATGCGTTGATGGCCGCGGTCGAAGCCGGCCGGATCGTCGCGGCAAGCGACGTCTTCCCCGAAGAACCGCTGCCGCTCGACCATCCGGCCCGGCGGCTTCCCGGCTTCCTGCGGTCGGCGCACCGCGCCGGCGCGCTCGATTCGGCCTTCAAGAAAATGGGCGAGATGGTGCTCGAGGACATGGAACTGATGGATCGCAACCTGCCGCCGATGCGCTGCAAGCGGGCGGAACGCGAGACGGTCGCGCGGATGCGGTCGCGGCCGGTCAGCGTCAATTGATACAAGCCTACTGACAACGGCAATAAACAGCCCTATGCAAGTCCGTGCGATATTGCAAAGATCGTTTAGCCAATCCGCATAGGGGCACGGACATGCGCGGCTCTGAGGAGAACAAGCGTCTCCAGACCTGGACGCTCCGGTCGCTGCTGAGCCTCGTCATGGTCGCCATCCTCATCGTCGTGTCCGCCACCCTCGTGGGGCTCGACTACCGCCGCGCCCGCAATGCGGCGATCGAAGATGCCGAGGCCAACATGGGGGCCTTCGTCGACCGCCTCGTCGATCGGCTCGGCATGATTTCCGGCGATACATCCGCGCTCGTGAGCCTCGTCGCATCCGTCGCCAACGCATTCCTGGTGCCGCCGCCTCAGCGCATGAACGACAAGGCGGCGCTGCTGCGCGAAGGCATCATCCGCTCGCCCCATATCGATGGCGTCTATGTCGGCTATCCAGGCGGCGCCTTCTTCCACGTGGTCGATCTTCGCTCCGCTGCCTGGCGGATGGCGCTCGACGCGCCACGAGGGGCGACGCTCGCGGTGCGCTCGATGGAACGGGACGACCAGGGAAAGCCGTTCGACCGGCTCCTCTTCCTCGACGCAAGCGGCCTGCAGTTCGCCGAGCGCCGAGCGGCCCCCACCGGCTACGATCCGCGGACGCGCCCATGGTATCGTGCGGCCGTCAACGGAAAGGCGCCAGTGGCGACAGGCCCTTACGAGATGGCAACGACGGGCAAGCTCGGCATGACCATTTCGCAGGCCCATCGCGGCAACCAGAAGATCGTCATCGGCGCCGATGTCGTGCTGGACACGATCACCGACTTTCTCTCTCGCGAACGGCTGACGGACGATTCCGTGTCTCTGGTCCTCGACGCCGTCGGAAGGCCCATCATCCATTCCGACCCGACGGCGATGAACCGCATCCTCGCCACGAAGAATAGCGCCGCGCCGGTTGCGGTACCTGAGACCGACCCGCTCATCGAAAGCATCCGCCGCAACCCGCCGGCGCCAGGCAGGGCGAGCTTTGTCAATGTCGGCGATCGCACCTATCTGGTCATGGTGACACCGCTCGAATCGGCGCTGCTTTTGTCGGGGCACCGCGTTGTAGTCGCGGCGCCGTTCGACGAGTTGATGGCGGCCGCCAACGATGCGCTCGTTCAGAGCCTCGCCATCTCGGGTTCGGTGGTGGTGCTTGCCGTCCTCTTCTCGCTGGTGCTGGCGCATCTGTTCACCAAGTCGCTCAACCAGCTCACCGCCAGCGCCAACCGGCTGCAGGATCTCGATTTCAGCACGCCGATCGACGTGCCCTCGCATGTCACGGAAATCTCGACCCTCAACAGCGCGATGAACAGGGCCCGCGACGCGATCTTCACCTTCGCGCTCTACGTGCCGCGAGAGCTGGTGCGCAAGGGCATCGAATCCGGGCAGTTCACTGGCCGCGCCGGCTGGCGCCAGGAGGTGACGGCGCTGTTCACCGATATCTACGACTTCACCACCATCAGCGAGCACCACTCGCCGGAGGCGGTGGTCGCGATGCTGTCGGAATATTTCGACATCTTCAGCGAAGTGGTCGCCGCCCATGACGGCACGATCATCCAGTTTCTGGGTGACTCGGTCTTTGCCATGTGGAACGCGCCGGTCGCCGACCCGCGCCATGCGGAACACGCCTGTCGCTGCGCCCTCGCCGTCGAAGAACGGCTCGACGCCTTCAACGCAAAACAGAGGGGGAAGGGGCTGCCGGAGTTTCGTACCCGCTTCGGCATCCATACTGGCCCGGCGGTCGTCGGCAGCGTCGGCGCGAAGGAACGCCTGCAATATACCGCCATGGGCGACACGGTGAACGTCGCCTCGCGGCTGGAGGGCATGAACAAGGACTACGGCACGACGATACTCGCGAGTGGCGCCGTGGTGGCGCAATGCGGAGACGTTATCGCCTTCCGTCCGCTCGGCTCCGCACAGCCTAAGGGTCGGGCGAGAGCATTGGAAATCTACGAGATCCTGGCGGCCGCCTCGATCGTCGAACAGCAGGCAGGCGAGCAGACGGGCACGGCGGCCTAGACGCAACGACGGACCACGCTCGCCCCGCACCGATCACATGTCCTGAAAACGCAAAAAGCCCGGAAAACCGGGCTTTTTTGCATTTCTGTAAAAGGAAATGGTGCCCAGAAGAGGACTCGAACCTCCACGCCTCGCGGCACAGGTACCTGAAACCTGCGCGTCTACCAATTCCGCCATCTGGGCGACGGACCGGCATGTAAAAGGCCGGGGGCGAAGTGTCAACAGGCATTTTGAAGTTTTCACGCCCGGACGCGAAAAAGCGCTGCGGAGCGGCGCCGCTTCGTTGGGCCCCGCCCCTCCGCGATCGGGCCGGAGCGTCCCAACCCAGCAAAGATAGGGCAAGAATTTCAGTGACATAAGCGCCGCAGAGGCGCATGCTTCCCCAGACGGCTGAACGGCGCGGAAATCCGGCGGCTGTGTACGCGTGCGCGCGCCCCGGCGTCATGGAATAAATCAACAAAAACAAACGTCTATGGAGCAGGGACAAACCGGAAAGCACGTCTTTCGGAAAGTGAGGAAAAAATGACGGGATTTCGGAATTTCGTTATGAGCTGCGCGCTGGCGGCCGCCTCCATGATTCCCCCTGTCGCGCCTGTCCAGGCCATGCCTCGTCCGGCGCTCGATATAGAGATCAAGGCCCCCGCAGATGTCCAGAGCGTCCGGCACCGTGGTTGGGGCGGAGGCTATTACGGCGGCTGGGGGCGCGGCTACTATCCCGGCTGGGGGCACGGGTATCGCCGGGCTGGCATCAGCTTCTATTTCGGGCCGGGCCTCGGCTATTATCCGGGGAGCTATTACTCGGGCTATTATCCGCGTAACTACTACGGGAACCGCTATTACTACGGAAACCGCTTCTACGGCCCCGGCTATTACCCCTACCGCTACTATCGCCCCAACTACTACGGTTATCGCAGCTACCGTCCATATTATGGCGGCTATAATGGCGGCTATAATGGCGGCTATGTCCGGCAGGGCTATGGCTCACACGTCACCTGGTGCCTGTCGCGCTATCGTTCCTACAACCCGGCCACCAACCGGTTCCTGAGCTATGGCGGTGTCTACAGGGTCTGCTATTCGCCCTATCGGTGACAGGCTCGAATGATGAAGAGCATCGGGCATGGCGGCGCGTCCCGCCGTGTCCCACGAGGTTTCCGACGAGCGCGGATGCGAACGGCTACCGCGGCTAGGATCGCGTGACACTGCTTCCGGACGAGTTACCGTTTTCTGACAATACCGAGCCGCGCCATCACCTCCTTCGGTATGCCGTAGCGGCGCACCGCGTCACGGCTATCGCGCAGGCCACAGATTTCGCGCTGGATGAGAAAGGCCCAGACAGCGTCGGCCGCCTCGTCGAGAAGCCGCTGGCGTTCCTCTGGCGGGCCTCGATCCCGGTCAAAGCCATTCAGGGAAGCGATCGCCTTTTCGACCTTGAGGCCGTGGCGCCCCAAGGCATCGGCGCGCTCGGCCATGAGTTCGTATTCGAGGACGTTCACACCACTTCCGGCATCGAAACGGCGCAGCGATTGCGGCGGACGGAATGTCATCGGCAAGCTCCATCAAGGCTAGAGCATCCCGCTTCCCAGGGGACCACTGAAAGCGGATAAGATGCTCTGGCTTCAAGTTTCTAGAGCGTCCTTGTGCCACCACCCGAACGCACGGCGCTCTAGTCTTGGCAGGATGGACTCGGAGGGGCCCTCCTGCAAGGGCGAAGCATCGGACGCACGATCGGGTTCGTGAGGCCTGCGATGATGCGCACCCGCGTTGTCGTCCTCGCCGCCGCGATCATGGTTAAGACTTCATAAACTTCTTAGCCCTATCCTTGGTGATCATGCCTAAGTCCCATGCCAGCGGCCAGCCCGCGGCGGGCCCGGCCCATCGGCCGCTACGCGCATGAGGCGCCCTCCAACAGCAAGGACGTTCGATGGCGAGCGCGGCTCCACATGGCGCCGCCGCACGCATTGGAGATGAGGATGCCGATACCGATTGGCCCGATCAGGAACGCAAGCACGCCCGGCGACGACATCGTCCAGATCGTCCGGCGGGTCTTGCTGCCTGCCGGCCAGCGCGCCGAGGCGATCCAGAAGCTGCTCGATATGCTCGGCCGTCACCTTTCGGGCAAGGAGGTTCTTCCCCGCGACGCATTGGTGCGGCTCATCGAGGATCTTGTCCGAGTTCTCAAATTTCCGCCCCTGCCGCAGGAGACCGGCCGCGCCTTTGTTCGGCGTCTGGTCGAGGTCGTCGAATCTTTGCCCCTGCCGGAACGTCTGGCGATCGAGAGGCAGCTTGGCGGAGGCAACCTCGTGCGACGCCTCGCGGCTCTAACGCAAGGCGGGCCATCGGCAGGGGCGGCTGGAAACCCCACCACGCCCTTGCCCGCCGGGCATACGGGAATACGGAACTTGCCGCTGCAGCTGCCGGTGTCCCAGCACTTTGCTCCAGCACAGACGCCCCCGCCAGGCGACATAGCGCTGCTACAGGCGATGCTGAGGAAAACCTACGGCTCGGATGACGACGGGGCAAACGCCGACCTAACGCTTGAAGACACGCCGCAAGCGACCGAACCTGGCGAATCGACCCGGGCGGCGTCCCAGCGGGAACCGCCCCCAACCGCGCGGCCCAAGCAAGCACCGCCCGGCAACGGCGATATTGCTACGGCCACGGTCTCGGTCGGGGCCGCAGAGGACGGCGTCGAGGCGGCGGAGGCGGTGCAGCCGGCATCGGCGGACACTTCGGAGAGCGCCGCTGCTGTTGCGCCAGGAGACGAGCCCGTGCCGGCTCGTTTCGAAATCGGCGAAGCGGCCGGCCCCCAACAATCGGCCGAGGCGCCCGACGACAGGCCAGACCAGACTTTCGGCGACGCGGAAGCGGCCAGCACGCAAGGCTCTGCCGGGGACGCGGACGCATTCGAGACGGACGGAACCTATGGGCCGACGCGCGCCGAAGGGGGAGACAGGCGGCAGCCGGCCCAGGCTTCGGCGTCACGGGAGGCCTTCCCCGACTCCTCGCTCGCCGACGCCGCCGAGGCGCTGCACAAAGGCAGCCTCGACCTGCCGGATACCATGGCGGATGACCGGCGGGCGTTGGCGCCCAGCGGCGCCGAACCCCTGCCGACGCGATCGGCGCCTGCTCTGCCCGAGCGTCTCCCGGACGGCCCGCGGCCGGACAATGCGTCGGCGGGCGCCCAGCCCATAGCCGAACCGATCGTCGCGGAGACGCCCTCTGGCGGCTCACCTGCCGTTCAACGGCAAGCGCCGACCGAGGACGTCGCCCTGCAACAGGCAATCGCCCTCCTCGTCGAAAGCGGGCTCCCGGAGATCATTCCTTCGCAATGGTGCCCTACCTGCCGGCCCAGGAGGAAGCGGATGACGGACACGACAGGACCGACCGTTACCCGCGAGATGACCGCGAGGGCGACGCCGGCACGGAGCCAGAGGAGCGGGAAAAGGGGAAGGAAGAGCAGGATCCCGAAAACGGCGACGATGCGGCCGATCTGGAGGCGAGCGACGCCTATGACCTCTACAGAAAACTCGGCGGCCTGGGTTGAGCGCCTTCCCGGACGCGGCAAGACGGTCGTAAGGGCGACCCTATAAATTGCGTCCACGGGGTAGGACTCTGCCCGCCAGCGGGCGATCTCAGCCTCGCGACGAAAAAGCCCGCGGAGATCGCTCTCCGCGGGCTCATCATTTCCGATCTGACAACGATTACTCGTTGCTCTGGCGGTTCTTCAGCGCTGCACCGAGGATGTCGCCGAGCGAGGCACCCGAGTCGGACGAGCCGAACTGAGCGACGGCTTCCTTCTCTTCCGCGATTTCCAGAGCCTTGATCGACAGCTGGATCTTGCGGTCCTTCTTGGAGAAGTTGGTGACGCGGGCGTCGACAACCTGACCAACCGAGAAGCGCTCCGGACGCTGTTCGTCGCGGTCACGCGACAGGTCGGCGCGACGGATGAACGAGGTGATGTCTTCGTGGTTGACGAGCTTCACTTCGATACCGCCATCGTTGACGCCGATGACTTCGGCCGAAACAACGGCGTTCTTGCGCAGTTCGCCGGAAGCGGCAGCTTCACCGACGGAGTCCTTGCCGAGCTGCTTGATGCCGAGCGAGATGCGCTCCTTGTCGACGTCCACATCGAGAACGACAGCACGGACGACATCGCCCTTGTTGAATTCCTCGATGACCTGCTCGCCCGGACGGTTCCAGTCGAGGTCGGACAGGTGAACCATGCCGTCGACATCGCCGTCGAGGCCGATGAACAGGCCGAATTCGGTCTTGTTCTTGACCTCGCCTTCGACTTCGGTGCCAGCCGGGTGGCTATGCGCGAATGCCTGCCACGGATTCTCGAGCGTCTGCTTGAGGCCGAGCGAGATGCGGCGCTTGGTCGGATCGACTTCGAGAACGACCACGTCGACTTCCTGGCTGGTGGACAGGATCTTGCCGGGATGGACGTTCTTCTTGGTCCAGGACATTTCGGAGATGTGGATCAGGCCTTCGATGCCCGGCTCCAGCTCGACGAACGCACCGTAGTCGGTGATGTTCGTGACCGTACCGGTGATCTTCTTGCCGACCGGATACTTCGCACCGATGCCATCCCACGGATCGGACTCGAGCTGCTTCATGCCGAGCGAGATGCGGTGGGTTTCCTGGTTGATGCGGATGATCTGAACCTTGACCTGCTGGCCGATGCTCAGGATCTCCGACGGATGGTTGACGCGACGCCATGCCATGTCGGTGACATGCAGCAGGCCGTCGATGCCGCCGAGGTCGACGAACGCACCGTAATCGGTGATGTTCTTGACGACGCCTTCGACAACCTGGCCTTCCTCGAGGTTCTGAACGATTTCAGAACGCTGCTCGGCGCGCGACTCTTCGAGAACCGTGCGGCGCGAAACGACGATGTTGCCGCGGCGCTTGTCCATCTTGAGGATTTCGAAGGGCTGCGGGTTGTGCATCAGCGGGGTTACATCGCGGATCGGACGGATGTCGACCTGAGAACGCGGCAGGAAGGCTACGGCGCCGTCGAGATCGACGGTGAAGCCGCCCTTGACCTGGTTGAAGATGATGCCTTCGACGCGTTCGCCGGCTTCGAACTTCACTTCCAGGCGCTGCCAGCTTTCTTCGCGGCGAGCCTTTTCGCGCGACAGAACGGCTTCGCCGAGCGCGTTTTCGATACGCTCGACATAGACCTCGACTTCGTCGCCGACCTTGAGCGAGCCGTCCTTGGCCTTGGCGCCGAATTCCTTCAGCGGAACGCGGCCTTCGACCTTCAGACCGACGTCGACGATGGCGACGTCCTTTTCGATGGCCGTGATGACGCCCTTGGCGACATAGCCTTCAGCGAGGTCCGTCTTGGCGAAGGACTCTTCGAGAAGCGCTGCGAAATCATCACGGGTGGGGGTGGTTGCAGACATATAATCTCCTGCTGCATCTCCTGCCGGAGACGCATGTGCGCCGGGGGCTAGCGTTAAACGGGCCTGAACCCAGTCCGCCCTTCTTAAGGGCAATCCGGCGCATGGACGGAATTTCAGGCTTTTCAGAGCGCGAAGACCATTCTGGGAATTGTCATCACGCTCTATTTTTTGAATTCGCATGATTTATCCTGAAAACCGCTGCGCACTTTTCGGGATCATGCTCTAAGGCGGATCCGGCCGGGGCCGAAGAAGAGCCTTACTTCAAATCTGCTCTTTCAGGGCAGCGTCGATCAGGGTCTTCGCCGCCTGGAATGCCGCCTCTATACTCATTTCAGACGTGTCAAGCAAGTGCGCGTCCTCGGCCGGTCGAAGCGGGCTGTCGGCCCGACCCATATCGCGCTCGTCGCGCTTCTTCACGTCCTCGAAGATCGCTGAGTAATCCGCCGTCCCACCGCCGGCGATGATCTCATCGTAGCGCCGTTTCGCCCGCACCTCCGGCGAGGCCGTGACATAGAGCTTCACGGTAGCATCCGGGCAGACGACGGTGCCGATGTCGCGCCCGTCGAGCACCGTACCCGGTTCCTTCCGCGAAAAGCCCCGCTGCGCCTCGACCAGCGCCCGGCGAACCGCCGGCATGACGGCGATCTTCGAGGCCGCCTCGCCGATCGCATGCGCCGACAGCACGGAGCGATCGAGACCGGCAAGCTCGACTTCACGCGCCATCTTCTCGGCCACCGCCTCGTCATTGAGCGGCAGCCCGGCATCGATGAGTGCCTTGGCCGTGGCGCGATAGGTGAGCCCTGTGTCGAGATGGTGGAAGCCATATTCCTCGGCAATCCGGCGCGAGAGCGTGCCCTTGCCGGAGGCTGCGGGGCCGTCGATGGAGATGGTGAGAGTCATTTTGTAACCTGCAGATGAATGTGATCGTCATGCCTAGCGGCACGGCAACCCAGTGGGTCTTTGCGGTCTTTGCACGGCAGAACACTATCTTCGCGTAGGCTGTTCGAAAGCAAAATAACCCATCGGAGAGCGCGTGGTCGTAAACGGCACGAGGAACCTGGCGGAGCTGCCCGCTCCCCTCCACCGGCGCGAGATGCAAAGCGAAAGGAGCCGGATCAGGCTGCCGATCTGTGTCAACAGCGTGAGGGCGACGACGACGGCTAACGAAAGCAGCCACCCGGCCGTTACCCTCAGGCCCATACGACCTCGCCTCATTAGAGATTCGGCTCCACGCGAGCCCGAAGGGCGTCCTATTATGTTGGTCACTCGATCTTCGCGCCGAGCCCCGTCATGAGGCCCATGAATTCGGGGAAGCTCGTCGCCATCATCGTCGCGTCGTCAACCGTCACCGGATGCTCGGAAGCCAGACCCATGACGAGGAAGCTCATGGCGATGCGGTGGTCGAGATGGGTCTTTACCTGGCCGCCGGAAGCGTTACCGATGCCCTTGCCGCCCGGCCGGCCACGCACCACAAGCGAGGCTTCGCCCTCGTCGCAGTCGACGCCGTTAAGCTTCAGGCCATCGGCGACGGCCGAAAGGCGGTCGGACTCCTTGACGCGCAGCTCGTCGAGCCCGTTCATCACGGTTGTGCCTTCGGCAAAGGCGGCGGCGACTGCGAGCACCGGATATTCGTCGATCATCGACGGGGCGCGATCCTCCGGCACGGTGACGCCCTTCAGCTCCGAATAACGCACGCGGAGATCCGCGACATCCTCGCCGCCGGCGAGGCGCTGGTTCATGACTTCGATATTGGCGCCCATTTCCTGCAGCGTCAGGATCAGGCCGGTGCGGGTTGGGTTCATCAGCACGTTCAGGATGGTGACCTCCGAACCCGGAACGAGCAGCGCCGCCACCAGCGGGAAGGCGGTGGAGGACGGATCGCCCGGCACGTCGATCACCTGGCCCGTCAGCGTGCCGCGGCCTTCGAGGCGGATGGTGCGCACGCCTTCGGCATCGGTCTCCACCGTCAGGTTGGCGCCGAAACCCTGCAGCATCTTTTCCGTATGGTCGCGCGTCATCACCGGCTCGATGACGGTGGTGACGCCGGGCGTGTTGAGGCCGGCGAGCAGCACGGCGGATTTCACCTGGGCAGACGCCATCGGCACGCGGTAGGTGATCGGGTTCGGCGTCTTCGGCCCGTGCAGCGTCACCGGCAGCCGGTCGCCCTCCGCCGACTTCACCTGGACGCCCATCTCACGCAGCGGATCGAGCACGCGGCGCATCGGCCGCTTCGTAAGCGAGGCGTCACCAATGAAGGTGGAATCGAAGTCATAGACGCCGACGAGGCCCATGGTCAGCCGGCAGCCGGTGCCGGCATTGCCGAAATCGAGCGGCGCTTCCGGCGCCAGCAGCGCGCCGTTGCCGACGCCGTTGATGATCCAGGTGTCGCCCTCTTTACGGATCCTGGCGCCCATCGCCTGCATGGCCTTGCCGGTATTGATCACGTCCTCGCCCTCAAGCAGGCCGGTGATGCGCGTCTCGCCCGAAGCAAGTCCGCCGAACATGAAGGAACGATGCGAGATCGACTTGTCGCCGGGAATGCGGACCGTGCCCTTGAGATCGGCAGACTTCTTTGCGGTGGCAGGCCGCGGGCTCAGGCCATGGGACATGATGTTTACCTCTGACAATCCGGCTCGGCGGCGGCCCAATGATCAAGCGTTGCATGGGGGTTGAACAAGGAACCACCGGTCTTGCGGGCTCCCTAACATAAAGAGCAAAAGGGGTCATCCTCCCCCATGAAGAAAATGCGCCCGGCCCCGCCGCGGAAGTTTGTCTTTGACAGACGACACCAAGACGATTATGGGGACCGGCTAATCATCATAAGCTTGATACCTTTCCACCCGCCGGCTTTCCGGCAAGAGCCGGCTCGCCCGGCCATTCAAGAGGCTTTGACTGTGGCAAAACCGGAACTTGGAACAAAGCGCATCGACCCGGAAACGGGGCGCAAATTCTACGATCTGAACCGTGATCCGATCGTCTCCCCCTATACGGGCAAGTCCTATCCGCTGTCCTTCTTCGAGGAGAGCTCCGTCGCAAAGGTGCTCGAGAAAGAGGAAGAGGAAGACGTCACGGAAGTCGATGCAGAGAACACCGAAGTCGAACTCGTTTCGCTCGAGGATGCCGACGACGAGGCATCGGGCGGCGACGACTTGCCGGATCTCGGCGATGACGACGTCGAGATTGACGGCGACGACGACGACACCTTCCTCGAGGCCGACGACGAAGACGATGACGACGATATGAGCGACCTCATCGGCGTCTCGGACGAAGACGAAGACGTCTAAGAGTTTCAAAAGAAGCATAAAAGCCTTTCCGGCCGCCAGACTATGCGGCGGCCGGGCAGACTGCCGGAACGGAAAATAAAATCGCCCCGGCCTCCAATTTTCGGCTTGCCATCTGCAAAAAGCAGAAGTAATAAGCCGCCACTCGCCGGGCACAACGCCCGACGGTTTCCCGGAACCGGCACCGCCGGACCCTTGATGGGGCTATAGCTCAGCTGGGAGAGCGCTTGCATGGCATGCAAGAGGTCAGCGGTTCGATCCCGCTTAGCTCCACCAAATCCTTTCCACTTTCAGTTTGGTGCAGTATCGGAAGCCAGGATCGTTTGGTCGCGACACCTGCCACTGACGATCGAATTCACAAATTCTTAACCAAGCGAGCCGAAGCGCAATTGCATGTTCCTCGTCTCCAAAATCTTCTGGCTCGTCGCCCAGCCGCTGTCCCTCGCCTTCCTGAGCCTGCTCGTCGGCGTGCTGCTCATGCTTAGCCGTTTTCGGCGGAGCGGTGGTGTTCTCGGCGCGCTGGGGCTTGTCGTCTTATTCCTGAGCCTGTTCACCACCACCGGCCCCTATTTCCTGCAGATCCTCGAGGACCGGTTTGCCCGTCCCTCGCCGCAACCTGCGGAGCTCTCCTGCATCATCGTGCTCGGCGGCGCCTTCGAGAACGTGGTGATGTCCGGGCGCGGCGGCATGGAGTTCAACCAGGCGGCCGACCGCTTCATCGAGACGGTCCGTCTCGCCAGGGCCCATCCGTCGGCGCGCATCCTCGTTTCGGGCGGCGACGGCTCCTTGAGCGGTGCCTATGAGGGCGATGCACGGGCCTCGGAGGCGTTCTTCGACGCGTTCGGGATCGCCGCCGATCGGGTGATCCGCGAAGAAGACTCGCGCACGACTTTCGAGAACGCCAGCTACACCAAGGATTTGCTCGAGGCGAACCGGCTTGAACGGTGCGCGCTGGTCACCTCGGCCTACCATATGCCCCGCTCGGTCGGCCTCTTCCGCTCGATCGGCATCGAGGTCGTTGCCTGGCCGGCGGACTACCGGACGAGCGGCAAGGCGCGGCTCGGCTTCGATTTCACCCAGCCCTCGCTCAACGCGCAACTGGCGACGACTGCCGCCAAGGAATGGACCGGGCTTGTTGCCTACTATCTCCTCGGCCGGACGCAAACACTGCTGCCGCAATAGCGACAGACAGACGCTTACGGCTCCTGATTTGTTAGGACGCTTGCGCTAATGATCAAGGATCGCGTCGATCCCGGAATAACGCAGTCCAGAGCGGAGCTTTCATGCCGATCCTCGAAATCCTTGACTATGCCGGTGTCGCCGTCTTTGCCGCGACCGGCGCGCTTTCGGCCTCGCGCAAGCAGCTCGACATCATCGGCTACCTGTTCCTGGCATCCGTCACCGGCATCGGCGGCGGCACGATGCGCGACGTGATCCTCGGTGCGACGCCGGTTTTCTGGGTCTCGAACCCGGCCTACTTGATCGTCTGCGCCTCGGTCGGGCTCCTGGTGTTCCTGACCTCGCACCGTTTCGAGTCACGCTACCGGATGCTCGTCTGGCTCGATGCGATCGGGCTTTCGGCCTATTGCGTGATGGGCGCGGCGAAGGGGCTGGCGGCGACCGGCTCGCCGACGGTCGCGCTGGTGACGGGCATGCTGACTGCGACCTTCGGCGGCATCCTGCGCGATCTGCTGGCCGGCGAGCCATCGGTGCTCTTGAGACCGGAAATCTATGTCACCGCGGCGCTTGTCGGCGCCGGTGCCTTCGTGCTGGCGGCGCTCACCGGCCTGCCGCTCGCCGCGAGTTCGGCGCTCGGCGTCGCTGCTGCCTTTGCGGTGCGCGGCGGGGCGCTTAGATACGGCTGGACACTGCCGACCGGCAAGGCCGGGCCGGGCCGCGATCCGGACGAGGTGATGTAGCTCGTGCATGTCGCCCAAAAAGTGCGCAGCGGTTTTGGGGTAACGGACATGCATAAAAAGAAGGACGCTAAGCGCGTCTTCACGCGACGCGCTTATTCAGCGCGCGGATTTGCGGCGCAGCCGGACCACGACGTCGACATGGGAGATCTCCATGCCTTCCGGCGGCTCGGGGAGATTGTCGATCTGGATGTTGCTCACCGGAATATCGAGGACTTCGTTCTGGCCCTCGATGAAGAAATGATGGTGATCCGAGACATTCGTGTCGAAATAGGTCTTGGCGCTCTCGACGGCGAGAACGCGGATCATGCCGGCTTCGGTGAACTGATGCAGCGTGTTGTAGACGGTCGCGAGCGATACCGGGACACCGGCGTCGACGGCCTCTTCATGCAATTCCTCGACCGTCAGGTGGCGGTCGCCCTTGGCGAAGATCAGATCGGCGAGCGCGATCCGCTGGCGCGTCGGGCGCAGACCCGAATTGCGTAGCCTCTCGTGCGAAGACATTTCCATTGCTTTCGTCATGCGCAGCCGTTCCGATATTCCTGCCCAAGTTTGTGGAGTATCAGCTTGCGATATAACTTCTGGCGCCGAGGCTTTCAATAGATTACGGCCCGGGAAGCGGCCGCAAAGGCCTGAAAATCAGCCTAAAGCGGGGGAAGGCTGGCATTTAACTCTGGCAGACGCCACATTCATACTGTAAGCGACGGCGGAACGATATCCGCCATAGGGAGCGGCATGAGGAAAAATGCGAGATAGGTTTTCCCTCCCGCATGTCGCTCTACTTGGAAGAACGTGACAAACTGCAACCGGCAGCGACCAGGACGGGCTGCGCTTCAATTCAGGCCGAACTTGCTCTAAAGCAGGTCGGAGAACACTTGAGAACTCGGGGAAGCAACCATTCATGACCACCAGGCAATCCAGCTTCAGCTATGAGGAAATTCTGACCTGCGGCCGAGGCGAAATGTTTGGCCCCGGCAATGCGCAGCTGCCGCTGCCGCCGATGCTGATGTTCAACCGCATCACCGACATTTCGGAAATCGGCGGCCCTCACGACAAGGGCTATGTGCGCGCCGAGTTCGACATCACGCCGGACCTCTGGTTCTTCCCCTGCCACTTCATGGGCGATCCCGTGATGCCGGGCTGCCTCGGCCTCGACGCCATGTGGCAACTGACCGGCTTCTTCCTCGGCTGGCTCGGCGAGCCAGGCAAGGGCCGCGCCATCTCGACCGGGGAAGTCAAGTTCACGGGCATGGTGACGCCAAAGACCAAGCTGGTCGAATACGGCATCGACTTCAAGCGGGTGATGCGCGGCCGGCTGGTTCTCGGCATTGCCGACGGCTGGATGAAGGCCGACGGCGAAGTGATCTACAAGGCTACCGACCTCAAAGTCGGCCTTTTCCAGGAAAAGGCCGACTGAACGGCGGGTCTTCGCCCCGCACGGATCCAAACTAACAAAAGGTCATCTACCATGAGACGGGTTGTTGTAACGGGCCTCGGCATCGTTTCCTCGATCGGTAACAATGCCGACGAAGTCACCGCGTCGCTGCGCGAAGCGAAATCGGGCATTACGTTTTCCCCGGATTTCGCCGAACATGGCTTCAAGTGCCAGGTCTGGGGCCAGCCGACGCTCGATCCGACCGATCTCGTCGACCGGCGCGCCATGCGCTTCCTGTCGCAGGCCGGCGCCTGGAACCACGTGGCGATGAAGCAGGCGATTGCCGATGCCGGCCTCGAAGCCGCCGACATCACCAACGAGCGCACCGGCATCATCATGGGCTCCGGCGGCGCCTCGACGCGCACGATCGTCGAGGCCGCCGAAACCACCCGCAAGAACAGCAGTCCCAAGCGCATCGGGCCCTTCGCGGTGCCGAAGGCAATGTCCTCGACGGCTTCCGCAACGCTTGCCACCTGGTTCCAGATCCACGGCGTCAACTACTCGATCTCGTCCGCCTGCTCGACCTCGGCGCATTGCATCGGCAACGCCGCGGAAATGATCCAGTGGGGCAAGCAGGACGTGATGTTCGCCGGCGGCCACGAAGACCTCGACTGGACAATGTCGAACCTCTTCGATGCCATGGGCGCCATGTCCTCCAAGTTCAACGACACGCCTTCCTCCGCCTCGCGCGCCTATGACGTCGACCGCGACGGCTTCGTGATCGCCGGCGGCGCCGGCGTCCTCGTCCTCGAGGAACTTGAGCACGCCAAGGCCCGCGGCGCCAAGATCTATGCCGAAATCGTCGGCTATGGCGCGACCTCGGACGGCTACGACATGGTCGCCCCCTCCGGCGAAGGCGCGGTCCGCTGCATGCGCCAGGCGCTTTCCACGGTCAAGGGCGATGTCGACTACATCAACACCCACGGAACCTCGACGCCGGTCGGCGACCAGAAGGAGATCGGCGCCATCCGCGAGGTCTTCGGCGAGAAGATGCCGCACATCCAGTCGACAAAATCGCTGACCGGCCATTCGCTGGGCGCGGCCGGCGTGCAGGAATCGATCTACGGCCTGTTGATGATGCAGGCCGGCTTCATTGGCGAAAGCGCGCATATCGACACACTCGACCCCGAATTCGAAGGCGTGCCGATTGTCCGCAAGCGCATCGACAACGCCAAGATCGACACGGTTCTCTCGAACTCCTTCGGTTTCGGCGGCACGAACGCGACGCTCGTCTTCCAGCGCTATAACGGATAACAAGATGAACGGACTGATGAACGGAAAGCGCGGCCTCATCATGGGTGTGGCCAACAACCATTCTATCGCCTGGGGGATCGCCAAGGCACTCGCCGCGCAAGGCGCCGAACTGGCCTTCACCTATCAGGGCGAGGCGCTCGGCAAGCGCGTCAAGCCGCTCGCCGCAGAGGTGAATTCCGACTTCCTGTTGCCCTGCGACGTCGAGGACATCGCTTCCGTCGACGCCGTCATCGACACGATCAAGGAACGCTGGGGCAAGCTCGACTTTATCGTCCATGCCATCGGCTTCTCCGACAAGAGCGAACTGAAAGGTCTTTACGCGGACACGACGCGGGAGAATTTCAGCCGCACCATGGTGATCTCCTGCTTCTCCTTCACCGAGATCGCCAAGCGGGCCGCCGAACTCATGAGCGAAGGCGGCACGATGCTGACGCTCACCTATGGCGGCTCGATGCGGGTGATGCCGAACTACAATGTCATGGGCGTCGCCAAGGCGGCGCTGGAGGCCTCGGTGCGCTATCTCGCAGCCGACTACGGCGTGCGCGGCATCCGCGTCAATGCGATCTCCGCCGGCCCGATCCGCACGCTGGCTGGCGCCGGCATTTCGGATGCACGCGCCATGCTCTCCTGGCAGCAGAAGAACTCGCCGCTGCGGCGCACCGTCACCATCGAGGACGTCGGCAGTTCGGCTCTCTACCTGCTTTCGGGCCTTTCGCGCGGCGTCACCGGTGAGATCCATTATGTGGATTCCGGCTACAACATCACCTCGATGCCGACGCTCGATACTTTGCGTGTGGCTGACGCGGAGTAATAATAAGACCAGCCGGTCAGGCGTCCGAATCGGCAGTTCTCTTAATGGCGAGTAAACCTCGAAAGCGTTGGGGCGATATTGCCCCTCACCCTAGCCTCTCCCCGCAAGCGGCGAGAGGGGACTTTGGGGCGGAGCGCTGCCGCGAGTCTCCTTCGCCCCACTTGCGGGGAGAAGGTGCCGGCAGGCTCGGCTCTGGCCGGAGCGTCTGGGCCAGCAAGGCCAAGAGACGGGCGTCGAGCCGGTCGGTCTTGGCGAGATAGCCGCAGCAGCGGGCAAACATTCGAGCCCGCAGCGGATCGACGATGGCGACAGCAAAGCCCTCGGCGCTGAGGGAGCGATGGGCCAGGCGATGGAACTTACCAGTTGCCTCCATCACGGTGCAAGCGGGTGCCAGCTGGGCGAGAATCCGCTTCAACTGACGATGCCGCTTTTTTCATTGCTGAGCCGCCGGCAGTGGCCCTGCGGATGGATATGGATATCCAGCCACTCTTTACACACAGCCACGCCGACATAAACTGAGGGCGCCGCGTCGTGTTTGGACGAAACCTTGCCTTGCATGCGGGACTTGCTCCCCATCATCTGTTCAGGACAAACGCGAAGACGGGCAGACCAAACTCATCCACGGTTCAAGCCAAGGGGCAAACGGTCCCGACCGCCAGATCCCTCGGGGGCTGCATTCCCCGAGGGGTCACGCCCAAGCCTAAAACCGAGACGCAAAACAATCATGCAAGGGGGGAAATGTGCCGGTAAGCCGCTCGACGTCGCTGTAGATCGTCAGCGCTTCGCCCAGAGCACCTTGAAGCGGGCATTGCGGCAGGTCTCGCCGCTTTCCTTGAAGCTCTCCGCCAGAACCTGTTCGTAGGGCAGGCCGCGATTGGCGACCAGCATCAGCCGGCCGCCCTGCTTCAGGGCCTTGGCGGCCGCCTTGATCATCGCCGCCCCGAGCGCCGGCTCGGCCGCGTGGCCCTCGTGGAAGGGCGGGTTCATCACAATCAGATCGTATTTGTCGCGCGTTTCCTCGCTCGTCAGATCGAGCCAGTGGAAGCGCGCCGGCGTCGAGGGGGCATTCGCCGTCATGTTGGCACGCGCGGCCTCCAGAGAGCCATAGTCCGCCTCGAACAGGTCGATGCCCTTGAGGCTCGGCGAGGCCTCGGCGAGCTTCACCGAAAGGTAACCCCAGCCGGCGCCAAAATCCGCCGCATGGCCGGTGAAATCGCGCGGCAGGCGGGAGGCGAGCAGTTCCGAGCCGGCATCGACGCGGTCGTGCGAGAACATGCCGGGCGCCGCCTCGAATGCACCGTCGAGGCGCACCGGGACCTTGGCGAGCTTGGCGACCGCCTCGGAGACATCCTCCGGCCGCGTGAACCAGAAGGCGACACCATGGTATTTGGGCAGCGAGTCACCATCCCAGCCGAACTTGCCGATCTTCTTGCGAAGCGGCTGAATGCCGTCCTCCTTACCGCCGGCGACGACGATCAGCGCGCCGGCGCGGGTACGTTTCAGCGCCTCGGCAATGCGGTCCTCGTTTTCGCCCTTGTGCTTGCCGCAGAGCACCAGCGCCGCGTCGTAGCCCTCGCCTGAGGCGACTGGTGCTGCGTCGGCACGCGCCGCCTCCAGGGCGCGATAGAGGGATTTAAGCGGCTGAACCGCCGAGACTGACGCGTCGAAGCCTTCCGGCAGCCTGTAACCCGCTTCCGCGCCGAGAAAGAGGACGCGCTCGCCCTCCCCCGGCGGATCGATGACGCCGGCTTCAAATGGGTGGAACAGGGTTTTCAGCGCGTCGCGGCTCATAGGGTGATTTCCGTTTGAGAAACTATCGGTCGAGATGCGGGCCGGCTCACTAGAGCATGCAAGTTTCTAGAACGTCCATTGCGCGTTCAGTTGAACGACGGCGCTCCAGGCAAAGTCTTGTCCCGCCTATGAGAAAGGGCGCGAAACGATCCGCTCCGCGCCCCGATTGGATTTAGCTGAAGCCGGCTTATTCGGCCGCTTCGCCGCCGTCCTTTTTCTCGGACTTTTCGCCCTTTTCGGCGACGATCTCCTTGCCGGTCGCCTGGTCGACGACCTTCATGGAGAGGCGAACCTTGCCGCGCTCATCGAAGCCCATCAGCTTGACCCAGACCTTGTCGCCTTCCTTGACGACATCGGTCGTCTTGGCGACGCGCTCGGAGGCGAGCTGCGAGATGTGGACGAGGCCGTCGCGGGCGCCGAAGAAATTGACGAAGGCGCCGAAATCGGCGGTCTTGACGACCGTGCCTTCGTAGATCTGGCCGACTTCCGGCTCGGCGACGATCGAGTGGATCCACTTGCGGGCGGCTTCGATCTCCTTGCCCGACGAGGAAGCGATCTTGACGGTTCCGTCGTCTTCGATGTTGATCTTGGCGCCGGTCTTCTCGACGATCTCGCGGATGACCTTGCCGCCGGAGCCGATGACTTCGCGGATCTTGTCGACCGGAATGTTCATGACCTCGATGCGCGGCGCGAATTCACCGAGCTGGCCGCGGCTCTCGGAAATGGCCTTGGCCATTTCGCCGAGGATGTGCATGCGGCCGCCCTTGGCCTGGTTGAGCGCAACACCCATGATCTCTTCGGTGATGCCCTCGATCTTGATGTCCATCTGCAGCGAGGTGATGCCGGCTTCCGTACCGGCAACCTTGAAGTCCATGTCGCCGAGATGATCCTCGTCACCGAGGATGTCGGAGAGAACCGCGAAGCGGTCGCCTTCCTTGATCAGGCCCATGGCGATACCGGCGACCGGCTTGGCGAGCGGCACGCCCGCATCCATCAGCGCCAGCGAGGTGCCGCAGACGGTTGCCATCGAGGAGGAGCCGTTCGACTCGGTGATTTCCGAGACGACGCGCAGCGTATAGGGGAACTGCTCCGCCGTCGGCAGCATCGGATGGATGGCGCGCCAGGCGAGCTTGCCGTGGCCGATTTCACGGCGGCCCGGAGATCCCATGCGGCCCGTCTCACCGACCGAGAAGGGCGGGAAGTTGTAGTGCAGCATGAAGTTTTCCTTGTACATGCCGGTCAAGGAATCGACATACTGCTCGTCTTCGCCGGTGCCGAGGGTGGCAACGACGATCGCCTGCGTCTCACCACGGGTGAAGAGCGAGGAGCCGTGGGTGCGCGGCAGGATGCCGACTTCGGCGACGATCGGGCGAACCGTGACGAGATCGCGGCCGTCGATGCGGCTCTGGGTATCGAGGATGTTCCAGCGAACGATCTTGGCCTGTAGGTGCTTGAAGACCGAGGCGATTTCTTCTGCCGTGTGGGCAGGGTTCTCGATGCCTTCCGGCAGGAAGTGCTCCTTCACTTTGGCCTTGACTGCGTCGACAGCGGCATAGCGTGCTGCCTTCTCGGTGATCTTGTAGGCGTTGCGCAGCTCATCTTCGGCAATCGCCAGCATGGCGTTTTCAAGAGTGGAATGGTCTTCCGGATCGAACTCGCGCGGCTCCTTGGCGGCGACTTCGGCGAGCTTGATGATCGCGTCGATCACCGGCTGGAAGCCCCGCTGGCCGAAAACGACCGCGCCGAGCATGACGTCTTCCGGCAGTTCCTTGGCTTCGGACTCGACCATCAGCACCGCTTCCTGCGTGCCGGCGACGACCAGATCCAGCGAGGATTCGTCCATTTCGTCGAGGTGCGGGTTGAGCACGTATTCGCCGTTGATGTAACCGACGCGGGCACCGCCAATCGGTCCCATGAAGGGAATGCCGGAGAGCGTCAGCGCCGCGGAGGCTGCGACCATCGAGACAACGTCCGGATTGTTTTCAAGGTCATGCTGCATGACCGTGACGATCACCTGGGTGTCGTTCTTGTAGCCGTCAGGAAAAAGCGGGCGGATCGGCCGGTCGATCAGCCGCGAGACGAGCGTCTCGTTTTCACTTGGGCGGCCTTCACGCTTGAAATAACCGCCAGGGATCTTGCCGGCGGCATAGGTCTTTTCCTGGTAATTGACGGTCAGCGGGAAGAAATCCTGACCGGGCTTCGGTGCCTTGGCGGAAACCACCGTGGCGAGGACGACTGTTTCGCCGTAGGTGGCGAGAACGGCACCATCGGCCTGGCGGGCGATCTTGCCGGTTTCGAGCTTGAGCGGACGCCCAGCCCATTCGATTTCTACCTTGTGGGTCTCGAACATGTTCTGTCCTTCGTGTGCGGAGACCGGCCGCGGCTGTTGCAGCGCGGGCGATCTTGGTGCCGCTTGGTGTGGCGCATCACGGGCAAGACAACGGGAGGCTTCAATCAGAACCGGCCGCTCACCGCTTTGCCGCGCTGCCCGCATGGAAGCGCTTCGGCAAGCAGGCGCCGAAGCATCCTGCAATCCTGCCCCATGACGGGCCATCAGTTGATCCGCGATACCGGCCCATCCGGCTCGCTGGACATCGCTCCCATCTTACGCCCCTCCGGCGCCCATGGGAGACTTTTCTACAGCGCCGTGCGTCTTTCAAACGGACAAGGGTCGCTGTAGCACTTTGAATTCCTGCATGTTTTCATCCTTGAATCAGCTTGGATCCAAGGATGCATGCAGTGGGCGCCGAGCGCCCAATAAAGAACCGGCGGATCGCCGAGCGACCCGCCGGACAGTCGATTAGCGACGGATGCCGAGGGCACCGATCAGCTTGCTGTAGCGCGCTTCGTCTTTCTTCTTCAGATAGTCGAGGAGCGAACGACGGCTGGAAACCATCGCGAGAAGACCACGGCGGGAATGGTTGTCCTTCTTGTGATCCTTGAAGTGTTCGGTCAGGTTGTTGATCCGTTCCGTCAGGAGCGCAACCTGTACTTCCGGAGAACCGGTGTCGCCTTCGACGGTTGCGAATTCCTTGATGAGCTGAGCCTTGCGCTCTGCAGTGATCGACATCGGTTGATCCTTTCGATTTCGAGGATTTGAGGGTCGCCGGCAGCCGGGATGTCGTCCAGCCGCGGCCGTTCACACGAAGAGGCGGTGCCTTTCGCTGGCGTGCCTATAACCGAAACGGACGCAAAAGGAAAGGGCGATCGAGCCGGCCGCCGATCGGCCTCGCCGCGCCCCGGCGGCGACGGCATGACGTGCTACGTGCCGCCCTCGGCCGCGCCGCCCCGAGGGATGCGGATGCGCCACTCGATACCGTCGGAATGCATTATCCTTTCGAGTTCGGCGCGCAACGCCATGCCGAGCATGCGCTCGATTACCACCGATCCGAAACCCTTGCGCTGCGTCTGTGCCGACTCGACGAGATCCGCACCGCTTTCGCGCCAGCGGATGATGATTGCTCCCTCAGAGAGAGACCACTCGAGCGTGATCGCCCCTGTCGCATTGGCGAGTGCGCCGTGCTTGATCGCATTGGTCGCCAGTTCGTGAAGCACCATGCCGAGTGTCTGCGCCATTTGCGTCTCCAGCCGCAAGGCCGGGCCGTCAAGCACGATGCGGCCCGGATCGTCGGGGGCAAACGGCTGAAGCTGGTCCTGGGCGAGTTCGCGGAAGTCCACGCCGATCGCAGCATTGGCAATCATCAAATCGGTCGAGCGGGCGAGGCCCGCGAGCCGCTTGCGGAACGCCTCGACAAAATCCGACGTGTCCTCGCTCGACGAGGCGGACTGAGCCAGCATCGACTGGATAACGGTCAGCTGGTTCTTCGAGCGATGCGCGACTTCGCGCATCAGGAGGCGAATTTCCGTCTCGGCCCTGGTTCGTGCCGCCGCCGCGCGGGCAAGCGCCGCCGACACGGCCTCGACCTCGGTAATGACATAGCGGCGTGGCTCGATGGTTTCGCCGGCGCCGAGGCGCAGCGCGTCGAGGGCCAGCAGCTTGACCCCTTGCGTGAGCAGTCGCGCGATCATCAACGATCCGGCGATCGCGATGCTGGCGAAAATGAGGCCGCCGAGCGACAGCCAGAGAAACGACCAGAGGATCGGCGCGTCGACGATCTCGCGCGGGGCCCAGGCAACGATGCGCCAGCCGGTGATCACGGAGAACTCCGACACGACGCGATAGTCTACGCCGTTCTCGCCGATATCGCTGATGCCGATGCTGATTGGAGGAAGCTTGTCCAGGAAGAACGGCGCACCGGAGCGGACCGAAGGATCCGAGGAAGCGATCACCTTTCCTTTGCCGTCCAGCAGGGCGGCATTCCAGCCGGGTGAGAGCGTGTCGCGGTTGACGGCCTTGGCCATGCGGGCCGCATCCTGGGTGAGGCCCAGCAGATAGCGCTCGCCGACTGGACCGTTGAAGGGCAGATAGACGGTGAAGACCCACCGCTTTCCCGTGTCGGAGAAGAAGACGCCGGAAACAAGCGGGCCATTGCTCTTGAGGGCAAGGTCGACTTCCGAGTCCGACGTCCGTCCCAGCAGCGTTCCGAAAGGAGCGCGGGTGCTCATCCGCAGATTATGGTCGCTGTCGATGACGACCAGGTTGGAATCGGTGCCCGCCAATGCGCTCGACGCGCGGTCGTAGAAACCGCGCAGATCGCGGAGATCGACGGCGCCGGAGGTCGACAGGACCTTGAGCGTGGTCATCATGCCCTCGACCTCGCGCTCGACGATCCGGGTGACGGATCCGGTCGAGGCTTTGAGCAGCGAGGTGACGACCTGTTCCTGCGCATCGACGCTTCGTTTCACGATGACGAACGAAAAGATGAAGGAGGGGACGATCGCGATCAACAGCAGCGAGAGCAGATAGAAGCTGAACGGCCTGCGAAGATACTGGCGAACAAATGCCGCAACAGCCTGCAGGCCGCCGGACGAGACCTCGCCCTCACTTCTCTCTGGCGCCTTGAGCATCCGAACCGCCTTTCGCCGCCTGACCCGGCCGCGACGATGGCAGGCCATCACCGATCCGGACTTTTCAGCTCCGTTGAGCGCGTATACGCCGCTCGCACAGACCGGACCGATTGTTGGCTCGGCACGGGCTGCCGGTCAATGGCTGGCGAACACACGCTTCGGTCGAAATTCACCTTCGGCGACCTCACCGATCGCGACAAGCTTGCCGCGCGCGGTCGCGTAGGCTTCGGGGGTCGGCATCGGCGCATCACGGCCGCGCAGGATGATCGCGTTGCCCATTCTCAGCCGATGCGCCTGATCGTCGCTTACCGCAACATGCGGCAGATCGGAAAGCGCCTCGCCCGTATCGATCAGATAATCGTCGAGGGCGGCAAGTCGTTCCGTATCATCCTCGATCTTCTCCAGCGCGACGAGATCGGCGAGCGCTACCATGTCCTCCTCCCCGAAGGGGGCGACGAAGGTTCGGCGCAACGAGGCGATATGGCCGAAGCAGCCGAGGTCGCGGCCCATATCGCGGGCGAGCGAACGGACATAGGTGCCCTTGCCGCATTCGATCTCGAAATGGGCGAGATGCGGCGTGCAGCCGATCAGGGAGAGGCGGAAGACCTCCACCTCGCGCGCCGGAATCTCGACGGTTTCGCCGTCGCGCGCGAGATCGTAGGCGCGCTCGCCATCGATCTTGATTGCCGAAAACTGCGGCGGCACCTGCGCGATCACGCCGGTATATTTCGGCAGCAGGGCTCGGATCGCCTCCTCGCTCGGGCGCGCGGAAGACGAGCGAACGACATCGCCCTCGAGGTCGTCGGTCGCGCGTTCCTCGCCCCAGGCAACGGTGAATTCGTAGATCTTGCGACCGTCCATGACATAGGGAACGGTTTTCGTGGCGTCGCCGAGTGCGATCGGCAACATGCCGGAGGCCAGCGGATCGAGCGTGCCGGCATGGCCGGCCTTCTGCGCCTTGAACAGCCACTTGATCTTGGACACTGCCTCGGTGGAACCGAAATCGAGCGGCTTGTCGAGGATCAGCCAGCCCGAAATCGGACGGCCCTTGGGTTTACGCGGCTTGGACATGGTTCTTTCTTATTCTTCGTCGTCGGTGTCGGGATCGAGGTCGCGGCTGACTTCCGGCGAGCGCAGCAGCGCATCGATCTTCTGGTAGTTGTCGAAGCTGGTATCGTCCCTGAAGCGGACGTCCGGCATGTACTTCATCTGCCGGAGCTGCGGCCCAAGCCGGCCGCGAATGAATTTCGCATGCTTGTTCAGCGCCTCGATGACCGCCGCATGATCGGCGACCCCGAGCGGCGTCACATAGGCGGTGGCGATCTTCAGATCGGGCGACATGCGTACTTCGGAAATCGAAATCACCGTCTTCTCGATCAGCGGGTCGCGCACTTCGCCGCGCTGCAGGACCTGGGTGATCGCGGCGCGCACCTGTTCGCCGACGCGCAGCATGCGCTGGGACGGAGCGGAGGATGTGGATCTGGTCATCATGCTTACCCTGGATCACGGGGATTGCGGTCGCATCGACCTCAGTCGAGACGCGATCGGTTCGACAGAGGCGGGGCGGATGCAGGCGGAACAC
Source organism: Sinorhizobium shofinae (assembly GCA_001704765.1). Lineage (GTDB taxonomy): Bacteria > Pseudomonadota > Alphaproteobacteria > Rhizobiales > Rhizobiaceae > Sinorhizobium > Sinorhizobium shofinae. The sequence goes on from MBFK01000061.1 coordinate 191,440, forward strand.
CGCCAGCACCTCTTCTCGTCCCGCACTAAAAAACAGGAGCGCCGGAGATGATCCGGCGCTCCTACAACCTGTTGCCGGATCGACTTAGAGCGTCCGCGTGATGTGCTCGACGCGGAAGCACTCGATCGTGTCGCCGGCGCGGATGTCCTCGTAGTTTTCGAAGGCCATGCCGCATTCCTGACCGGACTGGACCTCGGAGACCTCGTCCTTGAAGCGCTTGAGCGTCTTGAGCTTGCCTTCGTGGATGACGACGTTGTCGCGCACCAGGCGGACACCGACCCCACGCTCGACCTTGCCTTCGGTGACGCGGCAACCCGCGACCTTGCCGACCTTGGTGATGTTGAACACCTCCAGGATCTCGGCATTGCCGAGGAAGGTTTCGCGCCGTTCAGGCGAAAGCAGACCGGACATCGCCGCCTTCACGTCATCCACCAGATCGTAGATGATGTTGTAGTAACGGATTTCGATGCCGGCACGCTCGGCCGCATCGCGCGCCTGCTTGTTGGCGCGGACGTTGAACCCGATGATCGCGGCGTTCGAGGCCTCGGCAAGCGAGATATCCGACTCGGTGATACCGCCGGCACCCGAATGCACGATGCGCGCACGCACTTCGTCCGTCCCGAGCTTGTCCAGGGCACCAGCGATCGCTTCGATCGAGCCCTGCACGTCGCCCTTGATGACCAGCGGGAACTCCTTCATGCCGGAGGCCTGGAGCTGGCTCATCATCTGCTCGAGCGAACCGCGCGAGCCGGACTGACGGGCGACCGCCTTTTCACGGGCAAGCCGCTGGCGATATTCGGAGATCTCCCGCGCACGGCTCTCGCTTTCGACGACGGCGAACTTGTCGCCGGCCGCCGGCGTACCGGAGAGACCGAGAACTTCGACCGGGGTCGACGGCCCCGCCGCCTTCACATGCTCGCCCTTGTCGTTGACGAGCGCGCGCACGCGGCCCCACTGGTCGCCCGCGACGATGATCTGGCCGGGCGTCAGCGTTCCCTTCTGCACGAGAACGGTGGCAACCGCACCGCGACCACGGTCGAGCTCGGCTTCCACCACCGTACCCTCGGCCGTCCGGTTCGGATTGGCCTTCAGATCGAGGATTTCCGCCTGCAGCAGGATCGCTTCGAGCAGCTTGTCGAGATTGGTCTGGTTCTTTGCCGAAACCTCGACGTCGAGCACTTCACCACCCATCGATTCGACGAAGACCTCGTGCTGCAGCAGCTCGGTGCGGACCTTTTGCGGGTTCGCCGTCGGCTTGTCGATCTTGTTGATCGCCACGATGATCGGCACGTTGGCCGCCTTGGCGTGGTTGATAGATTCGATCGTCTGCGGCATCACGCTGTCATCGGCCGCGACGACGAGGACGGCAATGTCCGTCGCCTGGGCGCCGCGGGCACGCATCGCCGTGAAGGCGGCGTGGCCGGGGGTGTCGATGAAGGTGATCTTCTGGCCGTTCTGCTCGACCTGATAGGCACCGATGTGCTGGGTGATGCCGCCTGCTTCGCCGGCGACCACATTGGCGTGCCGGATCGCGTCGAGCAGCGACGTCTTGCCGTGGTCGACGTGGCCCATGATCGTCACGATCGCCGGACGGGACACCATGGTCTCATCCGTGTCGGCGATGTTGAAGATGCCTTCCTCGACGTCCGATTCAGACACGCGCTTGACGGTGTGGCCGAATTCGCCGGCGATGAGCTCGGCGAGGTCCGCATCGATCAGGTCGCCAGGCTTCATCATCTGGCCTTCCTTCATCAGGAACTTGATGACGTCGACGGCGCGCTCCGACATGCGCTGTGACAGTTCCTGAATCGTGATGGTCTCTGGCAGGACGACCTCGCGCGAAATCTTTTCGCGCGTCTCCTGCATCTGGCTGCGCCTGAACTTCTCCTGGCGGCGGCGCATCGCCGAAAGCGAACGACCGCGCTGGCCACCGTCTTCGTCGACGGCAGCCGTCAGCGTCAGCTTGCCCTGGCGACGGCCCTCATCGCCCTTGGCACGGGGGGCAGGCTTTGCCGGCTCGGGACGTGTGACCTTACCACGGGCCGGCCCGGCTCCGCTACGCGGGCGCTCTTCCTCTTCCTCCTCACCCGCGCGGCGGCCGCGAAGGGCCGCAGCAGGGGCCGCCGGCGCCTGGGGCGCGGAGGGCGCCGGACGGGCAGGCTGCGGACGCGTTTCGGTACGGCGCTCGGCGACGACCGGGCGCTCTGCCTCGACTGCCTCTTCGCTCTTTTCGGCCTCGACGGCCGGGCGAGCAGCCTCCTCGGCGGCGCGGCGGGCAGCCTCTTCCTTCTCGCGTGCGATGCGCGCTTCTTCCTCGACCCGGCGGCGCGCCTCTTCTTCGGCGCGGCGCTTGGCCTCCTCGGCATCGCGGACCTGGGCCTCGGCAAGCGCACGACGGCGGGCTTCCATCTCGCCGGCCGAAAGGTCGTTCAGGACGACGCCGACCCGGGGACGGTTCTGCTCCGCACGCGGCTGATGCGGCTGCGGCTGTGGGGCCGGGCGGCCGGCCGGATGCGGCGGAACTGGGCGTGGCTCGGCAGGCCGAGCCACGGGCGCGGCGCTCACCGGCGCGATCGGACGCTCGTCCTTATGCCGTGTCAGGCCGCGTGTCTTCTTGGTTTCGACCACGACCGCCTTCGTGCGACCGCGGCCCATGTCCTGGCGCACGGTACCCTGCGTCACCCCGGAGGGTTTCAGGGTCAGCGTCTTCTTGCCCGCTACGCTGAGTGTCTTGTCGTCTTTGTTGTCGGTCATTCCGTTCCGTTCCTAGCGATCAGGGCCGGATGCGTATCACCTGACCCCGTCTTCCAAATTGTCTCAAGCAGCGCTCGCGATGCCGGCCTCTGCCGGTGACGCGTGTCATTGCTGTGGCTTATCAGCGCCGCCTTCGGCCCGGACCGGGACGGATCCTCGGTACTTTTCGAGCATGATTGCGCGCTTCACTACACCTTCACCCGCCTGCCCTGCAAGCGCTGCGGCATGGATAAAAGAATTACTTCCCAAAAGCCCCTCCATTTCCGCCGCCGCAAACGGGCGGAACGCAGGTATTTCCGTTTCGTCCTCGGCGACGAAACTCATCGCCTTTCGGGCCTGGTCGATCTTGCGGACGCCGTCGGCGGCCGCGTCGATCGCGTGGAACACCGCAAGCGCCGCGAGCCCGCGCACCGCCTGCTCCGTCTTCGTGGCTCCGGAGACGAACTGGCCCGCCTTGCGCGCCATGTTCATCATTCCGGCAAGTTGCTCGGCGAGCAGCCTGTCGACCTCGTCGGCCAGCGCCGCCTCGGCCTTCACCTCGGCGCGCAGGGCGCGGGCGAAGAGCTTCTTCGCCACCGCCTTTTCGACGAAGCGCCGCTCCGCCTTCACCCAGCAGCCGCGCCCGGGAAGCTGCCGCTTCAGGTCGGGCACGACGCGCCCATCCGGTCCGGCCACGAAGCGGATCAGCTCATCCGGCGACCCGCTCTCGCGCGTGGCGATGCAGGTCCGGCTGCTGCCGCTCCGGTCCTTCGGCCCCTTGTCCGAAGGCAAGATTTCGGTGGCGGCTGTCATCGCGGATCAGGCATCCTGCTCCGAGCCTTCGGCGACTTCGATCGGCTCGTCCTGATCGCTCGCGAGGTCTTCCTCGGTGATCCAGCCGGCCGCCAGGCGCGCCTGGACGATCATCGCTTCTGCTTCTTCACGGGTGACCTCGAGCTTCGAGAAGATGCCCTCGAAGCGCTTGGTCTCGCCGTCCTTGCGTTCGGTCCAGCCGACGAGGTCGTCGGCGGCGCAGCCGGCGAAATCCTCGATCGACTTGATGCCTTCCTCGCCGAGGGCGACCAGCATCTGGCTGGTGAGGCCGTCGATCCGGCGCAGTTCGTCGGAGACGCCGAGCTCCTTGCGCTTGGCGTCCATTTCGGCCTCGATCTTGTCCAGATATTCGCGGGCCCGCGTCTGGATTTCCGTCGCGGTTTCCTCGTCGAAGCCATCGATCGAGGAAATCTCGTCGAGATCGACATAGGCAAGCTCTTCGACCTGGGCGAAGCCCTCAGACGCGAGCACCTGGCCGACCATCTCGTCGACGTCCAGCGCTTCCATGAAGAGCTGGGTACGCTCGTTGAATTCCTTCTGGCGGCGCTCGCTCTCCTCCTGCTCGGTGAGGATATCGATGTCCCAGCCGGTGAGCTGCGAGGCGAGGCGAACGTTTTGGCCGCGACGGCCGATCGCCAGTGACAGCTGCTCGTCCGGCACGACGACCTCGATACGCTCTGCGTCCTCGTCGAGAACGACCTTGGTCACTTCGGCCGGCTGCAGGGCGTTGACGATGAAGGAGGCCGGATCCGGCGACCACGGGATGATATCGATCTTCTCGCCCTGGAGCTCGCCGACGACCGCCTGGACGCGCGAGCCGCGCATACCGACGCAGGCGCCGACCGGGTCGATCGACGAATCGTTCGAGACGACGGCGATCTTGGCGCGCGAGCCCGGATCACGGGCGACGGACTTGATCTGGATGACGCCGTCATAGATTTCCGGCACTTCCATGGTGAAGAGCTTGACCATGAACTGCGGATGCGTGCGCGACAGGAAGATCTGCGGGCCGCGCTGTTCGCGGCGGACGTCATAGACGAAGGCACGGACGCGGTCGCCGTAGCGCATGTTTTCGCGCGGGATCATCTCGTCGCGACGGATGATGCCTTCGCCACGGCCGAGATCGACGATGACATTGCCGTATTCGACGCGCTTGACGGTACCGTTAACGATCTCGCCGACACGATCCTTGAATTCCTCATACTGGCGGTCGCGCTCGGCTTCTCGAACCTTCTGCACGATCACCTGCTTGGCGGATTGAGCGGCGATGCGGCCAAAATCCATCGGCGGCAGCGGATCGGCAATGAAATCGCCGAGCTTGGCGTCCGGGTTGCGGTCGCGGGCGAGCTCGAGCGGGATCTGCGTCGAGTAGTCCTCGGCTTTCTCGACGACCTCGAGAAGACGCTGGAGACGGATTTCACCGGTCTTGGAATTGATGTCCGCACGGATGTTCGATTCCGAACCGTAGCGCGAGCGGGCCGCCTTCTGGATCGCGTCTGCCATTGCGGCCAGAACGATCTCGCGGTCGATCACCTTTTCACGTGCCACAGCGTCTGCGATCTGCAGAAGCTCGAGCCGGTTAGCACTGACTGCCATGTCTTGTCTCCGTCTGGTTACAGGGGCCTCAAAAGCGCGCCCTGCCTCATTCGATATCTGAATCTTCGTCTTCGAAGTTTTCGTTGGCGGCATGCGCCGCCTTCGCCTTCTTGTCGGCTGCCAGCGCGTCGCGAATCAGGTCGTCGGTCAGGATCAGCCGTGCTTCCGAAATGGCGGTGAACGGGATGGCGACGACGGCCTCTTCGCCATAGGCGGGCTGGTCGCGCTCAAGGCGGAAACCCTCCTCGTCCACCGACACGATCTTGCCGCGGAAGCGCTTGCGCCCATCGACCATGATCGAAGTCTCGCACTTCATCAGATGGCCCTGCCAACGGACGAAATCGGACTTGCGCACCATCGGGCGATCGATGCCCGGCGACGACACTTCGAGATGATACGCCTTGTCGATCGGATCTTCCACATCGAGAACCGGCGAAATGGCCTTGGAGACGTCCTCGCAATCCTCGACGGTCATGGTGCCGTCGTTGCGCTCGGTCATGATCTGCAGCGTCAGGCCGTTCTGGCCGGACATGCGCACACGTACCAGGCGGAAACCCATCTGAACGAGCACAGGCTCGATGATGTCGGCAATGCGCCGATCGAGGCCGGTTTCGGTGATCAGCCGCGGTTCATTTGCAGTTTCAGCCGTTGTCGGATCGGACAAACGATCATCTCCTCATCGGACCGGCTAATAAAAAAGAGCGGGTCCTGTCGGGGCCCACTCTTCATCTACCGATCAAGAATTTGAGGGTCATATACGCTTCATCGCCGGAAATTGCAAGGCTTGCGGCAGCTCCAGCCGGCAAACGACGCAAATCGCGACAAAGCTTAGCCAATGGCAAGTTTAAGCGGCTGGCGTGCCGCATTTCGAGGGTTATAACGAAGCTCTAAGATCAGCATGGGCAACGAAAGAGACCCGAGGTGACGAACCGTATATCGCCGCTGGCCCCCTTCCGACACGATACCTTCCGGATCATCTGGATCGCCAGCCTCGCTTCCAATTTCGGCGGACTGATCCAGGCTGTGGGTGCCGCCTGGCTGATGACGTCGATCTCCCAATCGGTGAACATGGTGGCGCTGGTGCAGGCCTCGATCTCGCTGCCGATCATGCTCTTCTCGCTGGTCTCCGGCGCGCTTGCCGACAATTTCGACCGACGACGGATCATGCTCGTCGCACAGGTCTTCATGCTTGCCGTTTCGGCGCTGCTGACGGTCTGTGCCTATTTCGGGCTCATCACGCCGTGGCTGCTCTTGCTCTTCACCTTCCTGATCGGCTGCGGCACGGCGCTCAACAACCCGTCCTGGCAGGCTTCGGTCGGCGACATGGTTCCGCGCAACGACCTACCGGCGGCGGTCGCGCTGAACAGCATGGGCTTCAACATCACCCGCAGCGTCGGCCCGGCGATCGGCGGCGCCATCGTCGCTGCTGCCGGGGCCGCCGCTGCCTTCGCGGTCAACACGCTCAGCTATTTCGCGATCCTGTTCGCGCTTTCCCGCTGGCGGCCGAGCATTCCCCAGAGCGCGCTGCCGCGCGAGAAGCTCGGCCGGGCGGTTTCGGCCGGCCTTCGCTATGTGGCGATGTCGCCCAATATCGGCAAGGTGCTGTTGCGCGGCTTCGCCTTCGGCCTTTCGGCAAGCGCAATCCTCGCGCTCCTGCCGCTCGTCGCCCGCGACCTCGTCGGCGGCGGACCGCTCACCTACGGCATCATGCTCGGCGCCTTCGGCCTCGGCGCGATCGGCGGCGCCTTGCTTAGCGCCAGGCTTCGGGAGCTCCTGTCAAGTGAGGCGATCGTGCGCTGCGCCTTCGCCGGCTTCGCTACAAGCGCGATCGTGACGGCGCTCAGCACCGCGGCCTGGCTCACCTCGCTCGTGCTACTCGTCTCCGGCGCCTCATGGGTGCTGGCCCTGTCGCTGTTCAACACCACGGTGCAACTCTCGACGCCGCGATGGGTGGTCGGCCGAGCGCTCTCCCTCTACCAGACGACGACCTTCGGCGGCATTGCCGGAGGCAGCTGGCTCTGGGGCGTCGCAGCCGAACAGTACGGCGCTTCGAATGCACTCATCGGCTCCTGTCTTCTCATGCTAGCCGGCATCGCAATCGGCCTACGCTTCGCGCTGCCGGAGTTCACATCGCTGAATCTCGACCCGCTCAACCGCTTCAACGAGCCGCTGCTCGCCCTCGACCTGAAGCCCCGCAGCGGTCCTATCGTCGTGATGATCGACTACGAGATCGACGAGCCTGACATCCCCGAATTCCTGACGACCATGGCGGAGCGGCGCCGCATCCGCATCCGCGACGGGGCAGGCCATTGGGCGCTGATGCGCGACCTCGAAAACCCGACGACCTGGACGGAGACCTACCACGTGCCGACCTGGGTCGAATATGTCCGCCACAACCAGCGCCGCACGCAGGCCGACGCCGCCGTCGGCGACAAGCTGACGGCACTGCACTGCGGCGCTGAGCCTCCGCGCGTCCACCGGCTAATCGAGCGCCAGACGATCGTTCCCGGGCATTATGAGCGCTACAAGCAGCCCGCTGAAATGCACTGAGGGGGCGTCGCCGCTTGTCCCTTCTCCCCGCCTGCGGGAAGAAGATGCAGGCAGGCGAATGAGGGGCCGATCCAAGTATAGGCGCTATCAGCGCAGCTTCGCCGTCAGCGACGGGTCGGGGAAGCAGGTCGGCGTCAGGCCGTTCTTCGCCTGCCAGTCGCCGAGCGAGCGGCGGGTCTTGTAGCCCGGCAAGCCGTCGACCTTGCCGACATCGTAGCCGCTTGCGACCAGCGCCTTCTGCATGCCGAGCACGTCGGATCGCAGCATCTTTCCGACATCGCCCCATTCGCCTCGGAACGCGCCGCCGCCGGAGGCGATGCGGTCGGCAAGGTTGCCGATGAAGAGGGCGTAGAGATCGGAATTGTTGTATTCCTTGATCGCGTAGAAATTGGGCGTGACCACGAAGCCCGGCCCGTGCGTACCGGCCGGCACCAGCATCATGCCTGAAGCCGAACGCTCGGCGGACGGAAAGGCCTTGCCCGAGACGCGGGTGATCCCCATGCCGGCCCAATCGGCGATCGGTCGCGCCAGATCCGGTCCCTCCTGGGCGCAGGAAACGCCGCCCGGGATCGACACTTCGAAGCCCCAGTCGCGGCCGTTCTGCCAGCCCTTCTGCAAAAGATAATTGGCGATCGAGGCGAGACTGTCCGGCACGGAATTCCAGATGTCGCGGCGTCCATCGCCGTCGAAGTCCACCGCATATTTCAGGAAGCTCGAAGGCAGGAACTGAGGCTGCCCCATGGCGCCGGCCCATGAGCCGCGCATTTCCGCTTCCTTGACGTCGCCGCTCTGCAATATGTGGAGAGCCGCGATCAGCTCGCGCCGGAACAGCTCCGGCCGCGTCGACATGAAGGCCTTGGTCGCCAGCACGTCCATGATCGGATGCGGGATCTTCGCCCGGCCGAAACCGGATTCCCGCCCCCAGATGGCAAGGACGACCGGCCCCGGAACGCCGTAGCTCCGTTCGATGCGCTTCAGCGTCGAGGCATGGGCGGAGGCGAGGCTCCGGCCCGTCGCCGCCAGGCCCTGCAGCCGCTTTTCGGAGAAATAGGAACCGGGGGAGGAAAACTCGGCCTGGCTCTGCTTGCGCTCCTTCGCCCTCGGGAAACCGGGCGGCGCCAGATCGGGCAGATCCCAATTGAGCTTCACATCGGCGAAGGCAGCCTTGAAGGACGCGGCGGAGACGCCGGCCTGTCGCGCCTCCGGCCAGAGATCATCCTGCAGCCATCGCCGAAACTGAGCTTCCACGTCGGCCTTGGACGCTGCAAAGGAAGGTCCCGCCAAGGACAGGAGCGAAAGGAACAGAACAGACAGAAATCTCAGCATGCGGCTCCCCGATTTGAGACGAGCGTTTGCGAAGGCTTAGGTTAAATTGTCGTGCGTGCCCTGAGGGCGGCCGTCAGCGTGCCTTCGTCGAGATAGTCGAGCTCGCCGCCGACGGGAACGCCATGGGCGAGACGGGTGATTTTCACCTCCATGCCTTCGAGCTGGTCGGTGATGTAATGGGCCGTCGTCTGACCTTCGACGGTCGCGTTGACCGCGATGACCAGCTCCCGCACACCGCCCTTGGCGACGCGATCGACCAGGCCCTTGATGTTAAGGTCATCCGGCCCGATGCCGTCGAGCGGCGACAGCGTGCCGCCGAGCACATGATAGACGGCATTCAGCGCCCCGGCCCGTTCCAGCGCCCACAGATCGGCGACGTCCTCGACGACGATGATTACCGACTGATCGCGCCGCTCGTCCGTGCAGACGGTGCAGGGATCGATCGTATCGACATTGCCGCAGCAGGAGCAGATCCGCACCTTGCGATGCGCCTCGCCCATCGCCTCGGCGAGCGGCCCGAGCAATTGCTCCTTTTTCTTGACGAGATGCAGCGCGGCGCGCCGTGCGGAACGGGGGCCGAGGCCCGGCACCTTCGCCAGGAGCTGGATGAGCTTTTCGATTTCGGGACCGGTGACTCGCTTTGCCATGGCCGGCTTTTAGCGCATCTCACCGACAAACGGAATCGCTTTGAAGGCGATCATCGCGTGGCGATCGCGACGGCTGCGCCTGCCATCGTGCCGGCACTGGCGCGGTTGACGATCCGGACGGCACGACGGCTCTTCAGGAACTGCCGCGCCTTGGCCGCCATCACCACCCAGGCGAGGTCGATCGCTACCAGCACGACGAACATCGTGGCGACAAGCTCCGTCCAACCAAGCAAGGTAACCGAGCCGAGATCGATGATCGACGGCAGCAGTGCCACGTAGAACATCATGATCTTGGGATTGCCGAGCGTAATCGTCAGGCCGGCAAGGAACATCTTCGATGCCGATCTTGCTTCCGGCAGGTTGTGGCTCGGCAATGCCGGCTCGGCCGACCACATCTTCCAGGCAAGGAAGAGAAGATAGACGACGCCCGCCCATTTGATGACGACGAACATCCAATGGAAGGTCTCGGCGATCGCCGCCAGGCCGGCAACGGCAAAGGAAAGCCAGATCGCCTCGCCAACCCACATTGCAAAGAGGAATGGCAGCACGTCACGCGCACCCTTCGCAAGGACGCGCGCGACGAGCGCGGCGATGCTGGGTCCCGGCGATCCGGCAGCGATCAACAGCGCGCCCGCAAAGACGAGCAGCGACGCGACGGTCATGGCACTCTCCTCCCCCGAAAAAGCGAGCTGCAAAGTAGCACGCTTTTGCGTTCCCGCCAGCGGGAGCCAGTTCAGGCGCTCCGGCGGCCGATCAGAACGGCAGCTTCATTCCCGGCGGGATCGGCAGGCCGGCGGTGAGTTCGCGGGTCTTTTCCGCCTGCACGGCCTCGGCCTTCTCCTTCGCATCCTTATGGGCGGCGACGATCAGGTCTTCGAGGATCTCGACATCGTCTTCCTTGAAGAGCGACGGGTCGATCTTCAGGCTCTTCATGTGGCCCTTGCCGTCGAGCCGGACAGTGACGAGACCGCCGCCGGACATGCCGTCGACTTCGAGCGCGGCAATCTCCGCCTGCAGCTTCTCCATCTTGGCCTGCATTTCCTTGACCTTGCCCATCATGCCGATGATGTCGCGCATCGTCGTCTCCTGTCCTTTGGTATGTCTGCCTGAATTCAAAGCGCCGCTGCTGCGATGCGCGTTATTCGATGTCGTCGCCGGGCACGATATCGCCGTCCTCGGATTCGGCCGCCGCGGGGGCGAGGTTTTCGACCTCCTCTTCCGCGGCGCGAATGCGCACGTCGGTAATTCTCGCACCCGGAAAGCGCGCAAGGATCGCGGCGACGTCCGGATCCTGGCGGGCGTCGTTGACGCGCTGTTCCTGGGCACGCTGCTCGGCCTCGACAAGCGTCGGCTCACCCGGCTCGCGGCTGTAGCTGACGACCCAGTGGATGCCGGTCCATTCCTTGAGCTTGACGGCCAGCTCATTGAGCAGCGTCTTCGGCGCGTCGTCGGGAAGGTTGACGTCGAGCCTGCCGGGCTCGATATGCACGAGCCGCAAGAAGCCGCGAACCAGCGTCTTCAGCTTGATGTCACGGTTCTTTGCGCAGAGATCGGCGATGTCGCTCACCGAATTGACCGGAACCTTCGGCTCCGCCTTCGCGGCAGCCGCGGGTGCCGGCCTCTCCTCGATGCGCCCGACGCCGATCGGTTGGGCCGCAACATCCGGAACGGCGCGCAGCATGGTGGCGCCATTGGAGGACGACCGCTGGACAGGCGCTGCCTCGACGGAGCGGGCCTGAACCGGCGGCTGACCGGCATGAGCCTGGGTGTTGCCGCCATTTCGGGCCGGCGCCGGACGACCGTCACCAGCCTCGCCGCCCGAAAGCTCGACGAGGCGCCGCGCGGCCTCTTCCGGCGAGGGAAGATGGGCGGCATGGGCGAGCCGGATCAGCACCATCTCGGCGGCGCCGGCGGGGCGCGCCGAGCTCTCCGCCTCGGGAATGCCCTTCAAGAGCATCTGCCAGATGCGCGACAGGGTCGTGACTGCAACGCTGCCGGCGAATTCGGCGCCGCATCGGCGCTCGATCTCGCTCAAGGACTGATCATTGGCCGCCTCGGGCACATATTTCATGCGCGTCACGAGATGGGTGAAGTCGGCAAGATCGGTCAAGACGACCGTCGGATTCGCGCCCGCCTCGTATTGCGCCGCGAATTCGCCGAGCGCCGCCGCCGCGTCGCCCTTGATGATGTGCTCGAAGAGATCGACAATGCGGGCCCGGTCGGCAAGGCCGAGCATCGAGCGCACCGTTTCCATCTCGACTGAGCCGCCGCCGTGGGCGATTGCCTGGTCGAGCAGCGAGAGGCCGTCGCGCGCCGAACCCTCCGCGGCGCGGGCCACCATAGCGAGCGCTTCAGGCTCGAAGGGCACGGCCTCCTTGTTCAGGATGGTGGAGAAGAGCCTGACCAGATCGGAGGCGCTGATGCGCCTCAAGTCGAAGCGCTGGCAGCGCGACAGAACGGTGATCGGAACCTTGCGAATCTCGGTCGTGGCGAAGATGAACTTCACATGCTCCGGCGGCTCCTCGAGCGTCTTCAACAGACCGTTGAAGGCCTGGGTCGAGAGCATGTGCACTTCGTCGATGATGTAGACCTTGTAGCGCGCCGAAACGGGCCTGTAGCGCACCTGCTCGATGATCTCGCGGATGTCGTCGATGCCGGTATGGGAGGCGGCATCCATTTCGATGACGTCGACATGGCGGCCGTCCATGATCGCCTGGCAATGCTCGCCCGGCAGGCGCAGGTCGATCGTCGGCTTGTCGATCTCGGCGGTCTTGTAGTTCAGCGCCCGCGCCAGGATGCGCGCGGTGGTCGTCTTGCCGACGCCGCGCACGCCGGTCAGCATATAAGCCTGGGCGATCCGGCCGGTCTCGAAGGCGTTGGTGAGCGTGCGCACCATCGGCTCCTGGCCGACCATAAGATCGGAGAAATCCTTGGGGCGATATTTGCGCGCCAGAACGCGGTAAGCGGCCGGTTTCTCGACGGTTGAAACTGGGGATGAAATGGGCGCTTCGTCGCTCATCGACCCTGCCGCTGTTCGAACTCTTGTCCCGACAGGACGGAGAAGGTGGGAGGCTGGCACGATGACCCGTGCCGGGGCTCGTTAGGGCTGCTTCCTTCCGGACCTGACCCGGTTGGCGAGTGGCTCGTCCACCACCAACCTCCCGGCTTCCATATCGGCAATATCTGAAGCAAATGCAAGCCAAGCCGCCAAAAAACTGCTATCGATATGCAATACAAGGCGAATCCGCTTACTGCCGAGGAGATTTTCTTGACCAGCTTTACGCTCGACGAGCGCCTTGAGCGCGACGGCATACCGATCGCCTCGATCGGCCTCTGCCAGATGCGCCTGATGAATGACCGCCGCTGGCCATGGCTGATCCTCATTCCCCAGCGCGCCGACGTCTCGGAAGTCTTCGAACTATCGCCGCTCGATCAGGCAATGCTGACCTTCGAGGCGAACATGGTGGCGACCGCGCTGAAGACGGTCACCGGAGCGGAGAAGATCAACATCGGTGCGCTCGGCAACATCGTCCGGCAGCTTCATGTGCATGTCATCGCCCGCCGCGAGGGCGATCCGAACTGGCCGGGTCCGGTCTGGGGCTTCGGCAAGGCCGAGCCGTGGCCGGAGGAGGAGCATCAGGCATTCGCAGCACGTATTTTGGAAAATCTCTGAACATGACGAAAACGATCTTCGATCTTCACAGCCCCCATCCGGAGCCAAGCACCTTCGTCGCCTTCGCGGAAAATCATCTCGATCGTCAATCGGAGCACCGCGCGGACGATTGCGTCGAGAAGGCTCTCAAGCATCCGGGCGCGCATTTCCTCGCCTTTTCCGGAGCGAAGCTGATCGTCAAGCACGACGAGAAGATCATCGACCCGCTCTTCGCGCCCTATGAGCTCGCAGGTCTCGAACCGACGATCGACGAGGCGATCCTGCTCGGTTACCTGCCGAACGGCGAGCCGCGGCTCGCCGTGCCTTCCGGCCTGACGGAGGAGACGGTGCCGGGGCCCTTCAAGATCGCCGATGCGCGCATGCTCTACCGGCAGCAGATGCTGCCGGAGGATCTGCTCGGACAGTTCGCGCAAGGGTCTAGCCTGATCACCTGGAACGCCAACAACCGCTTTTGCGGCCGCTGCAGCGGGCCGATGGACGGCGCGGCCGGGGGCTACCGGCGCATCTGCACGGCCTGCGGCCACATGGTCTTTCCGCGCACGGATCCGGTCGTCATCATGCTGACGGTCGATATCGAGCGCGACCTCTGCCTGTTGGGCCGCAGCCCGCATTTCGCGCCGGGCATGTATTCCTGCCTTGCCGGTTTCGTCGAGCCGGGCGAGACCATCGAGAACGCCGTGCGCCGGGAGACGCAGGAGGAAGCGGGCATCCGCATCGGCCGGGTGCGCTATCATGCCTCGCAACCCTGGCCGCTGCCCCACTCGCTGATGATCGGCTGCTACGCCGAGGCGAGATCGACCGTCATCAAGCGCGACGAGCAGGAACTCGAGGACGTGCGCTGGTTCACCCGGGCCGAGACCGAAGCGATGTTGGAACGCACCACCGGCGTCGCCGACACCGGCGACGAACATATACCGCCGCCGAAAGGTGCAATCGCCCATCAGCTCATGCGCGACTGGCTCGCTTGGCGGGAGCGAAGCTGAGCCGGCGGGAACGGCAATCGGGTGCGGTTTTGCCCGCACCCATGCCTCCAAAAGGAAGAAGAACGCCATGTCGCGATCGGAACGGCTCATCGATCTGCTTCAGGTGCTGAGACGTCACCGACGACCGGTGAGCGGCCGGCGACTGGCCGAGGAGACCGGCGTCAGCCTCCGCACCCTCTACCGCGACATTGCCAGCCTGCAAGCCCAAGGCGCCGAGATCGAGGGCGAGGCGGGAGTTGGTTATGTCCTCAAGCCGGGCTTCTTGCTGCCACCGATGATGTTTTCCGAGGAGGAGATCGAGGCGCTGGTGCTCGGTTCGCGTTGGGTGGCGAAACGCGGCGACAAAAGGCTCGCGGCAGCAGCCGCCGACGCGCTGGCGAAGATCGGCTCGGTGCTGCCGGCGGACCTCAAGGAAAAGCTCGACGGTTCGACACTGCTCGTAGGGCCGCGCCAACCGATCGCCGACCGGATCGACCTCGGCCTCTTGCGCAAGGCCATTCGCAGCGAACACAAGCTTGAGCTCTGCTATCTCGACAATGATGGCCGCGACAGCCGCCGAACGGTCTGGCCTTTCGCGCTCGGATTTTTCGAGGAGGCACGGGTGCTCGCCGCCTGGTGCGAGCTCCGGCAGGATTTCCGCCATTTCCGAACCGACCGGATCACGCAAGCGGACATGCTCGACAATCGCTACCCGCGCCAGCGACAGGCTCTACTCAAGGATTGGCGCGCCACCCGTGGCGTCGATCCCGTCGGGGTCTGATGACAGACGAGTTCCTTTTCCGCCACGCGTAGGCTGCTGACAGAAACTGACAGCAGAAATCGGTAGCTTGTGGTCCCGAAACAAGGAGACCGTCATGGCAAAACCCAATCTCATCGTCCTTTATGTCGCCGATCCGCTGGCCAGCGTCGAATTCTATCGCAAGCTGCTCGGCAAGGAGCCGGTAGTCGCCTTTCCGACCTTTTCTTCCTTTGAGCTGCAGGGGGGATTCGTGCTCGGCCTCTGGGCACAAGAGAAAGTGCAACCCGGCCCGGTCGGTGAAGGCAGCCGCGCCGAACTCGCGTTCATGGTCGAAGGGGAAGAAGCTGTTCGCGCGCATTACGAGGAATGGCGGGCGATGGGCCTGCTGATCGCGCAGGAACTGACGAAGATGGACTTCGGACCAACATTCGTCGCCCTCGATCCGGACGGGCATCGTCTTCGAGTCTGCCTTTTTGACGACTGAGGCATGTCGCCCAGCACAACACAGACTAGCGAAGGTCTCGCTCACACCCCGCAGGAAACGGCGGCGGGGTGTGGAAGACTTTCGCGCCGCACGTTCATCAACGCGCGGGCACTCTTGTATTAGCGGCCGTAGACGGCTGCTTGAATCTGGGATCGGGAAAGACCGATGTCGCTCAGCGCGTGATCGTCAAGAGCGTTCAGCTCGCGTACCGCACGGCGCAACTTTGCGTATTCCATGATCTTCTGACGGATCTTCATTTTTTGACACTCCATTTTCTTGACGAAGGTCAAATAGGCATTTGCCTAAGATTTAAGTAGTTCCATGATTGCAAATTAGGCATGCGCCAGACGCGTAGCCGGTTAACGAAAATTCGCCACTTTTCCGAGCTGCGTCGACCCTGACGGCCATCCTGGCGAGCGTGACCTGGATCCTCGGTCAAGCCGGAGGATGACGGCGGGGGTGGAGAACCGTGCGAAGAAGGTGCCGCAAACAATCTCTGCTTCTGAAGCGCGCCGCCTTCAACGAACTCATGCGACTTGCCCCAAGACCTCTGCACACCTTTGGACTGCATGCATCAGGCAATGCGTGCGGGCGAAGGCCGCCCGCACATCATCCCGGCTGATCCTCAGAGCACGCCGCGCATCGGGTGCGCCTTATATGTTCCGAGAATGCGCACGTTTTCCGAGAAGAAGCGCAGCTCGTCCATCGCATGGCGAACCCCCGTGTCGTCCGGATGGCCCTCGATATCGGCATAAAACTGCGTCGCCACGAACTTGCCGCCGAGCTGGTAGCTTTCGAGCTTCGTCATGTTGATGCCGTTGGTGGCAAAGCCGCCCATCGCCTTGTAGAGGGCGGCCGGAATGTTGCGCACGTTGAAGACGAAGGTGGTGAGAATCAGCTCGTCGTCCGACTTGCGCGTTACCCGCTGCTCCTCTCGCGACAGCACGACGAAGCGGGTGACGTTGCTGTCGGTGTCCTCGACGTTCTCGGCGATGATCTCCAGCCCGTAGAGGTCGGCGGCAAGACGTGGGGCGAGCGCTGCCATCGAGCGGTCACCGGTCTCGGCAACGAGCTTGGCAGCACCGGCCGTATCGCCCGCGACGATCGGTTTCCAACGATTGGCGCGGACGATTTTACGGCACTGGCCAAGCGCATGGATATGGCTGTGCACCGTGCGGATCTCGTCGTGCTTGACGCCCGGAAGCACCATCAGCTGGAAGCGGATCGGCATGAAATATTCGCCGACGATATGGAGACGCGATTCGGGCAGCAGGTGATGGATGTCGGCGACGCGGCCAGCGATCGTGTTCTCGATCGGGATCATGCCGAGATCGGCGTCGCCGTTCTCAACCGCAAGGAAGGCGTCCTCGAAGGTCTGGCAGGGCAAAGGCTCCATGGACGGGAACATGTCGCGGCAAGCCATGTCGGAATTGGCGCCGAAATCGCCCTGGAAGGAAATCCTGTTGGTCTTAGCGGTCACTTTGGCTCCCCTTTCAGGCCGAGAGTATGCGGCGGGCTTTCTCGAGGTCGGCCGGCGTGTCGACGCCGAGCGGCACGGAATTGACGATTTCGACGTCGATGCGCATGCCGGCTTCGAGCGCCCGCAACTGTTCGAGCGATTCGCGCTTCTCGAGCGTCGAGGGCTTCAGCGACACGAAGGTCTCGAGTGCCCTGCGCCGGTAGGCGTAAAGGCCGATGTGGTGGTAGAGCGGCCCCGCGCCATGCGGTGCCGTCGCCCGGGTGAAATAGAGTGCACGCAATCGGCTCTCTGAAAGCGGAGAGCCGACGACCTTGACGACATTGGGATTGGTCTTTTCGTGCTCGTCGGTGATCTCCACCGTCAGGGTGGCGATGTCGGTTGCCGCAGTTTCGAGCGGCTTCAGCGCCGCGCGGATCGGGCCGGGCTCGATGGTCGGCAGGTCGCCTTGGACATTGATGACGATCTCGGCCTCGCCATTGGGATCGGCTTTCTGCAGCGCCTCGTAGATCCGGTCGGACCCGGACTGGTGATCGACGCGCGTCATGATCGCCTCGTAGCCGGCGTCGCTCACCGCCTCGAACACGTCCTTATGATCAACGGCGACGACGATTCGGCCGACATCGGCCTCCGCGGCGCGCTTGGCGACCTGGACGATCATCGGCAGGCCGCAGATGTCGGCGAGCGGCTTGCCCGGCAGGCGCGTGGAGGACATGCGCGCGGGAATGAGCACGAGGGCTTTGCCCGGATTTACACGATTCATCGTCTCGCCTTCAAAAACCCCGCAGAAAGTGTCAAAAGGTCTCACTTCGGGGTTGATAATCTCTGTTGCAACGCAGAGCCAAAAGACATAGGTTCCGCGCGATTTCAAGATGGGCCGGTTTTTTGTTTGCGCCGGTGGCAAAGGGAGCGTTTGCAGATGAATCCATATGTGAACATGGGTGTGGGTGCCTTGTTGGGTACGGTCTTCGTGCTGATGACCGTGTCCATTGCTTCTGAAGGCATTTTCCATTCCGAAGCTCCCGAGAAGGAAGGTTTCGCGATCGTCGCCGAGGAGCCGACGGGCGAAGCCGGTGCGGCCGGCGGCGAGGAGGCGAAGCCGGAGCCGATCGGCCCGCTGCTCGCCAAGGCCGACGCCGCCGCCGGCGAAGCCGTGTTCAAGAAATGCGCAAGCTGTCACACCGTCGAGAAGGGCGGACCGAACAAGGTCGGCCCTAATCTCTGGGGCGTCGTCAACCGTCCGGTCGCCTCGCATGAGGGCTTCGCGTACTCGGCCGGCATGAAGACCTTTTCCGAAGACGGCAAGATTGTCTGGGACTACGACCACTTGAGCTACTTCCTCGAGGCACCGAAGAAGCACGTGCCGGGCACGGCCATGGGCTTTGCCGGCCTGAAGAAGCCCGACGAGCGTGCCAACCTGCTTGCCTGGCTGCGTGAACAGGCGGACAGCCCGGCACCGCTGCCGACGGCGGATGCAGCCGGCGCGACGGAAGCAGCACCGGCCGCCGGAGGACAGGCGGCCGAGGGAGCACCGGCTCCGGCAAACTGAGCGCTCGATTCTCTATCAGGAAAGCCCGGTCGGTCGACCGGGCTTTTTTGTCCTTGCCAGGGGATGACGCGCGCCCCGGCGACGGGTCGGAAAACCCTATACGCCGGTGCCACGCCTATCGGATTTTCCCTTGGCAGTGCTAATATCTGTGCAAATGACAATGTGAACCCAACCAAATGCGATCCGATCTGAGCTAAGTCCTGTCTTCATGGCAAGCGGGACGGAACTGCTCGGAACGAAGGAGCGGACGATAGATGACCAGCGGCGGTGCAGAGACTTTCCTGTTCGAGACACATCCGAACCCCACGGCAGCGAGCGAGCGCGAGGCCTTGCTACAGAACCCGGGCTTCGGCCGCGTGCTGACCGATCACATGGCGACGATCCGCTATTCCGAGCAACGCGGCTGGCATGACGGCAAGATCGAGCCGCGGAAGGCTTTCGATCTCAGTCCTTCGACGGTGGTGCTGCATTATGCCCAGGAGATCTTCGAAGGCATGAAAGCCTATCGCCTGCCGGACGGCGGCGCGACACTGTTCCGGCCTGACGCGAATGCGCGCCGTTTCACGAACTCCGCCAATCGCCTGGCAATGGCGCCCCTGCCGGAAGAACTGTTCGTCGAGTCCGTGCGCGCCCTGGTGCGGACGGATCGCGACTGGATTCCTGCAGCCGAAGGTGCCTCGCTCTATCTCCGGCCGTTCATGATCGCCACGGAAGCCATCCTCGGCGTAAAACCGTCTTCCGACTATCTCTATTGCGTGATCGCCTCGCCGGTCGGCTCCTATTTCAAGGGCGGCGCACCGGCGGTCACTCTCTGGGTCTCCGAGCATTACACGCGGGCAGCCCCCGGCGGCACGGGTGAGGCGAAATGCGGCGGCAACTATGCGGCAAGCCTCGCCGCACAGGCGGAAGCAAGCCGCGAGGGCTGCGACCAGGTCGTGTTCCTTGACGCCGTCGAGCGGCGCTGGATCGAGGAACTCGGCGGCATGAACGTCTTCTTCGTCTTCGCCGACGGCTCGCTGCAGACGCCGCCGCTCACCGGCACGATCCTGCCGGGCATCACCCGCGATTCGCTGATCACGCTCGCCCGCGACCTGGGCCTCACGGTGCGCGAGGAACCCTATGCCATCGATCAGTGGCAGGCGGATGCCGAGAGCGGCCGACTGACCGAGGCCTTCGCCTGCGGTACAGCCGCGGTGGTGACACCGATCGGCAAAGTGAAGGGCCGCACGCGCAACTTCACGATCGGCGATGGCGGGGCGGGCCCGGTGGCTGGACGGCTGAAGGCGGCGCTGCTCGACATCCAGAACGGGCGCGCGCCCGATCGGCACGGCTGGCTCGATCGGCTGTTCTGACAATGCCGATTTGCGAGCCTGACCGTGAAGGTTCGGCTCGCTACTTCACATCAAGAGATAAGCCCAGGCCGACACACTAAGCACGCCTAGCGCCGTCGTCAGCGTGATGGTCGAGGAAGCGAGACCGTGGCCGACATTGAAGTGGTTGGCGATCAGCCACGCATTGACGCCGGTCGGCACAGAAGAGGTCAGGACAAGGGCCGCGGTCCAGCTGTCGCTGAGGCCAAGGAGATGGCAGGCGACAAAGACGGCGCCCGGCAGCACGATGAGCTTCAGCGTGCTGGTAACGGTGGCAAGTCCGGTATTGCCGGCAAGTCCGTATTTGTCGAGCGCCATGCCGATCGAGACAAGCGCGGCGGGTGCGGCGACCCCGGCAAGCTGATCGACGATGATCTTCGTCGGGCCGCCGAGCGGCTGGCCGAGAAGATGGAAGAGTGCGCCGAAGGCGAGCCCGATCACCAGCGGATTACGGACGAGGTTGCGGCCGACGCCCGCCAGGAGCTTGACGAGGCTCTGCCGCGGCCGGCCGCTGGTCTTCTGATCGGCGCGGTCCATCAGCACGGTCCCGGCGATCATCATCACCGGGAGATGCACCGAGAGCAGGATCGAAAGCGCAACGATCCCCTCCTCCCCCACCACGCGCGAAACCAGCGGCAGGCCGATGAACACTGTGTTGGCGAATGCCGACGAGACGCCCGCCAGCACGCCCATGCGCGCGTCGCGGCCGAAGCCGAGGGTCGCGGCCAGATGGCCAGCGGTCCAGGTGACGGCGACGCCCGAGAAATAGGCGACCCAGAGCGGCCAGGGCGACCCCTCCTTGAAATCCGCTTCGGCGATGGTGCGAAAAAGCAGGACCGGCACGGCCACCCGGAAGACGAAGTCGCCGAGCGCCTCGCCGACGGCCGGCTTCAGATAACCGACCTTCACGATCAGCCAGCCGGTCAGGATCAGGATGAAGATCGGGAGCACATTCAGGAAAACTTCGGACATGCGAGCCTTGGATCACGACGTTTCGGCTTGAACCGATCGATCGCGATCGATTCCAGAGAGCAGGTCGGAGGGGAGCGCGCCCGGAGCCGCGCGTTGTTCATGCAGATGGTTCCCGAGCCATAGACCCGTTTAAACCCTGGAGGCAAGGGCGGCGGCCCGGGAAAAGGCCGCGCAGCTGGGCCCGGAACATTCCGGTGTCACACAGCGTTGCGCTCAAGGACTGGGATAACAGGAATGTCGAGCGAGCATCCGATCTATTCGCACAAGGACGACGACCCGCATCTGACCGATGACGATCTGGCGCAGAAGGTCCTTCGCTTCCTTCGCTACGCATCCTTCATCGAGACGAGCGACATAGACGTAATCGCCCTCGGCGACATGGTCGTCTTGTCCGGCACGGTCGCGCGCGAAGCAGACATCGCCGACGCCGGCGAGGCGGCGGCCTCGGTCATCGGCGTCCGGAGTGTCGAGAACCGGCTGACGACACGGCCGGACGAAGCCGAAGGCTCTGCCGCGGCAACCGACAAGTGATATCATGCGCATCACGACGGAGGGCAGATCATGAATAACAGCATCGAGAAGAGCGTCGAACTGGCTGTGCCGATCGAAACGGTCTGGCGCGCCTTGAGCGACCATGAGGCCTTCGGCGAATGGTTTCGCGTCAAGCTCGACGGTCCGTTCGTCGTCGGTGAGGTCACCACCGGCAAGATCACCTATCCGGGTCACGAGGGCGTCAAGTGGACTTCCGTGACGGAGCGGATGGATGCGCCCCAT
Organism: Sinorhizobium shofinae; assembly: GCA_001704765.1. Taxonomy (GTDB): domain Bacteria; phylum Pseudomonadota; class Alphaproteobacteria; order Rhizobiales; family Rhizobiaceae; genus Sinorhizobium; species Sinorhizobium shofinae. Next base: position 213,147 of record MBFK01000061.1, read on the forward strand.
CTCTTTGCCTTCCGCTGGCCGCATTCCGAGGATCCGGACGCAGATGATTCGAGCTCTCCTTCGACACGCGTCGAATTCCGCCTGAAGCCGACGACGAAGGGAACGCATCTGACGATCCGAGAATCCGGCTTCGATTCGCTGCCGGGAGATCGCCGCGAGGAGGCGCTTTCCAGCAACGAAAAAGGATGGGAAATCCAGGCCCAGAACATCAAGGCCTTTGTCGAAGCCTGATCTTGCCGTTGGCAGCGGCGCGCTATCATAATCGCCCCTGTTTCGGCTGAGGACCCGGCGTTGACGTCGGGGACCGCTGCGATACCTTGGCGATAAGGGAGGCAGGCGGATGTGCGGACGCGTCTACATCAAGAGCAATCTCGACGGTCTGTTGCGCGAATTCTCCATCGCCGAGCGGGAGGCGGTCGGGGGGATGGCGAACCAGTTTCCGCGCTATAACGGCGCGCCGTCGCTTTATTATCCGATCATCATCACCGATGTGATCCGCGACCCGGACGTGTTCGGCCCGACCTTCGTCAGCGCCCGCTGGGGCCTGATCCCGCGCTGGACGAAGGCGCAGACGCCCGGCCGGCCGCCGGTCAACGCGCGCTGCGAGGGCATCTCGACCGTCGGCCTGGTCAAGGATGCCTATCGGCGGCGCCGCTGCCTGATCCCGATCGACGGCTTCTTCGAGTGGAAGGACATCTACGGCACCGGCAAGAACAAGCAGCCCTATGCGATCGCCATGAAATCCGGCGAGCCCTTCGCGCTTGCCGGCCTCTGCGAGACCTGGCGCGATCCCAAGACCGACGAGGACATCCGCACCTTCTGCGTCATCACCTGTCCACCGAACGAGATGATGGCGAGGATCCACAACCGCATGCCGGTGATCCTGCACCGGCAAGACTATGCGCGCTGGCTCTCGCAGGAGCCGAACCCGTTCGAGCTGATGAAACCGTTTCCGGCGGAACTGATGACCATGTGGCCGATTGACCGGAAGGTCGGCTCGCCCAAGTATGATGCGGCGGATATTCTTGATCCGGTTGAGCCCCCGGAGGAGGACTGAGCGCTGCGCTGCAACGACCCCGTCCCCGCCACTACAGCGCCGCGCCCTATCAGACGCAATCAGACGCGCAAAGGTCGCTTTAGCACTTTGAATTGCTGCATGTTATTATCCTTAAATCGGCTGCGATTTAAGGAAACATGCAGTAGCGCCGACCTCACCCGCGCAGCCCCGGCGCCTCCTGCCCCGTGCGCTCAACGTATTCAGTGTAACCACCGCCGTACTGATGGATCCCGTCCGGCGTCAGTTCCAACACCCGGTTGGAGAGTGCCGCCAGGAAACGGCGGTCGTGCGAGACGAACAGCATGGTGCCCTCGTAAGCCGAGAGCGCATTGATCAGCATTTCCTTCGTATCAAGGTCGAGGTGATTGGTCGGCTCATCGAGGACGAGGAGGTTCGGCGGGTCGAACAGCATTGCAGCCATCACCAACCGCGCCTTCTCGCCGCCGGAGAGCACTCGGCAACGCTTTTCGACGTCATCGCCGGAAAAGCCGAAACAGCCGGCCAGCGCTCTAAGCGGCGCCTGCCCGGCCTTGGGAAAGCGTTCCTCCAGCCATTGGAGGATGGTGCTCTCGCCGTCGAGCAAGTCCATCGCGTGCTGCGCGAAATAGCCCAGCTTGACGCTGGCGCCGAGCGTCACACTGCCTTTGTCCGGCGCGGCCGTGCCGGTGACGAGCTTGAGCAGCGTCGATTTTCCCGCGCCGTTGATACCCATGATGCACCAGCGTTCGCGCCGACGCACCATGAAGTCGAGGCCGTCATAGATCGTCCGGCTGCCATAGGCCTTATGCACATTCTTGAGATTGACGACGTCTTCGCCGGAGCGCGGCGCCGGCAGGAATTCGAAGGCGACGGTCTGGCGTCGGCGTGGCGGCTCGACGCGGTCGATCTTTTCAAGCTTCTTGACGCGGCTCTGTACCTGAGAGGCGTGCGAGGCACGGGCCTTGAAGCGTTCGATGAACTTGATCTCCTTGGCGAGCATGGCCTGCTGGCGCTCGAACTGGGCCTGCTGTTGCCTCTCGTTCAACGCCCGCTGCTCCTCATAGAAGCCATAATCGCCGGAATAGCTCGTCAGCGCACCGCCGTCGATCTCGATGATCCTGGTGACGATCCGGTTCATGAATTCGCGGTCGTGGGACGTCATCAGCAGGGCACCGTCATAGCCCTTCAGGAAATCTTCCAGCCAGATCAGGCTCTCGAGATCGAGGTGGTTGCTCGGTTCGTCGAGCAGCATGACGTCCGGGCGCATCAGGAGGATGCGGGCGAGCGCCACGCGCATCTTCCAGCCGCCCGACAGCTTGGCGACGTCGCCGTCCATCATTTCCTGGCTGAAGCTAAGCCCCGCCAGCACCTCGCGGGCACGCCCCTCCAATGCATAGCCATCAAGCTCCTCGTAGCGCGCCTGTACCTCGCCATAGCGATCGATGATCGCGTCCATTTCGTCCATCCGGTCAGGATCCGACATGGCCGCCTCGAGCTGACGCAGCTCCGCCGCGACGGCGCTGACGGGGCCGGCCCCTTCCATCACCTCGGCAACGGCCGACCGTCCGGCCATCTCGCCGACATCCTGGTCGAAATAGCCGATGGTCATGCCCCTCTCGACCGAAACCTGCCCCTCGTCGGGCTGTTCCTCACCGGTAATCATCCGGAAGAGAGTCGTCTTTCCCGCCCCGTTCGGACCGACAAGCCCGATCCTTTCGCCCCGGTTCAAGGCTGCGGAGGCTTCGATGTAGAGAATGCGGTGACTGTTGGACTTGCTGATATTCTCGATACGGATCATGTGGGAGACGGCCTGGTGGGTTTGCGGGCACCCCTATGCCACGGGTCGGTGCCGCTGTCACGCGATCCGGCGCATCTTGCCGGGGCCAAGGCTCGGCAAGCCGTCTTCTTTGTTCGGGTAAACGAGGCAAAGCGACGGCAAACGGGGTAAGGGCGACCATGCCCCGTTTGCCAGAGGCGGCTTCATCAGTTGGGGAGTGCCAGCTAGCCTCCCAGCTTGGGCTTCAAGCCCCTCTAATACCTGTTTCCGGTATGCGGATACGCGTTGATCCGCCGCCGCTTCCTCCGCCACCGCTCCCCGAGCTGGCGATTGCATTCGACGTGAGACTCGTCGAAAGGAGCATTGTCACGGCCGGCGGGGTGAAAGCCGCGAAACAGCCGCAGCCCTTCAGAAATTCGCGCCGGTCTTGTTCGCTCCGTGGGGTCTGTCCATTTGAGTTATCCGAGCTCATAGCAGCCCCCCTCCTCAACTTTGGAGAGGCGATATTACAGTAAGCCCTAATAGACCTCCAATCGCAATTGTCCCCCGGCCGGCCATGTTAGCGAGCACGCCAGGGGACACTCAATGACGGCGATGGATGAATTCAAGCCCACGGAATTGATGCAGCTAGGTCTTTCCGTCTTGGTTCGAAACAGCATTTTGGGATGCAGAATGGGATGCGGCTCGACCTTAACTGCGCAAAATCCCACTGGTAAATCAGCATGTGGAGGTGAAGTCTGGCGGACAGAGAGGGATTCGAACCCTCGATACGCTTTCACGTATACACGCGTTCCAGGCGTGCGCCTTCAACCACTCGGCCACCTGTCCATCCGTCTGCAGCCGTTGGTCAGTCCGGCTGGATGGGGGAGTGAAACTCCACCGTGCTGCCGGCAAGAACCGGCGGACGGGCGCGATATATACCGATGATTGGCGCCGGATCAACTGGTTTCTGACAGATTGTTGACATCACGTGAGATGTTGTGGGCGCAGTCCGCCATTGCGCTTGCCCGGCGGCGCGCCTATCTCTTTGAGCGAGACGAGCAAAAGCGTGAAACGGTCTCGCGTCAGGCTACTGCGTGTTCCCTTAAATCGGAGCCGATTTAAGGCTAAAAACATGCAGCAATTCAAAGTGCTATAGCGAGCTTTGCGCGTCTGAAAAGTCGCACGGCGCTGTAGGCGCAGGGGCAGGAAACGATCGACAGGCGCAGGGGGCGGAACCCGGCCGAAGGAGGGTGAATGCGGCTGCTGCTGCGGTTTGCAAGCTTTCTCGTGCTGACAGCCGCCGTGCTTGCGGGCACGGTCGATTCGATCCAGTCGGTGGCGGCTTCCGAGCCGGTGCTGACGCCGCTTGCGGAAGGGATGGCGCTGCTCGGATCCGACGCGCTCAACTGGGTGCAATCGCTGCAGCGAACCGATGCGGGACCCGCCATCTGGCTGACCGCCCTGCACTGGGTCTTCATGCAGCCGGCCTTCGCCGTCCTCCTCGTCATCGCCCTCCTCCTGTGGATGGCGGGATACAAGAAGAAGCCGGCCGCCGGGCGCTTTGCGGCCTGACGCCGCCCGCCCCGCTCAACGCTTTCGGTGCATCGAAAGGAGCCGCAGATGTTTCTGATCGACATGTTCAACAAGAAGACCATCCTGCCCGACGCCGAGACCGCCTTGCCCGGCCGCGCCGAGGAAATCCCGACGGCTGCGACACACTTCGTCTCCGGCCGGCCGCTGAAGGACCCCTATCCGGACGGCATGAAGAAGGTGCTCTTCGGCATGGGCTGCTTCTGGGGCGCCGAGCGGCTCTTCTGGCAGATCCCCGGCGTCTACGTGACCGCGGTCGGCTATTGCGGCGGGCTGACGCCGAACCCGACCTACCAGGAGACGACGACGGGCCTGACCGGCCATGCGGAGGTCGTGCTGGTTGTTTACGATCCCGAGAAAGTGTCCCTTGCCCGCCTGCTCAAGACCTTCTTCGAGGAGCACGACCCGACCCAGGGCATGCGGCAGGGCAACGATATCGGCACGACCTATCGTTCGGCTATCTATGTCTTCGACGAGGAGCAGCTTGCCGAGGCGAATGCCGCCCGCAACGCCTTCGAGAGGGCGCTGAAGGCCTTCAACCACGGCCGCGAGATCACCACGGAAATCGCGATCGCCGGGCCCTTTTACTTCGCCGAAGACTACCACCAGCAATATCTCGCCAAGAATCCGGGCGGCTATTGCGGCCTGCGCGGCACCGGCGTCAGCTGCCCGATCGGCTAAGCGAAATCCGCGTCCCGCTTGCGCCGGTCGCCGGCTCTCAGCAGGGAGCCGGCGGCTTTTTTACCATCTGAAAAATTTTGGATGTTTTTTTGCAGAAGCCATGCAAGGATGCGGCCACCCAAGCCTTAAACAGAAGAGGGGCGGGCTCCGCGGACAAGGCTCATGCCCCGCCGCCGGAAAACCCGAAAAGATCCAATTGCGACAACAGGGCTGCAAAATGAAAAAAACCATTCTCGGTCTCTTTGCTTTCTCGATGATGTCAGCGACGGCGCTGGCCGCCGACATCAAGCCGGCGATCATCTACGACCTCGGCGGCAAGTTCGACAAATCCTTCAACGAAGCGGCCTTCAATGGCGCCGAAAAGTTCAAGGCCGAATCGGGCATCGAATACCGCGAATTCGAAATCGCCAACGACGCCCAGCGCGAACAGGCGCTGCGCCGCTTCGCCAGTGACGGCAATAGTCCGATCGTCATGGCCGGCTTCAACTGGGCCGCATCGCTCGAGAAGATCGCAGCGGAATATCCGGATACGAAATTCGCCATCATCGACATGGTGGTCGAAAAGCCGAACGTCAAATCGATCGTCTTCAAGGAACAGGAAGGCTCCTATCTCGTCGGCGTGCTCGCCGGGCTCGCCTCCAAGTCGAAGACAGTCAGCTTCGTCGGCGGCATGGACATTCCGCTGATCCACAAATTCGCCTGCGGCTATGTCGGCGGCGCCAAGTCGACCGGCGGGGACGTCAAGGTGCTCGAAGCCTATACGGGTACAACCCCGGACGCCTGGAACGATCCGGTCAAGGGCGGTGAAATCGCCAAGTCGCAGATCGACCAGGGCGCGGACGTCGTCTATCACGCCGCCGGCGGCACCGGTGTGGGCGTATTGCAGGCGGCAGCCGATGCGGGCAAGCTCGGCATCGGCGTCGACTCCAACCAGAACATGCTGCAACCGGGCAAGGTTTTGACCTCGATGCTGAAGCGCGTCGACGTCGCCGTCTACGACGCCTTCACGGCGGCCAAGAGCGACAAGTTCGAATTCGGCATTTCCAATCTCGGCCTCAAGGAAGACGGCGTCGGCTACGCGCTCGACGAGCACAACAAGGCTCTGATCACGCCGGAAATGCTCGATGCCGTCGAGAAGGTGAAGGCCGATATCATCGCCGGCAAGGTGCAGGTGCATGACTACATGACGGACGAGACCTGCCCGTACTGATCGGAACGACAATCGCGAGGCCGCCGGTTCCAACGAGCCGGCGGCTTTTTGCTGCCTGCATCAATAATGCGGCGGGCGCGTCACCGGGATCGCCTCGCGGGCCTGTTCCTCGAGGCTCAAGAACCGCTCGGTCAGTCGGTCGAGCTTGGCCCGCGTCTGCTCGACCACCTTCCATTGCTCGGCAAGCTGTTCTGAAAGCTCCTCGATGACCCGCGCCTGATGCGCCACCATCTCCTCCAGGCGGACGATCCGGTTCTCCATGTCGCTCATGCGCTTCTCCATCTCTTTCTGAAATCGGCAGGCAGATTGACCAGCCTGGCGGCGCCGTCAAGCCATCAGCCGCGTACCCCGGCTGCGACGGCGTTCACAGCGGAAAAGCCGGGATCGCGTGCCGAAAGCATCTTGTGCAGATGTACCATCATGCCAGCGGCAAAGAGCGGCGTCAGCAGGTTGAGCAGCGGAACGGCCAGGAAGGCGGCCAGCACGAGGCCGGCAAGAAACACCGTCGCGCGGTGCTTGACGCGGAAGAGCCGCGCCTCGGGCGGCGAGCGGTGGCGCATGGCGGCGAACTCGAAGAATTCGCGCCCCAGCAGATAGCCGTTGACAAGGAAGAAAGCGATGAGGTCGACGCCCGGCACAAGCAACAGAAAAAGCGCGACGATGTTGCCGAGAATGACGACGCCGAGGAATTTCACCGAGCTTACCATCGCCTCGGCGAGCGGCAGCGGATTGCCCGGCGGCTCAGCCGGATAGTCTCGCTTCTCGACCACCTCGGCGACATCGTCGAGGAAGAAGCCGGCGATCAGCGCCGTTACCGGGGCGAGCAGCAGTGCCAGGGCGAGAGCGAGGCCGAGGCTGGCGAAAATGCCGACGACGAAAGTGATCCAGCCGGCCCATTCGGGCGTGCCGGGCATCAACACGTCGATCCATGGCAGGGCAAGCCAGACGAACAGCTCGCGCAGCGCGAACCAGAGGGCAACGAGCGCCAGCAGCGTGAGCCCGATGACCTTCCAGAAAACGGCACGCGTCTCCACAGCAAAGAGATTGGCGAAGGCGAGCCGCGCCGAGTCGAGAATCATGATTGATCTCCATCCAGGACAAGTGGGATCGATGTAGGCAGCCGCATCGCCGGCGGCAAGGCACTTGCGCCGCGCTCTCTTGCGATGCACCTACTGCATGTTTCCTTAATCGGAACCGATTCAAGGATAAAAACATGCAGCAATTCAAAGTGCTACTGTGACCTTCGTGCGTCGGCACGGCGCTGTAGATTCAACAGGCCGGCGCTGGCAAACGCAACGCACGGCGATATGCTAAAGCGGAAAACATGTCCGGTCCGTTGCGGCGGACCGTTGACAGGCCAGGGGGAAAAGCCATGACCCACCACAAGACACTCGCGAGCCTTGCCGTTCTCGTGCAATCGGGACAATTGGATCCGGTCGCGCTCACCAAAGATACCCTGACGCGGATCGAAAGCCATGCCGACCGGTCGATCTTCGTCGGCCTGACGCGCGAGCGCGCGGAGCGGGCGGCGAAGGCCGCCTCAGAACGGATCAAGGCGGGCCGCTCCCTCGGCCTGCTCGACGGCCTGCCGGTCGCCTGGAAGGATCTCTTCGACCTGGCCGGCAGCGTCACCACCGCGGGTTCCGTGGTGCTGAAGGACAATCCTCCGGCTTCTGCCGACGCGGCGGTCGTCGCGGCACTCGGCGGTGCCGGCATGGTGAGCGTCGGCCGCACCAATATGAGCGAGTTCGCCTTTTCCGGCCTCGGCATCAATCCCCATTACGGCACGCCCCGCAATCCCAGGTCGGCGGACGTCCATCGCATTCCCGGCGGCTCCTCCTCCGGCTCGGCCGCGGCAGTCGCCGCCGGGCTCGTGCCGTTGGCGATCGGTACGGATACCGGCGGGTCGGTGCGCATTCCGGCAGCAATGACCGGCATTGTCGGCTACAAGGCGACGCGCGGGCGATACGCAATGAAAGGCGTCTTTCCCCTCGCCCAGAGCCTCGATTCGCTCGGGGCCCTCTGCCACAGCGTGCAGGACGCCGTCTGGGCGGATGCGGCCATGCACAGCCTGACGGCGCCGGTGATCCGCCGCGCCGAGCTTGCCGACCTCTCGGTCGTCATCCCTGAGACGATCGTCTTCGACGAGGCGGAAGCCGAGGTCGTCGCCGCGTTCGAGGCGGCGATCAAGAGGCTCGAGGCAGCCGGAGTCCGGGTGCGGCGCCAAGCCTTCCCGAGCTTCGCCGAAATCTTCGATCTGACGTCGCGGCACGGGGCGCTGGTGACGGCGGAGGCCTATGCGCTGCATCGCGAGCGGCTGGCCGGACCGGACGCGGCCCGGATGGATCCGCGCGTCGTCGTCCGCACCCGCCTCGGCGAGAAAATCACCGTCAGCGACTATATCGCCCTTCTCGATGCCCGCGACCGGCTGATCCACGAGACGGTCGAGAGTTTGAAGGCCGGCGAACTGATCGCGCATCCGACAGTGCCGCATGTGGCGCCGCCGATCGATCCGCTGCTTGCCGACGACGATCTGTTCTTCAAGGTCAACGCCAAGACGCTGCGCAATACGTCGATCGGCAACTTCCTCGACTTCTGCGGCGTTTCGATTCCCTGCGGCAGCGGGGCTTCGGGCATGCCGGTCGGCTTCCTGCTCTCCGCGCCGCACCACCAGGACGACCGGCTGCTTTCCGCCGCGCTCGCCCTTGAGGCGCTGATCCGGGGCGAGGCATGATCGTTTGCTTCGATATCGGCGGATCGGCGATCAAGGGCGCGATCACCCATTCGCCGGAGCGGATCTTCCCCCTGCCTCGCCGAACGACGCCGCTCAACGATTTCCGCCGCTTCGTCGAAGTCATGGAATCGGTGCTCGACGAAGCGGGCGGACTGCCTGACCGGATCGCAATTTCGATCACCGGCGTCATCGACCCGCAGACGCGGCGCATCAAATGCGCCAACATCCCCTGCATCGACGGGCGCGAACTGGCGGCCGAACTCGAGGCGGCGCTGCACCTGCCCGTGGTGATCGCCAATGATGCCGATTGCTTTGCGCTGGCGGAAGCGGGGATCGGCGCCGGCCGCGGCCATCGTATCGTCTTCGGGGCGATCCTTGGAACCGGCGTCGGCGGCGGCCTGGTGGTGGACGGCAGGCTGATCAATGCCGATGGCGGCTTTGCCGGCGAATGGGGGCACGGCCCGGCGGCTGCGTCCTACGCCGGGCACCCACCCATCGCCATCCCGGCCTTTGACTGCGGCTGCGGGCAACGCGGCTGCGTCGATACCATCGGCGGCGCGCGCGGGCTCGAGCGTCTCCACGAGACGATCCAAGGCAGTACGCTTTCCAGCCGCGAGATCATCGAGGCCTGGCAGAGCAAAGAGGTCGAGGCGGCGCGGACGATCGACATTTTCGTCGACCTCGTCAGCTCGCCGCTGGCGCTGGTCATCAACATTACTGGCGCGACGATCGTGCCCGTCGGCGGCGGCCTCTCCAATTCCGAGGCGCTCCTTGCCGAAATCGACCGGTCGGTGCGTCAACGCATCCTGCGCCGCTTCGACCAGCCGTTGGTGGTGCGCGGCGAATGCCGGGTGGAACCGGGGCTGATCGGCGCGGCGTTGCTGGGCTTCGGAGGCAAAGGCGCATGAGTATCCTGCTGGAGGTCTGCGTCGACGACGCTGAAGGTCTGGCGGCCGCGGTCGAGGGCGGCGCCGACCGCATCGAACTTTGCTCGGCGCTTGCGGTCGGAGGGCTGACCCCGAGCGCCGGCCTGATGGCGATTGCCGGCCGCGCGCCTGTACCGGCCTATGCGATGATCCGGCCGCGCCCCGGCGACTTCGTCTTCGGCCCCGTTGAGCTCGACCTGATGCGCCGCGACATCGATGCGGCGCGCGCCGTGGGGCTCGCCGGCGTCGTGCTCGGAGCATCGCATCCCGACGGCCGACTGGACGCACGGGCTCTCGGTGAACTGACCGGCCATGCTGCCGGACTTGGCCTGACGCTGCACCGGGCCTTCGACCTGGTGCCGGACTTCGCAGAAGCGACGTCGATCGCAGCGGACCTCGGCTTCGACCGAATCCTGACCTCGGGTGGCGCAAAGACTGCACCCGCGGCCGTCGAGACGCTGGCCCGACTTGTCGAACTGGCCGCCGGCCGGCTGTCGATCATGCCCGGCTCCGGCATCACCATCGAGACGATCGGCCAGTTTCTGCCGTGGCTCGCCGTCACGGAAGTTCACTCCTCTTGCTCGGTTCGTGAGCCGGCTAATGACATGCGCATGGTTGAAATGGGGTTCGCACCGCCGGAACGCCGCCGCACGGATGCGGCGACCGTCAGGGCGATGCGGGCGCGGCTCGACGCGCTGCAGAGGAATTCCTAAGCGGAGTAGACCGTCGTTCCGCCGATCCAGGTCGACTTCATGCCGAGCTCCGGCGTCAGCAGCACGAAATCGGCATCGGTGCCGGGCAGGAGCCGCCCCTTGTGCGAGGCGATGCCCATGACATCGGCCGGATAGGCAGAGGCCATGCGGATCGCTTCCTCGATCGGCAGGCCAAGCTTCTCGTGCACGAAGCGGACGGAGGAGAGCATGTCGATATCGGCGCCGGCGAGCGTGCCGTCGGCAAGCGTCAGGCGCCCGTCCTTGCGCAGGATCTCGCGGCCATTCAAGAAGAAGCTCGTCATATCGGTGCCGATCGGCGACATCGCATCGGTCACCAGGAAGATTTGCCCCGGCCCCCGCTTGCCGCGAAGCGCGATTCCCATCGCCGCCGGATCGACATGGAAGCCATCGGCAATCAGGCCGGCATGCAGCGTGCCGGTCGCAAGCGCGGCGCCGACGACGCCCGGTTCGCGGTGGCCGAGCCCGCTCATGGCGTTGAAAAGATGCGTGACGGTCCGGGCCCCCGCCTTCGCATAAGCGCAAGCCGTCTCGAAGCCGACATCCGTATGGCCGAGGCTGACGATGGCGCCGGCAGCGGCAAGTGCACGCACCTGCTCTTTCGTCGCATTTTCCGGAGCGACGGTGACCATCAAAGAGCCGAGCGCCTTCACGCAGGCGAGCATCTCGGCCAGATCGGCGTCCTCCATCGGGCGGATCAGCGCGGCATCGTGGGCTCCCTTGCGGGCAACCGAAAGATGCGGGCCTTCGAGATGCAGGCCGAGGAAACCGGGCACCGCCGCGGCCCTGGCCGCGAGCCCAGCCTCGATTGCCGCGGCGCGGACTTCCCGCGTGTCGGTGATCAGCGTCGGCAGTAGCGCCGTCGTGCCGAATTTCGCATGCGCCACGCAGATCTGCCGGATGCCGTCGAGCGTCGGCTGCTCGTTGAGCAGCGCGCCGCCGCCACCGTTCACCTGCAAATCGATGAAGCCGGGTACGAGAAGCAGGCCGCGCGCATCGATCGTCTCCGCCTCGCCGGCAGCGACTCCCGCCGGAACGATTCCCTTGACATGCCCCGCCTCGATGATGAGCGCGGCGCCGTCGTGCCAGTCGATACCATCGAAAATCCGCGCTCCGGTGATCTTCTTTCTCGCAGTCATCGTGTCTCCGTTACCTTCTTCAGGCTCGCCGGTGCGTCCGGGTTAAGACCGCGCGAGCGCGACCAGGCTTCGACGAAGCCGTAGAACGGCAGGATCAGCGCCAGCGCGTCGGTGATCGGGTGGCCAGTCTCGACGAAGGGCAGGCGCTTCGCCTTTGATGCGCGAGATGAAGTGACATGCACGACCGCCCCTTTGGCGCTCATGTCGTCGGCGATCGCGGCGACCGAGGCCTCGGCGGCGTCGCGGGCGGCGAGCGCCAGCACCGGGAATCGTGCGCCGACGAGCGCCACCGGTCCGTGCAGCACTTCTGCCGCGGAATAGGCCTCGGCATGCATGCCGGACGTCTCCTTGAATTTCAGTGCCGCCTCGCTGGCGATCGCCAGCGCCGGGCCGCGACCAAGCACATAGAGCGATTCGACCTCGCCGAGATCGGCGGCGAAATCCTGCCAGTCGAGCTTCACCGCCTTTGCGAACTGGTTCGGTAGATCGGCGACGGCCCGCTTCAGCGCCGCGTCAGCCGTCCATTCGCCGAGAACGGCAAGGCCCGCGACGATGGAGTTAACATAGGATTTGGTCGCCGCAACGGCTATTTCGGGACCGGCGAGAATGTCGAGCGGATGGGTGCAGGCCTCCGCGATCGGCGAGGGCAGCGTGTTCGTCAGCGCAATCGATACGGCACCGGCCCGCGTTGCGGCCTCGGCCATCGCGACGATGTCGGGACTCTTGCCGGACTGCGAGATGGCGATCGCTGCGGCACCACCGAGCTTCAGTTCCGCGCCATAGATCGAGGCAAGCGAGGGCCCAAGCGAAGCGACCGGGCGGCCCGCCTGCAGTTCGATCGCATATTTCAGGAACAGGGCGGCATGGTCGGAGGAGCCCCGCGCGATCGTCACCAGAAAGGCCGGATCCTGAGCGCGCAGCGCCGCGCCGGCGGAGGCGAGTGCCGTGGCCGAGCGGTCGAGCAATCTTGCGGCGGCCTCGGGAATCTCGTCGATCTCTCGCCGCATGTTGGTCTGCATCGTCAATTCCTTTCCTCAACAAGTTGAGCGGGATGCGGGCAGAAACCACATACATCCCCCTCCGGCGGTCAGCTTTCCGGGATCGTCAGCTCCGCGACAAAATCATAGGCGTCGCCCCGGTAGAGCGAGCGGGTGAATTCCACGACGCGCCCCGAAGCGAGGTAGGAGACGCGCTCGATCGAAAGGCCAGCCGCACCGACGGGGACGCCCAACATCGTCGCATCGGGGTTCTTGATGTTGCAGGCGGAAATCCGCTGCACGGCGCGGACCGGCCGGGCATGCGACTTTTCGAGCGCGGAATAGAGCGATGAGGTGACGGCAAGCGGATCGGGGACGAACTCCGCCGAAACGCAGGCGCGCTCGATCGCAAGCGGCATGTCGTCGGCGATGCGCAGGCGCCCGAGACGCGCGACCAGCGCATCGGCGGGAAGGCCGAGCGTCATCATCTCGTCGGGCGACGGATGGAAAAGCCCCCGCTCCAGCCATTCGGCACGGGTGTTGAGGCCGCGGCGCGCCATGTCCTCGGTGAAGGAGGTGAGACGCGACAGCGACTGCTCGACACGCGAGACCGGCCGGACGACGAAGGTGCCGGAGCCGTGACGGCGCACGAGCAGCCCATCGCGCACGAGATCGTCGACAGCCTTGCGAACGGTGACGCGGCTCACATTGGCGTAGTCGGCGAGGTCCCTCTCCGGCGGTAGCGCATCCCCGTGATTGAGCTTGCCCGACATGATCGCCTCCTCGAGCGATTGCCGGAGCTTGAGATAAAGCGGGCCCGCACCTCCCGACTGGAGGCTTTCGAGCGGAAGAATAGCGGCAAGCTGCTGGTTCATGCGACGGCCTCCGGCCGGGCCCCGAAGCGGGCGGCGGCCAGTGCAACCGCTCCGCAGAGCGCGTCGGCCTCCGCTTCGACAAAGAGCGGCTGGTGCCGTTCGGCAAGCCAGGGACGATAGAGCGGCGCCAGCCCGCCGAGCAGGCAGATCGTCCGGCTGCCCTTGGAAACCACCACGTCAAGCGCCTCGTCCACGGTCGCCGCGGCCGCCTTGAGCAAACGCGCCGCCACGGGGTCGCCGCGCCCGGCATGGTCGAAGACACGCGGGGCGTAGCGGCCGAACTCGCCGGGCTTCGCCAGCCGCGCGAAATCGACGACGTCGCGGGGGTCATCGTTGAACTCCGCCAGCACGGAATCGGTTACGGGCGAGGCGTCATGAATTCCGTCATAGGCGAGCAGGCTTTCCTGCAGCAGGGCATGGCCGATGCGGGCACCGCTCCCGTGGTCGCCGATCGTAAAACCCCAGCCGCCGATATAGCTCACCGTTTCGGCCTGGCGGGCAATGTAGATAGTACCCGTCCCGAGAATGGCGACGGCACCGTCCTTGTCGCCAAGGGCACCCTGCAGCGCGATCAGCCCGTCCGATTCGATATCGGCCGCAGCAAAGGGAAGCCGCCGCTTCACGTAGTGGACGGCGTCGCCCACATTGTGGCCCGCAACGCCGAGGATGGCGCGGGCAGCAACAATACCGGCGGGATCAAGGCCCGCATCCTCGAAGGCAGCGCGCGCCGCGTCGGCGATATTCTGCAGCGCCGTTTCGGGATCGGTGAGAATATTGGCGGCACCGGATTTGCCGCGCCCGAGAATACGACCGTCCGGGCCTGCAACCGCCGCCCGGCAACTCGTTCCGCCGCCATCGATTCCGATCAGATAGGATGTCATAGGCACCTCCGCCGTCTAACATACCAAAAAAATACCATTAACCAAGCGCGATTCTATCGAGCTGAAGGCATTTCAGTTATCATATTGATTTTGCATCTATAATTTTGACGCAGCACTTTTTATTTGGCCAGAAGTTAAATTTCTCCTAGACAATTGGTATTTTTTTGGCATTAATTTGGGAAAGAGGAGAACGACGCGATGCCGGCAGTGAAGACCGAAGAGCGCCACGACAACGCCGAGGGCCTGGACACGATGGATCCGGCGCTTGCGCTTCGCATCCTCGCCTCCGGCCAGCAGGCGGCAGCCAAGGCCGTCGATGCGGCGATCGAGTCGATCGCGGCCGCGGCGGCAGTTGCCGCGAGCGTTCTTTCCGCCGGCGGACGGCTCGCCTATGCGGGTGCCGGCAGCTCCGGTCTGATGGCCATGGCGGATGCACTCGAACTGCCCGGCACCTATGGCATTTCCCAGGAACAGATCGTCATTCTTCTCGCGGGCGGTGCCGCAAGCCTCAACGATCTCGCCGGCGGCTATGAGGACGACACGGAGCTTGCGCGCGCCGATGTCCGCAACGCCGACATTCAATCCGGCGACTGCCTGATCTCGGTCTCCGCCAGCGGCTCGACCCCCTATGCGCTCGCTGCCGCCGACGAGGCGAGGAAGCGCGGCGCCAAGGTCATTGGCATGGCCAACAACCCCGGCGCGCCGCTCTTCGAGCGTGCCGATGTCGCAATCCTGCTGCAGACGCCGCCCGAGGTAGTTTCCGGGTCGACGCGGATGGGCGCCGGCACGGCGCAGAAGATCGCCTTCAACATGTTCTCGACACTGGTCGGAATCCATCTTGGCCACGTGTTCGACGGCCACATGGTCAATCTGCGCGCCGACAACATCAAGCTGCGCGGCCGCGCCATCCGGATCGTCTCGGACATTACCGGCATCGGCGCCGATGAAGCCGAGAGGCTGATCGGTGCGGCCTCCGGATCCGTCAAGCTGGCGATCCTGATGGCCTTCGGCGCCAAGGACGTGGCGGCGGCCGAGACTGCACTCGATAATGCCAATCAGAATTTGCGCCGGGCGATCGCCATCGTCTCGGCCTGAACGACAAACTGGGATCCAAAACCGCGCCCATGGCGGCGCCTATAAGAGGGAGAACCTGAATGACCCGTACGACAATCAAAGGCTTGCTGCTTGCATCGAGCATTCTCGGCTCGGCCGGGCTTGCGCATGCCGACACCACGCTGACCATCGAGAGCTGGCGCAACGACGACCTGGCGATCTGGCAGGAAAAGCTGATCCCCGCCTTCGAGGCGAAGAACCCGGGCATCAAGGTCGTCTTCTCGCCGTCCGCCCCGACCGAATACAACGCCGCCCTCAACGCCAAGCTCGACGCCGGATCCGCCGGCGACCTCATCACCTGCCGCCCGTTCGACCCTTCGCTCGAACTCTACAATAGGAAGCACCTCGCCGACCTCACCGGCTTGCCCGGCATGGAAAACTTCTCCGACGTCGCGAAGTCCGCCTGGACGACCGACGACGGCAAGGCGACCTTCTGCGTGCCCATGGCTTCGGTCATCCATGGGTTCATCTACAACAAGGACGCCTTCGATCAGCTCGGCCTTTCGGTTCCGACGACCGAGGAAGAGTTCTTTGCCGTTCTTGAAAAGATCAAGGCCGACGGCAACTATATCCCGATGGCAATGGGCACCAAGGATCTCTGGGAGGCCGCGACCATGGGCTATCAGAACATCGGCCCGAACTACTGGAAAGGCGAGGAAGGTCGTCTCGCGCTTATCAAAGGCGACCAGAAGCTGACCGATGAAGCCTGGGTCGAGCCCTATCGGGTGCTCGCCAAGTGGAAGGACTACCTGGGTGACGGCTTCGAGGCCCAGACCTATCCGGACAGCCAGAACCTCTTCACGCTCGGCCGCGCCGCGATCTATCCGGCGGGCTCCTGGGAAATCTCCGGCTTCAACACCCAGGCGCAGTTCAAAATGGGCGCCTTCCCGCCGCCGGTGAAGAAGGCCGGCGACACCTGCTACATCTCCGACCATAACGATATCGGCATCGGCCTCAACGCCAAGAGCCCCAATGCGGAGGCCGCCAAGACCTTCCTGACCTGGGTCGCTTCGCCGGAATTCGCGGAGATCTATGCAAACGCCCTGCCCGGCTTCTTCAGCCTGAACTCGACCGCTGTGAAGATGACCGACCCGCTCGCCCAGGAATTCGTCTCCTGGCGTGAGAAGTGCAAGTCGACGATCCGCTCGACCTACCGGATCCTGTCGCGCGGCACGCCGAACCTCGAAAACGAGACCTGGGTGGAATCGGCCAACGTGATCAACGGCACCGACACGCCGGAAGTGGCCGCCAAGAAGCTGCAGGACGGGCTCGACAGCTGGTACAAGCCGGCAAAATAGGATCGCGAGCGGGGCGCGGCGCCAGCGGGGCGCTGCGCCCTGTTCCCTGCGCGAAACAGTTTTCGCGCGGAAGAACGACGCCGCAGTGAGCGCCGGTGCCAGGCCGGGCGGATCGGAAAGCGGCTGTGCCGACAATGTCCATGACCGCGCCGTGACGCGCGAAGGACGGCGGCAATTCGAGCGAAAATCGGGCTGTGCCGATAGCGACAGTCCATGAAGAAGCGGGCCAGAGGCCGATGAAACCACGCGAAACCACAATGGACGTCAGCGAGCTCAAGCGCCCCCGCCGCTGGCATATCCTCATCTTTCTGCTGCCGGCTCTGATCGTCTACACGGCAGTGATGATCCTGCCGCTTATCGAGACGCTGCGCCAATCCTTCTACAACACCGTCGACGGCCAATATGCCTTTGTCGGACTGGGCAATTTCAAGGTCCTGTTCGGCGATCCGCGCTGGGCGGCGGATTTCTGGAACGCGCTCCGGAACAATTTCTTCTTCTTCCTGATCCACATGGCGGTGCAGAACCCGATCGGCGTTGCGCTCGCCGCCATGCTGTCGATCCCGAGGCTGCGCTTCAGCGCCTTCTACCGGACGGCGATCTTCCTGCCGACGCTCCTGTCCTTCGTCATCGTCGGCTTCATCTGGAAGCTGATCCTCTCGCCGATCTGGGGCGTCGCGCCCTACCTGATGGATCTCGTCGGCTTGAAATGGCTGTTCGCGCCGTGGCTCGGCAGGCCCGACTCGGCGCTGATCGCCGTCTCGCTGATCTCGGTCTGGCAATATATCGGCATCCCGATGATGTTGATCTATGCGGCCCTCCTCAACATCCCCGATGAGGTGATCGAGGCGGCGGAACTCGACGGCGTCACCGGCTGGAGCCAGTTCTGGAAGATCAAGCTGCCGCTGATCCTGCCGGCGATAGGCATCGTCTCGATCCTGACCTTCGTCGGCAACTTCAACGCCTTCGACCTGATCTACACGGTTCAGGGGGCGCTTGCCGGCCCGGACAAGTCGACGGACATTCTCGGCACCCTGCTCTACCGCACCTTCTTCGGGTTCCAGCTCCAGCTCGGCGACCGGTCGATGGGCGCGACGATCGCGGCGATCATGTTCCTGATCATTCTGGCCGGCGTCTCGCTCTATCTGTTCGTCATCCAGCGCCGCATGCGCCGCTACCAATTCTGAGGGAGAGCAGGATGTCGAAAGCAAGAACCTCCATCGTCCGGACCGGCGCCGTCCATTTCGCGCTGATCGCCTATACGCTCGTGGCGCTGTTTCCGGTATTCCTGACGATCGCCAACTCGTTCAAGAGCCGCAATGCGATCTTCCGCGAACCCCTGGCGATCCCGACGCCCGAGAGCTTCAGCCTGATCGGCTACGAGACGGTGCTGAAGCAGGGCGACTTCATCGGCTATTTCCAGAACAGTGTCGTCGTCACCGTCGTGTCGATCGCGCTCGTGCTGCTTTTCGGCGCCATGGCCGCCTTTGCGCTGTCCGAGTACCGGTTCCGCGGAAACACGCTGATGGGACTCTATCTGGCGCTCGGCATTATGATCCCGATCCGGCTCGGCACGGTCGCGATCCTGCAGGGCATGGTGGCGACGAACCTCGTCAACACGCTGACGGCGCTGATCCTCGTCTACACGGCGCAGGGCCTGCCGCTCGCCGTCTTCATCCTGTCGGAATTCATGCGCACCGTTTCCGACGACCTGAAGAACGCCGGCCGCATCGACGGCCTCTCGGAATATGCGATCTTCTTCCGGCTGGTGCTGCCGCTCATCCGCCCGGCCATGGCGACGGTCGCCGTCTTCACCATGATCCCGATCTGGAACGACCTGTGGTTCCCGCTGATCCTGGCGCCGGCGGAAACCACGAAGACCGTGACGCTCGGCTCACAGATCTTCATCGGGCAGTTCGTCACCAACTGGAATGCGGTCCTCTCGGCCCTGTCGCTGGCGATTTTCCCGGTGCTCGTCCTCTACGTCATCTTCTCGCGGCAGCTGATCCGCGGCATTACGGCAGGAGCGGTCAAATGAGTTATCCCGCAAATCCGATCCGAGTGCTCGTTGCCGGGCTTGGCAATATGGGTCGTAGCCATGCGCTCGCCTATCACGAGAACCCGGGCTTCGAGATCGCCGGCCTCGTCAACCGCTCGAAGGTCGAGCTGCCGGACGCGCTTTCCGGCTACGGGATCCGGTCCTCTTTCCCGGAGGCGCTCCTCGAACTCAGACCGGAGCTCTGCTCGATCAACACCTATTCCGATAGCCACGCGGCCTATGCGGTGACGGCGATGGAGGCCGGCGCGCATGTCTTCGTCGAGAAGCCGCTGGCAACGACCGTTGCCGATGCGGAGCGCGTCGTCGCCTGCGCCCGGGCCAATGGCCGCAAGCTCATTGTCGGCTATATCCTGCGCCACCATCCATCCTGGATGCGGCTGATCGCCGAGGCGCGCAACCTCGGGCCGCCCTATGTCTTCCGCATGAACCTGAACCAGCAGTCGAGCGGGCAGACCTGGGCGACGCACAAGTCCCTGATGCAGACGACATCGCCAATCGTCGATTGCGGCGTCCACTATGTCGACGTGATGTGCCAGATCACCGACGCCAGGCCCGTCGAGGTGCGCGGCATGGGCTTAAGGCTCTCGAACGAGGTCGCCGGCGACATGTACAATTACGGGCACCTGCAGGTCATCTTCGAGGACGGTTCGGTCGGCTGGTACGAGGCCGGCTGGGGGCCGATGATCTCCGAGACCGCCTTCTTCGTGAAGGATGTGATCTCCCCGAATGGATCCGTGTCGATCGTCATGGACCAGGCGGCCAAGTCCGATGACATCGACGTACACACCAAGACCGCCGTCATCCGCCTGCACAGCGCGGCGAGCGGTCCGGACGGCCGTTTCCTCAAGCCCGACGAGGACCTTCGGATGGAAGGCGAACCGGGCCACCAGGACCTTTGCGACCGCGAACAGGCCTTCGTGCTCAAGGCCATTCACGAAGACATCAATCTCGACCGGCATATGGACGATGCGGTGCAGTCGCTACGCATCTGCCTGGCGGCGGACGAAAGCGTTCGCACCGGCAGGCCGGTCAAGCTCTAACCCAAGAGGGGCGACACGTGGGATCACTGCAACTTAAATCCATCCGCAAGGCCTATGGCGGCCATGAGGTGCTGAAGGGCATCGACCTCGAGGTGAAGGACGGCGAATTCGTCATCTTCGTCGGTCCCTCGGGCTGCGGAAAATCGACCCTGCTGCGAACCATCGCCGGCCTCGAGGACGCGACCTCCGGAAGCGTGCAGATCGACGGCGTCGAAGTCGGCCATGTCGCACCCGCCAAGCGCGGCATCGCCATGGTCTTCCAGTCCTATGCGCTCTACCCGCACCTGACGGTGAAGGACAATATGGGCCTCGGGCTGAAGCAGGCCGGCGTGCCGAGGACCGAGATCGACGAGAAGGTCGGCAAGGCGGCCGGCATGCTGTCGCTGGAACCTTATCTCGCCCGCCGCCCGGCCGAGCTTTCCGGCGGGCAGCGCCAGCGCGTGGCGATCGGCCGCGCCATCGTGCGCGAGCCGAAGCTCTTCCTCTTCGACGAGCCGCTGTCGAACCTCGATGCGGCGCTGCGGGTCAACACTCGCCTTGAAATCGCCCGGCTGCATCGCAGCCTCAGGGCAACGATGATCTATGTCACCCATGATCAGGTCGAGGCGATGACGCTTGCCGACAAGATCGTCGTGCTGAACGGGGGACGCATTGAACAGGTCGGCTCGCCGATGGAACTCTACAACCGTCCTGCCAATCTCTTCGTCGCCGGCTTCATCGGCTCGCCGCAGATGAACTTCATTGACGGCGACAGGTTCGGCGACGGTACGGCGAAGACGGTCGGCATCCGCCCCGAACATATCGGCCTCTCGCGCGACGGCGGCGACTGGAAGGCGAAGGTCATCCATGTCGAGCATCTCGGCGCCGACACCATCGTCTATCTCGAGTCCGACGAGGTCGGGCCGCTCACAGTGCGGCTTTTCGGCGAGCACCGCTATGCGGCGGACGAAGTCGTCCACGCCACCCCTGTCATCGGCGGCATGCACCGATTCGACGCCGATGGCCAGGTGATCAGTTCCGGTCATTAACGCCGCGAAACGACACAAGAGGGACGCTTGAATGGGATCACGGCTGCGTGATCCCGCAAGGCCGCAGCATGGAAAGTGCTGCGGCCTTTGGCTTTTCGCGGTGCGCGGCAGCGGGCTTATTCTGTTGCATTGCGGCAAAGATTAACATACATTCCTGTTTGTATATTAGCTTTCCGGTATCTTCGCGGGATTCCGGCTCCGCTTCATCATCTCACCGACGGACCGCGCGGCAGGCGCCGCGGGCGGTCCTTTGCATATGGACATTGCGATGCATATGAACCGACCGATACTGGCCGCCTCGCTGGCAGCAACCGTGCTCTTTCTCGCCGGCTGCCAGAAGAACGAAGAGCAGCAGGCCGCAGCCCCGGCCTTTCCTCCGGCGGCGGTCTCCGTCTTCACGACGTCAGCGGAACCCTTGCCGATCACCAACGAGCTTCCCGGGCGCATTACGCCGACGCGGATCGCCGAGGTTCGGCCGCGCATTTCCGGCATCGTCGTCGAACGGGTGTTCGAGCAGGGCACGATGGTCAAGCAAGGGGACGTGCTCTACCGGATCGACCCGGCGCCGTTCCAGGTCAAGGTCGACAGCGCCGAAGCGACGCTGAAACGGGCGCTTGCCGTGCGGGACCAGGCTAAACAGACTGCCAATCGGCAGTCGCGGCTGAAGGAGGCGCAGGTCGCAGCGGTTCAACAATTTGACGACGCGATCGCGGCGCTTGCCCAAGCCGAGGCCGATGTCGGCATTGCCGAAGCGGGCCTCGCGGAGGCGAAGCTCAACCTCGAATATGCCGATGTCACTGCCCCGATCAGCGGCCGGATCGGCCGGGCGCTCATCACCGAGGGTGCGCTCGTCAGCGCCAACGGTTCGGAAAACCTGGCAACCATCCAGCAGCTCGATCCGATCTACGCCGACTTCACGCAGTCGGCGACCGACCTTATCCGGCTGCGCAAGGCGTTGCAGGACGGCCAGCTGATCAGCGCCAAGAACGAAGCGGAGGTGCAGCTCATCCTCGATGACGGCACGCCCTATGGCTTGAAGGGCCGGCTGCTCTTTTCCGAGGCCGCGGTTGATGCGACGACCGGTCAGGTGACGCTTCGTGGCGAGTTTCCCAATCCCAATAATGATCTGCTGCCGGGCATGTATGTGCGCGTGCAGATCCAGCAAGGGCTGGAAAAGGACGCGATTACCGTTCCACAGCAGGCGGTGCAGCGCAACAATGCCGGCCAGTCCCAGGTCTATGTCGTCACCCCCGACAAGAAGGTCGAGTTCCGCAACGTCACGCTCGGGCGGACGGTCGGCGAGCGCTGGCAGGTGACCGCCGGCCTAAAGTCCGGTGAAAAGGTCATCGTCGAAGGCTTCCAGAAGATCGGCCCCGGCGCGCCGGTGGAACCGGCCGACTGGGACCCGAACGCGAAGCCCGGTACCGAACAGGCACGCGCCTCGGCGGCCGCCGGCGACAAGTCCGCCACCGCAGTGAAGTGAGAGCCTACTTATGCCCAGCTTTTTCATAGACAGGCCGATCTTTGCCTGGGTGGTGGCGATCTTCATCATGGTCGCCGGCATCATTGCGGTCCCGTTGCTGCCGGTTTCGCAATATCCGGACGTCGCCCCGCCGCAGATCTCGATCAACACCACCTATCCCGGCGCCTCGTCGCAGGACACATATCAGAGCGTCACGCGACTGATCGAGGATGAGCTGAACGGCGTCGAGGGCCTGCTTTACTTCGAATCGACGACGAGTGCCTCCGGCTCGGTGGAGATCAACGCCACCTTCGCTCCGGGCAGCGACCCGAGCGAGGCCTCAGTCGATATCCAGAACCGGGTACAACGCGTCGAGCCGCGGCTGCCTGACTCGGTTAAACAGCAGGGCGTCCAGGTGGACGAGGCCGGCTCCGGCTTTCTGCTGATTATCTCGCTCACCTCGACCGACGGGTCGATGGACGCGATCGGCCTCGGCGACTATCTGAGCCGCAACGTCTTGAGCGAGATCCAGCGCGTCCCCGGCGTCGGCCGCGCCCAGCTCTTTGCAACCGAGCGCTCGATGCGCGTCTGGCTCGATCCGGACAAGATGCTCGGCCTCAACCTGACTGCCGCTGACGTGACCGCGGCGATCCAGGCGCAGAACGCCCAGATCGCCTCGGGCTCGATCGGCGCCCAGCCGAACCCGATCACCCAGCAGATCAGCGCCCCGGTGGTGATCAAGGGCCAGCTTTCGTCGCCCCAGGAATTCGGCGCCATCGTGCTTCGCGCCAATGCCGACGGATCCGCCGTGCGGCTGCGCGACGTCGCCCGTATCGAGATCGGCGGCGAGAGCTATTCCTTCTCGACGCGCCTCAACGGCAAGCCCTCGGCCGCCATCGCCGTGCAGCTCTCGCCGAGCGGCAATGCGATCTCGACCTCGGAGGCGATCAAGGCGCGCATGGACGAGCTCGCCGAATTCTTCCCGCCGGGGCTCGAATATTCCATTCCCTACGACACATCGCCCTTCGTCGCCGTCTCGATCGAGAAGGTGGTGGAGACGCTCGTCGAAGCCGTCGCGCTCGTCTTCCTGGTGATGTTCCTGTTCCTGCAGAACATCCGCTACACGATCATCCCGACGCTGGTCGTGCCGGTCGCCCTTCTCGGCACCTGCGCGGTCATGCTGGCGATGGGCTTCTCCATCAACGTCTTGACCATGTTCGGCATGGTGCTGGCGATCGGCATCCTCGTCGACGATGCGATCATCGTCGTCGAGAACGTCGAGCGCATCATGTCGGAGGAGGGACTGACGCCGAAGGAGGCGACCCGCAAGGCGATGAAGCAGATCACTGGCGCGGTCATCGGCATCACGCTCGTGCTCGCCTCGGTGTTCATTCCGATGGCCTTCTTCCCGGGCGCCGTCGGCGTGATCTACCGCCAATTCAGCCTGACCATGGTCGTTTCGATCCTGTTTTCGGCGCTGCTTGCGCTGTCGCTGACGCCGGCGCTCTGCGCGAGCTTCCTGAAGCAGGTTCCGAAGGGCCACCATCACGCCAAGCGCGGCTTCTTCGGCTGGTTCAACCGCAGCTTCGACCGGACCTCACGCGGCTATACCGGCATTGTCGGACGTCTCGTGACGCGCACCGGCCGCTTCATGATCATCTACCTGGCGCTGCTCGGAGGCCTCGCCTGGGCCTTCCTGCAGCTTCCCTCGTCCTTCCTGCCGGACGAGGACCAGGGCTATGTCATCGTCATGATGCAATTGCCGTCTGAGGCGACCGGGAACCGCACGACCGAGGTTATCGAAAAGGCGGAAAAGATCTTCGGCCAGGAGCCGGCCGTCGACCGTATCGTCGCGATCAACGGCTTCTCCTTCTTCGGCACCGGCCAGAATGCGGGCCTCGCCTTCGTGACGCTCAAGGACTGGAGCGAACGTGACGCGAGCAACGCCGCCCAGTCGATCGCCGGCCGCGCCACGATGGCGATGAGCCAGATCAAGGACGCGATCAGCTTCGCGCTGTCGCCGCCGGCGATCCAGGGCCTCGGCACCACTGGCGGCTTCTCCTTCCGCCTGCAGGACCGAGCCAGGCTCGGCGAAGCGGCACTTGCGCAGGCGCGCGACCAGCTTCTCGGCCTTGCCTCCCAAAGCAAGATCGTGGCCAGCGTTCGCTTCGAGGGCATGCCGGATGCGGCCCAGGTCAACGTGATTATCGATCGCGAGAAGGCCAACACCTTCGGGGTCACCTTTGCCGACATCAACTCGACGATCTCGACCAATCTCGGATCGTCCTATGTCAACGACTTCCCGAATGCCGGCCGCATGCAGCGCGTGACGGTGCAGGCGGACGAGAGCCAACGGATGCAGACGGCCGATCTTTTGAACCTCAATGTCCGCAATTCGAACGGCGGCATGGTTCCGCTCTCGGCCTTCGCGAGCATCGAATGGATCAAGGCTCCGACGCAGACCGTCGGCTACAACGGCTATCCGGCTGTCCGCATCAGCGGCGAGGCTGCTCCCGGATACTCCTCGGGCGATGCGATCGCAGAGATGGAACGGCTGGCTGCCCAGCTTCCGGCGGGCTTCGGCTATGAATGGACCGGGCAATCGCTGCAGGAAATCCAGTCGGGCTCGCAGGCGCCGCTGCTCATCGCGCTCTCCTGCCTGCTTGTCTTCCTGTGCCTGGCTGCGCTTTACGAGAGCTGGTCAATCCCCGTCTCGGTCATCATGGTCGTGCCGCTCGGGGTGATCGGCGCGGTGCTGGCGGTGACGATGCGCGACATGCCGAACGACGTCTACTTCAAGGTCGGCCTGATCGCGATCATCGGGCTCTCGGCGAAGAACGCCATCCTGATCATCGAGTTCGCCAAGGAACTCCGTGAACAGGGCAAGTCGTTGATCGACGCGACGCTCGAAGCCACACATCTGCGCTTCCGGCCGATCCTCATGACGTCGCTTGCCTTCACCCTCGGCGTGCTGCCGCTGGCGATCGCGACCGGCGCAAGCTCCGGAAGCCAGCGCGCCATCGGCACCGGCGTCATGGGCGGCATGATCTCGGCCACGGTGCTAGCGATCTTCTTCGTGCCGGTCTTCTTCGTGTTCGTCATGAAGATCTTCGGACGAAGAAAAGCAACCGGCGCGGCACCGCAAGCCGCATCCGAGAGCGCCACTCCGGCCGAATAACGCGTAATAACGGCCCGCCCTCACCGGCGGGCCGTCGAGTAAGGAGAAAAAGATGCGCCGAACCAAGGCCGAGGCCGAGGAAACCCGAAGGAAGATCCTGAGCGCCGCCGAGCGCGTCTTCTACAAGAAGGGTGTCTCCGGCACGACCCTCGAGGAGATTGCCAGTGAAGCCGGCGTGACGCGCGGCGCCATCTACTGGCACTTCGCCAACAAGACCGACCTTTTCCTGGCGCTCTACGATGAGGTGCCGCTGCCGCAGGAAGACATGGTCGCGCGCGACATCGAGACCGAGGCCTCAGACACGCTTGCCATCGTCGAATCAGCGATCGGCGATTGGCTCGAAATGCTCGCCAAGGACGAGCAACGGCAGCGCATTCTCACCATCATGCTCAGATGCGACTACGACGACGAAATGTTGACCGTGCTCGACCGTCAGAAGCAGATGGAGGAGCGTCACAGCGCCATGCTCGACTTGGCCTTCGCCCGCGCGCTGGAGCGAGGGCAGTTGCAGGAGAGCTGGACACCCGCTTCCGCCGTCCGGACGCTGCACTGGATGATGTTGGGCCTCTGTACGGAATGGCTGCTTTTCGGCCGCCGCTTCGATCTGGCGGCCGAGGGACGAGAGACGCTCAGACGCCTCTTCGCCAGTTTCCGGCGGGTGCAGGAAAAAAACGAGCAGGTCCCGGCCTGAGAGCCGTATTGAAAGTCGGCCCACGACTCGACTAAAGACCACTGTGCTCAGGGCCCATCGCGAGTTCTGACCTTGGCCGACTGCTCCTAGTGCGCCTCGTCCCAATTCTGTGCGGCACGGGCATCCACCTTCAACGGCACCCGCATGTCGAGCGCCGGCATTGCCGCATTCTCCATGACCGAAACGATCACCGGAAGGGTGCGCTCGATTTCGCTCTCCTCGACCTCGAAGATCAGTTCGTCATGCACCTGTAGCAGCATGCGCGCGGAAAGCTTCGCCTCCTCCAGCGCCGGTTCCATTTTTACCATGGCGCGGCGGATGATATCGGCGGCCGAGCCCTGGATCGGCGCATTGATCGAAGCACGCTCGTTGAAGGCGCGCATCGACGGGTTGGAGGAGCGGATATCCGGATAATGGGCGCGGCGGCCGAAGATCGTCTCGACATAACCATGCTCGCGGGCAAAGGCCTTGGTGCTTTCCATGTAGTCGCGAATGCCCGGAAAGCGCTCGAAATATCGCTTGATATAGTCGCCCGCCTCCGAGCGCTCGATCGAAAGCTGGTTGGCGAGGCCGAAGGCGGAGATGCCGTAGATGATGCCGAAATTGATCGCCTTGGCGCGCCGGCGGATCTCGTTCGGCATGCCGTCGACCGGCACGCCGAACATTTCGGAAGCCGTCATCGCGTGAATGTCGACACCGTCCGCGAAGGCCTGGCGAAGCTGTGGAATATCGGCGACGTGGGCAAGCACCCGAAGCTCGATCTGGCTATAGTCCGCCGAGACCAGCTTGTGGCCCGGCGTCGCGACGAAGGCGGTGCGGATCTTGCGGCCCTCGGCGGTCCTGACCGGAATGTTCTGCAGGTTCGGCTCGGAAGAGGAAAGTCGCCCCGTCGTGGTGGCGGCGAGCGCGTAGCAGGTGTGGACGCGCCTTGTTTCCGGATGCACGAAGCCCGGCAGCGCGTCGGTATAGGTGGATTTGAGTTTGGTGAGCTGGCGCCAGTCGACGATCTTGCGCGGCAGCTCGTGGCCGGCGGCGGCGAGATCCTCGAGCACCTGGGCCGAGGTCGACCATTGCCCGGTCTTCGTCTTCGATCCGCCCGGAAAGCCCATCTTGCCGAACAGGATATCGCCGAGCTGCTTCGGCGAGCCAATGGTGAAGGTCTCGCCCGCGAGGCGATAAATCTCGTCCTCGAGCGCCGCAGCCCCCTGCGCCAGCTCGCCGGAGAGGCGTGAGAGAATCTGGCGGTCGACGGTGATGCCGCGCTCTTCCATGTGCGCCAGTACGGCGATCAGCGGCCTTTCGAGGCGCTCATAGACGCGCGTCAGGCCCTTGGCGGCAAGTTTCGGCTTCAAGACGTGCCAGAGGCGGAGCGTGACATCTGCGTCCTCGGCCGCGTAGGCGGTCGCCTTGTCGATGTCGACGAAGTCGAAGCTCACCGACGCCTTGCCGGTGCCGGCAATGTCCTTGTAGGCGATCGGGGTATGGCCGAGCCAGCGCTCGGAGAGCGTATCCATGCCGTGCGTGCCATTGCCGGCATCGATCACATAGGACATCAGCATCGTGTCGTCGAAGCTTTGCAAGGTGATGCCGTGCCGCTTTATGACGAGATAGTCGTATTTCAGGTTCTGGGCCACCTTGAGCACGGATGGGTCTTCAAGCAAGGCCTTTAGCCGGCTCAGCGCCTCGCGTGTCGGCACCTGGTCTTCCACCAGACCGCCGCCCAGGAGATCGCCGACGCCGCTCTTGTGGATGAGCGGCACATAGGCAGCGCGGATCTTGCCGCCCAGGGGATTGGCGCCATAGTCCGCGATCGCCAGCGAGAAGCCGACCAGGTCCGCCTGCATCGGGTCGAGTGAGGTCGTCTCCGTGTCGAAGCCGAAGAGCCCCGCCTCGCGCGCATCGGCGATCCAGCGATCGAGGGTCTCGAGATCGCGAATCGTCACATAGGCCGAATGGTCGAACGGAGCCTTGGCAAAGAATTCGGTGCGCGCCTGCGCCAGCCCCTGCGGCGTCGCACCGGTGACATCCGCGTCGCCCTTGTCCGTGAGGAACGAAACCGCCGCCTTCGCCGCATTGCCGCGCGGCGGCGCGGCGCTCGACGATGCCGGCGTCGGCGGCGGCCCGGCGGCCTCACCCACGTCGAGGTCGGGACCATGCGCGGCGGCACCCCATTCGACCGGCACATGCGCCGGCTCAACCGCCTCCGCATCCGTATCGGTCGCCGCCGCGACGCGGCGCGTCAAAGTGTTGAATTCCATCGTCTTCAGGAAGGCGATGAGCTTCGGGCCGTCCTGCGAATCGAGCCGCAGATCCTCGAGCGGCACGTCAAGCGGCGTGTCCTTCCTCAAGGTGACGAGCTCGCGCGACAGGCGCGCCAACTCGGCATTGGCGATGATCGACTCGCGCCGTTTCTGCTGTTTGATCTCGCCGGCCCGCGCAAGCAGCGTGTCGAGGTCGCCATACTCCTCCAGGAGCTGGGCCGCGGTCTTCGGGCCTATGCCCGGAATGCCGGGGACGTTGTCTGTCGAATCGCCGGTCATCGCCTGGAGATCGATCATCTTCTCCGGCGGCACGCCCCATTTCTCGATCACGTCGGGGATGGTGATCTGCTTGTCCTTCATGCTGTCGTACATCGACACATTGGGCGTGACCAATTGCATGAGGTCCTTGTCGGAGGAGACGATGGTGACGCCGGCGCCCGCCTCCTCGGCAAGCCGCGCATAGGTCGCGATCAGGTCGTCCGCCTCATAGCCTTCCTTCTCGATGCAGGGCAGGTTGAAGGCGCGGGTAGCATGGCGGATCAGCCCGAATTGCGGGATCAGGTCTTCCGGGGGCGCGGTGCGGTTCGCCTTGTACTGGTCGTAGAGCGTGTTGCGGAAGGTCTTCGAGGAATAGTCGAAAATCACCGCGAAATGCGTCGGCGTCACGCCGACCGAGGTGTCGCGCGCGTCGGTCAAAAGCTTCCAGAGCATGTTGCAGAAGCCGGCGACCGCATTGACCGGAAGCCCGTCCGACTTGCGGTTGAGCGGCGGGATGGCGTGGAACGCCCGGAAGATGAAGCCCGAGCCGTCGACGAGGAAGAGATGATCACCGTTTTTCATGCGGCCATGGATAGCGCGGGGGGAGGCAAACGTCCATCGCGGTTTTGCTTGCAAACATAGACCGCAATGCCCATTTCCGAGGCCAGGACGATACGCCATCCCCTGTCGTCGGCCCGAACATTCGCGGTGAAGCGCCTCACGGAAACGTTACGCATTTGTAATGTGCGATTCAGTAGGGCAATCCTTGAAAAGCCACATTTGACTCCTCAAATCAGGGTGAGCGGCACTCAACGATGCCGTCGTCTGGTGATTGGCCTGTCCCCCGCCCGCACCAGATGTGGACAAAGGCCTCATCCCCCTCTCCGGGCCTTTGTCCCGCTTTCACGAAACCGCTACGGCGCCGCCTCCGCGCCGTGGCGGTTTTTGTTTGGAGATGATTTCCAATTTGCTGGAATCGAGAGCAGGCAACTCCATCGCCTGCTTTGTAACTTGTCTTCACCCCGATTGGCGCTTTCAGCGCCGCGCGTCTGATCAGACGCGCAAATGTCGCTGTAGCGCTTTGAAGTGCTACATGATTTTGTCCTTAAATCGCTTCCGATTTAAGGAATCATGCAGTACGCATGAGATATGGCCTTCAAGCGTATGGACTCTGCCACCTATCTGGCCAGTCTGCTGGCAAGAAGCTTCTCGCGCGCCCTGCAGGAGCGGGCACAGAAGCTCGGCTTTGCCCCTGGGCAATTTCCCATCCTGCTCGAATTATGGGCCGAGGATGGGCTGACGCAGAAGCAGCTGCTCGACCGCCTCGACGTCGAACAGGCGACCATGGCCAATACACTGGCCCGCATGGAACGCGACGGCCTCGTCGTCCGGCGCAAACATCCGAACGACAGGCGCTCGCAGCAGATCTTCCTGACGGAACGGGCCCGGGACATAGAGGCGGCGGCGACGGAGGCGGCGCTCGCGGCGGAGCAATCGCTTCTCGCCGGTTTTCGACGCTTCGAGAAGGAGCTCATGCTCGAATATATGCGGATGGCGCTCGCCAATGCGGCACGCGGCGGCGACCCTTCCTGATTGACAACTGGACAATTTATCGTTGCATCAAAAGATTTCGCTTAAAGCCGCCCCCATTCGATTCTAGTTTCGGCCGCGAAACCCACAAAGGATTCGCATGATGGCAGATATCACCCCCGTGCTAGAGCGCGCCGACGCAAACCTCCCCGAAAGCCTCGAGCGGCTTTTCGACCTCGTCCGCATCCAGTCCATTTCCACCGACCCGGCTTTCAAGGCCGAGTGCCGCAAGGCGGCCGAATGGCTGGTGGCGGAACTCGAAGCACTCGGCTGCGAAGCCTCAGTGCGCGATACGCCCGGCCATCCGATGGTGGTCGCCCGCCATGCCGCCGAGAAGGCGGACGCCCCGCACCTGCTCTTCTACGGCCATTACGACGTTCAGCCGGTCGATCCTCTGAACCTCTGGGACGCTCCTCCCTTCGAACCGGGAATCAAGGAACTCGAACCCGGCCGCCAGATCATTACCGGCCGCGGCACGTCCGACGACAAGGGTCAGCTGATGACCTTCGTCGAGGCCGTGCGGGCCTACAAGGAGACGCACGGGGCGCTTCCGTGCCGCATCACCATTCTCTTCGAAGGGGAAGAGGAGTCCGGCTCCCCGTCGCTGAAACCCTTCCTCGAGGCCAATGCTGCCGAACTCAAGGCCGACTACGCGCTGATCTGCGACACCGGCATGTGGGACCGCGAGACCCCGGCGATCTCGGCGGGCCTGCGCGGTCTCGTCGGCGAGGAGATCATCGTCAAGGCGGCGGATCGCGATCTGCATTCCGGCCTTTTCGGCGGCGCGGCGGCAAACCCGATTCATATCCTGACCGACATCCTGGCTGGGCTTCACGACGAGACCGGCCGCGTGACGCTCGACAGCTTCTACGACGGCGTCGAGGAGACGCCGGCCGAGATCAAGGCAACCTGGGAGACGCTCGGCCGGACAGCCGAGAAATTCCTCGGCGAGGTCGGTCTTTCCATCCCCTCCGGCGAGAAGGGGCGCTCGGTACTGGAACTGACCTGGGCGCGTCCAACGGCGGAGATCAACGGCATCACCGGCGGGTATACCGGCGAAGGCTTCAAGACGGTGATCGCCGCGCGGGCTTCCGCCAAGATCTCCTTCCGCCTCGTCGGCAACCAGGATCCGGCGAAGATCCGCGAGAGCTTCCGCGCCTATGTCCGCTCCAAGATCCCGGCGGACTGCTCGGTCGAGTTCCACGCCCATGGTGCTTCGCCGGCTATTCATCTGCCCTATGATTCGGCGCTTCTCACCACCGCCAAGGCGGCGCTCTCCGCAGAATGGCCGAAGCCGGCCATCGTCATCGGCATGGGCGGCTCGATCCCCATCGTCGGTGATTTTCAGAAGATGCTCGGCATGGAATCGCTGCTTGTCGGTTTCGGCCTTGCCGACGACCGCATTCACTCGCCCAATGAGAAATACGAGCTCACATCCTTCCACAAGGGCATCCGCTCGTGGATCCGGATCCTCGACGCGCTTGCCGCCTGAGCTTCCTACTGCGTGTTTCCTTATATCGGAGCCGATTTAAGGATAAAAACATGCAGCAATTCAAAGTGCTACAGCGGCCTTTGTGCGTCTGACTGCGTCTGACTGCGTCTGACAAGACGCACGGCGCTGTAAGCCGCTGCGAGCCTGTTCGCAGCGGCTCACCCGACTGTTTTGGCGACGAGATTGACGAAATCGGCAAAGATCGTGGCCAAAACTCCGGCCCCGGTGAAAACCACGCCCGCGAAGAAGATCCGGTTTGCTCGGTCGTAGACCCTCACCCTCAGCGACTTGAGCTGCAGAAAATCCGAGAGTACCCACATCTGTAGAAGAATGCCCGCCACCAGCAGCAGGAGAGACGGTAGATCGATCAGGCTTCACTGCATGATTCCCTAAATCGGAAACCGATTTAAGGACAAAATCATGCAGCGATTCAAAGTGCTACAGCGACCTTTGCGCGTCTGATAAGACGCGTGGCGGTTGTGGAGGATCGGGGTTTGCGGCCCATTGGCTCAAGAACCCGAGCGAAAAGGAGAGCACGATGCCGACGACTGCCACCGTGCCATTTCGAAAGAGCGGCTCGATTCTTCTCTTCATCATCGTTCATCCAAATCCTCCTCGAGTGCCGCGAGGCCAATAGAGGACATCCGAGCAGATATCCGGCCAGCGCTGCTTGACCTGCCCGCCGCAGGATGCTTCCCTTTTTTGAAAACAGATCAGAATGGGGAAATGGGCTATTGGCAAGGGTGAGGTCCGAGGCGTCGCGTTGCGGGCGCGAACTTTTCATCGCGCCGGACGGACATGACCGACCGGGCAACTCCCCGACGCTGCGGGCACGCCTCGATCCGACTGGCACCTTGATTAGAGCATGAAACGGCTGAGAGCATATTTCTGGCCCGTGGTGGGGCTGGCGGCGATTCTGTTTTCGGGGAACGCGCTCTACCATGAACTGCGCGGCCTTTCGCTCGATGAATTCGTCGCGAGTTTCCAGGCCATTTCCTTCACCAGCTGGCTGCTGGCCATAGGCTCGACGCTCGTCGCCTATGCCGCCCTTGCCGCCTATGACAAGCTGGCGCTCGACCATCTCGGCCACCACATCTCGATCTGGTTCATCACGCTCTGCTCGTTCACGACCTATGCGCTCTCGCACAATCTCGGCGCCTCGGTGTTCTCCGGCGCCGTGGTGCGCTATCGCGCCTACCGCTCGAAGGGGCTGACGCCGGGCGAGGTCGGCGTCCTCGTCGCCTTCTGCTCCTTCACCTTCACGCTCGGCACGTTGGTGCTGTCGGCAATCGTGCTGCTCGCCAAGCCGAATATCATCGAGCGATTCGCCGAATTCCTGCCGATCGAGATGTCGCTGACGACGGGCGGCCTCCTTCTGGCGCTCATTTGCATCTATATTGTCGGAAGCCTGATCGGTCTTCGGCCGCTGCGCACCCGATGGTTCCAGCTTCACTACCCGCGGCCTTCGATCGTGCTCAGGCAGTTGATCATCGCCCCCCTCGAGCTCGTCGGCGCCGCCGGAATCATCTATTTCGCGCTGCCGGAAGCCGGCAATCCGGGGTATGTCGTCATTCTCGGCATCTTCCTCGCCTCCTTCTCGGCGGCCCTGCTCTCTCACGCGCCGGGCGGGCTCGGTGTGCTCGAACTCGTCTTCATCGCCGCACTGCCCGAGATGGACCCGGCCGACGTGCTGGCGGCACTTGCGATCTTCCGCCTGCTCTACCTGCTGATCCCATTCGTCATGGCGCTCGTCGTCATCTTCGTCTTCGAGCATTCGCGCTTCCTGGAGCAGCGGGACGCGAAGGGCTCGTAGATCACGATGATTTTGGGTCAATCGACCCAAAATCATAAACGTGATCGACTCTCGTGATCGACTCTAATGAGTTAGAGCGGGATGCGGGCGGAAAACCGCGCACACTTTTCCTCATCCCGCTCTAGTGCCATCAGGGGGCATTGCAAACGCCGGGTATCGCCTTTTCGATCGGACCCTCAACCTCCTCGAGGCGCGCCGTCTCGATCTGATAGGGGGTGAACGGCGGCACCTGCAGCGACGGGTTGATGATTCTCGCGACATAGCAGCCGGAGAAGAAGCGGATCTTGCCTTCCTGTTCGACAGACTTGATCGCCACCGGGACGGCCGCGTAGATGCTGCCGGCGGCACCTTCGGGCGTCACCTTGCCGATCCGGACCTCTACCGATTCGGTGTTTGCGTAGCCGTTGGCAAAAGCCTTGAACTCGCCGACCGGTTTCGAGTCGCCGAAGTAAGCATAGGCCCTGGCATATTCCTTTCGGTTGATCGCGTTATAGAGCGAACGAACGAGCGCAGCGCCGTCGGAACGATCATCGACGTAAGGGGCGGGCTCTTGTGCCCTGCCCTCGACGCTCAACGCTGACAAGGCTGCCAATGCGGGCAGGATTATCGAACGAAGCCTCATCGTCTCCCTTTCAAACGGTTGATCCCCGGCCGGCACACCGCCGACGAGACGTCCGCACGATTGGCCATGATCACGACGATTTTGAGTTGAGACGATCGAAATCCGCTATACCGGCGGCAGGCCTGCCTTACGTCTTGCGACGACACGCTCGCGCCAGACGGTGAAGATCCCCGCCGCTACCACCAGGAGCGATCCGAGGATCATGTTTACCGTTAAGGTTTCGCCGAAGATCGAGACGCCCATGATCGAGGCGAAGACGAGCTGCAGATAGGTGAGCGGCTGCACCGCAACGGCATCGAGCAGGTCATAGGCGCGAATCAGGAAATAATGGCTTAGGCTGCCGGTGATGCAGAGAAGGGTCATCCAAACCCAGTCCGGACCCGACAGCGTCGCCCAGAAGAACGGGCCGACGAGGCTGATCGCCGCGGCGCCGACGATGCCCGTATAGAAGAAGCTCGTCATCGCCGAATCAGCGCGGCTGACGAGCCGCGTCGTGATCGCATAGACTGCGAACATCAGCGCGCCGGCAAGCGGCAGGAGAAAGTCGATCTCGAAGGTGCCCTCGCTCGGTTTCAGGATCAAGAGCACGCCGACGAGACCCGCGGTGATCGCCGACCAGCGGCGCCAGCCGACGCGCTCGCCCAGAAGCGGCATCGAAAGCAACGCGACAAAAATCGGCGTCGCCGCCAGGATCGCCTGCGAATGCGCGAGCCCCACGACCGTGAAAGCCGTGATGACGACGACGATTTGCGCCGGCAGCAACACGCCGCGCAGCACCTGAAGCAGCGGCCTTTTCGTCACGGCGGTGGCGCGCAGCCCCGCCGGCGACCGCCACGCCAGCGCGGCGGCGAAGGCGGCAAAGGCCCAATAGCGGATCATCGCTACGAAGACCGGTGGGTAGTTGGCGCCGAGATGCTTGGAAAGCCCGTCTTGGATCGAGAAGATGACGATCGCCAGGAGCGCGAAGACGTAGCCGTTTGCCTTGGATCCCATGCGCTCGTCGATACACGCGTCTAGCGGCTAAGACCACGATTTTCTCGGGCGTTCTCTGCGGATGCGCCGCAGTGGCTCCGAGAAGCGGGCGAGTTGACAGAAAAAGACCCCGAGCCGGGAGGAGGTGGCGTCGGGGTCTTCAAACTCGGCCGGTTCCTGGGAGGAGGAGTGAAACCGACCCGCATCGGGCGCCGCGGGAGGAGGTGCAGCGCTTCGATGAGGATGATCATATGTCATTCCGGCTGATTTAATATCGCCAATGTTGCATCGCAGCATTGCAGCGGACGCAAGGCGGATTGCTCATAGCCTGCCTTACCCGAACCTGCCCGAATCTCGGCCGGGGCGCGCCTCCGGCTGACCGCTCCGGATACGCTCGCGGTTGAGCGCCATGGCCTCTAAAGTCGGCTCCCAGTCGTTGCAGCATTCCAAAGGGAAATCGCTCAGGAGGCCTTCGGTGTCGAGGACGGCCGGTAACCTCGCCGCTGCATTTCCGCGATCAGGCTCGCTTGCCGTTTGGCGAGATAGGAAAACCGACTGTAGATAAACCGGACGTGTCCCTTGCCGAGCGTGTAGGCGGGCGGATTTCGAGGGTCGGTCGGGCTCTCACCGCGCGAAATGGCGGCCCTGACGAGCGCAAAGACGCGTGGCAATTCGCGATATTCGGCAACCAAATGCGGGCCACTCAGTTCCGAAGTGGGAATGCAGTTAATTCTGGTCACATCGGCCTCGATCCGTTTCCCTGCTAAAGCCGAGCAGTTGCGGCGGATAGGCGCATTGCAAATCTAGTATCTCGCCAACGAGCACAAGACTCGCAGCCGCACCGCCAAGGGGTGAAGGAGGACCGACGATGCCAAGGTTTTGAAGGCGCTAGGTTTTTCCCAAATCCCATTCTTAACTCCCCCTTAAATTGCCGCATTTAGAGTCGAGGGATCGGCATGAGCGGGACGGGAAGACCGGCGCCGCACGACAACTGCGCCGCCGGTGTCGCCTGACAGCGATGATGAACCGGTCCGGCTTTAGGGGACAGATCCTTCCGGCATGGCGAGCAGAAAATCAGGGCAGCGGATCGAACCTTCCTTCAGCGATTACGATGAAGACGACGACGCTCTGCGCGTCGACGCGAGCGATCGCGTAGGCGGTGGCGGGCGCAAGGCCAAGCGCGCGCGGCCGAGCGGCAAAGGCGGGCGCGAGACGCGCGGCAGGCGTGCCGGCAGAGGCGGGTCCGGCGGCGGCTTCTTCGGGCTGGTGCGGCGGCTTGCCTATTGGTGCGTCGTGCTCGGCATCTGGGGGGCGATCGGCGTCGGCGGGCTGGTGCTCTACTATGGCGCACGCATGCCGAGCGCGACGAGCTGGTCGATCCCCGACCGTCCGCCGAACGTCAAGATCCTCGCCGTCAACGGCGACATCATCGCCAATCGCGGCGCCACCGGCGGCGAGGCGCTGGCGCTCGAGGACATGTCTCCCTACATCCCGCAGGCGGTGATCGCCATCGAGGACCGCCGCTTCTATTCGCATTTCGGCGTCGACCCGCTGGGGTTGGCTCGCGCCATGCTGACCAATGCGATGACCGGCCGCATGGTCCAGGGCGGCTCGACCCTCACGCAGCAGCTTGCCAAAAACCTGTTCCTGTCGCCGGAGCGCACGCTTGAACGAAAGGTGCAGGAAGTGCTGCTCGCCTTCTGGCTTGAGCAGAAATACACCAAGGACCAGATCCTGGCGATGTATCTCAACCGCGTCTTCTTCGGCTCCAACGCCTATGGCGTCGAGGCGGCGTCCAGGCGCTACTTCAACAAGTCGGCGCGCGACGTCAATCTTGGCGAGGCCGCCGTTCTCGCCGGCCTGTTGAAGGCGCCTTCGCGGCTTTCGCCGGCGCGCGACCCGCAAGCCGCCGAGGCGCGCGCCCAGGTGGTGCTCGGCACCATGCGCGAGGAAGGCTTCATCACCGATGCCGAGATCAAGACGGCGATGTCGCAGACGCCGACGCGGGCCAAGAGCTTCTGGTCGGGCGCCGAGCACTATGTCGCCGACATGGTGATGGACCAGCTGCCCGGCATGATCGGCGAGATCAAGCAGGACCTGATCGTCGACACCACCATCGATCTGACGCTCGAGAAGAAGGCCGAAGAGGTGATCGCCGCGACGCTCGACGAGGAGGGTGGCAAGCTCAACGCTTCGCAGGCGGCCCTCGTCTCGATCGACGGTACCGGCGCGGTCCGGGCGCTCGTCGGCGGCAGGGACTATGCGGAAAGCCAGTTCGACCGGGCCTCCAAGGCGAAGCGCCAGCCGGGCTCCGCCTTCAAGCCATTCGTCTATGCGGCGGCGCTCGAAATCGGCCGCACCCCCATGTCGGTGCGCAACGACGCGCCGGTGAGGATCGGCAACTGGACGCCGGAGAACTACGACCAGAAATACCGTGGCGAGGTGACGCTTGCCAATGCGCTTGCCAACTCGCTGAACACCATCGCTGCCCAGCTCGTCATGGAGGTGGGGCCGCCGAACGTCGTCAAGCTCGCGCACCGGCTGGGGATCGATTCCGAGATGCAGGCGAACGCGTCGATCGCGCTCGGCACGTCCGAGGTCACTCTCGTCGAGCTCACCTCCTCCTACGCGCCCTTCATGAATGGCGGCTTCAAGGCGACGCCGCATGTCATACGCCGCATCTCCACCGCCGACGGCACGGTGCTCTACGAGAACACCTATGACAACCCGCCGCGCGTGCTCGATCCGGCGATCGTCAGCGAAATGAACCGGATGATGGTGCGTGTATTGACCGACGGCACCGGCAAGAAGGCGCGCTTGCCTGGCTGGGAGGCGGCTGGAAAGACCGGCACGACGCAATCCTTCCGCGACGCGCTCTTTGTCGGCTACACGTCCAACCTGACGACCGGCGTCTGGTTCGGCAACGACGACGGCAAGTCGATGAAGAAGGTCACCGGCGGCGGGCTGCCGGCCAAAGCCTGGCATGACTTCATGGTCGCCGCGCATGAGGGGCTTTCGCCTTCGCCGCTCTTCGGCACGACCGGTGTCCAGCCGGTGTTCGACGAGGGCAGTCCCGTCGCCGCCGGCGAGGCTCTACCCGACGGCTTCGGTGATCCCGCAGCCTTCCCCGAACGGCCGGCGGCGATGGACGGTGCGATCGCCGTCGATCAGACCCGCCCGGCAGCAGAGCCGTCGGGCGGCCCGATCCCGCCGGCGGGCGTCGGCGAGACCACCGGTGCGACCCGCCGCACGACGCTTTTCGAACTCTTGACCGGCGGCTGAACAGGGCGCCGGCAGCGATAGACCAACTGCGCCCGATCACCGCCGCACGCATCGCGCGCATCGGACCAGGAAAGGCGGCTTGCATTTGGCCCTGCTCGCCCCGCAGAATGCCTTGCAGTCCGAAACGCCGGTCCTTATATACGCCGCATCGACGCAGCCCGCGGGCTGCGATCAAATCCAAAGACCATCCCGTTAGGGGCTGTCCCATGAATGCCTGACCGGGTTCCGACAGTCCGCTGCAAGGAGAGAACAACATGGCTAAAGTTATTGGTATTGACCTGGGAACGACCAACTCCTGCGTCGCCGTGATGGACGGCAAGGACGCGAAGGTGATCGAAAACGCCGAAGGCGCGCGCACGACCCCGTCGATGGTGGCCTTCTCCGATGATGGTGAACGCCTCGTCGGCCAGCCGGCCAAGCGCCAGGCTGTCACCAATCCGGAAAACACCCTTTTTGCGATCAAGCGCCTGATCGGCCGCACCTTCGAAGACCCGACGACGCAGAAGGACAAGGGGATGGTCCCCTACAAGATCGTCAAGGCCGACAATGGCGACGCCTGGGTCGAGGCGCACGGCAAGAGCTATTCCCCGTCGCAGATCTCCGCGATGATCCTTCAGAAGATGAAGGAAACGGCCGAGTCCTATCTTGGTGAGAAGGTCGAGAAGGCCGTCATCACGGTTCCGGCCTACTTCAACGACGCCCAGCGCCAGGCCACCAAGGACGCCGGCAAGATCGCCGGTCTCGACGTGCTGCGCATCATCAACGAGCCGACCGCGGCCGCCCTCGCCTATGGCCTCGACAAGAAGGACGGCAAGACGATCGCCGTCTACGACCTCGGCGGCGGCACCTTCGATATTTCCGTGCTCGAAATCGGCGACGGCGTCTTCGAGGTGAAATCCACCAACGGCGACACCTTCCTCGGCGGCGAAGACTTCGACATGCGTCTCGTCGAGTACCTGGCCTCCGAGTTCAAGAAGGAACAGGGCATCGACCTCAAGAACGACAAGCTTGCGCTGCAGCGCCTCAAGGAAGCTGCCGAAAAGGCCAAGATCGAGCTGTCGTCCTCGCAGCAGACCGAGATCAACCTGCCGTTCATCACGGCCGACGCTTCCGGTCCGAAGCACCTGACGATGAAGCTGTCGCGCTCCAAGTTCGAAAGCCTGGTCGAGGACCTGATCCAGAAGACCATTGCGCCGTGCAAGGCGGCGCTCAAGGACGCCGGCGTCTCGGCCGCCGAGATCGACGAAGTCGTTCTCGTCGGCGGCATGACCCGCATGCCGAAGGTCCAGGAAACCGTGAAGCAGCTGTTCGGCAAGGAGCCGCACAAGGGTGTCAACCCGGATGAAGTGGTCGCCATGGGTGCCGCCATCCAGGCCGGCGTGCTGCAGGGCGACGTCAAGGACGTTCTGCTCCTCGACGTGACGCCGCTGTCGCTCGGCATCGAGACGCTCGGCGGCGTGTTCACCCGCCTGATCGAGCGCAACACGACGATCCCGACCAAGAAGTCGCAGGTCTTCTCGACGGCCGACGACAACCAGTCCGCCGTGACGATCCGCGTCTCCCAGGGCGAACGCGAGATGGCGGCCGACAACAAGCTGCTCGGCCAGTTCGACCTCGTCGGCATTCCGCCGGCACCGCGCGGCATGCCGCAGATCGAAGTCACCTTCGACATCGACGCCAACGGCATCGTGCAGGTTTCCGCGAAGGACAAGGGCACCGGCAAGGAGCACCAGATCCGCATCCAGGCCTCCGGTGGCCTTTCCGACGCCGACATCGAGAAGATGGTCAAGGACGCCGAAGCCAATGCCGAGGCGGACAAGAAGCGTCGCGAAGCGGTCGAAGCCAAGAACCAGGCCGAAAGCCTGATCCATTCTTCGGAGAAGTCGCTGAAGGAATATGGCGACAAGGTTTCGGAGACGGATCGCAAGGCGATCAGCGACGCCATCGCGGCCCTGAAGACCGCCGTCGAAGCGTCCGAGCCGGACGCCGAGGACATCAAGGCCAAGACCAACACGCTCATGGAGGTTTCCATGAAGCTCGGCCAGGCGATCTATGAAGCCCAGCAGACGGAAGCAGCGCACGCAGATGCGGCCGCCGACGCCAAGCGCGACGGCGACGATGTCGTCGACGCCGACTATGAGGAAGTCAAGGACGAGGACGACCGCAAGCGGTCGGCATAAGCTCTCGTCCGTCAATCCAGCGAAGCCCGGGATCGCTCCTGGGCTTTTCTGTTATGCCGCCGAAGCCCCGACAGTCGGCGGGAAATGGACCGTGAGGCGCGGCGCGCGGCGATCATTTCGAACGATGATGCACGGGCAAGTGGCGGGAAGTGGTGCGAGAAGGCCATTATTCCGACAAAAAAGCGCTCGGTCGCCCGACTTGGCTATGGTATCGCGCTTCAAGGTTTACTAAATCCTGTGGCAAGATAATCAGGCAGGGTCGGATCCTTCGCGCTGGCAAGCCTTGTCAACTGGACAATCTTTGAAGCATGAAACGTGATCTTTACGAAACGCTTGGCGTTGCAAGAAACGCGGACGAGAAGGAGCTGAAAGGCGCCTTCCGTAAACTGGCGATGAAATATCACCCGGACCGCAATCCCGGGGACCAGGAAGCGGAAAAGTCCTTCAAGGAAATCAACGAGGCCTATGAGACGCTGAAGGACCCGCAGAAGCGCGCCGCCTACGACCGCTACGGCCACGCAGCCTTCGAGCAGGGTGGCATGGGGGCCGGCTTCGGCAATGGTTTTGCGGGCGGCAGCGCCAGCGGCTTCTCGGACATTTTCGAAGACATCTTCGGCGAGATGATGGGCGGCCGCCAGCGCCGCTCGTCGGGCGGACGCGAACGCGGTGCAGACCTTCGCTACAACATGGAGATCACTCTCGAGGAGGCCTATTCCGGCAAGACGGCGCAAATCCGCGTGCCGACATCGGTCACCTGCGATGTCTGCACGGGCTCGGGCGCGAAGCCAGGCACCAGCCCGAAGACATGCGCCACCTGCCAGGGCTCCGGCCGCATCCGCGCCGCCCAAGGCTTCTTCTCGATCGAGCGCACCTGCCCGACCTGCGGCGGCCGTGGTCAGACGATCACCGATCCCTGCACCAAATGCCATGGCCAGGGCCGGGTCACCGAGGAGCGCACGCTGTCGGTCAACATTCCGGCCGGCATCGAGGACGGCACGCGCATCCGCCTCTCCGGCGAGGGCGAAGCCGGCCTGCGCGGCGGTCCGCCTGGCGACCTCTATATTTTCCTTTCGGTCAAGCCGCATGAGTTCTACCAGCGCGACGGAGCCGATCTCTACTGCAGCGTGCCGATCTCGATGACGACGGCGGCGCTCGGCGGCAAGTTCGACGTCACCACTCTCGACGGCACGAAATCACGCGTCACCGTGCCGGAGGGCACCCAGGCCGGCAAGCAGTTCCGCCTGAAGGGCAAGGGCATGCCGGTGCTGCGCTCCAGCCAGACGGGCGATCTCTACATCCAGATCCAGATCGAGACACCGCAGAAGCTCACCAAGCGGCAGCGCGAGCTGCTGCATGAGTTCGAGCAGATCTCGTCCAAGGAGAACAATCCGCACTCGACGGGGTTCTTCTCCCGCATGAAGGATTTCTTCGATACGCTGAGCGAGTAGTGCCCGATCCGAACCAATCGAGGCGCCGCGTGTCAGTCCGACGCGCGGCGCCTTGGTATTTGGAGCAAATCGCCAACGCCGGGGCGGCGGCAGAAGGTCAAAGCGTCGCTCCCACCAATTGCCAGAGGCCGAGGGGGACAAGCACCGAACCGGCGAGCCGCGACAGGAGGCGACCGGCCGGCAGCAGCTTTTCAGCAAGCACGAAGAGAGCGATCGCGGCGATCCACAGCACGTTCATGATGCCGCCGACGAATAAGAGGGCCATCAGCGCCCAGCAGCAGCCGACGCAATAGAGACCGTGGCGGAAGCCGAGCCTTACGGCACCGCGTGGATCGCTTCGGAAGCCGCCGTGCCTCTGCAGGAAGACGATCGGCGCCTGGCACTGCGCCAGGCAGGCGTCCTTGAGCGGCGTCCACTGGTATAGTCCCGCCCCGATCAGCACGATGCCGCTGAAGATACGACTGGCGCTCGCCAGCGCCGGGGTCAGCAGCGTGCCTTCGATCAGCCATTGTCCGAGCGTGGCGACCAGCGCGAATCCAGCCCAGGCGAGCAGATAGCCGCCGGTGAAGTAGCCGGACGAAGCGAAGGGCTTGCCGTCCCTGAGGCTTTGCCGCCCGACACGAGCGTAGAGCAGGATCATCGGCGACGCCGAAGGAAGCATCATGCCGACCATCATCACCAC
Organism: Sinorhizobium shofinae; assembly: GCA_001704765.1. Taxonomy (GTDB): domain Bacteria; phylum Pseudomonadota; class Alphaproteobacteria; order Rhizobiales; family Rhizobiaceae; genus Sinorhizobium; species Sinorhizobium shofinae. The sequence continues at coordinate 256,152 of MBFK01000061.1, forward strand.
CCACATGGTCATCGTGAAGGCGGCTTCGACGGCACTCCAGGGACGCGGCGAAATGCTCAGCAATGCGTCGAGCGGACCGGCGCTCGCCCCGCTTCCCATGTCCATGTCCATGTTCATATCCATATCCATGGCGGGATCCATGGGCATGGTTGCATCCATGCCCGCCTCGGGCATCGACATGCCGCCCATGTCCATGCTGGCCAGCCAGATAATGTAGATCCAGGCGATCGCCGCCAACGTGGCGATCGCCGCGGCGACGATCGTCCGATCGCGGCGCAACAGGGATTCGAGCGTGGTGTCGGTCATGGTGTCAGTGCACCACGCCGCGTTCGGTCATATGTATCCTGGCGAAATGGGCGTGCGAGTCCGGTATCGAAAGAGACAAAGCGCCAGCCGTATCGGCCCATCCGCGTCCCACTTCGCAGCTATCGTATTCAAACCCGTTCGGCAGGTTCAGGCGGGCGCGATGCGCCTTCCCGGTCACGGGATTGAGGATCGGCTCTCCGCGCGCTTCGATCCATCCCGGCACGCTGACGCGAGCGGTGCGGCTCTCCAAGTCGACCTCGAAATCGATCGGCGCGAAAACCGGGTCGTGAAACTTCTCGAAGGTTGTCGAAAACACCTGGAAGAATGTGGCGCCGGGTTCGGTGTCCTGCCCGCTCATGATGCGCAGCAGCGCCTCCCGCTGTTTATCCGAGGCGCGCTCGTCGACGATCCATACGACCTCACCCCGGCCCTCGTGGATGGCGCCCGGCCAAGCGACGATCATCCCGCATTTCAAGCCATCGAGCCGGGTGTCGCCGTGATGGCCTTCCTCGATCTCGATTAACCCCACGGCGCTGCAATGCCCGCGCGTGGGCAAGGCATTGAACTGGCAGGGGCAGCCATAGGCACAATTGCAATGAATGAATTCACGGCCTTTGATCGTCCATTTGACGTTCGTCATCGACCCCTCCCGGGACTTGACCGTTCAGTTATGTGTCAGCTGGCGAAAATATACTCCCGGGCAGGAACAATGCCAACGGCACGACCGCGGCACCCGAGGCGCCGCATCGAAGTGTGGCGCCGGTCGAGCGTGCGTCAGCCGATCAGATCGACCGCGAAATAGGAGAGGGCCGAAATCAGCGCGGCGGCGGGCAGCGTGATCACCCAGGCGACGACGATGTTTCCGGCAATGCCCCAGCGCACGGCCGAGACACGCCGGGCCGAGCCGACGCCGATGATGGCGCCGGTGATCGTGTGGGTTGTCGAGACCGGAATGCCAAGCCAGGTCGCCGCGAACAGCGTGATGGCGCCGCCGGTCTCGGCACAGAAGCCCTGCATCGGGTTGAGCTTGGTGATCTTCGATCCCATGGTGTGGACGATCCTCCAGCCCCCAAAAAGGGTGCCGAGCGCGATAGCCGCCTGGCAGGTGATGACCACCCAGAAGGGCACGTGGAACTCCGGCCCGAGATAGCCCTGGGAAAAGAGGAGCACGGCGATGATGCCCATGGTCTTCTGCGCGTCATTGCCGCCATGGCCGAGCGAATAGAGCGAGGCCGATACGAATTGCAGCCCTCGGAAAGTGTTGTCGACGGCGAACGGCGTCTGGCGCACGAACAGCCAGGAGACGATCAGCACCAGCAGGAGGGCCAGCACGAAGCCGATCCCCGGCGACATGACGATGGCGCCGGCGGTCTTCAGAAGGCCGGACCAGACGATGGCGCTGAAGCCGGTCTTCGCGAGACCGGCGCCGACGAGGCCGCCGACGAGCGCATGCGATGAACTGGACGGGATGCCGAAGATCCAGGTGGCGATGTTCCAGACGATCGCGCCGATCAGCGCTGCGAATATGACCTGCGGCGTGACGATGTCCGGATTAATGATGCCGCGCCCGAGCGTCTCGGCCACGTGCAGGCCAAAGAACAGGAAGGCGATGAAGTTGAAGAAGGCGGCCCAGATGACCGCATATTGCGGCCGCAGCACCCGCGTCGAGACGATCGTCGCGATCGAATTGGCCGCGTCATGCAATCCATTCAGGAAGTCGAAGAACAGGGCAACCGCAATGAGACCCACAAGCAGCGGGAAGGCGAGCGTCGCGTCCATCAGACGTTCTCGATCACGATGCCGCTGATTTCGTTGGCAACATCCTCGAAGCGGTCGACGACCTTCTCCAGATCGCCATAGATTTCGCTGCCGATGATGTAGGCCATGGGATTGGTGCTGCCATGGCGCTTGAAGAGGTCCTTCAGGCCCTGTTCGTGCAGTTCGTCGGAACGGCCTTCGACGCGGGTGACCTCTTCGGCGATGGTGCTCAGGCGGTGTGCGTTGACGCCGATCCGGTTGAGGAGCGGAATCGCCTCGGCGACGAGATGGGCAGCCTCGACGACCGCGGCGCCCATGGCCTGCATGCCTGGATCGAAGCTCTTCTGCTCATAGAGCCGGATGGTCTTAACCGTCTTGTGCATCATGTCGATCGCATCGTCCATCGACTGGATGAGATCCTTGATGTCGCCGCGGTCGAAGGGCGTGATGAAGCTGCGGCGCACCGCAAGCAGGACCTCTCGCGTGATCTCGTCGGCCTCGTTCTCGAGCTCGACGATGCGGTCGCAATGGCGTTCGATGTCCGGTCCGCCGGCGAGCAGCACGTTCAAGACCTCCGCCGCCCCCATGATAGTGCGCGAATGCTCGGCAAAGAGATCGAAGAAACGGTCTTCACGGGGGAGAAGCTTGCGAAACAGGCCGAGCATCAGCGATCCATACGGTTGTCGATTGTCATGCGCCTGTCATATTGTACCTGCGAGCGCATGGAAAGTTCCGAAGCGACGGAAAATCAAGGCTTTCCCACAGGGGTTTCGGCTCGGAACGCGGGTGGCGCGGGCAACGTGACGGGTTGCCCCTCGGGCGAACCCTTTCGCCTTGCCTTGGCCCGGCTTTCGTCCTACCTGACAGACACGTCGAATTCGGACCCGCAATGCCCCACAAGGTCTCTCTCACTCGCCTGAAACTCAATGACTTTCGCAACTATGCGGCGCTGGCGCTCGAGCTCGACCAGCGCCATGTCGTGCTGACCGGCGAGAACGGCGCGGGCAAGACCAATCTGATGGAGGCGATCTCGTTTCTGTCGCCGGGCCGCGGCCTGCGTCGCGCAGCTTACGCGGATGTCGCCCGCGTCGGCGCTAAGGACGGCTTCTCGGTTTTCGCGGCCGTCGAAGGGATGGAAGGCCCGGTGGAGATCGGCACGGGTACCGCGGGCGCGGAGGAAGGGCAATCGCGCCGTCTCAGGCTCAACGGCACGCCGGCCCGCACCGTCGACGAGCTCACCGACCACCTGCGTGTGCTGTGGCTGACGCCGGCGATGGACGGCCTCTTCACCGGCCCGTCCTCCGACCGGCGGCGCTTCCTCGACCGGCTGGTGCTCTCCCTCGATCCCGAGCACGGTAGGCGCGCCAGCGAGTTCGACCGTGCCATGCGCAGCCGCAACCGGCTGCTTTCGGAATTCCGGCCGGATGCCGCCTGGCTTACCGCGATCGAGCGCGAAATGGCCGGATTGGGCGTGTCGATGGCGCTCGCCCGCCTGGAAATGCTCGGCCTGCTGACGGCGCTCGTGGAACGCAGCCAGGGCGGTGGGACCTTCCCGTCCGCCAGCCTGTCGCTCGCCGGATTTCTCGACGATTGCCACGGCCAGCCCGCCTACGATCTCGAAGAGCGATATCTGTCGATGCTGCAGGACGGCCGCGCCCGCGATGCTGCGGCGGGCCGAACGCTCGACGGACCGCACCGCAGCGATCTGTTGATCCGCCACCGGGAAAAGGACATGGAGGCGGAACGCTGCTCGACCGGAGAGCAGAAGGCCCTGCTCGTCGGGCTCGTGCTCGCCCATGCGCGCCTCGTCGGCGACATGACCGGGCACGCGCCGGTTCTTCTGCTCGACGAGATCGCCGCCCATCTCGATCAGGGACGGCGCGCCGCGCTCTTCGAGCGCGTCGACGAGCTCGGTGGCCAGGCCTTCATGACCGGGACGGACCGGGCGATGTTCGAGGCGCTCGGTGAGCGGGCACGCTATCTGACCGTTGCAAACGGCCGCGTTTCGGAGTGACATCCGCCGGCTCGATGACCGCCTCGACAGAAGCGCCGGCAGGAATCCTACAGCGCCGTGCGTCTTATCAGACGCACAAGGGTCGCTGTAGCACTTTGAATTGCTGCATGTTTCCTTAAATCGGAGACGATTTAAGGAAACATGCAGTGGGGAGACAGAAATGACTGCAGCAGCCCTCGAATCATCGGAAATCGCGCGCTATGCGCGCCATATCGTGCTGCCTGAGATCGGGGGCGCCGGACAGCAGAAGCTGAAAGCCGCGCGCGTGCTCGTCATCGGCGCGGGCGGGCTCGGCGCTCCGGTGCTGCAATATCTCGCCGCCGCCGGCGTGGGAAAGCTCGGCATCGTCGATGACGACGTTGTCGCGCTGTCGAACCTGCAGCGCCAGGTCATTCATGCCACCAGCGATATCGGCCGGTCGAAGGTCGAAAGCGCCGCCGCCGCAATCGCGGACCTCAACCCCCATGTGGAGGTCGCGTCGCACACGCAACGTCTCGCACCCGAAAACGCCGAGGCGATCTTCCGCCAATACGACCTCATCGTCGACGGTTCGGACAATTTCGATACGCGCTATCTGGCGGCGGATGCGGCGGAAACGGCTCGGATCCCTCTCGTCACGGGCGCCGTCGGGCGCTTCGACGGCTCCGTCACCGTGTTGAAGCCCTACGAGACGGATGCCGACGGCCACCCCAATCCTTCCTATCGCGATCTCTTCCCGATGGCCCCTCCGCCGGGCGCGGTTCCGGCCTGCGCCGAAGCCGGCGTGGTCGGCGCCCTGACCGGCGTCATCGGCACGTTGCAGGCGATGGAAACGATCAAGCTCATTACCGGCATCGGCGAGCCGCTCATTGGACGCCTGCTGCTCTATGACGGCCTCGCCGCCGCGTTCAGCACGATCCGCTACCGGCGCGGCCGGCGTTGAGAACAGGATGGAAACGATTCGCCTCGACCAGAGCTTCGATCGTTACGAGGAGCTCTTGGTGCTGATCCTGAAATCCTTCGCCTATATGGACGGGCGGATCGATCCGCCCTCCTCCGCGCATGCGCTCACGGCCGAGTCCCTGCGTCAGAAGTCGAAGGACGAGATCGGCTTCGCGGTTGCCGCCGGTCGCGACCTTCTCGGCTGCGTGTTCTGCAAGCCCGAGCCAGGCTGCCTCTATATCGGCAAGCTCGCCATCGATCCCGGCCATCAGGGCAAAGGCCTCGGCCGCCGGCTGCTTGCCGCCGCGGAGGAGACGGCTCGAAGCCTCGGCCTGCCTGCGCTCAGGCTGCAGACGCGTATCGAACTTTCGGAAAATCACGCCACCTTCGCGGCATGGGGCTTCGTCGAGACGAGCCGCTCGGCCCATCCCGGTTTCACGCGCCCGACCTCGATCGAAATGCGGAAGCTGCTATAGGCGCGTCAATCCCGCCCCGGCAGCACCCGGTCCGGCGGGCGATGGCCGTCGAAGAAGGTGCGGATGTTGATCACCACCTTTTCGCCCATGTCGATGCGGCCTTCGAGCGTCGCCGAGCTCATGTGCGGTAGCAGCACGACCTTGCCTTCGCCCGCGAGCCTGATGAGCTTGGGATTGACGGCCGGTTCGTTCTCGAAGACGTCGAGGCCGGCACCCGCAATCTTGCCCTCCCGCAGGCATTTGATCATTGCCGTCTCGTCGATCACGTCGCCGCGCGCGGTGTTGACGATATAGCTGTCGGGGCGCATCAGCGCCAGCCGGCGCGCCGAGAGCAGGTGATAGGTGGCGGGCGTCGACGGGCAATTGACGGAAACGATGTCGACGCGGGCGAGCATCTGGTCGAGGCTGTCCCAATAGGTCGCCTCCAGCATCTCCTCGGTCTCCCGCTTGACGCGATGGCGGTTGTGATAGTGGATCGAAAGGCCGAAGGCCTTGGCGCGGCGGGCGACGGCGGTGCCGATTCGCCCCATGCCGACAATGCCGATGCGCTTGCCGGCGATGCGCCGGCCGAGCATCCAGGTCGGCGACCACCCGGCCCATTCGCCCTTGCGGTCGGTCAGCACCTGCGCGCCCTCGGCGAGCCGGCGCGGCACCGCAAGGATGAGCGCCATGGTCATGTCGGCGGTGTCTTCCGTCAGCACGTTCGGTGTGTTGGTGACGGTGATTCCCTTGCGTGCGGCGGTATCGACATCGATGTTGTCAACGCCGTTCGAAAAGGCCGCGATGAGCTTCAGTTGCGGGCCTGCCTGCTCGATCAGCGCGGCGTCGATCCGGTCCGTCACCGTCGGCACCAGCACATCGACCCTTTTCACCGCGGCAACCAGCTCCGGCTGGCTGCGGGGCGTGTCGTCGATGTTGAGCTCTGCGTCGAACAGTTCGCGCATCCGGGTTTCGACGACATCCGGCAGTTTCCGGGTGATGTAGACGGTTGGCTTCTTCTTGCTTGTCATTCCTGTGAGCGGCCCTCGTTGACGGGTCCTTAACCAAGTTGGGTGATAGTTTCTCCCTATAGCCGCAATTTCTACCAGACCCGGTGGGGAAGACAATTGAAAGTCGCTGTCCGGGTCGAGGATTCGCGGCGCGCGTCGGGTCAGGCGCGTTCCTGCATGTTTCCTTGGATCGGCTCCGATCCAAGGATTAAAACATGCGGCAATTCAAAGTGCTACAGCGACCTTTGTGCGTCTGAAAAGGCGGACGGCGCTGTGGAGACGCCGCAAGGCTTCGCTTACGATCGGTATATGGGCTTCGTCATGCGTCACATCATTTCCAAAGCCTCTGCATTGCTGCTGGCCACGTTCCTCGGAACGGCCATGATGAGTTCGGCCGCCTCTGCCCAAGCGGCCAAGGGCGCGAGCGGGCTGCCGCTCCCTCGCTTCGTCAGCCTCAAGTCCAAGAGCGTCAATCTGAGAATCGGGCCGAGTCTCGATTACGCGGTCGCCTTCCGCTATCTGAGATCCGGCGTTCCCGTCGAGATCATTCAGGAATACGACAACTGGCGCCGCATCCGCGACGCCGACGGTACCGAGGGTTGGGTGAATCAGGCGCTGCTTTCCGGCGATCGCACCGCCGTTGCTGCGCCGTGGATGCGCGGCAAGGGCGAAAGCATCTTCGTCAATCTCAGACGCGACCCACAGAGCACGGCGCCGATCGTCGCCCGCATGGAGCCGGGCGTGCTGCTGCACATCGGCGAATGCAACGGCGACTGGTGCCATGCCGAGACGCAAGGCGTCGAAGGCTGGATCGCCCAGAGCGAAATCTGGGGCGCCTATCCGGGCGAAGCCTTCAAGTAATCCCTGGTCTAGAGAAGCGCGGCTTCTCGGGCGGCGCTGGCGAGCGATATCATCGGGCGTGGGCCGATCTGGCCGATGACAATGCCGGCTGCCAGATTGCCGAGCTTGCTGCAACCTTCGAGCGAACGGTTGGCGGTATAGCCATAGAGGAAGCCCGCCGCATAGAGATCGCCGGCGCCCGTCGTGTCGACAACCTGCTCGACCGCACTCGCGCGGACGCGCACGCGTTCCTCGCCGCGCAGGACGATCGAGCCTTCCTCGCTGAGCGTCACGGCGGCGAGCTTGCAGTCCCTCGCGAGCGTCTTGAGCGCGAGATCGAAATCTTCCGTCTCGTAAAGCGCCAATGCCTCCTGCTTGTTGGCGAAGACGATGTCGACGGTGCCGGAGCGCATCAGGTCGAGAAACTCGTCCCGGTAGCGATGTACACAGAAACTGTCCGAGAGCGTCATTGCCGTTTCGCGACCATGGGCATGGGCAATGTTCGCCGCCTCGCGGATCGCGTCCTTGGCGCGCGGCGGATCCCAGAGATAGCCCTCGAAATAGGTGACCCTGGATTGGGCGACGACGTCGGCCTCGACGTCCTCCGGACCGAGTTCGACGCAGGCGCCGAGATAGGTGTTCATCGAGCGCTCGCCGTCCTCGGTGACAAAGATCATCGAGCGCGCGGTCGGCGGCAGGCTCTCGAGCGGCCTGGTCTGGAAATGGACGCCCTGGGCGCGGATATCGTGGGTGAAGATCTGGCCGAGCTGGTCATTGGCGATCTTGCCGAAATAGGCTGCGCGCCCACCAAGGTTCGCGACGCCGGCCGCGGTGTTGCCGGCGCTGCCGCCGGAGGCTTCGACCGCCGGGCCCATGCGCGAATAAAGGAGTTCCGCCCGCTCCGCATCGATGAGGTTCATCGCGCCCTTGATGATGCCGTTGTGCACGAGAAAGCTGTCATCGCAGCGCGCAATGATATCGACGATCGCATTGCCGATCGTCAGTACATCGAATTTCGTCATGAGCTCCGTCCGGTTTCCTGAATGGCCGGTGTTCGTTAATAGCGGTTTTCCGGGCATTTGGAAGACACTACTGCGCCGTGCGTCTTTTCAGTCGCACAAAGGTCGCTGTAGGAAACATGCAGTAGGCGAAAATGCTGGCGATCACGCCGGCAGCGCCTTTTCATCATAGGCGTTGGCGAACTCGGCGCTCGGCGGGATCGGCTTGATGACATCGATCATCACGCCGTTGGGATCGGCGGTAATGAAATGGCGCTGGCCGAAGTCCTCGTCACAAATCGCCTTGAGGATCGGAAGCCCGGCCGTCTGCATCTCGGCGTAGAGCCGGTCGGGATCTTCGACTTCGAAATTCAGAAGCAGGCCCTGAATGGGGGCCCGGCGCTGCTCCGGAACCGTCTCGTGACGGTAATCGAGAACGGCAAGCGTCACATGTTCGTCTTCTGTCGACTGCAGATGCATGTACCAGTCGCTGACGAAAAGCGCCTCAAAGCGAAAATGCTTCACGTAGAAGTCGGCAGTCGCCCGCACATCGGCCGTCAAGATCACCGGATAGTAGCTCGTCGATTTCATGCTTTTCCTCCATCGATCATTTTCATACAATCTGCATGTATCTCTAACTAACATACAGGCTGTATGTATGCAACAGGAAAAGCCTCGGCGCTCGAATCGCGAACGCTCAGACACGACCCGCGCTGCCATCCTCGACGCGGCGCGCGATCTTTTCATCGCGAAAGGCTATGCGGACACGGCAACGCCAGACATCGTGGCTGCGGCCGGGCTTACGCGCGGCGCCCTCTATCACCACTTCGAGGACAAGAAGGCGCTGTTTCGAGCCGTCCTCGAGCGGGAGGCTGGCCACGTCGCCGCAGCGATCGAGCTTTCCGACAGAGGGCAAGGCTCGCCGCGAGACGCGTTGCTCACAGGCGCTTCCGCCTATTTCGACGCCATGTCGATACCGGGGAGAGTACGCCTGTTGCTGCTCGACGGCCCCGCCGTCCTCGGCGTGGCGGAGATCGCAGCCATCGACGCGGCGCATGGCGGGCGGACGCTGCGGGAGGGGCTCGCGGCAGCGATGCCGCCGGGGCGCCTCGACGGAGCGGGCCTCACAGCGACGGCGGTGCTACTGTCGGCCGCTTTCGACCGGGCAGTGCTCGAAATCGACGCCGGCGCCGCGCGAGACCCCTATCTCGGCGCCATCGGCAGGCTGATCGATGGGCTGACCGGCAGATGACGCCCAGGAGGCGCGTAAACGTCAGCCGGCGACTGGAATGGCCTGCGGCGGCAATTCGACGAGCGGCGCCGGGATGTCGCAACTCTTTTCGGGCGACTTGCAGATGTCGGCAATGATGCAGCGCTCGCATTCAGGCCGGCGCGCCTTGCACACATAGCGGCCATGCAGGATCAGCCAATGATGGGCGTGATAAAGATATTTCTCCGGGATGACGCCGAGCAGCCTGGTCTCGACCTCGTCCGGCGTCTTGCCGGGTGCAAGACGGATGCGGTTGGCGATGCGGAAGAGATGCGTGTCGACGGCGATTGTGGCCTGGCCGAAGGCCATTTGCAGCACGACATTGGCGGTCTTGCGGCCGACCCCCGGCAACGTCATCAGCGCCTCGCGCGTCTTCGGCACCTCGCCGCCGAAGTCGGCGATCAGTTTCTCGCTGAGCGCAATGACGTTCTTCGCCTTGTTGCGGTAGAGGCCTATCGTCTTGATATAGTCACGAAGCTTTTCTTCCCCGAGCGCCAGCATCTTTTGCGGCGTGTCGGCAATGGCAAACAGCGGCCGCGTCGCCTTGTTGACGCCGGCATCGGTCGCCTGCGCCGAAAGCGCCACCGCCACCAGCAGCGTGAAGGCGTTGACGTGTTCGAGTTCGCCCTTCGGCTCCGGCCGCTGAACCGAGAAGCGGCGAAAGATCTCCTCGACGTCCGCCTTGCTATAGACACTGCGTTGCCGCTTGTTTCCGCGGGCAGCCGTCGTCGCTCTCGGTTTCGCGGATCCCGGTGACAATTTGAGCTTCACGTTTTTCATGCTGCATCTATAGTCATTGGTCATGACCGAAGGCAACGCCGAGACAAGCATCAATGACGAGCCGATCTTCGCGGCGGAGCTGACCCCCTACCGTTCGCTCGGCTTCAGGGGGTTCAAGATCCTGCTGATGATCGCCGGCGCGATGAGCGCGATGCATGTCCTCGTGTTCCTGGTCATCGGCGCCTGGCCGATCGTGTTTTTCTTCGGCCTCGATTTTGTACTGCTCTTGGGCGCCTTTTGGCTCAACTACCACTCGGCGCGCGCCCGCGAGGAGGTCAGCGTCTCGCGCACCGACGTGTCGGTGAAGAAGTTCGCGCCGTCGGGGCGGATGACCGAGCTCCGCTTCAATCCTTTCTGGGCGCGCTTCAGCATCAGGCGCCACCAGGAGATCGGTATCGTATCGATGAAGATCAGCGGCGGTGGCCGGCAGACGGATATCGGCTCGTTTCTCAACCGCGACGATCGCGAAACCTTCGCCGTCGCCTTCTCCCGCGCCCTGGCTACGGCCAGATCGCGATGATCAAGAATCGGGTGGTTATCCCGTCCCCCGCATGGTTTCCTGCGGCATGACAGGAGATGATCCATGAACGTCGTGACAACCATTCCCACCGATATCACCCCGGACGGCACCGATTACGACACGGTGAGGCACGTCATCGAGATGCTGACGGAGGATTACCGCGATCAGCCGTCGCTCGAAACGATCGCCCGCCGCCTCCGCCAGTCGCCGACGCAACTCCAGAAGGTCTTCACCCGCTGGGCCGGTCTTTCGCCGAAGGCCTTCCTGCAGGCAGTCACGCTCGACCATGCCAAGCGGCTCCTGCGGCAGGAGGGCATGCCGCTGCTCGAGACCAGCATCGAGGTCGGGCTCTCCGGCCCCGGGCGGCTCCACGACCTCTTCGTCACGCATGAGGCGATGTCGCCCGGCGAGTGGAAGGCCCGCGGCGCCGGCTTGACGATCCGCTACGGCTTCCACCCCTCTCCCTTCGGCACGGCGCTGGTAATGGTGACCGATCGCGGCCTCGCGGGCCTTGCCTTTGCCGATACCGGCGAGGAGCGTGCGAGCTTCGAGGACATGGCCGGCCGCTGGCCGAACGCCACCTATCTGGAAGACAGCGCGGCAACGGCACGCTATGCGGCGCGCATCTTCAACCCTGAGCGCTGGCGCGCCGACGAGCCGCTGAACATCGTCCTGATCGGCTCGGATTTCCAGATTCGGGTCTGGCAGGCGCTGTTGAACATTCCGCTCGGCAAGGCCACGACCTATTCGAAGATCGCCGGCGAAATCGGCCAGCCCACGGCTTCACGCGCCGTCGGCGCGGCAGTCGGGCGCAATCCGATTTCCTTCGTCGTGCCCTGCCACCGGGCGCTCGGCAAGGGCGGCGAGCTCACCGGCTACCATTGGGGGCTGACGCGAAAGCGGGCGATCCTTGGCTGGGAAGCGGGAAAAGCGTGAGACGAAAAAAGGGGCGCCGCGGCGCCCCTCTTGCTTGGATGGAGGATTTGGGCGCTCAGTGCGCGCCCGACATGTCGCCGAGCACTTCCTTGGACGCGACGGTTGAATCCGCCTTGAGCTTGTAGATCATCGGTACGCCGGTGGCGAGGTTAAGGTTCAAGACCTGCTCCTTGGTCAAGTGGTCGAGCACCATCACCAGAGACCGCAGCGAATTGCCGTGCGCGGCGACCAGCACCTTCTCGCCGGCCAGCACGCGCGGCAGGATTTCGGTCAGGTAATAGGGCCAGACACGGGCGCCCGTATCGCGCAGGCTCTCGCCGCCGGGCGGCGGCACGTCATAGGAGCGGCGCCAGATATGGACCTGCTCTTCGCCCCATTTCGCGCGGGCATCGTCCTTGTTGAGGCCGGAGAGATCGCCATAGTCGCGCTCGTTGAGCGCCTGGTCGCGGATCGTTTCGAGCGAGGACTGGCCGACGGCGTCGAGCACCATCTGGCAGGTGCGCTGGGCGCGGATGAGCGCGGACGTGAAGGCGATGTCGAATTTGATGCCGTATTCGGCAAGCGCCTTGCCGCCGGCCTTTGCCTCCTCGACGCCAAGCTCGGTCAGGTCCGGATCACGCCAGCCGGTGAAAAGGTTCTTAAGGTTCCATTCGCTCTGGCCGTGCCGGACGAGGACGAGAGTGCCGCTCATTTCGATTTCCTCTTGAGAGTTTGACGTGTTAGTTGAGCCCGAGTACATCGAGCATGGAATAGAAGCCTGGCTTCTGGTTGCGGCCCCAAAGGGCCGCCGCGACGGCGCCGCGCGCAAAGATCGAGCGATCCGTGGCGCTGTGCGACAGCGTCACCATTTCACCCTCGCCAGCAAGAATCACGGAGTGCTCGCCGACGACCGAACCGCCGCGCAGCGTGGCGAAGCCGATCGTGCCTTGCGGTCGGGGACCGGTGTGGCCGTCGCGCACCTTGACGGAATGATCCGCAAGATCGATGCCGCGTCCCTTCGCCGCCGCCTCGCCGAGCAGCAGCGCCGTGCCCGAAGGCGCGTCGACCTTGTGCTTGTGGTGCATCTCGACAATCTCGATGTCCCAATCGGCCGGCCCCAGCGCGCGCGCCGCCTTCTCCGTGAGCACGCCCAGGAGGTTGACGCCGAGGCTCATATTGCCCGACTTGACGACGCGTGAATGGCGGGCGGCCGCGCGGATCTTCGCCTCGTCATCCGCAGTGCATCCGGTCGTGCCGATGACATGGACGATGCGCGCCTGTGCCGCGAGACCGGCGAATTCGACGGTTCCCGCCGGCGCGGTGAAATCGAGCACCCCCTCCGCCTCCACGAAGGCTTCGAGCGGCTTGTCGGTGATCGGGACGCCGATCGGCCCGAGACCTGCGAGTTCGCCAGCGTCACGGCCGATGAAGGGTGAGTTCGACCGCTCGATAGCGGCATGCAGACGCACGCCGCTCGTCGCGTGAACGATCCGGATCAGCGTCTGGCCCATCCGACCGGCCGCGCCGACCACCACGAGCTTCATGTCCGTTTCGCTCATCGTCAAATTTCCTCGTGCTATAGGATTTGTGCTTCAGCGGGTCCGTCCGCGCTACTGCCCTGCAGATTGTGGAGGCGAGCGTAGAGTCCGTCCGGCCGCCGTGCAAGCTCCTCATGCGACCCCTCCTCGACGACCTTGCCGTCCTTCATCACGACGATCTTGTCGGCGTTGACGACGGTCGAGAGCCGGTGGGCGATGACGATCACGGTACGCCCGCTCATCGCTTGTTCGAGGGCCTTTTGCACGGCTGCCTCCGACTCGGTGTCGAGCGCCGAGGTCGCCTCGTCGAGAAGGAGGATGGGGGCATTGCGCACGAGCGCACGGGCGATCGACAGGCGCTGGCGCTGGCCGCCGGAAAGGGTCACGCCATGTTCACCGACGGGCGTGTCGTAGCCCTGCGGCTGCGCCAAGATGAAGTCATGCGCATAGGCGAGGCGTGCGGCCTCCTCGATCTCCGCGTCGGTGGCATCCGGCCGGCCGTAGCGGATGTTGTCGCGGATCGAGCCTTCGAAGAGATAAGGCTGCTGCGAGACATAGGCGAGACCGTTGCGCAGCGACTGCTTGGTGACGCCGGCTATGTCCTGGCCATCGATGAGGATCGCACCCGACAGCGGATCGTAGAAGCGCGGGATGAGGCTGATGATGGTAGACTTGCCGGCCCCGGAGGGGCCGACCAGCGCCGTGGTCTTGCCGCCCTCGGCACGGAAGCTGACGCCTTTCAGGATCTCCTCGCCGTTGCCATAGGCGAAGCGCACGTCGCGCAGTTCGACCGTCGCCTCGCCGAGCTTCAGCTCGGTCGCGTCGGGACGGTCCCGCTGATGCGGAACCGTGTCGAGGATCTCGTAGATCATGCGGGCATTGACGGCGGCGCGCTCCAGCGACACCTGCAGCCGCGCCAGACGTCGCGCCGGGTCATAGGCCATGAGCAGAGCGGTAACAAACGCAAAAAACGCGCCGGGCGGCACGTTGCCATAGATCGAGCGGAAGGCGGCATAGGCGAGCACGCTCGAGATCGCCAACCCGGCAAAGGTCTCCGTCATCGGCGCCGTGCGCTCGCTCAGGCGCGCGATGCGGTTTGCGCGGTTTTCGGCCCGGTCGATGATCGTCTCGACCTTGCGGCGCAGTTCGTTTTCCATCGTGAAGGCTTTGACGATGGTGATCCCCTGGATCGTCTCCTGCATCGCACCAAGAACGCGGCTGTTCACCTCGACGGCCTCGCGGGTCGCCAGCCGCAAGCGCTTGGAAACGTAGCGCAGCCCGAGAAGCAAGGGCGGCGCGACGAAGAACACGATAAGCGAAAGCAGCCAGTCCTTGCTGAACATGACGCCGACCAGGCCGATCAAGGTCAGGAAGTCCCGAGCGATCGACGTGACCGTCATATTGAGCACGTCGCGGATACCGCTGACGTTCTGGCTGATCTTGGCGGCAAGCTGCGCCGAGCGTTGCTCGTGGAAATAGCCGACGCTGAGCGCCATGAGGTGCGCGTAAAGCCGGCGCTGATAGCGCGCCACGATGTTGTTGCCGATCTTCGACAGCGCAACCGCCTGCCCGTAAGTCGCGAGACCACGCAGCACGAAAGCGGCGAAGATGGCGCCGCAGATCGCAAGGACGATGTCGGCCCGCCGATTGGCGAAGGCCTCGTTGATCACGGTTTCCATGATCCAGGCCGTGAAGCCCGTTGTTGCCGCCACCACCATGAGGCAGGCGATGGCAAAGGCATAGCCGCGAATGTGGTCGCGGCCGTTTTCGGCGATGACTCGTCGCAAGATTCCGGTGATCGTCTCGGAGTCGACTGCGCGCTGTTGTCTGTCCCTAGCGTTCAAAAAGCCCGTCTTCCCTGGCCTGCTGCGGCTGCCGGTCGCCGGCACCACGTGTCGGGCGCTCTATAGTGGTTTGAAGCCTTTTTGGCGAGTCTTTGCGTCGGCCGGCGTGTTCAGCTTCTCCAGCGCCGTCCCTCCATTGCAACACCGAAATCTCGCGGCGCGCGTGCGAAGGCGGCAAGCCCGGAAAGCGCCGCCATGGGATGGACGACCGCAAAAGTGGGAATCGTTCGCATCAGCGCCGAGTGCGGTGCCTTGTCCTCGAAGGCGGCACGGAATTCCGGTTTCATCAGCGCCGACAATATCTTCTGCGAAATGCCGCCGGCCAGGAAGACGCCACCGCGCGCCATGAAGATCAGCGCCATGTCTCCGGCAACACGCCCGAGGTAGGTGCAGAACAGCGACACGGTCTCGACCGCCGCCGGGTCCTCCCCCGAAAGTGCACTGGTCGTCACCTCCGCCTGATCCTTGAGCGACGGCTCCAGGCCATCGGCCGCGCAAACGGCGCGGTAGAGATTCATAATGCCGCGTCCGCAAAGGATCTGTTCACCCGCCATGCGGCCCTCGATGGGATCGAGGAACGGCCAAATCCGGAAATCGCGCTTGCTGCGCGGGCCGATATCGACATGCCCGCCTTCGCCCGGCACCGGAATCCAGGTGTCCTGCGCAAAGACCAGACCGGCGACGCCGAGCCCGGTTCCGGGGCCGAGCACCACACGCGAACTGCGCGGCCGCACGCTGCCGCCGCCGATCTGCACGATGTCTCCGTCGGCCGGCGCGGCAATGGCGAGCGCCTGCGCTTCGAAGTCGTTGATGACCAGCACGTCTTGCAGTCCGAGCCCCGCCAGCATGTCCTTCGGCCGGATCACCCAGCCGGCGTTGGTCAACGGAATCTCGTCGCTCTTGATCGGCCCCGCCACGGCGAGGATCGCCGAGCGAGGCTTTTCGGAGATCTTGTCGAGGATGCTCTTCTGCAGCGCTTCCTCGATGGTCGCAAAGTCACCCGTCTTGATCGGCGGCAGCTGCCTCGGCTCCGCAGCGGCATCGACGACCAATGCGAAACGGGCATTCGTGCCACCGATATCGCCGATCAAGATCGGAAAAGAGAAGCTGTGGTCACTCGCACTGGGCATGGCAGATCCGTCCTGATCGCGGCGTGAATTGTTCCTGAGATGTATCAGTTGCGCCTGAAGTCGATCAACTGCTCGGCGGTCGCGCGATTGAGCGCCATCGGAATATCGTAGACGATCGCGAGACGCATCAGCGCCTTGACGTCGACGTCGTGCGGCATGGCGGTCAGCGGGTCGACGAAAAAGATGAGGCAGTCCACGTCGCCGGTGGCGATCAATGCGCCGATCTGCTGGTCGCCGCCGAGCGGTCCGCTTTTCAGCCGCGTGACGTCGAGGCCGGGGCAGGCGTCGAGGACGCGGCCGCCGGTCGTCCCCGTCGCAACGATCTTCCAACCGGAAAGCGTCGCCTCGTGCGCCTTGGCGAAGGCGGCAAGGTCATCCTTCTTCTGATCATGGGCGATCAGGGCGAGACATTTGCGATCTGCCATGCGGCGTCCCCGGCAAGCTCTCGAGGACCGGAGCGGAAAGCACGGCGCGATCACACTTCCGGTCCGAATTTAAATCGATTTGAACGCCTATACATGAGTGCCATGAAATTGCAAAGGCACTTGTGGGCGCGCCCTTTCCCGAAGCTGGCTACTGGAGAGCGGGACGCGGCAGCGGCACCGGTATGTTAGCGAGCGGCGCTTCGTCGGTGGCGCCGATGACGGACTCGATGCTCGTCGCCGCGG
Source organism: Sinorhizobium shofinae (assembly GCA_001704765.1). Lineage (GTDB taxonomy): Bacteria > Pseudomonadota > Alphaproteobacteria > Rhizobiales > Rhizobiaceae > Sinorhizobium > Sinorhizobium shofinae. Next base: position 273,119 of record MBFK01000061.1, read on the forward strand.
CGGGAATGGCGGCTGGAGCACTATAGGCTGTGCCGTAGGTCGCCTGCTGTTCGGAGCCCGGCGCGGGGCCGTTCAACACCAGGGCGCAGGCCTTCGGCAGGTCGCCGAGCGTCGCAAATTTGGGCTTTGGCGGTTTCTCGCCAGGTTTCTTCTTCGGCTTTGCCCAGGGTTCGTCGGTAAACCACCAGGCGAGCGACTTGTCGCAGCCGTCGCCGGCCGGCACCGCGGCCTGATCCTTGCAGCCTTGCGAGCCGGCCGGGCATTTGATGCGAATATGGAAATGGTAGTCGTGGCCATAGATCGGCCGGACCTTACCGAGCGCCGAGCGATCGCCTCTCCAGGTGTCGCAGAGCTTCTTCTTGATGGCCGGATTGACGAAGACGCGCTCGACCTCGGGGTAGCTCGCCGCCATCATGATCAGCCGGGCATGGGCAGGGGTCCAGACGGACGGGTCAATCGTCAGGAACTTGCTCTTGTCGAGCATGGAGGTCGCGGAAATCGATTCGCGCTCCTGATAGCTGAGCGTCTTCTGCGGCATCCGCGTCAGCCAGATGTCGGCGTCGAGCCCGATCTGGTGCGAGGCATGGCCCGACAGCATCGGGCCGCCACGCGGCTGCGAGATATCGCCGAGCAGGAGACCGGGCCAGCCGATCCTTTCGGCGGCGTCATGGGAGAAGCGCTCGATCAGCGCGATCATCTCCGGATGCCCCCAGCGCCGGTTGCGCGACAGGCGCATCGCCTGCCACGTCGGGCCGTCGGTGGGGATGGCGATGCCGCCGGCCAGGCAGCCCTTGGAATAGAACCCGTAAGACGTCGGCGCCGCCTCGGTCGGCAAGGCCTTGGCGCCGAAGAGTTCCTTGGCGGGCGTGCCGTCCGCCGAGGCGGCATCGGTCGAAAGCAGGCCCGCGCTGACGGCCAAGGCCAGCAGCGCGAAGCCGCAGCGTCGAAGCGCAGCACGGTTATCAAGTCCCATTCCATCCCCCATCGGCAGCGACGCGAAACACGCGGGCACATCCCGCCGGTTCTATTCTGATTCGCCGCGGTTGCATCAGCCTTGCGACTCACCTGGATGTGACTCAAAAATTTCGCCTGATTTTGGGCAAGTCCTGTCAATTGCCGCGATTTCGCCTATTCTGGTTTTCAAGAATTGTCGAAAATACGAGGAGAAACGGCAGGATGCTGGATTGTGGCGGTATTGGACGAACGACGCTGGCGACCGCTTTCCTGGCAATGTCCCTGCTCCTGGCACCATCGGCAGAAGCTCAAGAGCAACCGGTCAGGCATCACGGCCTGTCGCTCATCGGCGAGCTCAAATATCCGCCCGGCTTCAAGCATTTCGACTATGCAAATCCCGATGCCCCGAAAGGCGGCGACATCAGGCTCTCACAGACAGGCACCTTCGACAGCTTCAACCCGCTTCTGGTGAAGGGTGAAACGGCGGTCGGCCTTGCGCTCGTCTTCGACACGCTGATGAAGCGAGCCGACGACGAGATTTCGACCGCCTACGGACTTCTCGCCGAGAGCGTTTCCTATCCCAACGACATCTCGTCGGCGACCTTCCGCCTGCGGCCGGAGGCGAAATGGGCGGACGGCAAACCAGTGACCCCCGAGGACATCGTCTTCAGTTTCGAGAAGGCAAAGGAACTCAACCCGCTTTATCAAAGCTACTACGGACATGTCGTGAAGGCGGAGAAGACCGGCGATCGCGACGTCACCTTCCGCTTCGACGAGAAAAACAATCGCGAGCTGCCCCATATCCTTGGCGAATTCCTGATCGTCCCGAAGCATTGGTGGGAAGGCACCGGGCCGGACGGCAAGCAGCGCGACATCACCCGCACGACGCTCGAGCCCGTCATGGGTTCGGGCCCCTATCGCATCGCTTCCTTCTCCCCCGGCGGCACGATCCGCTACGAGCGGCGCGACGACTATTGGGGTGCCTCGCTCAACGTCAATGTCGGGCAGAACAACTTCAACTCGATCAGCTACTCCTTCTTCGGCGATCGCGATGTCGAATTCGAGGCCTTCCGTTCCGGCAACACCGATTTCTGGACCGAGAACCAGGCAATGCGCTGGGCGACCGGCTTCGATTTCCCAGCGGTGAAAGAGGGCCGCGTCAAACGCGAGGAAGTCCCCAATCCCTTCCGGGCGACGGGTGTGATGCAGGCGATGGTCCCGAACATGCGCCGCAAGCCTTTCGACGACGAGCGCGTGCGCCAGGCGCTGAACTACGCATTCGATTTTGAGGAACTGAACCGAACGGTGTTCTTCAATCAGTACCAGCGCGTGAACAGTTTCTTCTTCGGCACCGAGCTTGCCTCATCTGGCCTGCCCGAAGGCGGGGAACTGAAGATCCTGAATGAGGTCAAGGACCTCGTGCCGGCCGAAGTTTTCACCACGCCCTACACCAATCCGGTCGGCGGCACTCCGGAAAAGGCGCGCGACAATCTGCGCCGGGCGATCGCGCTCTTGAAGGAAGCGGGCTTCGAACTCAAGGGCAACCGCATGATCAACAAGGCGACCGGCAGGCCCTTTAACTTCGAGATTTTACTGAGCAGCCCGGCGCTCGAGCGAGTCGCCCTGCCCTATGCCCAGAACCTCAAACGAATCGGCATCCAGGCGAGCGTGCGCACCGTCGATCCGTCGCAATATACGAACCGGGAGCGCGCCTTCGACTACGACATGACCTGGGAGGTCTGGGGCCAGACCTTGAGCCCCGGAAACGAGCAGGCGGATTCTTGGGGATCGAAGGCGGCCTCGCGCGAAGGGTCCAGGAACTATGCCGGCATATCCGATCCCGGCGTCGACGCCCTGATCGAGCGCGTCATCTTCGCCAAGGACCGGGAGACGCTCGTCGCGGCCACGAAGGCGCTCGACCGTGTCCTGCTCGCCCACAATTACGTCATTCCGCTCTACTACAAGCTTAAGGCCAACATCGCCTATTGGGACAAGTTCGGCCGGCCGGCGGAATTGCCGAAATATGCGATCGGCTTTCCCGACGTATGGTGGTTCAAGAGCGCCGCCAGCCAATGAAGACTTGCGCTTGAGACCGCTCTCGATTCCAAATGCAGGAAACGAATCACTTAAATACGGGAGACCGGCGAGACCCGAAGCGCTGGAGCGTGGGTCGATTCGACCCAAATCATCGTGATCCAAGGAGTTGAAGGATTGAGACGAAATAGACGGCAAGCGCGAACTCCGCAGGTCCTGGCGACCGGCGGCGTCACAATGCCGAGGTCCGCCTGATGGGTGCCTATATCCTGCGCCGGCTGCTCCTGATGATCCCAACGATCGTCGGGATCATGGCGATCTCCTTCGCCGTCGTGCAGTTCGCGCCGGGCGGCCCGGTGGAGCAGGTGATTTCGGACCTGACCAACGCCGCCGGTTCCGATCGGCTGTCCGGAACGGGTGGCGATCTCCTGCAGGGGGGCGGGGACGAGGGCGGTCGTTATCGCGGCGCGCAGGGCCTCGATCCCGAATTCATCGCCAAGCTCGAGAAGCAGTTCGGCTTCGACAAGCCGCCGCTCGAGCGCTTCCTCACCATGATGTGGAACTATAGCCGCTTCGATTTCGGCGAGAGCTTCTTCCGCAACACCTCCGTCGTCGACCTCATTATCGAGAAGATGCCGGTGTCGATCTCGCTCGGGATCTGGATCCTGATATTTTCCTACGCCATCTCGATCCCGCTCGGCATCAGAAAGGCGGTTTCCGACGGTTCGACCTTCGATGTCTGGACCTCCGGCGTCATCATTGTCGGCTATGCGGTGCCGAGCTTCCTCTTCGCCATTCTGCTGATCGTGATTTTTGCCGGCGGCTCGTTCTTCGACTGGTTCCCATTGCGCGGCCTCGTCTCGGACAATTTCTACGAGCTTCCCTGGTGGCAGAAGATCCTCGACTACTTCTGGCACATGTCGTTGCCGCTGATCACCCTCCTGCTCTCGGCCTTCGCGACGACGACATTGCTCACCAAGAATTCCTTCATCGACGAGATCAAGAAGCAATATGTGACCACGGCGCGCGCCAAGGGGCTCACCGAGCGGCAGGTGCTCTACGGCCATGTCTTCCGCAATGCGATGCTGATCATCATTGCCGGCTTTCCCGGCGCCTTCATCTCGGCGTTCTTCACCGGCTCGCTGCTCATCGAATACATCTTCTCACTCGATGGGCTCGGTCGGCTGGGCTACGACGCGGTCGTCAAGCGCGACTATCCGATCGTTTTCGCGACGCTCTACATCTTCTCGCTGATGGGCCTCTTTGTCAGCCTCATCTCCGACCTGATCTACACCTGGGTCGACCCCCGCATCGACTTCGAGCGGAGGGACGTCTGATGAGCACTGTCGCCACCTATGCAGGGGCACCGGAAAAGGGCTGGCTGACGCCGATCGGCCGGCGGCGTTGGCAGAACTTCAAGGCGAACCGGCGCGGCTACTGGTCGTTCTGGATCTTCCTAGTGCTTTTCGGCCTCAGCCTCTGTGCGGAATTCATCGCCAACGACAAGCCGATCGTCGCCTCCTACAAGGGCGAACTCCTGTTCCCGGCGGTTGTGGACTATCCGGAAGAGAAGTTCGGCGGCTTCCTCGCCGAGACCGACTTCCGCTCCGATTTCATCCGCGACGAGATCGAGGCGAACGGCTGGATGATCTGGCCGCCGATCCGCTATTCCTACCAGACGGTCAATTCCAACATCCCGCATTCGGCGCCGACCGCTCCCTTCTGGCTGATGAGCAAGGAGGAGCGCTGCTCGGCCTATCCGCAAGGGGCCGCCGATCCGGGATGCAGCCTCGGCAACTTGAACTGGCTCGGCACAGACGACCAGGCGCGCGACGTCATGGCGCGGATGATCTACGGTTTCCGCATCTCGGTCCTGTTCGGCCTCGTCCTGACCATCGCCTCCGCGGTGATCGGCGTTTCGGCCGGGGCGGTGCAGGGCTATTTCGGCGGCTGGACCGACCTGCTTCTTCAGCGCTTCATCGAGATCTGGTCGTCGATGCCGGTGCTCTACATCCTGCTGATCATCGCCGCCATCCTGCCGCCCGGCTTCTTCATCCTGCTCGGCATCATGCTGCTCTTTTCCTGGGTCGGCTTTGTCGGCGTGGTCCGGGCCGAATTCCTGCGAGCGCGGAATTTCGAGTACGTCAATGCGGCACGCGCGCTCGGCGTCGGCAACGGCACGATCATGTACCGGCATTTGCTGCCGAACGCGATGGTGGCGACGCTGACCTTCCTGCCCTTCATCCTGTCGGGCTCGATCACGACGCTCACCTCGCTCGACTTCCTCGGCTTCGGCATGCCGCCCGGTTCGCCGTCGCTCGGCGAGATGATCGCCCAGGGCAAATCGAACCTTCAGGCGCCGTGGCTCGGCCTCACCGCCTTTTGCGCCATGTCGGTCATGCTGTCGCTGTTGATCTTCTTCGGCGAGGCGACGCGCGACGCCTTCGACCCGAGAAAGACGTTCCGGTGAGCGCGACGATGACAGACACCCTCCTCTCCGTGCGCGATCTTTCCGTCGCCTTCCATCAGGGCGGCGACACATCCGTCGCCGTCGACCACATCTCCTTCGATATCCGCCGCGGCGAGACCGTGGCGCTCGTCGGCGAGTCCGGCTCGGGCAAATCGGTTTCGGCGAACTCGATCCTGAAGCTCCTGCCCTACCCGGCCGCGAGCCACCCGAGCGGCGAGATCCTCTTCAACGGCAAGGATCTCCTCAAGGCGAGCGATGCCGAGCTGCGCCATGTTCGCGGCAACGACATTACGATGATCTTCCAGGAGCCGATGACGTCGCTCAATCCGCTGCACACGATCGAGGTGCAGATCGGTGAAATCCTCGAGCTCCACCAGGACCTCAAAGGGGCGGCGGCCCGAACGAGGACGCTGGCACTTCTCAACCAGGTCGGCATCCGCGAACCGGAAAAACGGCTCGGCGCCTATCCGCACGAGCTTTCCGGCGGCCAGCGGCAGCGGGTGATGATTGCCATGGCCCTTGCCAACCGGCCGGAGCTCCTGATCGCCGACGAGCCGACCACCGCGCTCGACGTCACCGTGCAGGCGCAGATCCTCGAGCTCCTGAAATCGCTCAAGGACCAGCACGGCATGTCCATGCTGTTCATCACCCACGACCTCGGCATCGTCCGCAAGATCGCCGACCGGGTCTGCGTGATGACCAAGGGCAAGATTGTCGAGACCGGCCCGACCGCGCAAATCTTCGCCAATCCGCAGCATGCCTATACGAGGCACCTGCTGGCCTCCGAACCGAAGGGGGAGCCGCCGGCTTCCGATGCGGCGAAGCCGATCGTCGTCGAGGCGAAGGATGTGAAGGTCTGGTTTCCGATCAAGGCCGGCTTCCTGCGCCGCGTCGTCGACCACGTGAAGGCGGTGGACGGCATCGACCTGACGCTTCGCGCCGGCCAGACGCTCGGCGTCGTCGGCGAATCCGGTTCGGGCAAGACGACGCTCGGCCTGGCGCTGACGCGCCTCATTTCGTCAAAGGGCCGGATCGCCTTTGTCGGCCAGAATATCGACGCCTACAGCTTCCGCGAGATGCGGCCGCTCAGAAACCGGATGCAGGTGGTCTTCCAGGACCCCTACGGCTCACTCAGCCCGCGCATGTCCGTCGCCGACATCGTTGGCGAAGGGCTGAAGATTCACGAGACGGCGCTCTCCGACGACGAGCGGGACGCGCGGGTCGCCGCCGCGCTGCAGGAGGTTGGCCTCGACCCAGCCACCCGCTGGCGTTATCCGCACGAATTCTCCGGCGGTCAACGGCAGCGCATCGCGATCGCCCGCGCCATGGTGCTGAAACCGCAATTCGTCATGCTCGACGAGCCCACCTCAGCCCTCGACATGAGCGTCCAGGCGCAGGTGGTCGACCTCTTGCGCGACCTGCAGCGCAAGCACAACCTCGCCTATCTGTTCATCAGTCACGACCTCAAGGTGGTGCGTGCACTTGCCAATGAGGTGATCGTCATGCGGCTTGGCAAGGTGGTCGAACAGGGGCCGGCCGAGCGCATTTTCAGCGCGCCCGCCGAAGACTACACCAAGGCACTGATGGCCGCCGCCTTCAATCTCGAAGCCGTCAACCTTTCCGCCATCCGTCAGTAGAGCGCCCGCAATGCCCGCCAAGAGCCCCGTCATCGTCGATCTGAAATTCATTCCGGAGGAAGTGGACGTCGCCCTCGTGGGCGCCTTCCCCGGACGCGAGGTGATCAACCTTGCGGATCCGGCCCATCGAGGGCGAGATCTCTCGGGAATCGACTATGCGGTGGTCTGGAAGTCGGCGCCCGATCTCTTCTCGCGTGCACCGAACCTCAAGGTCGTCTTCTCCGGCGGCGCTGGTGTCGACCACGTGTTGACGCTGCCGGGTCTCCCCGACGTGCCGCTGGTGCGCTTCGTCGACCGGACGCTGACGACGCGCATGAGCGAATGGGTGGTGATGCAATGCCTCCTGCATCTTCGCCAGCATCGCGCCTACGAGGCGCTGGCTGAGAAGCGCGAGTGGCGGGACCTGAGCCAGCCGGAAGCCGCCGACGTCACCGTCGGCATCATGGGCATGGGCATGCTCGGCCAGGACGCCGCCCGCAAGCTTGCCGTGATGGGCTTCAAGGTGATCGGCTGGTCGCGAACCTTGCGGGTGATCGAGGGCATCCACACCTATGACGCCGCCGGCCTCGACGCCTTTCTCGGCAGGACGGATTTTCTGGTCGGCCTCTTGCCGCTAACCCCGGACACCAAGGGGATCTTCAACAGTGCCCTATTCAAGAAACTCAGCCGCAAGGGCCCCTTCGGTGCCCCGGTGTTCGTCAATGCCGGCCGCGGCGGCAGCCAGGTGGAAGCCGATATTCTTGAATGCCTCGATTCCGGCGTTTTGGGTGCAGCCTCGCTCGACGTCTTCGAAGAAGAACCGCTGTCGCCGGTGAGCCGCTTATGGAACATGCCGAACATCTATGTAACGCCGCACGTCGCCGCTTCGTCCGACGTCAGGGCGCTCTTTACCCATGTCAATGAACAGATCGACCGCTTCGAAAGCGGGCTGCCTTTGGAGCATGTGGTGGATAAAGTAGCCGGCTATTGATCTGCAGTAGACACGGCTCGATCCCCGGCCCTCACCCTAACCCTCTCCCCGCAGGCGGGGAGAGGGACTAAGGCGTTGCAACACGCCCCTTCTCCCCGCAGGCGGGGAGAAGGTGCCGGCAGGCGGATGAGGGCAACCGCGACGCCAACAAGACCAAACAAAATCATCCGGCCTAAGGCCGGCGATAGCCGGTCGGCTCTCCGTAGAGCCAGCCGATGCGGCGGATGGCATCGTCGAGGCCTTCGCGGGCCACTGTCATCGTATGGCCATTGGCGTGCACCAGGGTCTTGTCGTCCTCCATGATGGCGACGTGCCCTTTCCAGAAGACGAGGTCGCCGCGGGTCAGGTCGTCGCGGCCGATCGGCTGGCCGATCGCGACCTGCATGTCGGTGTCGCGCGGAGCTTGCTGGCCCGTCATCTGCATCGAGAGCTGCACGAGACCGGAGCAATCGATGCCGAAGCCGGAGCGGCCGCCCCAGAGATAGGGCGTTTCGAGAAAGCGGGTGGCGATCGCGACATAGTCGTCGGCGATCCGGCCGACCGGCGCGCAATGGTTGGCGACCACGGCCAGTCCGCCGTCGAGAAGAAAATAGCGCGTGCCGCGCGTCTCCGCTTCGCCGACGACATTGAGCCGACTTCCCATGGAGAGCGCGAAGGCCTGCGGAAAGCGCAGGTCCGCGCCGCGATAGGCGAATGTGCGGGGCACCGCGACGATGTGGGTCGCCGGCGCGCCAGGCTCCTCGACCGCATCCTGCGGCACGTAGCCGACATAGCCGTCGAGGTCGGACTTGACCCAGGCCCATCCGTCGGCAACGTCGAGAACGCCCGCCGTTTCGCCATAGAGCAATTCCGTATCGGTGCCGCAGGCGAGATCCGGCCTGGCCCTGAGCGGCGTCACTGGCACGGTGACGGTGGCCGGCGTGCCCTCGACGAAGCGCTTCGCTTCGACGAGACCGCGCAAACGGTCCTCCGCAAGGTCCTCGCGATAGGCATTGAGACGACGATCGAGCGCTTCGGGCATGGCTGAACTCACAGTTTGCGGCCCTGATTGATGATCAGATCGCCGAATTTTTCAAGATAAAGCGCGCCCTCGACCGTACGCTTGATGACGACATTACGCCTGTCGCGCTCGTCGCGCACGCGATCGACGAGGCCGGCCGCGCCCATCGTGTCGAGGGCGCGGGTGATCACCGGCTTCGTCACGCCGAGCTTCGCAGCGAGGCCGCGCACCGTGTGCGGCGGCGGCACAAGATAGATTTCGAGCAGGATCGCCATCTGGCGGAGCGTCAGATCGCGGCTATCGACCCGGACCTGCTCGAGCGAGACGGCATGCCAGAGCCCCAGCGCTTGGGAGGGCGTCAGTTCGACCGGCAAGGGAAACTCCTGCGTAAGTCACGTTGCCAGCACCATAGCCGGGCGATCGTTACGCAAGCGTTTCTTTTGTGATTGCAACGCCTTCCCTATCCGGCGAGCCGGCCTATGTGGTGGTAGAGCGCCCGGATCGCCTGGGCTTCACCGCCGATCGGGGAATGCGGACGCTCGGACTGCGCCCAGCCGAAAACGTCGAAATGCACCCAGCTCTTCGCATTGGTCACAAAGCGCTTGAGGAACAACGCCGCCGTTATCGAACCGGCCATGCCGCCCGAGGGCGCGTTGGTGAGGTCGGCGATACGGGCGGAGACGTCCTTGTCGTAGCCCATATAGAGCGGCATCCGCCAGACCGGATCGTCCACCGTCAGGCTCGCTTCGGAAAGATCCCGCGCCAACTCCTCGTCGTCGGTAAAGAAGGGCGGCAGGTCCGGGCCGAGCGCGACGCGCGCCGCCCCGGTGAGTGTCGCCATGTCGACGATGAGGTCGGTCCTATCCTCGTCGGCATAGGCAAGCGCGTCGGCAAGGATCAACCGGCCCTCGGCATCGGTGTTGTCGATCTGCACCGTCAGGCCCTTGCGGCTCCTGTAGATATCGCCTGGACGGAAGGCATTGGAGGAAATCGAGTTCTCGACGACCGGCACGATGACGCGCAGGTCGACCTTCAGTTTCGCGTCCATGATCATCAGCGCGAGGCCCATGACATTCGCGGCGCCGCCCATGTCCTTCTTCATCAGCAGCATCGAGGCGGCCGGCTTGATGTCGAGACCGCCAGTGTCGAAGCAGACGCCCTTGCCGACGAGCGTCACCTTCCTGTACCCCTTCTTGCCCCAGCGCATCTCGAGGAGCCGCGGCGCCTCGGCGCTGGCGCGGCCGACCGTGTGGACAAGCGGGAAATTCTGGGTCAGCAAGGCTTCGCCGGATATCACCGAGACATCGGCCTTGTAGTGGGTCGCGAGCGCCCGGAACGCGGCTTCCAGCGCCTCTGGCCCCATGTCGTTGGTCGGCGTGTTGATGAGATCGCGCGCCAGGAAGACGCCGGCAAGCTGCCGCTTGATGTCTGTCGCGTCCGCGTCGCCCGGGATCATCAGCGTCGGCGCCTCAGGCTTGGCGGACTTGTACCGCTCGAAGCGGTAAGAGCCAAGGCCGTAGCCGAGCGCCAGGCGATTGGCGGTGAGCGGCGCCGTCTCGATATGCCACTTGCCGGCCGGCAGTGCGCGGGCGAGCTTCCCGGCCAGGAACGGCGCCTCCGACGGATTCGAGCCGAGACCGAACAGCGCGCCGCCGAGATGGCCCTCGGCCGAGGGAATGAGCAGGACGGCACCTGGCTCCGCCTTGAAGCCGGCCTTCTTCGCCCAGTCGAGCGCGATCGGGTCGATGGTTCCCGTTTCGATATGCGCCGGCGTCACCGCGAAGATGGGCAGCGTCTTGCCGGCGCTGGTGTTGAACGGCGACGGCCGCTCGATGAACTGGAAGGGAGCCATGAATGTCCTCGACTGACGGAATGGGATTTAACTTCAGATTGCTGCAGCGATCTTTGCGTCCGATTGGACGCGCGGTGCTGTAGGTGATTAACGCTCTGTTAGGGTTAACAGATTATTGCTGGAGTGAAAGTTGCGCCGTTGATGTTGGGAGTTCCGGTGCCAATTGCCTGCTGGGACGCCACTTCATGACAACGCAAGACATCTTCTCTTCCTCCATGCATCGCCTAGCAGTGGGAGCCGCGGTCGCGCTGATGGCGCTGGCGCTCGGCGGCTGTGCCGGACAGCAGGGCTCGAAGGAGCTGACAACCGGCTCCATCCCGAAGCTCTCGAAACCGGTGCAATCGATGAACGCGACCGAGCTTGCGGCAGCCGCGGAGAACATCGGCCAGGCCTATGAGCGCGATCCCAAGAACCGCGAAGCGGGCTTGAACTACGCCAATCTCCTGCGCATGAGCGGGCGCAACGAACAGGCGCTGGCCGTGATGCAGCAGGTGGCGATCAACCACCCGACGGACCGCGAGGTCCTCGGCGCCTATGGCAAGGCTCAAGCCGCAGCCGGACAGCTCGAACAGGCGCTTGCGACCATTGGCCGGGCGCAGACGCCCGACCGCCCCGACTGGAAGCTGAAATCGGCGGAAGGCGCCATCCTCGACCAGCTCGGTCGCTCCTCCGAGGCGCGCCTGCGGTATCGCGAGGCGCTGGATCTTCAGCCCAACGAGCCCACCATCCTGTCCAATCTCGGCATGTCCTATCTGCTGACCAAGGATCTGAAAACCGCCGAGACCTACCTGAAATCGGCCGCGAACCAGCCCGGCGCCGACAGCAGCGTCCGGCAGAACCTCGCCCTTGCCGTCGGGCTGCAAGGCCGTTTCCAGGAGGCCGAAACAATCGCCCGGCAGGAGCTGACGCCCGAGCAGGCGGAAGCGAACGTCGCCTATCTGCGCTCGATGTTATCGCAAAAAGGCGCCTGGACCGAGCTCGCCAAGGCGGACGACGGAAATACCAACTGAGCGGGACGAAGAAAGCCGCACGGATTTGCGCCCCTTCACCTCGCATTCACTTCCTTGTGACATAGGATCTCGATCAGAACTTGAAGGTTGCAGATGGTCAGCGCAATTTCCGGCTCGACGGCCACGGCTCTAATCAACTCATCGAGCTCCACGTCATCGTCAAGCACCGTTTCAGATATCGAAGCGCAGATCGCTCGGAAGAAGGCAGAGCTTTCCGAGGCAACGGACGAGACCGAAAAGCAAACGATCCAAAGCGAGATCGATGCCCTTGAGGCGAAACTCGAGCAGCTTCAGAGCGCAATCAGCAGCGAAGCCGAAGCGGCCGTCCAGCCAGAGTACCAGCTTTCCGGTGAAAGCGAACGAATCGGCACGCGCAATTTCGATGAAGAGACCGAATTCGGCGAGCGCACCATCTACGTCTAATGCATGTCGCCGAAGAGCGTGCCGCAGTTTTGGTGCAAAGACGTCATGAAGGCTTGAAACGCATCGCGTGATTCCAGTTTCCTTCGGCGCGTTCAGATCCGCTTGAGAGAGGGTCCAAGCCGTTTTTTCATCTCTCTCCGGGTTATCCCGTATGGTCCGCCACAACGAGGTTTTTGGCGACTGCCCTGCCTCCCAAGGTCATCCTCAGGCTTGACCAGGCTTGACCCCGGGATCCATGCACTAACCTCGTCAACGCTCGAAATGCGGTCCGAATAGATACGATGCAGGTGCTTGTGATTGGATCCTCGGGACAAAGCCCGAGGATGACGCGTTGGGTGGGAAGCTCGCAGCTCATTCTGCAAGGCGACACGTCTAGAATTTATCCGCCACCTGTATGCCGGCGGGGCCGAGGATGACGGCGACGAGGACCGGCAGGAAGAAGAGAATCATCGGCACCGTCAGTTTCGGCGGCAGCGCAGCCGCCTTCTTCTCCGCCGCCGTCATGCGCTGGTCGCGGCTTTCCTGCGCCAGCACGCGGAGAGCCTGGGCGATCGGCGTGCCGTAGCGGTCGGCCTGGATCAGCGCCTGCATCACGGCCTTGACCTCCTCGAGGCCGGCGCGCAAGCCGAGATTTTCGAGCGCGACGCGCCGATCGGGCAGGAAGGAGAGCTCCGCCGTCGTCAGCACCAGTTCCTCGGCCAGCGCGGAAGACTGGGCGGCAATCTCGTCGGCGACGCGCCGCATGGCAAGTTCCATCGACACGCCCGATTCGACGCAGATCAGCAGCAAATCCAGCGCGTCCGGCCAGGCGCGGCGGATCGAATGCTGGCGCTTCGATACCGCATTGGCGATGAAGATATTCGGCGCGTAGAAACCGAGATAGGCGAAACCGACCGCAAAGCATGCCCTCAGCATGAACGGCTTGTCGGCAAAGTTGCCCAGGACGAAAATGTAGACGACGGCAACGGCCAGAAACAGGAACGGCAGGCAGAATCGGGCGAAAAGGAAGGTGTTCAGCGCATTCTGCGAGCGGTAGCCGGCGGTCTTCAGCCGGTTGACGGTGTTCTCGTCGACCAGCGCCTGCCGCAGATTGAGCCGGTCGACGATCTGGCGAACCGAAGTATTGTGCTGCGCCCGTAGACTTGCCTTCCCGGATGACGCTTCGGCGTTCAGACGGGCGCGCTCGCGGGCGCGGATCTGCTCGCGTTCGGTGGCGACGGACTTCATCCGCTTTGCCAGGTCGCCGCGTTCGAAAAAGGGGATGGCGAGCGAGTAAAAGGTCGCAAGCACAGCCATCGACACGAGAACCGCGACGATGATGTTCGGGTCGGTGAGTGTCCTTATCCAGTCGTCCATCGTCAGTTATAGCCTCAGATATCGAAATTGATCATGTTGCGCATTACCCAGATGCCGATGCTCATCCAGACCGCCGAAGCGCCCATGATGATATGGCCGCGCGGATCAGTGAAAAGGATCATCATGTATTCCGGTGATGTCAGGTAGACGAGCAGCGAGACGATAAAGGGCAGCGCGCCGATGATGCAGGCCGAGGCCTTGGCCTCCATCGACAGGGCGCCCACCTTCGCCTTCATTTTTTTGCGCTCGCGCAGGACCTTTGAGAGATTGCCGAGCGCTTCGGACAAGTTGCCGCCGGCCTGCGCCTGGATGGCGATGACGATCGCGAAGAAACTCACCTCGGGCAGCGGAATGCTCTGGATCATACGGGCGCAGGCCTCCGGAACGTTGAGACCGACCTGCTGGGATTCGACGACGCGACGGAACTCCGTCTTCACCGGCTCCTGACCATCGCTGGCAATCAGCCGCAATGCATCGTTCAGCGGCAGGCCGGACTTGATCGAGCGGACCATGACGTCGAGTGCGTTCGGAAACTCGTCGAGGAACTTCTTGCAGCGCCGCTTGATCTTCCATCCGACGACCCAGCGCGGCAGGCCCGCCGCTGTAATCAGTGCGACACCGGCAGCAATCCACAGGCCGGCCCCGGCGAGCAGCACGATGACGAAGGCAACCAGGCCGAAAAGCGCGCTAAAGAGATAGAACTGCGTCAGGGATATCGACAGATTGGCCTGCACCAGCCGCTTCTTCATGGACGGGGCGGCATTGGCCGATTTTTCCTGCTGCTTCTTTTCGAGTTCCTTCAACGAATCCTGCAGAGATTTGCGCCGCTTGGACATTTCGTTGACACGGTCGCGCGCCGCCTTGATCTTGGCGCGGTCCGTCTCGGCGGCGCTGACTCGACGCAGGCGGCCTTCCGCCTTCTTGTCGTTTTCGATCCGGGAATAGAGCACACCGTAGGCGAGCGCCGCCGCCGCAAGCGCGACGAGGCCGGCCAGTGCCAGAACGGTGATGTCTATGCCGAACATCGCTTGGTCTGTTCCTTCGCTTCGCGGCACGCGGGCGGAATGCCGCGCAACCGAATTTCATCACGCCGCTAGTTCTTTTCCATCGCATCGAGCGTGGCGGCGAGCCGCTTGTCCTCGTTGAAGTAGCGAGCGCGATCCCAGAAATGCGGCCGGCCGATACCGGTCGAAACATGGCGGCCGATGATCCGGCCGTTGGCGTCCTCGCCGTCGATCTCGTAGCGCATCAGGTCCTGGGTGACGATCACGTCCCCTTCCATGCCGGTCACCTCGGTGACGTGGGTGATGCGGCGCGACCCGTCGCGCAGACGCGAGGCCTGGATGATGACGTCGACAGAGCCGGCGATGATTTCCCGAACGGTCTTGGCCGGCAGCGTGTAGCCGCCCATGGCGATCATCGACTCCATGCGGCTCAGGCACTCGCGCGGCGTGTTGGCGTGGATCGTGCCCATGGAGCCGTCGTGGCCGGTGTTCATCGCTTGCAGCAGGTCGAAGACCTCGGGGCCGCGCACTTCGCCGACGATGATGCGTTCCGGGCGCATGCGCAGGCAGTTCTTGATCAAGTCGCGCATGGTGATCTCGCCCTCGCCCTCGATGTTCGGCGGACGGGTTTCGAGACGAACCACATGCGGCTGCTGCAATTGCAATTCGGCGGAGTCTTCGCAGGTGATGATCCGCTCGTCGCTGTCGATATAGCGCGTCAGGCAGTTGAGCAGCGTCGTCTTGCCGGAGCCGGTGCCGCCGGAGATGACGATGTTGCAGCGGACGCGGCCGATGATCTGCAGGAGAACCGCGCCCTCAGGCGTGATCGAGCCGAAGCGCACGAGCTGCTCCAGCGTCAGCTTGTCCTTCTTGAACTTGCGGATCGTCAGCGCCGTTCCGTCGATCGCCAGCGGCGGGGCGATGACGTTGACGCGCGAGCCGTCCGGCAGACGCGCGTCGCAGATCGGGCTCGATTCGTCGACACGCCGGCCCACCTGGCTGACGATGCGCTGGCAGATCGACAGAAGCTGCGCGTTGTCGCGAAAGCGGACGTCGGACTCCTCGACCTTGCCGCCGACTTCGATGAAGGTCTGGCCGGCGCCATTGACCATGATGTCGGCGATGTCGTCGCGCGCCAAGAGCGGTTCGAGCGGCCCGTAGCCGAGCACGTCGTTGCAGATATCGTCGAGCAGTTCCTCCTGCTCGGCGATCGACATCGCGAAGTTCTTGATGGTGATGATGTCATTGACGATGTCGCGGATTTCCTCGCGCGCGCTCTCGGTATCGAGCTTGGCGAGCTGCGACAGGTCGATCGTGTCGATCAGCGCGGAAAAGACCTGCGATTTCGTATCGTAGTAGTCCTCCGCCCGCGGTGCACGGCGGCGCGCCGGAGCGGCGGCCGGCTGCGCACGGGGCGCGGCAGCCGCCGGCTCCGCGAGAATCGGCGCGGCAGGACGCTCCATCACTGCCGACGGCGCGGCCGGCATGGACGGCGGCATTACGGGTGCTTTCGCGCCAACCTTGCCAAAACCTTCATTTCCGCGTTTGCCAAACATCACTTCATTCCGCTTGCTGCATAGATCCTTGAAGTTCGAATGAGACGGGCCGAAAGCGCTCCCGTCGCGCGATGCCTATCGCCTGCCGAGCTTTGCCAGAACCTTGCCGAGACCGCCCTTGCGCGCCTTCTTGATCGCCGTGCGTCCGGTCAGAAGATGGGCGAGCTGCGAGAAGGTCTCGGCGGCGGGGGATTTCCTGTCGATTTCCGCGATCATCCGCCCGCTATTGGCGGCGTTTCCGAAGAGCACCGCATCGAAGGGGATGATGGCGGCGGCTTCGACCTCCAGCGACTCGCAGAATTCGTTGGGAGCAATTTCCGGCCGCTTGGGCATGCCCACCTGGTTGAGGACGAGATGCGGCGCCCTGTCGTTAGGGCGAAGCTTCTTGAGCGCATCCAGGAGATTCTTCGTGTTCCTGAGGCTTGCCAGGTCCGGTGCGGCGGTGATCACCACCTCGTCGGCCTCCCCGAGCACCGAACGGGTCCAGTCCGACCACCCATGCGGGACATCAAGCACCGAGACGGGGGCGCTGCGCTGCAGGATTTCGAGGATCGGCTGGAAGGCTCCCGCCTCGAAATCATAGGCGCGATCGAGCATCGAGGGCGCGGCGAGCAGCGACAGGTGCTCGGAACATTTGGTGAGAAGCCGATCGAGAAAGACCTCGTCCAGCCGATCCGGCGCGGAGACGGCCTCGGCAATCCCCTGCGGCGGATCCTGGTCGAAATTGATATTCGCCGTGCCGTAGGGCAGATCGAGATCGGCGAGGATGGTTTCCGTCGAGAAGAGGTTGGAAATGCCCCAGGCGCAATTATGGGCGATCACCGACGAGCCGCAGCCCCCCTTGGCGCCGATGAAGGCGAGGTTTCGCCCGACCGGCTCGGCCTCCGGATCGACGAAGATCGCCGTAACCGCCGTCAGGAGATCCGCCATTGCCACCGGTGCGACCATATATTCGGAGATGCCGTTGCGGATCAGTTCGCGATAGAGCGCGATGTCATTGTGGCGGCCGATGATGACGACCTTGGTGGTTGGGTCGCAGACCTCGGCCAGCGGCGCCAGCTCGGCCAGCAGGGATCGCGGCTCCGTGGCGGTCTCGAGGATGATCAGATTGGGCGTCGACACGCTCGCGAACATGTTGGCGGCGGCGGCGATGCTGCCCCCGGTGATGCGAAGGCTCACTTTCGCCATGCGGCGATCCTGCCCGCAACGCTCCATGAGGCGCTGAATGGCCTCGCTCTCGCAGAAGGCATGGATCGAAATGCGCGGCAACGGCCGAAGCTGGTCAAGATCACCGGGACGCGAGCCGTCCGCCGCAAGCTCGGCTCCGCCTGTGTCGATGCTGTATTCAATCGGGCTCATCTTAGTTCCTCAAAGTCCTGCATCATCCAACCGTCGCTCAGTCATCCAAGGCGGCATCGCGCCAGGCGTCGATCACTTCGCCGCGCTGGGCGGCGTCGACCGGCGACATCTGGCGCGGGCCGATCAGGTCCGTCGGATTGGCGATCTGTGCGGCGAGGTTGGACTGCGAAGCGCAGCCGAAATTGTAGTAGTTGCGGTTGTGCAGGGTGTTGAGCGTCAGGTCTTCGGGCCACTCACCGCAGGGCGCGGTCTGCGCGGTGATCGCGACATAGCTCAAGCGGATCGGTGCGGCGTCGCCCGGCGCAAGCGCTTCGTAGCTGGTCTCGATCATTCTCTTTGGAGGCACGCCGGTCGCCGCCAGCAGGCGACGGATCTCCTTGCGGACGATTTGCGCGGCATGGCTATTGGCAGAGCCGCGTGGCAACATGATCTGGATGACGCCGCTCGACGCATTGCGGTATTCGGCGGCAAAGCCGCGGATGACGTCGCGCGTGCCCGCGGTCAGCCGCGTGTCGCCCGAGGCGACGGGAATGTCGATCGCCCGTTCGCCTTCGGCAATGACGATCGGATGGCGGGTGCGATAGTCGTCCGGGATCGAGCCGGTCGACAGATTGTCCTTGCTGCCGCAGCCTGCAAGCAGGCCGGCAATGATCGCCAATGCGGCCATGCGGGCGGAGGTGCGGGTCAGCGACATCGAGGCCGGCCTTTCAAGTCTTTTGTGAGTTGCGTTTCGGTTGTGCATGACCCGACCTATTTGTAGATGAAGCCGACATTGCCGTGATAGCGGCCGACGGGGGGTGCCGCCTCCGGACGTCCGTAGATCCGGTTGACGCGGCCCAGGAAAAAGCTCTCGAGATCATTGGCCGGATTGAAATTATCGTCGGGCCGTGAAATTTCGCTGCGGGCGACCGGCCGCACCAGATAGGGCGTCGCGATGATCACGAGTTCCGATTCGTTGCGCTGGAAGTCCTTGCTGCGGAAGAGCGTGCCGAGGATCGGGATCTTCGAGGCGCCGGGCAAGCCGGACATCGCCTGGCGGATATTGTCCTGCACTAGGCCCGCAATAACGATGGAGCCGCCGGATGGCAATTCGACGCTGGTCGAGGCTTCGCGCCGGCGGATGCCGAGGAAAGTATTACCGGGAATATTGGCCGCGCCGTTGCCAGTAACCACCGAACCCTCATAGGTCGGCTCCGAAACATCGGTTTCAATCTGCAGGCTTATGCGGCCAGGGCCGAGAACGACCGGCTTGAAATTCAATCGGATACCGTATTCGACGTCGTTCACTTCGCGCGCGACCGTCGTTTCACCCGTGTCCTCGTCTGAGTCAATTTCCTGCGTGCCGGAAAGCCGGAAGTCACCCCCGACATAAAACTTCGCTTCCTGGCCGGAGATCGCCGTCAAGCTGGGCTCGGCCAAGGTGCGCATGACTCCGGCCTGCTCCATCGCGTTGATATAGCTCGAGATCGTCGTGCCGCCGATCGAGCCTCGTATAAGCGCATTGGCGCCGACGCTGATTGCGTCGCCGAGATTGGCCGGATTGCGGAAACTGATGCCGCTTTCGCCATCGGATACGCGGCCGTTGAAGCCGAGCTGCTTCAGCACTTGCCGACTGACCTCGGCGACCGTGACCTTCAACGTCACCTGATCCTCACCCTCCACCGTTAGAAGATTGACGATCTGAGAGGTCTGGCGGTCCTCGGCGAAGATATCGGCGTCGCCATTCGTGCCCTGGGCAGTAATGTTGCGGGTTGTCGCCTCGCCGCCCTTCAGGAAGGCGCGGGCTAGATCGACGGCCTTGGTCGAATCGAGCGGGGTCCGGACGGTGCCGGTCAGGACCACATTGTCGGAGATGATCTCGACTTTTATGTCCGCCTCTGGAATGAATCGGCGCAGATTGGCTTCGAGACCGGCGACATCGCGTTCGACGGCAACTTCGAGGCTGACTATTTCTTCGCCATTCGGGCCGAAAACGAAGATGTTGGTCTGGCCGACGGTCTTGCCGAACAGGTAGATGCGGCGCGACGTGCGCGTGACGGCATCGGCGAGCGCCGGATCGGCAACGAGAATATCGTGGGCGTCGGTCGGGAGATCGACGACCACGGCCTTGTTGAGACCGAGATTGACCTTCTTTTTAACGCCCGGACCGCTCTCGTCGATCCGAACCACCGACGAGGCGGCCGCTTCCGCGGTCGGGACCGCCGGCAGCATCGTGCCGGAGAAAGCCAGTGAGAATGACAGACCGGCTGCGAGACAGGTCCGAAATTTGTTTCCGTTCCGCTTCACGTTGCGCCCCGTCCGCTCTTACTGCTGGTTCTGCGTGGTGGTGCCATCGTTCTTGACGATGGAGCCGGATTTGATGACCTGAATGCTCGGTTGGCCGTCGCCGCTCAGGAGGTAGTCTGCAGCGTTGGTATCCGACTCCTGGGCATCGGCGACGCTGCGCAGCGCCAGCGAGATGCGCTCGGCCATCTGCTGCGCGACCGTCATCACTTTCGATTGGTCCGGCGTGAGCTCAAGGGTCGCCGTGGTGCCGATGACGGATTTCGAGCCGTCTTCCTTTTCCTCGACCTGCTGGTCGATCGCCAGCACCCGGACATTGCTGAGCACGGTTTCGGTCAGATAGATGTCGCCGTCGGACTTGCGCACCATGATGACGTCGACGCGGTCGTTTGGCAGGATGAAGCCGCCGGCCCCGGTTGCGACGGTGATTTCCGTTGCAACGGCTCGCTTTCCGGCCGGCAGCAGCGACGACATGATGCGGTTGGACGGGTCGGCGATCTTTTCCTGGCGGACGGGCTCGCCGTCGAAGAGCGGCAGGCGGACGACCGCCCCGGAAAGATCGTCGATTGCCGCCGGGCGGTTTTCCTCGGTGATCATGCCATCGGCGACGCTGTCTTTCGGCCAGGCTATCCAGTGGATCGAATCGGCGCCGAGTCTGGAGCCCACCGGGAGGCTTTTGCTTGCGACAAGCACGTTTATGCTCGGCGCCTGCTCGATGAGCGGCTCCGCCATCCGCTGCGCCGGAGCACGGGTGAGCTTCATCGCCAATAGCCCAGCCATTGCCGCGGAGCCAACGGCCACCGCCAGAATGATGATGCGCACCGGTTTCATGATCGTCTAAGCCCCTAGAAATCCCCGGGGACAGATTGATCAGGAATTGGTGTAATTATAGTTAACGTATTGCTTATGGAGATGGTTAACGAGAGTTGACTGTTCGAAGCGCGTGCTCGCTGGTGCATCAAAAGAGTTGTGCGAACGCGGCTTTCATCAGAGGCGCCGAAGGATAGGCGGCAAAACCGCCGAGTGCGATGGCAATGCCGTAGGGTATCTTCTTCGCCGTCAGCAAAACGCGCGGCACCGGGATGCCGGCAGCCATAATCGTATTCTCCTGACTGCGCAGGAGCAGGACCAGGAACGTCAATAGTCCGCCGAAAAGCGAGACGTAAAGGAGGAACGTGGCGAGCGAGGCGTTGAAGCCGAACCAGATGGCGCTCGCGGTAAGAAGCTTGGCGTCACCTCCGCCCATGACGTTCACCGCAAAAAGCCAAAAGCACACGGCAAAGACCACAACTGCCGCGGCAAAATGCAGGCCGATCTCTCCCATGCCGAGACCGGCGACAGGCGCTACAACGATGAAGGCGCCTAGCAAGATTGCCGAGATGCGATTCGGAATCGTCATCGTGAATAGATCCGAGAACGCTGCGAGCGCGAGACAGAACGGAAGAATGACCAAGATGCACGCAACTGTCATGCCGTCCTCCTGAACCAGATCCAAGGCAACTTTACATCTGTAAAAAAGAGAGCCGTTCCGAAGGAAACGGCTCTCGGCGTTCGGTGCTAGGCCGTAACTCGATTACATGTTGGTTTCGGCGGTCGTCATCTCACCGCTGAGGGCATTAAACATGCTATCAAGGGAATCGCCGAGGGCGGTGGCGCCGCCGATCAGCGCAACAGAAATCAGAGCTGCGATCAGGCCGTATTCGATTGCCGTTGCACCGGATTCGTCTTTCATCAGGCGGGCGAAGATGGTCTTCATGGAGGTTCTCCTACTTCACGTTGTTGTTCAGCACTTCCGCCAACTGTTTGCCGTTGATCGGATACCCTGAAATTTAGCGGGGTCGAATTTCCATCGGCTTAAGGAAACCGGTTAGCGTGAAGTAAAAGCGTCACCACTGTTTCTTGGGTGAATGCTCCGGAAAGGGATCAGGTAAATTGCGCAACACTAATGTAACCTTTCATTCACCAAAACAGGCCAAGATGTGCGCAGCCATTCGCTATCAGGAAGCGCCATGACCACGCCCCTCGCGACCAAGCAGGTCGCCACGCTCGCCTTTCTTGCAACCGCATTGGTTGGGATGTTCGCCGCCGGCGGCGTCCGCGCGGCTGAGCAAATGATGCGTGTCTATATGGACCACGCGCGCGTGCTGAAACTGGACCGACCTGTGAGCAAGGTGATCATCGGCAATTCGGACGTCGCGGACGCGACCGTCGCGGACTCGAAGACAATCGTCCTGACGGGCCGCAATTTCGGCACGACGAATCTCGTCATCCTCGACCAGGACGGCAATGCCATTGTCGACGAGCGCATCCTCGTGTCGATCGACGAGGGAAACACCGTGCGCGTCTACAAGCAGACGACGCGCACCGTCTTCTCTTGCTCTCCGAACTGCGAACGCCACGCCGAACGCAAGGCGACCACATCGGGCGCCAATTGAGGAGCCACCTAGACCACTAAAATTCTTCGGGTCTTGGAAAACGAATTTTCAACAGTCGCAGCTTATTCTCGCGTCAATTGCAGAAACGGGGATGCGAGCCAAATCGCGTGCGCTTTCCGCATCCCGCTCACGACGTGACATGACGGAACGGCGCAATGTCGACAAAAGCGAAAGCACCCACAGAAAGCCCGCTCGCATCGCGCGGCCTCTTTCGCCGCCTGGTTGGAGATAGAAAGGGCTCGACCGCGATCGAATTCGCTATCCTCGCCCTGCCGTTCTTTATCGTCGTCTTCGCCTCCATCGAGACATTTGTCGCCTTCGCCGGCGAACAGCTGCTCGCCAATGCGACCGATACCTTGGCGCGCAAGATCCGCACCGGCGAGATCACCTTCAACCAAGGCAAGTCGACGGACATGAGCGAAACAGAGTTCCGTCAGGCTTTCTGTGATGAGATCGCGATCCTAATGACCTGCTCTGCGGCCGAGGTCAACCAGCCGGAAAAGCTCTACCTGGATGTACGCGAAGTCAGCGACCCTTCACTTTTTCCGACGGCGGTGCCGCGGGTCGGCTCATCTTCGTCCTCCGACCTCGACACCAGCGGTTTCCAGTTTGCGCCGGGGGGCGCGCAGCAGTTCACCATGGTGCGCGCCTATTACCGCTGGCAGGTGATCACCGATCTCGTGCGGCCCTATGTCACCAATCTCCGGCCCGCCGGCAGCAGCATGCCGCGGGATTATCTGATGGTCGCAACCGCAACGTTCCGCAACGAAGACTATTGAGGACACCATGGGACGCTCGCATGGAATGACCTTTGTCCGGAGCGTCTTGGGAACCTTGCCGCGCCTGTCGCGGGATCGTCGCGGCGTCGGTGGCGTCGAATTCGCCATCGTCGCGCCGCTCTTGATCATGGCCTATATCGGCGCTTTCGAGATCTCTGTCGGCTTCACGGTGCTGCGCAAGGTCTCCCGTGCCTCAAGTGCCGTCGCCGACCTCGTCACCCAGGAGTCGAACGTCGATACGGCCTTCCTGGATGGCATGAACGACGTCACGGAAAGCATTCTCGCTCCCTATAGCGGCACGAACTACACGCTGAAGATCACCGGGATACAGGTTACAGGCACGACGACCGGCACCGTTCTCTGGTCGCGCGACCAGGACGGCGGCACACCTTACCCGGCCAATTCCACGACCACGGTGCCCGCCGAGCTCGAGGCGGTGAACGCATTCGTCGTGCGCACCGAACTCGTCGTCCCGCACGAACTGCTCCTCTTTGCGCCGGACCTTTCGAGCAGCGTGAACACGATCGATCTCTCCAAGACCTCCTATTATCGCCAGCGCTTCGGTACGACCATCGAATGCACGGGTTGCTGAGGCGTGCGATCCCTTCAATTGCATTGAATTTGGCGCCGCGCTATTTCTGCCGGATTGCGCGGGATCGCTCCCGCCCAGTTCAATAGCACCGGACCGCGCCCGCGCTCCGGTTCAGCGGGTGTTCAATGGCGCGTGTCTTTCTCTTCGTTCTCGACTCCTTCGGCATCGGCGGTGCGCCCGACGCCGAGGCCTTTGGCGATCTCGGCGCCGATACGCTCGGTCACATCGCCGAGTTCTGCGCGGCCGGCGCCGGCGACCGCGTCGGTTTGCGCGAAGGGCCCCTGCAACTTCCCAATATGTCGGCGCTCGGGCTCATCCATGCGGCGCGACTGGCAACCGGACAGGTGCCTGCCGGCATGCCGCTGCCGGATCGCGTCTACGGCGTCTACGGCGCCGCCAGCGAGGTTTCGCGCGGCAAGGACACGCCGTCGGGCCATTGGGAGATCGCCGGCACGCCGGTGATGTTCGACTGGGGCTATTTTCCGGCCGAGGGCGATGCTTTTCCGCCGGAACTCGTCGAGGCGATCTGCCGCGAAGGCGGCATTCCGGGCATTCTCGGCAATTGCCATGCCTCCGGCACCGACATCATCGCCCGCCTCGGCGAAGAGCATATGCGAAGCGGCAAGCCGATCTGCTATACCTCGTCCGACTCGGTCTTCCAGATCGCGGCGCATGAGCAAATCTTCGGGCTCGAGCGGCTGCTGGAGCTCTGCCAGGTCGTGCGCCGGCTCGTCGACGACTACAATATCGGACGCGTCATCGCCCGGCCGTTCGTCGGCGACAATCCGGGCAATTTCATCCGCACCGGCCATCGTCGCGACTATTCCGTCCCGCCGCCGGAGCCGACGATCCTCGACCGGCTCGAGAATGCCGGACGGGCGGTGCACGCGATCGGCAAGATCGGCGACATCTTCGCGCATCAGGGCGTCACCAAGCTCACCAAGGCGAACGGCAACATGGCGCTCTTCGACGCGAGTCTGGCGGCGGTCGAGGAGGCGGCGGAGGGCGATCTCGTCTTCACCAATTTCGTTGATTTCGACATGCTATACGGCCACCGCCGCGACGTGCCGGGCTACGCGGCGGCGCTCGAAGCCTTCGATGCGCGCCTGCCCGATCTCGACCGACGGCTCCGGCCCGGCGACATGGTCATCCTAACTGCCGACCACGGCTGCGATCCTACCTGGCGCGGCACCGACCATACGCGCGAGCGCGTGCCGGTGCTGATGTTCGGTCCGTCGCTGCGCAGCCGGTCCTTCGGCATTGCCGACAGTTTCGCCCATATCGGCGCGACGGTTGCCCGACATCTCGGCATCACGCCGGGTCCACATGGGAGAAGCCTTATTTGACCGCACATCTGAAGAAAGCCGAGCTGCATTGCCACATCGAAGGCGCCACTCCGCCAGAACTGGCGCTGAGGCAGGCTCGCAAATACGGTATCGACACCAGCGCCATCATCCGCGACAGGGCCTATGTCTGGGAGGATTTCACCAGCTTCGTGAAATGCTACGACAGCGTCGCCTCGCTGTTTCGCACCGAGGGCGACTATGCGCTACTCGCCGAGACCTATCTAATAGAGCTCGCCGAAGCGGGGACGATCTATAGCGAGATCATCGTCTCGCCGGACCACGGCAACACGATCGGGCTCGGCGCCGACGCCTATCTCGAAGGGCTTGCCGCCGGGATGGAGGCGGCCAAGGCGAAAACCGGGATCGAGTCGCGCATGCTGATCACCGGCATCCGCCATCTCGGGCCGGAATCGGTCGCCAGGACCGCCGAATATGCGGCCATGCGCCGCCACCCGCTGGTGACCGGCTTCAACCTGGCGGGCGAGGAGCGCTTGCACAGCGTCGCCGAGTTCGCCCGCGCCTTCGACATCGTCCGCGACGCCGGTCTGGGCTTGACCATTCATGCCGGCGAACTTTCCGGCGCCTTCAGCGTCCGCGACGCGCTCGACCATGTCCGCCCTTCGCGCATAAGCCATGGCGTCCGGGCGTTCGAGGACGCGGATCTCGTTAAGCGACTTGCCGAGGAGGGTGTGGTGCTGGAGGTCTGTCCGGGTTCTAACATTTCGCTGCAGGTGTTCCCGGATTTCGCCTCGCACCCACTGCGGCCGCTTTACGAGGCCGGCGTCCGCGTCACGCTCAACTCCGACGATCCGCCCTTCTTCCACACGTCGCTTGCGCAGGAATACGAGATCGCCTCGCATGTGATGGGCTTTGGAGACGGCGAAATCGACCGGATGACGAAAACCGCGATCGAAGCCGCCTTCGTCGACGAACCCACAAGACAAGAATTGCTGGCGGCGCTGCATATGTAGCCGCCAGAATCATCGCAAGGACGCCAATGCCCTTGCGACTTCCGCTCTTTCCATGGAAAAGAGGGCGGATATACCAATTCTCGGGGAAGGTGAAGCCATGGACGGCGTTACAGTGATCGATCATCCGCTGGTGCAGCACAAGCTGACCATCATGCGCAAGAAAGAGACGTCGACCGCAGGCTTCCGCCGGCTGCTCAAGGAAATCTCGACATTGCTCTGCTACGAGGTGACGCGTGACCTGGAGCTGACGACGGAGCGGATCGAGACGCCGCTGCAGGAGACGGATGCGCCGGTGCTCGAGGGCAAGAAGCTCGTCTTCGCCTCGATCCTGCGCGCCGGCAACGGCCTGCTCGAGGGCATGCTCGAACTGGTGCCCTCGGCGCGCGTCTCGCATATCGGCGTCTATCGCGACCATGAGACGCTGCAGCCGGTCGAATATTATTTCAAGGCGCCGGAAAGCCTGCACGAGCGCCTCGTCATCGTGGTCGACCCCATGCTCGCGACCGGCAATTCCTCGATCGCGGCAATCGACAAGCTGAAGGAGCGGGGCGCGAAGAACATCCGCTTCCTCTGCCTGCTTGCAGCACCGGAAGGCATCCGCAATTTCAAAGGAGCGCATCCGGACGTGCCGATCTTCACCGCCGCGATCGACAGCCACCTGAACGAAAAGGGCTATATCGTACCGGGTCTCGGCGACGCGGGCGATCGCATGTACGGCACCAAATAGTTTTTCCCTTTCTTAACCAGATAACGAAGCAAATGAGGCGCCGCCGGTTTTCCGGCGGCTTTTTTGCGCGGCGTTAGCAATGCTCTGCTCAAATCGCGAAATCGATTTGGAATCATGCAGCGATTCAAAGTGCTACAGCTGCCTTTACGCGTCTGATCAGACGCGCGGCGCTGTAGGCGATGCCCGGAGCCAGAAATGTTGACGCGTCTCATTGCCTTTGTCGGCGGACTTGCCGCCATCGCCCTCGTCGTGCCGGACCTCGTCTCCAATTATCTCGGTCTGCACGGGGAGCCGAAATCGCCGCCACAGGCATCGGCGAGCACCACGCAGGCGACCGCCAGCTATGCAGGAGGCAAGGCCGTCGTGCTTGAAGCGGATCGCTCCGGCCATTTCACCGGCACTTTCCGGATCAACGGGCGGTCGGAAAAGGGGCTGGTCGATACCGGTGCAAGCACGATCGCCATCAATGCCTCTGCCGCCCGGCGGTTCGGCATCGCCGTCGGCAGCCTCTCCTTCGATGCGCGGGCGCAGACGGCCAACGGCATCGTCGACGCCGCCCATGTCAGCCTCGATCGGGTCGAAATCGGCGGCATATCGCTCAGGAACGTCGACGCCATGGTCCTTCCGGACAAGGCACTCTCGGGAACGCTCGTTGGCATGTCCTTCCTGAGCCGGCTATCGTCGTATCGCGTCGAGGACGGCGCACTCCAGCTCGTCAGGTAATTCTTGAAACGACGACGGGGCGCGGCACAGGCCGTTCGTCGGCGATCACATAGAGCGCCGCGACCCTGTCTCTTACCGCTTCGGCCTGCTGCCGGTCGGCGGCATGGATGAAGGCGACCGGTTCGCCCTTCTCGACCTTCGTACCGAGCGGCTTCAGATGGGAGAGGCCGACCCGATGGTCGATGCTCTCATCCGGGCGGATACGCCCGCCGCCGAGCGCAATCACAGCCATGCCCAGCTCGCGGGTCTCGCAGGCGGTCAGATAGCCATCGCGACCGGCCGGCACGGGTAGCACGGCCGGCGCCTTCTCAAGATAGGCGTCCGGCCGGTCTACAAAGTCCGCCGGTCCACCGAGCAGATGCACCATACGGCCGAAGCGTTCCATCGCGGCACCGCTCTTTAGAGCTTCCCGCGCCAGTGCCTCGGCTTGCGTCTCGTCCGCCGCCACGCCCGCGGCGACGAGCATTTCGGCCGCGAAGGCCATCACCACCCGATCGAGCCGCGTGCCCCCTTTCTCACCCCGCAGATAGGCGAGACAGTTCTCGATTTCGAGCGCATTGCCGGCAGCGTCGGCAAGCGGCTCGTTCATGTCGGTGATCAGCGCCGAGGTCCGCACGCCCGCGCCATTGGCGACGTCGACGAGCGAGCGCGCGAGGATTTCGGTTTCGTCGACATCGGTCAGGAACGAGCCGTTGCCGAGCTTCACGTCGAGCACCAGCGACTGGAGGCCGGCGGCGAGTTTCTTCGAGAGGATCGACGCGGTGATGAGCGGCATCGAGTCGACCGTCGCCGTCACGTCGCGGATCGCATAGAGGCGCTTGTCGGCCGGCGCCAGATTGGCGGTCTGGCCGATGATCGCGCAGCCGACTTCGTCGACCACCCTATGAAACAGCGCTGGGGAGGGCTGGATATTGTAGCCCGGAATGGACTCGAGCTTGTCGAGCGTGCCGCCGGTGTGACCGAGCCCTCGCCCCGAGATCATCGGCACGGCGGCGCCGCAAGCGGCAACAATCGGCGCCAGCATCAACGAGACATTGTCGCCAACGCCACCGGTCGAATGCTTGTCGACGACCGGCCGCCCGAGTGCACTCCAATCGAGAGTTTCGCCGGAATCGCGCATTGCCAGCGTCAGTGCCACGCATTCGTCGCGGTTCATGCCCGTGAACCACACGGCCATGGCGAAGGCGGCAACCTGCCCTTCGGAGATCGAACCGTCGGCGAGACCCTTGACGAAGGCGGCGATCTCCGCCGCCTCGAGCCGACCGCCGTTTCTCTTTTTCCGGATGACTTCCTGTGGGAGCATTGTCGAATCGGGCCCGTTCAGCCTTCGCTCGCGATCATCTCTTTAAGGATCGCTGCCAGCCGCTTCCCGCCGAACGGTGCCATCTCCTTCGTCTCGTGATGGCTGAGCTCCGTCCCGGTCATGCCAGCGCCGAAATTGGTGATGACGGAGGCGGCCGCGACCTTCAAACCGAAGAACCGGGCAAGGATGACCTCGGGCACGGTGGACATGCCGACCGCTTCCGCGCCGAGGATGCGGGCCATGCGGATTTCCGCCGGCGTTTCGAAACTCGGACCGGAGAACCACATATAGACGCCGCGGGCGAGCGGGATGCCGAGCCGGTCGGCGGCCTCCTCCATCCGCTCGGCGAGCGCCGCGTCATAGGCGCTCGTCATGCCTACGAAGCGCTCGTCGCTTTCGACGCCGATCAGCGGATTGGCGCCGGAAAAGGCGATATGGTCGGCGATGCGCATCACCGAGCCGGGCGGCATGTCTTCGCGCAACGAACCGGCCGAATTCGTGAGGATCAGATTTTTAACGCCGATCCGCTTCAGCGTTTCGATCGGCACGCGCATCGCATTGGCATCGCCGCGCTCATAGTAGTGAACCCGGCCGGAAAGCATGGCGACGGCAACGTCGCCGAGCCGGCCGAGGACGAGCTCTCCCGCATGGCCGGAAACGCTGCTGACCGGGAAGCCCGGTATGTCCGCATAGGAAATGCGGACCGGCGCGGTGACCGCCTCGACGAGCGAGCCGAGACCCGAGCCGAGGACGATGCCATAGCGCGGCGATAGCCCGCCGAGTTTCTCACGCAGGAATTCAGCCGCGCCGGTCATCCGAGAATCTCGGTTTCGAAGCTGTGCGGCAGCAGGTCGGAAAGCGCCAGGCTCTTCTTGATGCCCGTCTCGTCACAGAGATAGATGCGGGTGCTCGCCCCGGAAAATTCCGCCAGCCGCTGCCGGCAGCCGCCGCAAGGCGGGCAAAGGGCAAGCTTCTCGGCAACCACGGCAACTTCCATGATCTTGCGCTGGCCGGCCATGACCATGTGACTGATCGCCGTCGTCTCGGCACACCAGCCCTCGGGAAAGGATAGGTTCTCGATATTGGCGCCCGTATAGATCTTGCCGTCCTCGGCGCGGATCGCCGCCCCCACCGGAAACTTGGAATAGGGCGCATGGGCCTTTGCCATGGCTTCACGCGCCGCGACGAAGAGCTCGTTCTCCTTCATGGTCTAGCGCTCCTTCACATAGGGTACGCCGCCGGCCTTGGGCGGTATGGCCTTGCCGATGAAGCCGGCAAGCAAGATGACGGTCAGGATATAGGGCAGCGCCTGCATCAATTGCACCGGCACCTGGCCGACGAGCGGCAAGGGCGTGCCCTGCAAGCGGATGGCGAGCGCGTCGAGGAAGCCGAAGAGCAGGCAGGCGAGCATGACGTTGAACGGCCGCCACTTGGCGAAGATCAGCGCCGCGAGCGCGATATAGCCCTTGCCCGCCGTCATGCCCTTGACGAAACCGGCCGTCATCGCCAGCGACAGATAGGCGCCGGCAAAGCCGCAGAGAATGCCGCAGCAGATGACCGCCCGGTATCTGAGCCAGATCACCGAGATGCCTGCCGTGTCAACCGCGCCGGGGTTTTCGCCAACCGCCCGGAGCCGAAGCCCGAACCGGGTGCGATAGAGGATCCACCAGCTCGCCGGTACCATGGCGAAGGCGAGATAAGTGAGCAGGAAATGCCCGGACAGGAGATCCGCATAGATCGGCCCGAGGACCGGCACGTGGCGGATCGCGTCCGCCCCGGGAAAATTGATCGTCTGGAACCTGGCGCCCTCGCCGAGCGCCGGCGTGCGGCCGCCCTGGCGGAACCAGGCCTGCCCCAGAATCACTGTCGAGCCGGCGACGATGAAGTTGATCGCCACACCCGAGACGATCTGATTGCCGCGTTGGGTGATCGAGGCATAGCCGTGGATCAGCGACAGCAGCACCGAGATGAGGATTGCGGCGATGAGGCCCATCCAGACCGACTGGGTGACGGCGGCGACGGCACCGGCCGCGAAGGCGGCGCCGAGCATCTTGCCTTCAAGCCCGATGTCGAAGACGCCGGCCCGCTCGGTGAAGAGGCCGGCGAGCGCGGCAAAGACCAGCGGCACGGAGACGCGGATCGTCGATTCGAGGAGCACCACGAGGACGTGGAAGAAATCCATGGCTTCAGGCTCCCTTGGTCTGGACGACGGCGGCCGCACGCTGGCCGCGCATCGCGAAGGCGCGCGTGATCGCCGGGCGGAACATGTTTTCGAGTGCCCCGGCAAAGAGGATGACGAGGCCCTGGATGATGACGATCATGTCGCGCGAGATCGACGGCATCTCGAATGCGATCTCGGCGCCGCCCTGGTAGAGGACGCCGAAGAGGATCGCTGCGGGGATGATGCCGCCCGGATGCGAACGGCCCATCAGCGCGACGGCGATGCCGACGAAGCCCGCTCCCTGCACGAAATCGAGCTGCATGCGGAACTGCTCGCCCATGATCGGGTTCAGCGCCATCATCCCGGCAAGGCCGCCGGAGATCATCATGGTGATGACGGTGATGCGGCTTTCGCGAATGCCGGCATAGCGCGCCGCCGACGGGCTGTGACCCATGGTGCGCATCTCGTAGCCGAGTTTGGTGCGCCAGATCAGCACCCAGACGCCGAAGGCGGCGGCGAGCGCCAGCAGGAAGGAGATGTTGAAGGGGGCCGTTCCGACGTTGAGGCCGAAGATCGACAGCAGCCAGTCGAGCTTCGGCAGTTGGCCGCCCTCGGCAAAGTTCCGCGTCTGCGGCGCCATCGATCCGAGCGGCTTCAGGACGCGCGTCAAGAGATAGACCATCAGGCTCGAGGCGATGAAGTTGAACATGATGGTGGTGATGACGATGTGGCTGCCACGCTTCGCCTGCAGCCAGCCGGGCAGGAATGCCCAGAGCGCGCCGAAGAAGGCCGAGCCGAGGATGGCCAGCGGGAAAACCACATACCAGGGCATTACCTGGTCGAGCCACAGGCAGGCGAGCGCAACGCCGATGCCGCCGACATAGGCCTGGCCCTCGCCACCGATGTTGAAGAGCCCGGCGTGGAAGGCAACGGCGACGGCAAGTCCGGTGAAGATGAAGGTCGTCGCGTAATAGAGCGTGAAGCCGATATACTCGCCGCGGCCAAAGGCGCCGTTGATCAGGTGGTAAGCGGCCTCGAACGGATTTTCCCCGACGAGCAGCACGACGAGACCGGCGACGAGGAACGCGACGGCGAGATTGGTCAGCGGGATCAGGCCATATTCGACCCAGCCCGGGAGCTTCGCGTAAGGTGTGCTCATTCTGCGGCCTCCTTGCGGCCTTCGACGCCGGCCATCAACAGGCCGAGCTCGCCCTCCGTCGCTTCCGGGCTGCGCTCGCCGACGACGCGGCCGGCAAACATCACGAGAATGCGGTCGGAAAGGGAGCGGATCTCGTCGAGCTCGACTGAGACGAGCAGCACAGCCTTGCCCTGGTCGCGCATCTCGATGATCCGCTTGTGGATAAACTCGATCGCGCCGACATCGACGCCGCGGGTCGGCTGACCGATGATCAGCACATCCGGTCCACGCTCCATCTCACGAGCGAGGACGATCTTTTGCTGATTGCCGCCGGAGAAGTTGGCGGTCTTCAGCCGCGCGTTCGGCGGGCGGATGTCGTATTTGGCGATCTTCTCCTCGGCATCCTTGCGGATCGCGTCGATATTCAGGAACGCGCCGTTCAGGTAGCGCGGATCATGATGGTAGCCGAGGATGGAGTTCTCGCTCTCCTCGAATTTCAGAACGAGACCGACGTGATGCCGGTCTTCCGGCACGTGCGCCAGCCCGCGGGCCCTGAGTTCGGCGGGATCCCTATGGCCCGTCACATCGACGGACTTACCGTTCAGAAGCACAGTTCCGGAGGTTGCCTTGCGAATGCCGGCGATCGCCTCGAGCAGCTCCGACTGGCCATTTCCGGCGACACCGGCAATGCCGACAATTTCGCCGGCGCGCACCTCGAAGGAGACGTCGTCGACCATGGTCACGCCGCGGCTGTCCTTGATCGTCAGCCCTTGGACCGAGAGCTTCACATCGCCGGGGCTGCTCTCCCCCTTCTCGACACGAAGCAGCACGCGGCGGCCGACCATGAGCTCGGCAAGCTCCTCGACCGAGGTCTCGCGCGTCGTGCGGGTCGCGACCATCTCGCCGCGGCGCATCACCGAGACTTCGTCGGTGATCGCCATGATCTCGCGCAGCTTGTGGGTGATCAGGATGATCGTCTTTCCCTGGGCCTTGAGCTGGCCGAGGATGCGGAAGAGGTGGTCGGCCTCGGCCGGCGTCAGCACGCCAGTCGGCTCGTCGAGAATGAGAATATCGGCCCTGCGATAGAGGGCCTTGAGGATTTCCACCCGCTGCTGGAGACCGACCGGCAGTTCCTCGATCAACGCATCCGGATTGACCTCAAGCGCATATTCCTTTTCGAGCCGCTTCAGTTCCTGGCGCGCTTTGGCGATGCCCTTGTTGAGGATCTGACTGTCTTCGGCGCCCAGCATGACGTTTTCCAGCACGGTGAAATTTTCGACCAACATGAAATGCTGGTGCACCATGCCGATGCCGACGGAGATCGCCGTGTTCGGATCCCGAATAGAGACCGGCTTGCCGTCGACGAAGATCTCACCGCTATCGGCTTGGTAGAAGCCGTAGAGGATCGACATCAGCGTCGATTTGCCGGCGCCATTTTCGCCGATGATGCCGTGGATCGTACCTTTGCGAACCTTGAGATTGATGTCCTTGTTGGCGTGGACCAGACCGAAGCTCTTGTCGATCCCGCGCAATTCAATGGCAATATTATCCATATTGGCCTGCGATCCCCTTTTTGCCCGCTTCGGCCCCTGCCCCAAGACCGTGCCGGCAATTTTTTACCATTTGGTATAAGTTTATCATCGATCTTCCGGCGCGAAAGCCTCAAATCGCGATCTCCTTATACTCTCATCGGATCGCTGATGAGAGTCCAGCACGAATATACACAGGCAGATGAGGGGTCCCAGAGACCAAAACTCTTGCCGGCGGAGCGCCGGCAAGAGGTAAAGTTCCTCAAGGATCGACGGACGTTCGCAGCAACCTGAGCGCGTTTATCGTCACCAGGACGGTGGCGCCGGTATCGGCCAGGATCGCCGGCCAGAGGCCGGTCACACCGGCAACGGTCGTCACGAGAAAGACGCCCTTGAGGCCAAGCGCCATGGTGATGTTCTGGTAGATATTGCGCATGGTCGCCCGCGACAGCCTTACCATCGCAGCAATATCCGTGACGCGCCCATGGAGGCTGGCGGCATCGGCCGTCTCGAGGGCCACGTCGGTGCCGCCACCGACCGCAATGCCGACATCCGCCGCCGCCAGAGCCGGCGCGTCGTTGATGCCGTCGCCGACCTTGGCGACCACGTATCCCTCGGTCTTCAATTCGCCGATGATGCGCTGCTTGTCCTCGGGCAGGAGTTCGGCGCGCGCCTCGATCCCGAGCCGGCCGGCAATCGCCTCCGCCGTGCGCCGGTTGTCGCCGGTGAGCATGATCACACGAAGGCCGCTATCCGCCAGTGCCTTCACGCCCGTCGCGGCATCAGGGCGCGGCTCGTCCCGCATGGCGAGCGCGCCGGCCGCACGGCCATCGGCGACGAGCACCGAAACGGTCTTCCCCTGGCCGTGCAGGGCGGACACCTGCGCCTTCTGCTCGGCCGTCAACGGCACGCGCCGGTCAGCCTCCTGCGGCGAACCGAGGAAGAGGTCTGCGCCCGCCACCCTGCCGCTGACGCCCTTGCCGCCGAGAGCCTTGACGTCCGCGGCGGCCGCCAATGCGGTTCCATCCGCCTCGGCGCGCGACAGGATCGCCTGCGCCAGCGGATGGCTGGAGCCCTGTTCGAGGGCGGCCGCATGGCCGAGAACGTCCGCTTCGGCTCGATCGAATCCAAGAATATCCGTCACCATCGGCTTACCTTCGGTCAGCGTGCCAGTCTTGTCGAAGGCCACAGCGGTGACCTTGCCGATACTCTCAAGCACGGCGCCGCCCTTGATGAGCAGGCCACGGCGTGCGCCTGCCGAAAGGCTCGCCGCGATTGCCGCCGGTGTGGAAATGACCAGGGCGCAGGGGCAGCCGATCAACAGAAGCGCGAGCCCCTTGTAAATCCACTCCTCCCAGAGCCCGCCGAAGAACAGCGGCGGCACCGTCGCAACCAGGGCCGCGACGAGGGCGACGGCCGGCGTATAGGTGTGGGAGAACCGGTCGATAAACCGTTCCGTCGGCGCCTTCATCTCCCGCGCCTCCTCGACGAGCCGGATGACGCGGGCGATGGTGTTGTCGGCGGCAGCGGCGGTGACACGCAGCCGCAAGGCTCCGTCGCCATTGACCGTGCCAGCGAAGACACTGTCGCCAGGCCCCTTCAGGACGGGCGCGCTCTCGCCAGTCACTGGCGCTTCGTCGACGCCGCTCTCGCCGGTCAGGACCACGCCGTCGGCGGCGAGCCGGTCGCCGGGGCGAACGAGAATCGTGGCGCCGACCGGCAGGCTCTCCGCCGGAACCTCGATCATTCGCCCCTCTGCCTCCATGAGCGCCGATTTCGGCACAAGCGCCGTCAGCGCCTCGATACTCGCCCGCGCCTTGCCGGCGGCGATTCCTTCAAGGAGTTCGCCGATCAGGAAGAGAAACACGACCATCGCGGCCTCTTCGCCAGCGCCGATGAAGACGGCGCCGGCCGCCGCGACGGTCATCAGCATCTCGATGGAGAACGGCGTGCCGGCCAGTGCGGCCATGACCGCCCTCCTGGCGATCGGCAGCAGGCCGACAAGCATGGCAAGGATGAATATCCAGGGCTCGGTCGCAGGAAAGAGCTTTCCGACGCCGTAGGCGCCGGCCAGCGCGACGCCGCAGGCAACTGTCAGACTGCCCTTTCTTGTTCGCCACCACGGCTCCGCTCGACGCACATGGTTCGCGGCGGCGCCAATTTTCGAGGGGTCGGCGGAGTGTGCGGGCCGGACATCATGGGAGTGCTGGTGGCCGTGATCATCACCTGGCGCGCCATGGGCATGGCCGCAGCATGCATACTCGTCCGAGGGCGACAAATTTGGTGACGCTTCGCCGGCCAATGGCGAGAGCCCGTAACCAAGCCCGACCACCTTTCGTACGATTGACGGACCGACATCGTCGTGGTCGGCATGCCGGACCGTCATCGTGGCCGCAGTCACCGACACGCTGACATCCTTAACACCGACGACCCGCCTGACGGCGGTGTCGATCTTCGCCGCGCAGGACGCGCAATCCATGCCTTCGACGCGATATCTGCTTTCCCGAACCGGGCCTGTCATGCGTTGCTCCTTTTAGCTTCAAGAGCAGGCTACAACCTCTAGCGACTGGAGCTACAAGCGAAAACCTCGGCGCGACGAAGTAATTGGCGGGGAGACGGTTTAGCGGCAAGACTGTAAGCGCCATTCCGCAATGGCGCTTACAGGTTCGGCAGTTCAAGCAGCGGCTTGAAAGTCGGTCGACACGGAAACGTGCCGCCATTTGGCGATCAGTTCGGCATCCGCGGCGTGCTTGGCTTCGATCGCAGCCAGCGTATCGCTGCCGAGCGGCAGCCGGACCGGGGGGTTCGGCGCCTCGAC
Source organism: Sinorhizobium shofinae (assembly GCA_001704765.1). GTDB lineage: Bacteria > Pseudomonadota > Alphaproteobacteria > Rhizobiales > Rhizobiaceae > Sinorhizobium > Sinorhizobium shofinae. The sequence continues at coordinate 309,549 of MBFK01000061.1, forward strand.
GAAGGCGACGACCACTTCGGCGAGCTTGGCAGGATTGCCGGGCTGGTTGTGGCTGATCTCCGTTGCCTTGGTGCGCACCGCACCCGCGGTATCCGCATAGTCCGCAATCTGCACGGGGCTGATGGAGAGCGACGTCGAGTCGAGGAAGTCGGTCCTAAAGTAGCCAGGCTCGATGGCGGTCGCATGGATGCCGAGCGGGCCGAGTTCCGCCGCAAGCGCCTCGGTCAGGCCTTCGACGGCGAATTTCGTGGAGCAATAGATCCCGAAACCGGCCGCGCTCGTGTAGCCGCCGACCGAAGAGAAATTGAGAATCCGCCCGGAGCGCTGTCGGCGCATATGCGGCAACACTGCGCGGGTGACGGAGAGAAGGCCGAACACATTGGTACGATAGAGCGCTTCTATCTCCGCCCCGCTCGCCTCCTCGACGGCTCCTAGCCGGCATTGTTGACGAGCACGTCGATGTGGCCGAAACGTGTGATGGCCTCCTTGGCGGCCTGATGCGCCTGTGCCTCGTCGGTGACATCGAGCGCCACCGCCAGAAGGTTGGAGCGCACCCCGAAGCGCTCGACGATTGCTTTGGGGTTGCGGGCTGTCGCGACCACTTGATCGCCCTTGGCCAAAGCCTGTTCGGCGATCAGAGCGCCGAAACCGCGAGAAGCTCCGGTAATGAACCAAGTACGCATGTGAACCTCCTTGAAAAACCTTCGCCGAAACAATTTCGGCGGGCAAGTCAGGTCTACGACGAAAGCATCGTTGAGATAATCCGCTGGATTCTCGATGAGTTAGTGAATATCATTCAACAATGCGGGACATATCCCCTTCGGACCTGATGCCCTTTCTGGCGCTTGCGCGACATCGGAGCTTTCGCCGCGCCGCCGACGAGATCGGCTGTACGCCTTCGGCGATCAGCCATGCGCTGAAGTCGCTCGAGGAACGATTGGATCTGCGGCTGTTCAACCGGACGACGCGCAGCGTCGCGCTCACCGAAGCCGGTGAGCGCCTGCTCGCCCGCATCCGGCCGGCCTTTCGCGATATCGACGACGCCCTCGATGATCTTAGCAGCCTGCGCGGCGTGTCGGTCGGTCGGTTGCGGCTGAACGCAGCGCAGACATCCGCGAAGATTGTCCTCCTGCCGGTCGTCGCCAGGTTCCTTGCAGCTTACCCGGGTATCACCGTCGAAATTGTCGCCGACAACGCGCTCGTCGATATGGTGTCCGAGGGCTTCGATGCCGGCGTCCGCTTCGGCGAGGTCGTCGCCCAGGACATGATCGCCGTGCCCATCGGTCCGCGGCAGCGCTCTGCCATCGTGGCGATACCCGATTTTTTCGAGCGCCACGCCAAGCCCTCACACCCCGAACAGCTCAAGGATCTCCCCTGCATCGGCCTGCGCTTCGGCAGCGGCCGGCTCTATGGCTGGGAGTTTTCGCGCGGCGGTGTAGAATTGTCGGTGGAGGTGGAGGGACCGCTGGTCGTCGGTGACCAGGACATGATGGTGGAGGCGGCGCTTCTGGGGGTGGGGCTAGCCTATGCCTTCGAGGAGCAGGTCGGTGTGCACATTGCGGCCGGGCGGCTGGTGCGGGTTCTGGAGGACTGGTGCCCCTATTATGGCGGCTTCTATCTCTATTACCCGAGCCGACGGCAGATGCCTGGAGCGCTGCGCGCCTTCGTCGATTTCGTGAAGGCAGCACAGGCGGCGGCGTAACCGCTGGCTGCGCCACCGCAAATCCCTGAATTTCGGCGATCTGAACCTGAGGTTGCTGTGCGACTCCTTCAAAACCCCTAATTTTTAGTTGCTAAGGCGATACAACCATGTATGTTTATATCCGCGCTGGCACAACCTATTACGCTCTATGATCTGATTGACTCGTAACGTTTGCGGTCGCATTGCCGTGCCACTGCTTTTTTTAACACCTCGAAAACAGAAATCGTCCTGACCGGGAACGGTCAGGACACTCCGTAAGCGGGCATGCTCACTCCGCTGTGCCGATTAGGTAAGAAGTTCGCGTTGCCCGGCTGCCGGACAACTGTCACGCCCAATTCGCGATTTGCACCGAGGAGCGCTTTTGAACGAGTGATCGGCCAGGAGTTGGCACCGTATCTCCAGTCGGTCGGTTTTCTGAGGCATGGCCAGACTTTGAATCGGCACGCAAAAGGCGTCGTCCAGGTCATCTCCGTGCAACGCTCGATGAACAATACCGAGCTCGATTCCCGCTTTACGGTCAATATCGGCTACCCCCGACACCCGACCGGCAAAGGCCAAGGTGGCCGAATACGAATGCCGGGCTCGCCAGCGCATCGGCTTTCTGCGCCCGGAGCGGCAGGATCACTGGTACCGCTATCGGCCGAACGACACGGCGAGCAGCTCGCGGTTGCGGAAGCCCGCGCAGACATAGAAGTTTACGTGCTGCCCTACCTTTCTCAAAAATCAGGCGATTTTCCATCGTTGTTGCTTCGAACAACATCGGCAATGCAAGCGCATGTTAAGGTCTGGAAAGCATTCAACCGTCTGAGCCGACGGATCATTCGTCTCTGGCTGTCCAAGCGGGCGCCTGGTCGATAGCCGAAGGCTACAATCCTTTTCTAGCTTCCCGTTCGTAGCCCATGGATACTCTCGCAACATAAGCTTGGGCCAGCTCATGTCCCAGAGATGACTCCTTCCAATGTGCTTCCTGTGATATGTTTCCGCCTTGTGCTTCCTCGCGGAGGGAAAGCAACATGGAAGCTCTTACAGTCTTCGCACGATACTGCGTTCTCGCTGTTTTATCCGGCTGCATGCTTCTCTCGTCTCCGGTGGCGGCCGAAGAGGCGGCCGATGTAGCGACCGGGACGCGGCTCGCCGAATTGCTCAGGGCCGCCCGAAGCGTCCTTTCGAATTATCAGTCGCTCATCAATGATCCGACCGTCGCAGACAAGCATCTCGATGGCGAGCGTTTCACGACGGAGGCAATTGCCCTCTATGGCGAGCGCACCGGCAGGCAATTGATCTCCGATGATCTGGCGGAGCGCGACCGCAAACTGCTCCAGGCACAGGTCGAGGCCATGCGCGAGGTGATCGACGAGCATCAGGACGACATAAACCGGCCTGGCATCGCCTTCAAAGGTTTTGTCCCAGCCGTTTTTGCACGCCTGATGAACGAAAAATTCGCCGCCAAAGTGGGAAACGAGGCGCTGGTCCGCGTGACTGCGCCGGAGGTCCTGGTGCGTAACCGCAAGTCGCTTCCCGATCCCTGGGAGGCGAAGGTCATCGAGGAGGTCTTCCCGGATCCGCAGAGACCGAAGGAGGACAGCTATACGGAAATGACGACGGTGAACGGCCGCCCTGCTTTTCGCATGCTGCTGCCGGAATACTACACCGAATCCTGTCTCACCTGTCACGGCGCGCCGAAGGGCGAAATCGACGTCACCGGCTATCCGAAAGAGGGCGGCAAAGCGGGCGACCTGGGCGGTGCGATCAGCATCGTCTTGTTCCAATGAGCGCGCTTGGAGAGCAGTTGCGGCGAGTCGAGACCGTGTCGGCGCCGGCCAAGAGCCTCGCCAACCGGCTTGCCAATCTGCCGATCTCTGCCCGTGTAGCAACGCTGACCGCAGCCGGCCTGATCAGCCTTGTCCTGTCATCCGTCTTCCTCACCCAAGCGCTCCATCGCAGCGCCGAGCGCATGGCCGACACCCAGGAATTGTTCGACCGCGCCGCATCGGCGGCGGCGGCGCATGTCGCCTTCGGCGATCTCAGATACTGGCTGACCGATCTCTCCGTCAGCCTGCTGATGAATTCACAGCGCAATGCCGAGCAGGCCCGCGAACGCCTGCAGATCCAGCTGGAGCGCCTTGCCAAGCACTCGCCAGAAGCCGTCAGGGAAATCCGCACTGAAATCGACGCCTATGTCGAAACGGCGCTGCAGGCAACGGAAAGCTATACCCAGGACAACCGCATCCTCGGCAACACCTTGCTGGCAGAGGCACGCACCCACAGCGGCCATGTCGACGCGAATCTCAACAGGCTCGTCGAGCAGGTAAAGGCCGATGCCGAGGCCGCCCGTAACGAGGTCGTAGCGCAGACGCAGAAGACGGCCACAACCGCCGCCATCCTGGTGGGCGGCGTCGTCCTGATCGGCTCGCTTCTCACGCTCCTCGTTCTGCGCTCGATCGTCGGCCCGCTCCGGCGCCTCAATCGCGTGATCGGGGACCTAACGGAAGGCCGCTACGACGTGGCGATCCCCGAGGAGGGCGGCGACGAATTCGGAGCGATGGCGAAAACGCTTTCGCTCTTCCAGCAAAACGCAATCGAAAAGAAAAAGCTCGAAGACGAGGCAGAGCGGCAAAGGCGGACGATCGCCGCGGCACTCGAGGCGATTTCCGACGGATTCGTCCTCTATGATCCGGATGACAGAATCCTGGTCGCCAACAGCAAATATTGTGAAATTTTCCCAAGCCATAAGCCCAACGAGCTGCGCGGCAAGAGCTTCCGCGAAATCCTGGAGCAAAACCTCGCAAGAGGGCAAGTAGACCTCGAAGGAAAGTCGCCCGAAGAGTGGATCGAAGAACGCCTGCGTCTCCACGGGGATCCGGCCGGCCTCGTCGACGAGAAGCGGTTTGGCGACAAGTGGGTCCGCATTACCAAGCGTAAGATCCCCGACGGCGGGACGGTCGCCGTCTATACCGACATCACCGAACTCAAGCAGAGGCAAGTTGAGCTCGAGCGAGCCAAGAGCAATGCCGAAGCGGCAAGCGAGGCGAAGAGCCGTTTCCTCGCCTCCATGAGTCACGAATTGCGCACGCCATTGAATGCGATCATCGGCTACAGCGAGATGCTGATCGAGGAGGCACGCGATCATAACGACGACGAGCTGGTCCCGGACCTTGAGAAAATAGCCTCGGCCGGCAGGCACCTCCTGTCGCTCATCAACGACATCCTCGATCTGTCGAAGATCGAGGCGAACAAGATGGAGGTCTTCCTCGAAACCTTCGACGTCGCCGAATTACTCAGCGACGTGAGAGCGACTGTCGCACCGCTGATGGCGAAGAACCTCAACGAGTTCGTACAGGACGTCGATGGCGACCTTGGAGAGATGCACTCGGACCAGACCAAGCTACGCCAGAATCTCTTCAATCTGCTCAGCAATGCGGCGAAATTCACCAATGGCGGCCGGGTCACGCTTTCCGCTCGGCGTGAAGGGCGAGCGGACGGCGATTGGCTTGTCTTCAAAGTATCCGATACCGGCATCGGCATGACGCCGGAACAGCAGGAACGGCTTTTCAATGCCTTCACGCAAGCCGATGCTTCCACCACCCGCAATTACGGCGGCACGGGATTGGGGTTGAGCATCACCCGCAGCTTCAGTCGCATGATCGGCGGCGTTGTCAACGTCGATAGCGAAGTCGGAAAGGGCTCGGTCTTCACGATGGAAGTGCCGGCGCGATGCAGGCGGGAGACCGAACAGCCTCGGATCGCCGAGCCATCGCGGATCATTCAGCCGGGCCGAACCGCACTCATCATCGACGACGAACCGGCCGCCCGTAACCTGATCGCAAAAGCGCTTGCAGAAGCAGGGCTTGCCTCTATGCAGGCGGCGAGCGGAGCGGAAGGAATAGCGGTCGCCCGGGAGCATCGGCCCGACGCCATCATTCTCGACATCATCATGCCGCACCAGGACGGCTGGTCGGTGTTGCGCACGTTGAAAAGCGATCCTGAACTTTGCACCATCCCCGTGATCCTGGCGACAATTCTGGCGGATCGCGAGCTCGGCCTGTCGCTCGGCGCGGTCGAATATCTGACCAAGCCCATCGACACCGACAAGCTGATCCGGACGATAGAGGCTTGCGGGGGCGGAAACCGCGACGTGCTGGTCATCGACGACGATCAGGCTTCGCGCGAGTTTCTACGGCGCATTCTGGTGAAGAGGAATTGGAAGGTCCACGAGGCAGGCGATGGCATCCGCGGTCTCGAAATGATGAAACGGCTGCTGCCGCGCCTGGTCCTGCTTGATCTTCTGATGCCGGAGATGGACGGATTCCAGACACTCAGCGAGATGCAGAGGATCCCGGAGCTGCAGAACATCCCGGTCGTCGTGGTCACGTCGAAGGACCTCTCTGCCAACGAGTTGCGGTGGCTGCGCGATCAGGCGGTCGCTGTCGTAAACAAAGGGGCAAACAGCAGGTCGCAACTGGTCGAAGCTCTTGAGCGCCAGATCGCATCGCGTGAAACGGCCGGTCAGGCCGTCGGCGGCGGCTGAAGCCTACAGCACCGTGCGTCGCTGTAGCACTTTGAATAGCTGCCTGTTCCTTGGATCGTCTGCGATCCAAGGAACAGGCAGCAGGCCGGAGGAAACCGGAAAATGACGAGAATCCTTCTGGTGGAAGACAATGAAATGAACCGCGACATGCTTTCGCGGCGGTTGTCTCGTCGCGGCTTCGACGTGCTGATTGCGGAAAATGGCAAGACCGGCGTCGAGCTTGCCGCTTCGGAAAAGCCCGATCTGATCCTGATGGACATGAGCCTCCCGGTAATGGACGGCTGGGAAGCGACCAGACAGATCAAGGCCAACCCGCTCACCTGCGGGATTCCGGTCATCGCGCTGACTGCTCACGCCATGGCGCGCGATCGAGACATGGCCCTGGATGCCGGCTGCGACGACTATGACAGCAAGCCGGTCGACCTGTCGCAGCTTGTCCGAAAGATCGAGCAGCTACTCACCACATCTCATTGAATGGCGTTTGAAAAATGAGTGTCGGGAACGAATTCCAGCGTCAAGCCCTCGCCACCCACGTGGCGCAGCGGATGGCCGGCCCGGCACAGGCGATCCTGGGCTTTCAGGAACTGTTGCTCGAACAGGCGCGGGATCTCGGCTTGATCCATATGCTCGCCGACCTGGAGCGGATCGGCGCCGCAGCAAGACAATTGAACGGTCTCATCGATGGCCTGATCGACGACAAGGCGAACTGCCCGGAGGGAGAGGAAGCCGAAGCGGAAGCACGGCTGCGCCACGATCTGCGCACGCCGCTCAACGCTATCATCGGCTATTCCGAAATGATCCTCGAAGAGGCCGAAGAATTGCACCCGCACACGCTGAAGGAGGATCTCGGTGTGATCCTTGCGGCGGCAGCCGAGCTCTTGAAGCAGGTCGACGCCATCGCCGGTCTTTCGCGCCGGGGAGCCATCGAGGCGCTTAGGCAGCCAAGGGATCAGGCCGGACTCGACGCGGCGGAACTTGAACGGCTCCTGTTTAGGGCCAAGCATGATGCCTGGCCGGATCAGGGCGGCAGGGTTCTCGTCGTCGATGACGTTGCCAGCAATCGCGACCTCCTCTCCCGCCGCCTTCGGCGCGAGGGCCATCGCGTTGTCACCGCCGATTCCGGCCGCTCCGCGCTCGCGAGACTGACAGATGACGAGTTCGACCTCATTCTGCTCGACATCCTGATGCCGGACATGAACGGCATCGAGGTGCTCTCACGGCTGAAGGCGGAGAACCGATGGCGGCACGTCCCGGTGATCATGATATCGGGGCTGAACGAAGTCGCCGCGGTGGCTCGTTGCATCGAGGCGGGAGCCGATGACTATCTGACGAAGCCTTTCAATCCCATCCTGCTTCGGGCGCGCATCAACTCCACCCTCGAAAAGAAGCGCTGGCTCGACCGCGAGCATCGCTATCTTGAGCAGATCGAAACGGAGAAGCGGCGCGCCGATACCCTTATTCACGCGATCCTGCCCGACCAGATCGTTGCCCGATTGCAGGGCGGCGAGGAGATCATCGCCGATCGCTTCGAAGAGGTGTCCATTCTGTTTGCAGATATCGTCGGCTTCTCGCCCATCGCGGCAAGGCTGCCGCCGTCCGATCTGGTCAGGCGACTGGACAGGATGTTCAGCAAGTTCGATCTCCTGACCGAGCAGCATCATGTGGAGAAAATCAAGACCATCGGCGATGCCTATATGGCTGCCTGCGGGATTCCGGAGCCTTCAGCGGACCACGCCGACAGGATCGTGGCTCTCGGGAAATCGATGCTGGAATCGTTGCAGGACACAGTCCCCGACGGCGACCGCTTTCGGGTTCGCATCGGCATCCATTCTGGGCCGGTCGTGGCCGGGCTGATCGGCCGGCTTCGCTTCGTCTATGACGTGTGGGGAGAAACGGTGAACATTGCGAGCCGCCTTGAATCCCAGGGGGTGGCGGACAGCGTGCAGATCTCAGAGGCGACCAGGCGTGCTTTGCGCGGCCAATGGGCCCTGAAGCCGCGTTGCGCTCTCGATCTGAAGGGCATCGGCAGGATCGAGACCTATCTCGTTCAATAGGGCCGGCGCCTCTTGCTGAGGGCACACGGCAAAGGCTGGCGGCGCGATTTGCTCAACCGGTGGGGCGTTCTACCCGTGTCATCGAGAGGCGCGACGCCGGCATGCGGATTCTCGCCGTCCTCGAAAAGCACTACAGCGCCGTGCGTCTTATCAGACGCACAAAGGTCGCTGTAGCACTTTGAATCGCAAGTGCGTCGGTATCTAGGCGATGATTCTTCGGGAAGAGCCACTCCCTGGACACATCCATTGAGGACTTCTTTGGGGCAACACGCGGTATATTGTCGTCAGATTCGATACGCCTCCTTTAAGACCCATGAATGCCTGCGGTAGACGGCGAATCGTCTTTGCCCTATCGATTGGACATGAGATCGTCCCTCGAATACTTACCGGAGAAGAAGCAGCGCGAGCTAGCCCGCGTCGTCGAGATCATCCATGAGGAGTTCGCGGATGCACTGGACGGAAGCTCCGCCGCTTTCAAGAAGCGCGGCCGGATCCTGAAGATCATCCTGTTCGGCTCCTATGCGCGCGGCACCTTCGTCGACGAGCCGCACACGATGAAGGGCTACCGTTCGGACTACGACATCCTTGTCATCGTCAATTCGAAGAAGCTCTCCGAACCGGGATTTTGGGATAAGGCGACCGACCGGCTTATGTGGGACAAGGGAGTCTCGACACCGGTCGGACTAATCGTCCATGGCGCCCGGGAGGTGAACAACTTCCTGGCCGACGGGCAGTATTTCTTCGTCGACCTGCTGCGCGAGGGCATTGTTCTCTACGAGCTCGACGACCGGCCGCTGGCGGAACCGAAGCGGCTTTCTCCCGCCGATGCATTTAGAGTGGCAAAGGAGCATTTCGAGAGGCAATTCGAGAGTGCTGCGGAGTTCCGGCAGCTTGCCGTCTACGCTGGCGGGAATGCTTGGAGGAACCGCGCAGCTTTCTTGCTTCACCAAGCAGTGGAGTCTGCTTATTCCGCATTTCTTCTTACGCTCACAAATTACAGCCCGCCGTCGCACAATCTGAAGTTCCTGCGAGGGTTGGCGGAAGATCGAGACCGCCGGCTCGTTGAGGCTTGGCCACGCGATCAACACCGCTTCACAGCCTGGTACAACATCCTCAACGAGGCCTACGTGAAGGCACGCTACTCAAAACACTTTGAGATTACCAAAGAAGCGCTCGACTGGCTTCTCGAAAGGACCGAGCATCTCCACCGTGTCGTCGAGACAATCGGTAAGGAGCGGCTGGCTGAGTTGGCGCAGGCGAGCGGTGGCAAATAGCGCCTTTCCTGCTCCTTTGTTGGCTCATCGGCAGATTTGACCTTGTCATGATCGTCGCCCGAGCTCGGAGTGACCAATTCGCCTGCGGCAGAGGCGTTCCGAAAATGCAAAATCCCCGCGGGTTAGACGGGGATGGCGATTCGCCGATCCGGAAGGTAGGATGAAGGATGAAGGCTGGGGTGTCGTTTTGTCGTTTAGGTTTTCGAACGCGAAAGGCGCCCGTGTGGGCGCCTTTTGGTATCGCAGTTATCGTTGGTTGCGGGGGCAGGATTTG